>JACKIG010000009.1 GCA_020638595.1 Rhodospirillaceae bacterium | reverse complement strand
CCGCCAGCCCGCCATCGATCGTGGCACCATACCCCGCCGCGCGCGCGTTGGCGCGCTGCTGATCCGGTGTCAGGGCCAGCGAGATCGAGGGAATGCCACAGCACATGCGCTCCAGCAACAGGTTGCCGCCGTCGCCGATCACCAGGTCGCTCGCCAGGTAATAGTCCGCCAGGTCGTCGACATCGACTTCGACCATGACCGCTTCCATGGCCGTGACCCGGCGCATGACGGCGTCGAGATTGGGTGCGCGACTGCCGAGGATCACGATGACGACGCCGCGATGCGGGATCAGCGCCAGCGCATCCAGCACCAGCGCCGTCGCGTCGTCGGCTTCCACCGCCTCCATGGCCACCAGCAGCCGGTCGGCCGGTCCCAGCCCGCCACCGGCGGACAGCCGGTCCAGCGTGGCGCCGCGGGCCTCCGCAAGGCTGCTGCGCAGCATGGCGAAGTCGACACCGCACAGCACCTGGCTTGCCGGCAGCGGATAGCGCGAAGGCTCCGCCGCCAGGCCGGGGTTGATGACCACATGGCCGTGCGGGCGGAGATGGCGGTCGTCGATTTCGACCGTCAACACCCGCGCCGCCGCCCAGGTCACGGCGCGGGGATCGAACTGCACCCCGTCGAAGATGCAGGCCTCCAGCTCGCCGGCGGCAACGTCTTCCAGCATCGCCCAGGCGCCGGCCGGATCCGGCTCCGGCTTCCACCGGTACAGGCGGCGTTGCAGGGCGGGCCAGAATGTCCGGCCCTCGTCGACGAAGAACCGGACCGGCCTGCCCCTGCGCTCCAGCGCTTCGGCCAGCGCCAGGCAGCGCAAGACGTGCGGCCCGCCATCCGGTGGCTGGGCCGCGACACGTATGCCCCAGTGTCCTCTTGCGCCAGGGGTGGTCAGGTCCACCTCCACCCTCGCTTCTTATCTTTCCGTGCCCGGCATGCGCACAGTGCGTCAGGCCGTCCGGAAAGGGCAAGGATCACTCTTGGGGATCTTTCACCGTACTGGCAACCTCTCCGCCACCGTCGGCATGGGCACCGCCATCGGGCGCGGACGCGGCGAATCACGATCCGCGCGACCGAGGCCATGCGGATGCCGGCGGCCCCGCCGCCCGGGATGGGCATGCCGCGTTGCCGGCGGTCGCCCGGCATGGCCGGCTCACGCTACCGCAGCGGGGGTGACGCGCTCACGCCCGCCGGGCTCGACATGACGGCTGGTATCCGCGCGGTGCCGAAAGGTGTCAAGGCATATGTTCATTGGATGAACACAATGCCCTTGCCTGACGCAGGCCGATCGCTATCGTGCAGCCGCGAACGACATGCCACCCCCGGCGCGCCCGTTTGCGCTGTTTACCCGTCGGTTGACTGTCGGCCCTGCGCGCCGGGTGCCGGCGACCGTGATACCCTTGTGCGCCGTGGGCGCCGTTTCGAGGCAATGCAATCGCCACGGCCCATCCAGATGGCTAGTCCCCCCCGCCCCGGGCGCACGGTCCTGGCCTTGCCGGGCGTGGAGACGCTTGTGTCGGTGACGGCGATCCTGGCCACCTTCGGCCTGTCGAGCGCCGGCCTGGTGGCGTATTGGCCGATCCTCGTGTCCGCGGCCTGCCTGGGCCTGGCCGTGGCCCTGCGGTTCGGCATCGCTGCCGCGCCGCGCGGGCGGGCTTCCGGCGTGGTCGGCTATCTGCTGGTGCTGGTGTGCTTCGCCGTCCCCCTGACGGCCATGTGGGCCGGCGGCCCGGACGGCGCCAACGTGCTTCTGGGCGTGCTTCAGCGACTGGACGCCGCCGCCTATGAAGAAGGGGCCTACCGGTTGTGGCAGCTGGGCCAGCTGGATGAGTTCGGATCGCGCCGCCCGTTCACGGCGGCCGTGCTGGGCGCCCTGTTTGCCGGCAGCGGCGGCAGCACCATGGCCGCCCAGGCGGTGTTCGTCTGGCTGAACGCGACGGCGGTGTTCCTGGCCGCCCGCGCGCTTGCGGCAACGCACGGCCCGGCGGCGGGACTGGCCTGCTTTGCCGCGCTTCTGACCTTCTACCACTGGCACATGGGCTCGCTGCTGTCGGAAAACCTGGGCCTTGCCCTGGGCGCCGTCGCCTTCGCCCTGCTGTGGGACGGTGTGCGCGCGCACCGCGGCTGGCAGGTCGCCCTGGGCCTGGTGGCCCTGTCCTTCGCCCTCAACGCCCGGGCGGGCGCCCTGTTCGTGCTGCCGATCCTGGTGGCCTGGCTCAGCTGGCGCGCCCGCGACGGCGGACGCCGCGCCGTCGCCCTGACCCTGGCCTGGACGCTGGCCGCCACGGCCAGCGGCTTTGCCGCCAGCACCGTGCTGGGGCGCGCCTATGCCAGCGACGACGGGATGGCCTTCGGCAACTTCGCGCCCACGCTGTACGGCGTCGTTGCCGGCAACAAGGGCTGGCAGCAGGTCTACCGCGACCATCCGGAGGTGCTGGAGGCCGGCGATCCGGCCGACCGCTATGCCGCGATCTACCGCCTGGCCATCGACCAGGCGCGGACGCATCCGTGGACCGCGCTGCACGGCATCGCCGACACCTATAACGACTTCTTCGTCAACACCGACTGGCACGAATTCTATGACGACCCGGTATCGCGCGGCATCGCCCTGATCCTGACCCTGATCGGCCTGTGGTGGGCGTGGAAGCACCGCCGGCAGCCGGCAAGCGCCCTGCTGCTGGTGGTGCAGGCGGGTGTGTTCCTGTCCGTGCCCATGCTGGCCGACGGCGGTACCCGGGTCTATGCGGCGACCATCCCGGTGACGGCCGCCCTGATGGGGATCGGGCTGGCCGCCGCCCTGCGCATGCCGGCTGCCGGCAGCGCCGAGACGCCACCGCGGCGAAGCGTTGGCGCGGCCAGTGCGGCGATCCTGGCCGGTGTCGTCCTTCTCGTGCTGCCGGCCGTGCCCCTGTATGCCGGCCATCCCAGCGCGGCGCCGGACCTGCCCGACTGCGCCGACGGGCAGGTGGCGATCGCCCTGCTGGGCCGGGCCGACAGCCGGGTGGTCGTGCTGCCGGACGGCGACCCGCGGGTCGGCACGCGCGACTATCGCGCGGCGTCGTCCTTTGCCGCCGACAACGACGACCGCCTGGCCGTCGACGTGCCGCCGCCCTTCGTCCTCGCGCGCCGCTGGAACCCCGCCGCCCGGCAGATGAGCTGGATTGCCGTTCCCGGCGACGGACCCGGCACCGACGGGCCGATCCGCGGCTGCGGGCACCGCTCGGCCAATGTGCTGGTGCTCGACCAACCGCAGATGTGACCCCTTGACAGCGACCGACCATAAGACCGACACGCGGCCCGACATGCCATCCGACGCCCTGCCCCACACCCCCGACCGCAAGCGCGGCCTGCGCGCCCTGTTCGACCGGCTGGCCCCGGTCCGCGACCGCTGGATCGACCGCAACCGCTATTTCTATCGCGTCGACCACCGCTTCATGCGCTTCCTGGTGGCGCCGGGGCAGAAGGTGCTGGACCTGGGCTGCGGTACCGGCCGCCTGCTGGCGGCGCTGGAGCCGAGCGAGGGCGTGGGCGTCGACCTGAGCCCCGCCATGATCGCCGAAGCGCGGTCGCGGCCCGGGCCGCTGGACTTCCTGGTCGGCGACATGGAAGACCCCGCCGTCATCGACGCGCTGGCCGCCCGCGGGCCGTTCGACGTCATCGTGCTGTCGGATACGCTGGGCTTCCTCGACGACTGCCAGGCGGCGCTGGAGCGGCTGCAGGCGCTGTCGGGCCCGCACACGCGCATCATCGTCGCCCATTATTCCCATCTGTGGGAACCGGTGCTGAAGCTGGGCACCGCCCTCGGCGCGCGCATGCCGTCGGGGCAGGTCAACTGGCTGTCGTCGGCGGAGATCGTCAACCTGCTGGCGCTGGGCGGGTTCGAGCCGATCAAGCGCGAGTGGCGCACGCTGGTGCCCCGGCGGCTGCTTGGCCTGGGCAGCCTGGTCAACCGCTTCCTCGCCCCGCTGCCGCTGATCCGGCTGTTGTGCCTGCGCCACTACGTCGTCGCCCGCTCACGCGACCTGCAACGGCCCCGGGCGCTGTCCTGCTCGGTCGTGGTGCCGGCGCGCAACGAGCGCGGCAATATCGAAGCGGCGGTGCAGCGCCTGCCGCAGTTCGCCCCCGACCAGGAGATCGTGTTCGTCGAGGGCCATTCCAGCGACGGCACCTGGGACGAGATCCTGCGCGTGCAGGCCGCCTATCCGGACCACAAGATCACCTGCCTGCAGCAGCCGGGGCGGGGCAAGGGCGATGCGGTGCGGGCCGCCTTCGACGCCGCTTCGGGCGATGTCCTGGTCATCCTGGATGCCGACCTGACCGTCCCGCCGGAAGACATCCCCAAGTTCCATCGGCTGATCGAACGCGGGCAGGCCGATTTCGTCAACGGCACCCGCTTCGTCTATCCGATGGAGCGCGAGGCGATGCGCTTCCTGAACTACTGGGCCAACCGCGTCTTCGCGACCATCTTCTCGTACCTCTTGAACCAGTCGTTCACCGACACGCTGTGCGGCACCAAGGTGCTGACGGCCAGCGCCTATCGCCGCATCGCCGCCAATCGCGCCTATTTCGGCGACTTCGATCCGTTCGGGGATTTCGACCTGATCTTCGGCGCGGCCAAGCTGAACCTGAAGATCGTCGAGGTGCCGGTGCGCTATGCCGCGCGCAGCTACGGCTCCACCCAGATCTCGCGCTTCCGCCATGGCTGGCTGCTGCTGCGCATGGTGGTGTTCGCCTTCCGCAAACTGAAAGCGCTGTAGGCGGTGTCGACATTGGCAGCCGCAACCTGGACGGCGACAGGCTGTAGGGGCCGCGCCGCGTGACCGGCAAGCTGCACCAGCAGCGGCAGACCTGGGACGAAAAGCCGGTCCTGCGCGCCATCTACGGCGACTACTACCGGCGCATCGTCGCCGCCTGCCGGCCCGGGCGGACATTGGAGGTCGGCGGTGGGTCGGGCAACCTGAAGGCGCTGCTGCCCGACGTCGTTTCCAGCGACATCGTCGTCCTGCCCTGGCTGGACGTCGCCGCCGACGCCCAGGCACTGCCCTTCGCGCCTGCCGTCTTCGCCAACATCGTCGCCGTCGACGTGCTGCACCACATCGAACGCCCGGTCCGCTTCCTGCGCGAGGCGGAACGGCTGCTGCAACCGGGCGGCCGGCTGGTGCTGCTGGAACCGGCGATCACGCCGCTGAGCCACCCCTTCTATCACCGCTTCCATCCCGAGCCGGTGGACATGGCCGCCGACCCCCTGGCCGACGGCCCGTTGAGCCCCGACCGCGACCCGTTCGATGCCAACCAGGCGGTGGCGAGCCTGCTGGTGCGCCGCCATGCGGCCGCCCTGGCAGAGGCGGTGCCCGGGCTGCGGCTGTCGCAGGCACGGTATCTGAGCCTGCTTGCCTATCCGCTGTCGGGCGGTTTCCGGCCGTGGAGCCTGATCCCCGCCGCCCTTGTTCCGGCCGCCCTGTGGGTCGAACGGGGGCTGGAGCCGGTGCTGGGCCGGCTGATGGGCTTCCGGCTGCTGCTGGTGCTGGACCGTGCCGGCTGAGGCGGGATCGCGCCCGACTGCCGGACGCCTGCGGGCCGCCGCCTCGCTGGCGGTCAAGATCGGACTGTCCGCCGCCCTGCTGGCCTGGGTGTTGAGCGGCGTCGACCGCGACGCGCTGGCCAGCCGCCTGTCGGAGGCCGCGGTGGGGCCACTGGTGGGGCTGGTGGCGGCGATGCTGGGTTTGGCGGTGCTTCAGGCGTGGCGCTGGCGGCTGGTCCTGCGCGCGCTGGAAGGGCACGGCCGCCCGCTGCCGGCGGTGCGGATCGTCTTCCTCAGCCTGTTCTTCCTGCAAGCGGTACCGTCGACCCTGGGCGCCGACGCCGTGCGCGCCTGGGCCGCCTTCCGCCGCGGCGTGCGGCTGACGGACGCCGTCGCCAGCGTCGTCGTCGACAGGGCGGTGGCCCTTGCCGCCCTGATCGCGATCGTGCTGGCGGGCCTGCCCTGGCTGTTCCGGCTGACCGGCGGCGGCGTGGCCGCGTGGTCGGCGCTGATGATCTGTGCGGCCGGCATCGGCGGCATCGTCCTGGTGGCCGGCCTCGGCTGGCTGCCGCTGCGCTGGCAGCGCTGGAAACCGCTGCATGCGCTGAAATCCGTCGGCCTGGCCTTGCGCTGCCTCTTGCGGGCGCCGCGCATCCTGGGCACGGCGCTGGCCCTGTCGGTGGTCATCCACCTGGGCAGCATCCTGATCCTGGCCGCCATCGGCTGGATCTTCGCCACGCCCGCCACGCTGGGCCAGTTCCTGGTCATCGGCCCTGCGGTGCTGATCGTCACCATGGCACCGGTGTCCATCGCCGGCTGGGGCGTGCGCGAGGGCGCCATGGTCATCGGGCTGGGCTATGCCGGCGTGGCGGAGGATGCGGCCCTGGCCACCTCGCTGGTCTTCGGGGCGGTGCTGGCAGCGGCCGGGCTGGTGGGCGGTGCCGTGTGGCTGGCCACCGATCTGGCCGGACGGCGCCTGAGAGCAAGATGACATCAGGCAGGATCGGCCGGATGTCCGAATCTTGCTCTCATTCATATGGTCGACATCTTCGCTGAAGCAGTCTCTAGGTCAGGTGCGCCCGCTGGCGATAGTCCTCCGCCTGCATCTCGATGATGCGGCTGACGGTGCGGGTGAATTCCAGCGCATGCGTCTCCGTCCCGTTCAGCCGGTCGGGCGCCACCTCGGCGGCGATGATGGCGTAGGACCGGTGTTCGTAGAGCGCATCGATCAGGGTGATGAAGCGCTTGGCGGCATTGCGCTTGTCCTCGGTGAAGCGCGGCACGCCGTCCACCAGCACCGTGTGGAAATGCACCGCCAGCGCCAGGTAGTCGGCGGGGCCCAGCGGCCGCTCGCACAGGTCCTCATAGGCGAACCAGGCGGCGCCGCGGGCGGCGCGCGGGATTTCCAGCGTCCGGCCCTTCAGGATCAGGCTGTCGGGCGCCGCTTCCGCCCCGTCGGTGATCTCGGCGAAGGCACGAGCCAGCGCCCGGCTGGACTGCGCCCCCAGCGGATGGTGGTAGAGCTGCTGGCCCTTCAGCCGCTCGATCCGGTAGTCGACGCCGTGGTCCAGTTCCAGCACGTCCAGCCGCTCCTTCAGAAGCGCGATGAACGGCAGGAACAGCTCGCGCTGCAACCCGCCCTTGTAGAGGTCGTCCGGCGCCCAGTTGGACGTGGCGACCACCACCACGCCCAGTTCGAATAGCTGCGTGAACAGCCGGCCGAGGATCATGGCATCGGCGATGTCGACGACATGGAACTCGTCGAAACAGAGCAGCCAGACCTCGTCCGCCAGCACATGGGCCAGCACCTGGATGTCGTCGGCATCGCGGCCGGCGCGGCGGATCTGCGGGCGGTTGTGCGGGGCCTTGCGCCAGGCATGCAGGCGGTCATGCACCTCCAGCATGAAGGCGTGGAAATGCACGCGCCGCTTGGCCGCCACGGGCGCGGTCTCGAAGAACAGGTCCATGACCATGCTCTTGCCGCGCCCGACCCCGCCGAAGATGTACAGGCCCTGGGGCGCGGCCTCCTTCGGCCGGCGGCTGATGCCCAGGCGAGCGCGCCAGCCCGTGACCCCGCTCTGCGGCTGATAGTCCACCAGCGCATGGTGCAGCGCCTGGAGCTTCTCCGCCGCCAATTCCTGCTCCGGGTCGGGCTTCAGCGCACCCGATGCCCGCAACGCCCGATATCGGAAGATCGGGCCCTCACCCATCGCCTTCGTCCCTGTACAGCGTTCCCGCCGCACTGGTTTGCAGTGCAACAATCCAGCCTAGGCCGACCGGGCCGCAGATGCAAAGGCGTGCGTCAATGTTGCGAGGTCAGCCCGGGGCGCGCCGGGAAAGACCGCAACCCAGGATCGGCGCTAGAACCTGATGAACCGGCTGAACAGGCGGGCGACCGGGCCGGTCAGCTTCATCGGCCCGTCGGTAGCAACGAAGCAGACGCATTCGCCGTCGGCATCCACCACCGGCGCATGGTCGATCTCCGGGCCCGAGACGGACAGGTCGCCGCGGTAGTAGCGGCCGTGCTCGTCACTGAAGCCGCCGGCCAGCACCAACGTCATCTCGACACCGTCATGGGTGTGCCGCGGCACGGCGACGCCGGCGGCGATGCGCATCAGGCGGCCCTTGAACCGGCCGCCGCAGGTCGGCACATGCGCTTCCTCGATCCCGGGCATCACCCTGCGCCATGCCACGCCGTTGAGATCGGTGCCCAGGTGGTTGCGCAGGGGTGCCGGCAGCACGATATCGGCCGGCGGCCGCGGGCGCGCGGGGTCGGACGCCGCGCCACGGCGATCGCCGATGCCCGCCAGGACCGCCAACAGGCATCGCTTGCTCACCGGTTCCGGCTCGATCTCCGCCAGCAGCGAGCCGCCGACCACGTCGCAGGCCTCGGCCAGGCTGCGGCACCGCGGACACAGGGTCATATGCGAAGCCAGGATCAGCGACCCCGCCTCGCAGGCCGCCCCCGTGGCATAGTCCATCACCAGCCCCTCGTCGGGATGATGGCTGGGGCAGGGCATATCCGAACCGGAGACAGTCTTGCCCATCAATGCTCGACCTTCATTTCCTTGCGCAGCCGTGCCAGCGCCAGCCGGATCCGCGATTTCACGGTGCCCAGCGGCAGGCCGCTCGCCTCCGCGATGGCGCTGTGCGGCTTGTCGTCGAAGTAAGCCATGCGCAGCAGCTCGTGCTGCTCTTCCGGCAGGCCGCGCATGGCCGCCTGCAGCCGGCCGGCGTCCTGCCCGGCCGCGATCCTGACATCGGCCAGCTCTTCCGGTGCCGGTACCAGCGCGGGATCGTCCGGGTCGACTTCGGCCCGCCGCTCGCGCCGCAGCAGGTCGATGCGCTTGTTGCGGGCGATGGTGAACACCCAGGTGCTGACGGTAGCCTGCGCGGCATCGAACGTTTCGGCACGGCGCCAGATGGCGATCATCACCTCCTGGACGATTTCCTCCGCCGTTGCGGCATCGGCGCCACCGCGCATCAGATACGCCTTGATCCTGGGGGCGAAATACGCGAACAGGGACGCGAACGCCGAACGGTCCCGCGACTCAGCCACCGCCTGCACCAGGCGACTGAGCGGCAGGTCGCCGTCCACGGCTTGCGGGGTCGATGCATCGATGTCCGACATGGCGCCATTCAACGGCATCAACAGGCCGCCCACAAGCCACGACATGCGCCACATCGGCGGCATCGGGGCGCCTGGGGGGAAACCGGCGGGCTGGGAGTCGACCTGACGCATGGCATCTGGTACGGAAGCCAGGCACCCGCGGATCACTTCGGCGGGCCGCAAAATTGACCAAAACCGCACCAACAGTCCGATGCGTCCATGGCGGAACGGGCGGCGGCGCAGTAGAACGCCATTCGGACGATGATCAACAACGCAGAGGTACGGACAGGCTCATGGGCAAGGTGACGCGCAGGTGCACTCTTCTCGGGCTGGCGGGCGTGGTACTGGGCGCGCTGGCGATTCTGGCCGCACCCGGACAGGCCCGGGCGCAGGAAGACCTGGAATACCTCGGCACCCACCGGGACTGGCATGCCTTCACCTATATGGAGAACGGCAACCGCGTCTGCTACATCGCCAGCCGCCCCACCCGGGACGAGGGCAACTACACCCGCCGCGGCGACATCTTCATGCTGGTCACGCACCGCCCGGCGGAAAACACCCGCGACGTCGTCAGCATCATCACCGGCTACACCTTCCAGCCGGACAGCGAGGCGGAGGTGACGGTGGGCACGCAGCAGTTCCGCCTGTTCACCAGCAACGACACCGCCTGGGCCTATGACGCCGACGACGACCGGCGGATCGTGCAGGCGATGATCCAGGGGTCGACCATGGTGGTGCGCGGCACGTCCAACCGCGGCACGCGCACGACCGATACCTACAGCCTGCTGGGGTTCACCGCCGCGCACAACCAGATCGACGAGCTGTGCCGCTGACACGGCCGGGGGAAGCCCGGGCGCTGGCCGGCACGCCGGCCGCACCCCATATCCGATAGGCCATGAGCGTTTCCAGCCACGTCGCCGTCTTCACCGCCCACAAGCCCGCGCCGGCCGACGCCCCGCGCGACCTTGTCGGCCTGTCGCGGGAGGAGATGGCGGCGGCCATAGCCGAACTGGGCGAGCCCGCCTTCCGCGCGCGGCAGCTCTGGCGCTGGATCTACGGCCGCGGGGCGACCGATTTCGCGGTGATGTCGGACATCGCCAAACCACTGCGCCAACGCCTGGCGGAGCGGTTCACCATCGGCCGGCCGGCCGTTGCCGCCGCCCAGGCCAGCGACGACGGCACGCAGAAATGGCTGCTGCGCTTCGCCGACGGCCACGAGGTCGAGGCGGTGCATATCCCCGAGGACGACCGCGGCACGCTGTGCGTGTCCAGCCAGGTGGGCTGCACGCTGACCTGCCGCTTCTGCCACACCGGCACCCAGCGCCTGGTGCGCAACCTTCAGGCCGCGGAGATCGTGGGCCAGGTCATGCATGCGCGCGGAGCGCTGGACGACTGGCAGCGGCCCGAAGGCGACCGCCGCATCTCCAACATCGTCCTGATGGGGATGGGGGAGCCGCTGTACAATTTCGACAATGTGGCCCGGGCCTTGAAGATCGTCATGGACCACGAGGGCATCAGCATCTCGCGCCGGCGCATCACGCTGTCGACGGCGGGCGTGGTGCCGATGATGCAGCGCTGCGGGGCGGAACTGGGCGTGAACCTGGCCGTCAGCCTGCACGCCGTCACCGACGAACTGCGCGACGAGCTGGTGCCGCTGAACCGCAAATACCCCATCGCCGACCTGATGGCCGCCTGCCGGTCCTATCCCGGCCTGAACAACGCGCGGCGCATCACCTTCGAATACGTGATGCTGAAGGGCGTCAACGACACGCCCGCCGATGCCCGCGCGCTGGTGCGCCTGATCCGCGGCATCCCGGCCAAGATCAACCTGATCCCGTTCAACCCCTGGCCGGGATCGGCCTATGACTGCGCGACGCCCGAAGCCATCGAGCGCTTCTCGCGCATCGTCATGGATGCGGGCTATGCCAGCCCGGTGCGGGCGCCGCGCGGCCGCGACATCCTGGCCGCCTGCGGCCAGCTGAAGTCGGAAAGCAGGCGCGAAGGCAGCGCCGCGCTTGCCGCCCGCCGCATCGCCCGCGAGACGGCGCGCCAGGCCGCCCGCGCCGCGGCCGGCTAGCCCGGACACGGGCGGGACAGCCACGGTGATGGCGGAGATCCGCGCCTACCTGTCCACGCCGGAAGGCCTGGCCATGATTTACCAGGTCCTGGCGCTGTGGCCGCTGTGGCGCAGCTTTGCCCGTGCCGGCCTGCGTCCGTGGCTGTCCCTAGTGGTGCTGGTGCCCTTCCTGGGGCTGGTCGCGGCACTGGGCATCCTGGCCGTCACCCGCTGGCCGGCGGCGGCGAAGCGCGGATAGCCGGCGATGGAGTTCCTCACCCGCCTGGACCCCTGGCTCGCCAACCTGATCGTCGGCCTCTACATCGTGGCCATGATGGCTTTCGGCAGCCTGATCCTGGTCAAGGCCCGGCGCAGCCCGATCTGGGTCTTCCTGCTGCTGGTGCCGTACCTGAACCTGCTGGGGCTGTGGGTGTTCGCCTATGTACGCTGGCCGGGACTGAAGCGGTCGGACGAGAGTGATCCATAGGCCGGGTACGGCCCGTATAACGGTGATGACGTCTGCCAAACCGTCGGTCATGCCGCCATCGAATGCAATGGAACGCCCACCCGCCATCATGAGACCGGACCCGCCGCATCCCATGGGCGCGTCGCCGTCATGACGAAGATCGATGCGGATTTCGTCCCGTGCGGCGGCGGCAAGGCCCAGGATTTCGGGCATGTGGCCGACCCGATCCTGCGGCGGTTCCTGCGCTACTGGCTCGACAAGCGGGGCAGCCGCGCCATGCCCGCGCGCCAGGATATCGACCCGACGGATGTCCCCTGGGCGCTGTCGCGGATCTGGCTTGCCGAAGTCCTGCGCGACCCGCTGACGGTCCGCTATCGGCTGGCCGGCGAGGACGTACGGGCCATCTTCGACCGCCGCCTCACCGGGCTGTGCCTGGAGGACGTGTTTCCCGCCTCGCAGGTCGCGCTGGTGCGCGCGTCGTTCAGCCGCGTCATCCTGGGACGGGAAATCGTCCACCAGTCGGGCACCGTCTACAAGCAGGCCGGCAAGGTCGTCGACGGCGAACGGCTGATGCTGCCGCTGTCGAGCGACGGCGAGACGGTGGATTTCGTCATCGGCGTCAGCGTCTATTCCTACGACCGGTCCAGCGATGGCGACACCGGCGGGGAACCCGGTTGGCGGGAAACCGGTACGCCCATTGCGCTGCGGCCGCCCCGGGGCGAGCCGACCTGATCGTCGCCGCCCCACGTCCCCTCAATACGGCCGCCCGTCCTTGTGGATCATCTGCCACTGGCCGTCGGGGCCGATCACGGCCTTGAGGTCATCGTTGGGGTACGCCACATCGTCGCCGCCGGTACGATCGCCGATCTCCAGGTAGACGACGTCGCCGTCGGTGCGGTTGACCAGCTGGTGGGCGACCCCACCCGCCGGGAAGCCCGCGCACATGCCGGGCGACAGCGCCACCTCCCCCCGGTCCGTCACCAGCGTCGGCTCGCCCTGCAGGACATAGATGAACTCGTCCTGCCGGCGGTGCCGGTGCAGCAGCGCCGATTGGCTGCCGGGACGCATCGTCGTCAGGTTGACGCCGAAATTGGTCAGGCCGAACAGGTCGCCCAGCGGATGCCGTTTGCGCCCGCCGACGCGTTCGGCGAACGGTTGCGGATAGAGCGACGGTCTGGTGTTGGGCGGTGCGCTGTCCGCCCGGATGGCGAGCGGTCCCGGCGTGTCGGTGTCGGTCATGGTAATTCCCCCTGCCTGGATGGCGACGCGCAGCCCCTACCCCCCGGCCCGCACCGTCGCGGCGATGGACCCCGCAATGACGCCGACGCGATCGCCGCGCGACTGCGACAGGGCCGTCAGGGCGGCCAGCACCGCCGGATGGCGCCGCGCGTTGGCGGTCAGGGTGTTGTGGGCGATGACGGCCATGGTGACTTCGATGATGGCGCGCTGCTGCGATTCCAGGGTCAGCGCGGGGTATTCGCGCGGCAGGCGCAGCTCGGGGTTGTCTTCCCAATAGGTCAGGGATTCGGCGATCTCGGTGATGTAACGGGCATCGCCGGTGGCGAAGAACGACACCCACAACAGGTCGATGTCGAAATGGCTGATGGCGCGCAGATTGGGGAACGGATAGGGCACCGCCTGGCGCACCGTGGCCAGGGCGGCCGGCGTCAGCAGGCCCGACGCCTCCAGCACCGCCAATCCCTGCTCCCCCGTCGTCACGGCAGCGGTGGCCATGGCGACGGCCCCGACCAGGGCGTTGGCGTGGCGGCCGCCGGCGGCCAGGCGTGCCGCCAGCGGACCCACCAGTTCGGGGTGCGCGTGCAGGATATGGGCATAGAAGGTGGTCAGGATGGCCATGCCCTGGGTCTCGGCCGATTCGCGGTCGGCCTCGACGAAGGCGCCGACATCCAGGGCGGCCAGGCGTTCCATCGCCTCGGCGGGCCGCGGGTTCTGGTAGTAGGTCTCCATGAACTCCGCCAGGCCCTCGGCCGTCATCGGCTGGGCGCGCGCAACCCCGGCCAGGGCCAGGACAAGCAGAAAGACCAGCGCCTGAACGGGGTGCCGCCGAATGCGGGTGCCGTACGTCATCGGGTATCCGTCGCCTCCTGAAAGCCCGCTTGCGGCGGACAGCGATACGTGACCGGCGGCGCCCCGGCAATGCCGATGCAGCGCCCGGGGCCTGCCCGGCTGCCATCGGCGTTTGTGGCGCCGGCCGGCCTCGCCTATCATCGCCGGCGGCGCCCCGCAGATCGCGCAAGTCCGAACACGCATGACCGACCTCTTGGGACACCCCGATCCCCAGCCGGAGCCCGGCGCCGGCGGCTACCGCGTGCTGGCGCGCACCTATCGGCCGTCCACCTTCGCCGAGCTGATCGGCCAGGACGCGCTGGTGCGCACACTGACCAACGCCATCGCCAGCGGTCGCCTGGCCCATGCCTTCATCCTGACCGGGGTGCGCGGCGTCGGCAAGACGACGACGGCGCGCATCCTGGCCCGCGCCCTGAACTGCACCGGCCCCGACGGCAGCGGCGGCCCGACGGCCGAACCCTGCGGCGTCTGCGACAACTGCAAGGCCATCACCGGCGACCGCCATGTCGACGTGCTGGAGATGGACGCCGCCTCGCGCACCGGCATCGGCGACATCCGCGAGATCATCGAAAGCGTGCGCTATGCGCCGGTGATGGCGCGCAACAAGATCTACATCATCGACGAAGTGCACATGCTGTCGACCGCCGCCTTCAACGGCCTGCTGAAGACGCTGGAAGAGCCGCCGCCGCATGTGCGCTTCATCTTCGCCACCACCGAGATCCGCAAGGTGCCGGTGACGGTGCTGTCGCGCTGCCAGCGCTTCGACCTGCGCCGCGTCGACCAGCCGGTCCTGGAGTCGCATTTCACCGCCATCGCCGCCAAGGAAGGCATGGGCGTCGAGGCGGAGGCCATCGCCATGATCGCGCGGGCGGCCGACGGGTCGGTGCGCGACGGGTTGAGCCTGCTGGACCAGGCGATCGCACTGGGCGACGGTACCGTCAGGGCGGCCCAGGTGCGCGAGATGCTGGGGCTGGCCGACCGCAGCCGCATCCTGGACGTCTTCGCCCATGCCATGGCGGGCGAGGCGGTGGCCGCCCTGGACGTACTGGCCGACCTGCACAACGCGGGGGCGGAGCCGCTGGCCGTGCTGCACGACCTGCTGGAGGTCACGCACGCCTTGACGCGGGCCAAGCTGGTGCCGGCCGCCCTGGGCGACCGCGCGGTGCCGGAGGAGGAGCGCAAGCGCACCGGGACCCTGGTGGAGGGGCTGTCGATCCCCGTCCTGAACCGCGCCTGGCAGATGCTGCTGAAGGGCATCGACGACGTGCAGACGGCCCCGGCCCCGGCCGCGGCCCTGGAGATGGTGGTGATCCGCCTGATCCACGCCGCCGGCCTGCCGACCCCGGGCGAGGCGGTGCGCGCGCTGGAAGGCGGCGGCTATGGCGGGGGCGCAGGGACCGCGCGCCCGGCGGCCGCCCCGACCGCCGCCGGCCCCGGCAGGCCGGTGGGCCGGGCGGCCGAAGCCGCGCCGCCGACGCCGCCATCCGCCCCCATGGCCTTTGCCGCGCCGGCATCCGCACCGGTACCCACGCCGGTCGTTGCCGTTGCCCCGGCACCGGCGCCTGTTGCCGCACCGGCGAGCTTCGAGGAGATGGTGGCGCTGTTCGCCCGCAACGGCGAACCGCTGCTGCACGCCCATCTCTGGTCAGGGGTCCATCCGGTGCGCTATGAGCCCGGGCGGCTGGAAATCCGGATGAAGCCGGGCGTCCCCGGCACCGTACCGTCGCTGGTGATGCAGCGGCTGTCTGAATGGACGGAACGGCGGTGGGTCGTCAGCGTTTCCAGTGCGCCGGGCCAGCCGACGCTGAAGGAGCGCGAGCACGCCGAGGAGGAAGCGGCGAAGGCGGAGGCGGCCAAGCACCCCATCGTGCGCGCCGTGCTGGACGCCTTTCCCGGCGCCACGATCACGGCGGTGCACGACCTGCGCACGGATGCCGAAGGCATGGCCGCCGGCGAGCCGGCGGCCGACGACGACGAAGCGGATGCGGAGGGTGCCATGCCCGCCGACGAGGACGAGATGGACAACGGGTGGAGAGCATGAAGAACCTGACGGGGATGCTGAAGCAGGCCCAGCAGATGCAGGCCAAGCTGGCCGAGATGCAGGAGAAGCTGGCCGAGCTTGAGGTGGCCGGCGAATCCGGCGGCGGCATGGTCACGGTGACGATGAGCGGCAAGCACGAGATCAAGCGCGTGCACATCGACCGGTCGCTGGTCGACCCCGAGGAGATCGAGGTGCTGGAAGACCTGGTGGCCGCCGCCTGCAACGACGCCCGCACCAAGGTGGAACGCCGCGTGCAGGAGGAATCGGAGGCCCTGATGGGCGGCATGAAGCTGCCGCCGGGCATGAAGCTGCCGTTCTGAAGCCGCCCGCTCTCGCCCCGGCCCGAACGGGCCGGCGACGAGAGCCGACGCGGTTGCCCCCAAGTCAACGACGCAGGGACTGAGTCACCGATGACGCCGAGGCGGCGTCATCGGCTGCGGTCCTAATACCGGTAGTAGTCCGGCTTGAACGGGCCGCTCTCGGCAACGCCGATATAGGTGGCCTGGCGCTCCGACAGTTTCGTCAGCTTGACGCCCAGCTTGGCCAGGTGCAGTTCGGCCACCTTCTCGTCCAGCCGCTTGGGCAGCACGTAGACCTGCCGTTCGTACCTGTCGGCGTGGTTCCACAGCTCGATCTGCGCCAGCACCTGGTTGGTGAACGACGCGCTCATGACGAAGCTGGGGTGGCCGGTGGCACAGCCCAGGTTCACCAGCCGGCCCTTCGCCAGCACGATCAGCCGCTTGCCGTCGGGAAACACGACCTCGTCGACCTGGGGCTTGACCTCTTCCCAGACCAGGTTGCGCAGGGAGTCGATCTGGATCTCGCTGTCGAAGTGGCCGATGTTGCAGACGATCGCCCGGTCCTTCATCGCGCGCATGTGATCGATCGTGATCACGTCGACATTGCCGGTGGCGGTGACGAAGATGTCGCCGCGCGGCGCAGCCTCGTCCATCGTCACGACCTCATAGCCCTGCATGGCGGCCTGGAGCGCGCAGATGGGGTCGATTTCCGTCACCAGAACGCGCGCGCCCTGGCTGCGCAGGCTGGCGGCGGACCCCTTGCCGACATCGCCATAGCCGCAGACCACGGCGGTCTTGCCGGCGATCATCACGTCCGTCGCCCGCTTGATGCCGTCGACCAGGCTTTCGCGGCAGCCATAGAGGTTGTCGAACTTCGACTTGGTGACGCTGTCGTTGACGTTGATGGCCGGCACCGCCAGCGTGCCCTCACGCGCCATGTCGTAGAGGCGGTGGACGCCGGTCGTCGTCTCCTCCGACAGGCCGCGCACATCGGCCAGCAGCTGCGGGAACTTCGTGTGCATGACCGCCGTCAGGTCGCCGCCGTCGTCCAGCAGCAGGTTGGGGCGCCAGCCGTCGGGGCCTTCGATCGTCTGGTCGATGGCCCACCAGAACTCCTCCTCGCTCATGCCCTTCCAGGCAAAGACGGGAACGCCGCGGGCGGCGATCGCCGCAGCGGCATGGTCCTGGGTGGAAAAGATGTTGCACGAGCTCCAGCGCACCGTGGCGCCCAGGGCCTGCAGCGTCTCGATCAGCACGGCGGTCTGAATGGTCATGTGCAGGCAGCCGGCGATCCGGGCGCCCTTCAGCGGCTGCGACGGGCCGTATTCCTCCCGCAGCGCCATCAGGCCGGGCATTTCCGTCTCGGCGATGGCGATCTCGCGCCGGCCCCAATCCGCCTGGCCGATGTCCGCAACCTTGTAGTCGTTCGTGGTATCGATGGTCATGCGCATCCAACTCCCCGGCGCCCAAGCGCCCTGTGCGTTGTGGGGCCCCGATTCGGCCGCCGTCGCCGACAGGCGTCGGCGGACGGGTATCACCCCGGCCGCAGCGTCGCAAGGAAAACATAAAGATATCTTTATGTGTTGTCCCCTGACCCCCACCCCGGACGATTTGTCGCTGGCCGGCGATGCGGCGCCCCGCCCACGAGCGGGGGCGCCCGCGTGACCGGCATGGCCGCCACGCCCGGGCTGCAGGGCCGCCGCAGGCGCGGGCTCTGGGACGCCTGGCTGGCCGCGGCGCCGGCCATGACGCTGGCGCTGTTCCTGGTGCCGATCGCGGTCGGCCTGCTGGGCACCTGGCTTCCGGCCTTCGGCTATCTGCCCGCGCTCGGCGGAAGCGGCCTGACCATCGATCCCTGGCGGCGCCTGTTCGCCGTACCGGGGCTGGGCGAGGCGGTGAGGCTGAGCCTCGCGACCGGCATCGGTTCGACGGTGCTGTCGCTGACCATCGCCATGGGCAGCCTTGCCGCCTGGCACGGGACGGGCGTGGAGCGGGCGATCCGGCGGACGCTGGCCCCGGTGCTGGCCGTGCCGCATGCGGCCCTGGCGGTGGGGCTGGCATTCTTGCTGGCGCCCAGCGGCTGGATCGCCCGGGCACTGTCGCCGTGGGCGACGGGCTGGCACCATCCGCCCGACCTGGCGATCGTCCAGGACCCGGGCGGGCTGGCGCTGACCTTCGGGCTGGTGATCAAGGAAACCGCATTCCTGCTGTTCATGGCCCTGGCGGCAATGCAGCAGATCCGCGTCGACGACGGCATGACCATCGCCCGCAGCCTGGGCTATCGGCCGCTGGCCGCGTGGATCAAGACGATCCTGCCGCAGCTGTATCCGCAGATGCGCCTGCCGGTTTTCGCCGTCCTGGCCTTCGCCCTGTCGGTCGTCGACATGGGCATGATCCTGGGGCCGGCGACGCCGCCGCCGCTGGCGCCGCTGATCCTGCGCTGGACGGCCGACCCCGATCTGTCGATGCGATTCGTGGCGGCGGCCGGTGCAGGCCTGCAAGTGCTGCTGGTGGTCGCTGCCATCGCGCTGTGGATCGCGGCCGAGCGTGCGGTGGCCGCGGCCTCGCGGGCGTGGCTGGTCGCCGGCCGGCGCGGCGGCAGCGGCCTGCCGGCGCGCGCCGTGTCCGGTGCGGCCCAGGTGATCCTGGCGCTCGCCGCCGCCGGATCGATCGCCGGACTGGGCGTCTGGTCCGTGGCGGCGCGCTGGCACTGGCCCGAATCGCTGCCAGCGGGCTGGCGGCTGTCCACCTGGACCGGGGCGATGCCGGCGCTGGCGGCACCCGCCTGGACGACGCTGGGGGCGGGCCTGGCATCGACCGTCCTGGCCCTGGTGCTGGTGGTCGGCTGCCTGGAACACGAGCAGCGCCACCATGTGCGGCCGACCCGCCGGGCCTTGTGGCTGTTGTACACGCCCCTTCTGGTGCCGCAGATCGGCTTCCTGTTCGGCCTGCAGGTGGTGCTGGTGGCCCTCGGCCTGGACGGCGGCTGGCTGGCGCTGGTGTGGAGCCACCTGCTGTTCGTCCTTCCTTATATATTCCTGTCGCTGGCCGATCCGTGGCGGACGCTGGACGAGCGGTACCAGCGGACGGCCGCCTGCCTGGGCGCGGCGCCCGTCCGCGCGTTCCTGGCGGTGAAGCTGCCGATGCTGCTGCGCCCGATCCTGGTCGCCGGTGCCGTCGGGCTGTCGGTCAGCGTGGCACAGTACCTGCCGACGGTGTTTGCCGGCGCCGGCCGGCTGACCACCCTGACGACGGAGGCGGTTGCCCTGGCTTCGGGCGCCGACCGCCGGGTCATCGGTGTCTACGCCTTCGCCCAGGCGCTGTTGCCGCTGCTGGGGTTCGGCATCGCCCTGGCGCTGCCGGCCTGGCTCTACCGGCGCCGCCGCGGAATGCGCCGGTGAACGCCGCCGCCGGGGGCCTGCGACTCGAATCGGTCGCCGTGTGGCTGGGACCCAGGCTGCTGGTGCCGCCGCTGGACCTGGCGATCCCGCCGGGCACCGCCGCGACGCTGATGGGACCCAGCGGCAGCGGCAAATCGAGCCTGCTGGCCCATATCTGCGGCACGCTGCCCCCGCCCCTGCGGGCAGAGGGCACGATCAGGCTGAACGACCGGCCGCTGGCCGGGCTGGCGCCGGAAGACCGGCGCGTCGGCATCCTGTTCCAGGACGACCTGCTGTTTCCGCACCTGTCGGTCGGCCGCAACCTGGCCTTTGCCCTGCCGCGCGCCGTGAAGGGGAGGGAGCGCCGCCGCCGTGTCGAGGCGGCACTGGCCGAATCCGGGCTGGAGGGGTTCTACGGGCGCGATCCCGCGACGCTGTCCGGCGGTCAGCGGTCGCGCGCCGCCCTGATGCGCACGCTTCTGGCCGAACCGCTGGCCCTGCTGCTGGACGAGCCGTTTTCCCGCCTTGACGGCCCGCTGCGCGCGCGACTCCGCGCCCTGGTGTTCGATCATGCCCGTCGCCGGGGGCTGCCGACACTGCTGGTGACGCACGATCCGGACGATGCAGACGCCGCCGGAGGCCCCGTGATCATGCTGCCGGACACGCAAAATGGCGTATGATCCCGGCACGATTTCGGCGGGCGAAGGGGTGCGATCAAAATTTCGCCCAGATTTCCTGAGTCTAATCGCTCACAAGATCTTCAATTCGTCTCGGTTTCTGGTATAAGGGTCGAGAGGTTTCGCCGATCGACGCTGGGTCGGGGCAGTGCCCTTGCGCTCGCGCGGTGCTCTTGGGCGAATAGGCTTAGGTTGTCGAGTCGAACCTCCCTGGGGACCTAGACGGAGTGAAGGTAATGAAGGCTGTCCGTTATCTAAGCCTCTTCGCAGGGGCGACACTGGTAGCCGGCTGTATGGGATTCGACGTTGACGCCGTCAACCAAGTCGAAGCAGTCGGCGATCCGTTCACGCAGCAGCTCACGGTCGAATATCGCGATCTGGCCAACTTCGAGGCCAACGAGATGGGCGACTGGCGTGATGCTGAGCATTTCGCCCGCAAGGGCCTGGCCGCAGCCGCCGGCGAGATCGTCTTGCCGGAGGATCTGGCGGACTGGGCGCTGCCGGCCGATTCGCTCGAGGAGCTGGGCTCGGCCCGCGCGCGGCTGCTCGCCGCCCTCGACGGCGGTGCCCGCAGCACCTATCCGGTGGAAGCGGCGATCGCCCAGGCGAAGTTCGACTGCTGGGTCGAACAGCAGGAAGAGAACCATCAGCCGGATCACATCGCGGCCTGCCGTGATGAGTTCTATGCCTTCTTGGCGCTGATCGAAGGCCCGCTGCCTCCGGAAACGGGTCCGGTGTTCTTCGTGTTCTTCGACTTCGACAGCACGGTGATCACGCCTGAGGCCGACGCGGTCCTCAACGACGTGGCGGGCCAGTACACCGCCGCCGGTGGTGCCATGCTGATCGACGTGGTCGGCTTCACCGATCGTTCGGGCTCGGCCGCCTACAACCAGGCCCTGTCCATCCGTCGTGCCGAGGCCGTGCGGAACGCGTTGGTCGCCAAGGGCGTCGCCAACTCGTCCATCCTGACCTCGGGTCGCGGCGAAAACGATCCGCTTGTGGATACGCCCGACGGCGTCCGCGAGCCTTCGAACCGTCGTGCGGAGATCCGCTTCCAGTAAGCGGGACTGCCGACAGCGACCTCGGTCGCAAGCAGTTGGGAAGTCGGGTGCGGCGCAAGCCGCACCCGATTTTCTTTTGCGGCCCCGCCGATCGCTACGGGATGGGCGGACCGATACCGGGACCGGCCGTCCGCGCCCATGTACCGGCGGCCAGGTGGCGGCCGCCCATGATTCCCGGATCCGCTGCAACGGGCCGACCGCACGCACCCGACGGCGCCATGCCTCTGGACGGGTCTCGCACACTGCGGTAATCCTCACCGGCGGTTCGCTCGAAAACCGACGAGGAGCCCGGGTCAAGCCGATGTATACTGCCGAGACGCGGTCGATCAACGTCACGGTCGAGCCGATTTTCCTGGAAGATCAATCCTCTCCCGGTGACAGCCACTTCGTCTGGGCCTACCACGTGCGCATCGTCAACAACGGGGCGGAGACGGTGCAGCTGCGCAACCGCTATTGGCGCATCACCGATGCCTTCGGCCGGGTGCAGGAGGTGCGCGGACCCGGTGTCGTCGGCGTCGAGCCCGTGCTGAATCCCGGGGAGAGCTTCGAATACACCAGCGGCACACCGCTGAACGCCCCGTCGGGCATCATGGTGGGCAGCTATGAGATGGAGACCGTCGACGGCGAGCGCTTCGACGTTGCCGTGCCGGCTTTCTCGCTGGACAGCCCCCATCAGCCCGTGCGCATCAACTAGCGAACACGTTGCTGCGATCGCCGATACGGCAAAGGGGGCAATGCCGGCCGGGACGCACCACGATTGGTCCGCCGTGGTCTTGACTCTTGGTGGCGGCACGCCACCCTTCTAGCCGTGGTGTGCCAGAATGAAGGCCGCGGGCAGCCGGCGCCCGCCGGAACCGTCGGCCCGAAAGCATAAGGATATTCCGCAGTGCCGGAGCGAAGCCGATTTGCAGCGCTGGTCGATGCCACCGCCCCGAAGCTGGCGGACCCGGGCCAGGATGGCCGGCCGACCCAGGCCGAAGCCGAGGATGCGGTGCGGACGCTGCTGCGCTGGGCCGGCGAAGACCCCTATCGCGAAGGCCTGCTGGACACGCCGCGCCGGGTGGTGAAAGCCTATGGCGAGTTCTTCGGCGGGTACGGCACCGATCCGGTGGAACTGCTGCAACGGGTGTTCGAAGAGACCGACGGCTATGACGAAATGGTCGTGCTGCGCGACGTCGACTTCGAAAGCCATTGCGAACACCACATGGTCCCGATCGTCGGCCGCGCCCATGTGGGCTATCTGCCGGGCCGGCGGGTGGTCGGCATCAGCAAGCTGGCGCGGGTGGTCGACGCTTTCGCGCACCGCTTGCAGATCCAGGAGCGCATGACGGCGCAGATCGCCAACGCCATCCACCACGTGCTGGAACCGCGCGGCGTCGCCGTGGTCATCGCCAGCCAGCACCACTGCATGACCACCCGCGGCGTGCGCAAGGTGGGCGCCGCAATGGTGACAAGCCGCATGCTGGGCGCTTTCCGCGACGATGTGCAACTGCGCCGCGAATTCCACGCCCTGGCCGGCCTGGGCGACTAGCCCCGGCACGCCACCGCTTGTGGGACGCCGCGACCAAGGGTAAGCAGGGCGGGCGTTGACCCTCGGGCCGTCCGGGGTCCGTACCCTAATGTCATCGGGTTCGCCCATTGCCCGAGCTGCGCCCCATCCTGTTCGTCGTCGGCATCCTGATGTCGATTCTTGCCGCCGCCATGCTGCTGCCGGCCATTGTCGACATCGCCTATGGCCATGACGACTGGGGTGCCTTCGTCGCGTCCGCCGCGATCACGCTGTTCGTCGGCGTCGCCTTCGTCCTGACCAGCCGCGGGCGCGGGTTTTCCCTGGAGGTTCGCCAAGCCTTCCTGCTGACGGCGCTCAGCTGGCTGATGATCGCGGCCTTCGCCGCCCTGCCCTTCGCCTTCTGCGAGCTTGACCTCAGCTACACCGACGCCTTCTTCGAAAGCATGTCCGGCGTCACCACGACGGGATCGACGGTGATCGTCGGGCTGGACGCCGCGCCGCCGGGCATCCTGATCTGGCGGGCGATCCTGCAATGGCTGGGCGGCATCGGGATCATCGTCATGGCCCTGTCGGTGCTGCCGCTGCTCAGGGTCGGCGGCATGCAGCTGTTCCGCATGGAAAGCTCCGACACGTCGGAGAAGGTGCTGCCCCGCGCGGCGGAGATCGCCAGCTCCATCGGCCTGATCTACTTCGCCCTGACCGTCATCTGCGCGTCGGCCTATGCCGCCTGCGGCATGCCGTGGTTCGACGCCGTGGCGCACGGGATGACGACCATCGCCACCGGCGGGTTTTCCACTTCGGACCTGTCGTTCGGCCGGTTCAGCAGCGCGGCCATCGACGCCGTGGCCACCGCCTTCATGATCATCGGCGGCATGCCCTTCGTGCTGTACCTGCGGGCCATCCGCGGCAAGCCGCGGGCACTGTTCGAAGACAGCCAGGTCCGGTGGTTCCTGTCCATCGTCGCCATCGCGATCGCCGCGATGACGGTCTACCTGTACCAGACGCGGGGCGACGACCTGGCCTTCATCGATGCCTTCAGGCTGTGCGCCTTCAACGTCGTCTCGGTCATCACCGGCACGGGGTTCGCCACGTCCGACTATGGCATCTGGGGCGCTTTTGCCACGACGGGCATGTTCTACCTGATGTTCGTCGGCGGTTGTGCCGGGTCCACCACCTGCGGGATCAAGATCTTCCGCTTCCAGGTGCTCTATGCCACCTGCCGCAGCGTGGTGGCCAAGCTGGTGCACCCGTCCGGCGTGTTCATCCCCTACTACAACCGCAAGCCCATCCCCGAGAGCGTGTCGGAATCGGTGATGAGCTTCTTCTTCCTGTTCGCGCTGTGCTTTGCCGGCTTGGCACTGGCCTTGAGCCTGCTGGGGCTGGACTACCTGACCAGCGTATCGGGTGCGGCCACGGCCATCGCGAATGTCGGGCCGGGCCTGGGGCCGATCATCGGCCCGGCCGGGACGTTCGAACCGCTGCCGGACCAGGCGAAATGGCTGCTGTCCTTCGGCATGCTGCTGGGGCGGCTGGAGCTGTTCACGGTGATGATCCTGGTCTTTCCGACCTTCTGGAAGGGCTAGGCTGCCATGACGGGTGCATTGACGGACGACCAGCGACGCATCGCAGAGGTGCTGGGACGGCTGATCGGGTTCGACACGGTGTCGTCGAAATCCAACCTGGCGCTGATCGACTGGGCCGCCGATTGGCTGGACGGCCACGGCATCCGGGCGACCGTGGTGCCCAGCGACGACGGCACCAAGGCCAATCTCTACGCCACCGTCGGCCCGACGGACTGTACCGGCGGCGTCGTCCTGTCCGGCCACACCGATGTCGTCCCAGTGACCGGCCAGGCATGGACCAGCGACCCCTTCACCCTGACGGAGCGCGACGGCCACCTGCACGGGCGCGGCGCCTGCGACATGAAGGGGTTCCTGGCGGTGGCACTGGCGTTGGCGCCGACCTGGGCGGACCGCCCGCTGCGGCAGCCCATCCACCTGGCGCTGACCTATGACGAAGAGGTCGGGTGCTTCGGCGCACCGCGGCTGATCGACCACATGCTGCACCACCTGCCGACGCCGGCCGCCGTCATCGTCGGCGAGCCCACGGGCATGCGTCCGGCCAGCGCCAACAAGGGCATCCTGGTCTTCGATACCACCGTGGAAGGCCGCCACGCCCATTCGGGCAAGCCGGCCCTGGGGGCCAGCGCGGTGCGCTATGGCGTGGCCATCGCCCAGCGGCTGTGGGACATGGCCGACCGCTGCCGCGCCCGGGCCGACCGGCATTGCGGCTTCGACCCGCCCTATACCACCCTGAATGTCGGACTGATCGACGGGGGCACCGCCTTCAACATCGTTGCCCGCCATTGCCGCCTGGAATGGGATATCCGCCCGATCCCCGGCGACGATCCGGCCGCCATGGTCGCCGAGATCGAGGCCCATATCGCCGACGACCTGCTGCCGCGCCTGCTGGCCGAATGCCCCACGGGGCGCATCGTCAACACCACACGCTGCAACGTGCCGCCGCTGGCACCCGATCCCGCCGGCGCCGCCCAGCGGCTGGCGGCATCGATCACCGGCACGGACGAGACCGGGACGGTGCCCTTTGCCACCGAAGCCGGCCTGTACCAGCGCGCCGGTCTGCCGACCGTGGTCCTTGGCCCCGGCGACGTCGCCCAGGCGCACCAACCCGACGAGTTCGTCACGGCCCGGCAGCTGTGGCAATGCGCGGACGTCCTCGCGCGGGTCGCCGCACACGCACAAACGGCAACTTAGGCAACTTAGGCCGGCACCGGGCCGGACAGGACCACCGCCACGGCGCCAGCGCTGCCCCCACGGTGTTGACGTTGGATGTGCCTGCACTATCGTGAGGCGGATGATGCGCGGGGGATCCGGGTATTTGACGTCAGTCGGCCATTCTGGGCGAAGGTGCAGTCCCCCAAGCACCGACCCCCGGCTGGGACGGGGAGCGGCGACAGCCATGGCGGGCAGGCCGGCGGACGACAACGGACTGACCCAGGGGCTGGTCGAGCCGGACCTGCGCAAGATGGTCGATATCTCGGGTGTGGGCCTGTTCGAGACGGCCCCCGATGGGCATTTCCGCTACGTCAACGACCAGCTCGCGCGGATTCTCGGCTATGCGGACCGGGCGGCATTGCTGGCCAGCGGCCGGACGGCGTCCAGCTTCTATGTCGATCCGCGCGACCAGGCGCGGGTGAGGGCCGCCGTCGACGCCGTGGGCCGGGTCGAAGGGGCGGTCTATGCCGTGTGGCACGCCGACGGCCGGCAGATCTGGGTGCGCGAGCACGGAACGGCGTTGCGCGACGAGCGGGGCGCGATCACCGGCTATGTCGGCTCCATTTCCGACGTGAACGAGCTGATCGAAACGCAGCTGCGCCTCGTCCAGGCGGAAACCGAC
Organism: Rhodospirillaceae bacterium; assembly: GCA_020638595.1. GTDB lineage: Bacteria > Pseudomonadota > Alphaproteobacteria > DSM-16000 > Inquilinaceae > JACKIG01. Next base: position 175,181 of record JACKIG010000009.1, on the reverse strand, counting down.
TATCGCCGCATCTTCGAGCGCGTGACGGAGGGCATCTACCGATCGTCGCTCGACGGCAGGCAGCTGCGCTCCAACCCCGCGCTCAACCGCCTCAATGGCTACGAGACCGAGGCAGAGCACCTGGCCGGGGTGAAGGACATCGCCACCGAATGGTATGTCGACCCCGGCCGCAGGGCCGAATTCCAGCGGCTGCTGGCCCGGGACGGCTGTGTGGAGGACTTCGAATCCGAGATCTTCGCGCACAAGTCACGCCGGCGCCTGTGGATTTCGGAGAACGCCTATCTGGTGCGCGATGCGGATGGTGCCCCCCTGTTCTACGAAGGCACGGTGCGCGACATCACCGACCGCAAGCAGGCCGAACAGAGCCTGCGCAGCGCGCTGGACGAGGCGGAGCGGGCCAACCGTGCCAAGACGGCCTTCATGGCCAGCGTCAGCCACGAGCTGCGCACCCCCCTGAATGCCATCCTCGGATTCTCCGACCTCATCCTCAACCATCCGCCGCGCGAGCTGACGATGGACACGGTGCGCGACTATGTCGGCGACATCCGCGACAGCGGCCGTCACCTGCTGGCCCTGATCAACGACATCCTGGACCTGGCGCGGATCGAAGCCGGGGCGCGCATCCTGGAGCCGGAGCCCCTGGACGCCGCCGAGGCACTGGACGACGCCATCGCCACCATGCGCCCGCTCTGCCGGGAAAAGGCGATGACCGTCCGGGTGGCGCCATTGGCCGACCTGCGCCTGTTCGCCGACCGCCGTGCCCTTTACCAATGCCTGCTGAACGTGCTGTCCAATGCCGTCAAGTTCAGCCGCCCCGGGCAGGAGATCGCGATCAGGGGCGACCGCGGGGACGGCCTGGGCCGGATCATCGTCGCCGATCGCGGCGAAGGCATGCCGCCGGAGCTGATCGCCCGCATCGGCGAGCCGTTCCTGATGGACGAGAACCGCGGCCCCTCCTCCATCCCCGGCACCGGCCTGGGCCTGGCGATCACCCGTTCGCTGCTGGAGCAGATGGGCGGACACCTGGCCATCGCCAGCACGATCGGCGAGGGCACGACGGTGACGCTGGCCGTGCCGGAGTCCCGCCCCGGCTGATCCCGGTCAGCATGCCAGCCGCCCCCGCTGCCTATCCCCCCGCCACGCGCGCCAGCCGGTCGTAGAGGGCGGCGATCAGGGTCGGGCGGGTGGTGGCGATGGGATGGACCAGGTCGATGGACCGCTTCAGCGGCGGGTCGCCGAAGGGGATGATGCGCAGCTGGCGGGCGGCCGCGGTGCCGAGGCAGGTTTCGGGCACGATGGCGACCCCCAGGCCGCGCGTGACCATCAGCAGGATGGCCTCCAGCGAATCCAGCTCCATCGCCGTCTGCACGGACAACCCGTGGTCGCGCAGCCCGCCGTCGATGATGCGCCCGACGCCGGTCCTGCGGTTGAAGCGCACGAAGGGGTGCTGCGACAGAACCTCCGCCGCCGTCCCTTCGGCCTGGTCGCGGTGGGCGACGATCATCAGCGCCTCCTCCACCACGGTGCGGCTGGCCAGCACCGGGTCGCGCGTGCCGGGGCCGGTGATCACCGCGGCGTCCAGGTCCCCCGCCGCGGTGGCCCGCGCCAGATCCTCCGACAGGCCGCTGGCCACGGTGATCTGCAAGCGCGGGTGCAGCGTCTTCAGCTCCACCAGCGCGTCGGGCAGGATGCCGGTGGCGACCGTGGGAATGACCCCGAGCCTGAGCATGCCGGCCAGGTCACGGGCCGCGGTGTCGTGCAGGGTTTCGTAGAGGCGCACCACCTCGCGCGCGCGATCGAGGATGGACCGGCCGAGCGGCGTGATCGCCGGCGGGCGCTTGCTGCGGTCGAACAGGGGCGCCCGCAGCTCGTCCTCCAGCGCCTTGATCTGCATGCTGACGGCCGACTGCGTCAGGCCCAGGCTTTCGGCCGCGGCCTGGAAGCTGCCGCGGTCGGCGATCGCCACCAGCGTTTGCAGCTGGCGCAGGGACATCGGGCGGGATCGGCCCTAGCGTCCGGCGGCGTAGCCCTGCATGCGGCGCGGGTTGGCCGCGGCCCTCAGGGCAATCCCCTCCGCCGTCTCGTCCCGCGCAACCGCCGACAGGCGGCCCAGCGCCCAGTCGCCGACCCGCTTCAGGTGGTGGCCGCGCGCCGCCAGCTCGTCCAGTGTGCGCTGGGGCAGCCGCGTCTCCACCTCGATCTCGCCCGGATGGGCGCGCCGCGGCCAGAAACTGGACGGCGTGTGGTTGGTGTGGAAGGTCGGCGCGTCGATCGCCTGCTGCAGGTTGGCGTAGTGGTGGACGACACGCAGGAACAGGGTCAGCGTCCACTGGTCCTGCTGGTCGCCGCCGGGGGTGCCCATCGCCATGGCCGGCTTGCCGTCGCGCAATGCCAGCGTCGCCGACAGGGTGGTGCGCGGACGCCGCCCCGGCCCCACGGCGGCCGGGCTGCCCGGGTCGAGGCGGAACATCTGCCCGCGTGTGCCCAGCGGAAAGCCCAGTTCGGGGATTACCGGCGAACTTTGCAGCCAGCCGCCCGACGGCGTCGCCGAGACCATGTTGCCCCGGGCATCGACCACGTCCAGATGGCAGGTATCGCCGCGCGGCGGCCCGGCGGCCACGGCCACCGACACCGGCTCGCCGGTGCCGAACGTCGCCTCCAGTTCCGCGACGTTCAGCGGCAGTTCGTCGTCCGACGGCCAATAGGCCGCGTGCCCGGGCAGGTCGCCGGGACGGAACTCGTGGCTCGCCCGCTCCTCCACCAGCCGTGCCCGCGCGGCGTTGTAGCCGGGGGCCAGAAGGTCGGGGATCGGGGCGGGCATTCCCGGCCGGTCGCCGTAATAGGCCTCGCGGTCCGCCAGCGCCAGCTTGGCGCATTCCACCACGGTGTGGACGAATTCCGGCCCTTCGGGGTCCATGCCGGCCACGTCGAAATGCTTCAGCAGCGCCAGCTGTTGCAGGAAGATCGGCCCCTGGCCCCAGCCGCCGCCCTTGCAGACGACGAAGTCTTCGTAGTCGAGCGTGGCCGGCGCCTCATAGCCGGACCGCCAGTCGACCATGTCGTCGCCCGTCAGCAGGCCGTGATGGGGGCGGCCGCTGGAATCCATCACTTCGGTACCACGGCAGAACCGGTCGATGGCATCGGCCACGAAGCCGGTATAGAAGACGTTGCGGGCCGCCTCGACCACCCCTTCGCGGTCGCGTCCGACCGCCTCGGCTTCCAGCAGCAGGCGACGGTAGAAGGCCGCCAGGGCCGGATTGCGGAACAGCTGGCCCGGGCGCGGGCCGGTGCCGCCGGCAAGGTACACCGCGGCGGAGCTGGGCCAGTACTGCCGGAACAGACCGGCCACCGCCTGGATCGCGCCGCTGACATGCTCGGCGACGGGATAGCCGGATTCGGCATAGCCGATCGCCGGGGCCAGCACCTCGCGCAACGGCAACGTGCCGCGGTCGCGCAGCATCAAGAGCCACGCGTCGAAGGCGCCGGGGACGACGGCGGCCAGAAGCCCGGTGCCCGGCACCATCCCCAGCCCGAGATCCCGAAAGGTTTCGATCGTCGCGGCCCCGGGGGCCACGCCCTGGCCGCACAGCACCAGCGTCTCGCCCTTGGCGGCGTCGTGCAGCAATGTGGTGGAATCGCCCCCCGGGCCGTTCATGTGCGGTTCGACCACCTGCAGGACGAAACCCGCCGCAACGGCGGCGTCGAAGGCGTTGCCGCCCCGCTCCAGCATGGCCATCCCGGCCGCCGACGCCAGCCAATGCGTCGATGTAACCATACCGAAGGTCCCGATCAATTCGGGCCGAGTGGTGAAAACGGACACGGGGGTGCTCTCCTCCCTGAGGCATGCGCTTGACCGCGCGTTACAGCGGTCAGGCCGTGGCATGCCCGGCAACCGCTGTCAATACCGCTGGCGCCCCTTCCATCCTGTTCGACGCGGTGTTTCGGGGGGAGTTTACCGTTTCTTACGGCATTTGCCGGACACTGGGCCGCAGGGGAGTCGCGGTGAGGTCTATGGTCGATCTGTTGGGCGTATTTGGCGCACTTGCCACCAATATGGTGACGCTCATCGGTCTGACTGTGGCCATCAGCCTGGCGACGCGCCGGCTGAAATCCCTGTCCGGGCACCGATCGGCCGTGGTCCTGGGGTGCGGATTCGCCCTGGTCGGCATGGGCGCCATGCTGGTGTCGCTGGAGCTGGTCGACGGCATCCTGGTCGATGGGCGCAACGTCGCCATCGCGGCCAGCGCCCTGTTCGGCGGCCCGCTGAGCGGTGTCCTGACGGCCGCCGGCATCTCCGTCGTCCGCCTTCTGCTGGGGGGTGACGGCGCCATGCCCGGTGTCGTCAGCGCCGGCCTGACCCTGCTGGGCTGCCTCGGCTTCCTGCGCACCCTGCCGGTCGTCCCGGCACGGCCTTCGACGATACGGCTTGCCCAGCTGGGCGTCATGGTCACGCTGACCAGCGCCTCACCGGCACTGCTGGTGGGCTTCATCGGCCTGTGGACCTGGGACGCAGCTTTCCACGTGGCGCTGGTCTATACCGCCATCGGCACGTGCTACTACCCGCTGGGCCTCATCCTGGTGGCGAACCTGGTTGCACGCGAGCTGGCGCAGCTTGCCGCGGAGCAGTCGCTGCGCGAGAGCGAGACACGGTTCCGCGCCCTGGCCGAGACATCCAACGACTGGTTCTGGGAGACCGATACCGCAGACCGCGTCACCTATGTTTCCGACCGGATGGAGGAAGTGCTGGGGACCGGCAAGGAGGCCCTGATCGGCCACCGCCGCGGCTGCCTGCTGGTCGACACCATCGATGGGGACTTCCAGGAGAGCGTCAATGCGGTGGCCGCACGCCGGCAGTTCCGCAACCTCGTCTGGGCGGTGCGGCTGCCCAACGGCGAGGTCAAGTGGCTGAGGAACAGCGGCGTTCCGCTGACCGACCGCGAGGGCCGGTTCGCCGGCTATCTTGGTGCCACCGCCGATATCACCGAGCACCGCCACGCCCAGAAGACGATCCAGTGGCAGGCCAGCCACGATACCTTGACCGACCTGCCGAACCGCGCCCTGTTCCTCAGCCGTCTGACACGCACGCTGAAGCAGGCCGAAACGACGGGCCAGCGCGTCGCCCTGCTGTTCATCGACCTCGACCAGTTCAAGCGCATCAACGACAGCTTCGGCCACACCGTCGGCGACCAGATCATCCTGTCGGCGGCCGAGCGCATCGTCGCCGCGACCAACCCGGCCGACGTGGTCGCCCGCCTGGGCGGCGACGAGTTCACGGTGATCACGGCCGACCTGGACGACGCGTCGGATGTGGAGCGGATCGCGCGCCGCATCCTTGGCGCCTTCGAAGCGCCGTTCCGGCTGGAACACGGGGAAGTCTACATCTCCGCCAGCCTGGGCATCGCCATCTTCCCCGACAACGGTCGGGACGCCGATGCCCTGATGCGCGAGGCCGATGCCGCGCTCTACCGTGCCAAGGACGGCGGCCGCAACGACTTCCGGTTCTTCACGCCCGAGCTGAACAAGCGCTGGCGCGAGCGCACGCTGATGGAAGGCCACCTGCGCAAGGCGCTGGAGCGCGACGAGCTGTTCCTCTGCTACCAGCCGGTGGTGAGCGTACAGGACCAGCGCCTGGTCGGCGTGGAATGCCTGCTGCGATGGAAGAACGACACGCTGGGCCTGGTGCCGACGCCGAAATTCATCTCGCTGGCCGAAGACACCGGCCTGATCGTGCCCATCGGCACCTGGGTGCTGGAAACCGCCTGCAAGCAGATTGCCGAGCTGCTCCAGACCCGCCCGGGGCTGCGCGTCGCCGTGAACGTGTCCAGCCGCCAGTTTGCCACCGCCGGGCTCTTGGATGCGGTCAAGCGGGCCCTGGCCGACAGCGGACTGTCGCCGGGGCAGCTGGAGTTGGAGATTACCGAAAGCGTCCTGATGGCCGACCTGCCGCAGACCTACCAGACCCTCGAGGCGCTGTCGGCCTTGGGCGTCAGCCTGTCGCTGGACGATTTCGGCACGGGCTATTCCTCGCTCAGCTACCTGCGCAGCTTCCCCGTGAACGTGCTGAAGATCGACCGCGCCTTCGTGAAGGATGTGACCGTCGATCCCACGGCCGCGGCGATGGTGGAGAGCATCATCACCATGGCGCACGGGCTGAAGCTGACGGTGGTGACGGAAGGCGTGGAAACCCAGGAACAGCACGCCCTGATGGCCCGTTTCGGTGCCGACCTGGGGCAGGGATACCTGTACGGCCGTCCAATGCCGTTGGCGGAGCTGGCCCGCACCTATTGCGCCCGCGAGGTCGCCTGACGCGCCGCCGCCTCAGGCCGTCGTCCGCCGCGGGCCGAGCCGCGGGTCCAGGAGGTCGCGCAGCCCGTCGCCCAGCAGGTTCAGCCCCATGACGGCAATCGCGATGGCCAGCCCCGGAAAGACGGCCTGCAACGGCGCCATGAACATCAGCGTCTGGGCGTCGAACAGCATCTTGCCCCAGCTCGGCTGCGGCGGCTGGATGCCGAGCCCCAGATAGCTCAACGCCGCTTCGGCCAGGATGGCCACCGCGAACTGGATGGTCGCCTGGACGATCAGCACCCCGGACGCGTTGGGCAGCACGTGGCGGATGGCGATGTCGCTGCGCCGCCGCCCCAGCGCCAGGGCGGCCCGGACGAACTCGCGCGCATACACCCCCAGCGCCGCCCCGCGCGTGACCCGGGCGAACACGGCGATGTTGAAGGTGCCGATGGCCAGGATGGCCGTTGCCGCGCCCGGCCCCATCAGCACGCTGATCAGCACCGCCGACAGGATCGCCGGAAAGGCAAAGACCACATCGACCAGCCGGCCGACGACAAGGTCCGGCCAGCGCCCGGCCCGGGCGGCGGCAACCAGCCCGAGCGGGATGCCGACCACGGCGCCCAGGCCCACCGCGCCCGCCCCCACCAGGATGGAGTTGCCGGCACCGACCATGATCATCGACAGGACGTCGCGGCCGTACTGGTCGGTGCCCAGCCAGTGCGCGCCGCCCGGCCCTTGCAGGCGCAGGACGATCGCCTGGGCGGTGTGGTCATAGGGCGTCCATACCAGGCCCAGCCCGGCCATGGCCGCAACCAGCCCGGTCAGCGCGACCCCGGCAACGAAGCTGGCGTGCAGCCGGCGCGGCCGGGGCGGGCGCGGCGGCAGGCGCCCGGGCGGCCCCCTCACACCCATGCGGCCCGCCGCAGCCGCGGATCGGCCAGGTGATAGAGGGCGTCGACGGCGAAGTTGATGGCCACCACCATGGCGGCCAGCATCACCACCAGATCCTTCACGACGATCAGGTCCCGCTGGCCGATGGCCTGGAACAGGAGCCGCCCCAGCCCGGGCAGCGTGAACACGCTTTCCACGACGATCGCGCCGGCCAGCAGAAAGGCGAATTGCAGGCCGACGATGGTGGTCACGGGGATCAGCGCATTGCGCAGGACGTGGCGGTACAGCACCGCCCGCCGGCCCAGCCCCTTGGCCCAGGCCGTGCGCACGTAGTCTTCGCCCAGCGTATCGAGCACCGCCGAGCGGGCGACCCGCGCCAGGATGGCCGCTTCCGGCAAGGCCAGGGCCACCGCCGGCAGCACGAGGGCGCCCAGGGCCGGGCCGGGGCCGTCGTCCCACCCGGGAAACCCGCCGGCACGGAACCAGTCGAGTTCCACCGAGAAGACCAGAATCAGCAGGATGCCGAGCCAGAAGCCCGGAACCGCGATCCCCATCTGGCTGAAGGTCATGACGGCATAGTCGGCCGGGCGGCCGCGCCGCGCGGCCGCCGCGACGCCCAGCGGCACGGCCAGCGCGATGGCCAGCGCCATGGCCAGCCCCGCCAGCGGAACGGTGACGGCCAGCCGGTCGCCGACCAGGCTTGCCACGGGCACGTCGTAGGTGTGGCTGATGCCCAGGTCGCCGGTCAGAAGGCCGCCGACCCAGTGCAGGTAGCGGATCGCCGCCGGCTGGTCGAGGCCCAGGTCATGGCGCAGCGCCCACAGGGTGTCGTCCGTCGCCTCGGTGCCGAGCATCATCAGCGCCGGGTCGCCCGGAAGCATCTCGAGCACGACGAACACCACCAGCGACATGCCGACCAGCGTCAGGACGACCGTTGCCAGACGGCGGACCAGGTAGCGGGCCATCGCGGCTGCCCCGGCGAAACGGAAAAGACGGGGCGGGATGATACCGCAAGCCGTGGCCCCGTGCGCGTCCGACCATGGGCAGCGCGGACGGTAATGGCCGGCCCCGGAACGACGCCGCCGGCGAGAGGGCGGACCTCTGCCGGCGGAAGGGGCATGTCGCGGACCTGATGCCGCTGCCCGTGTCCCCGCGCGGGGACGTCGGTCGGTTCTGCGGCTGACTGCGCCGCAGTATCGATGATACGCAACAACGCCGAGTCGAACGCCCGATAGCCTTGCGATCACTCCCATGCCCGCCTTTGCCCGTTCCTTGGAACGGTTCTTAGCGGCGTCGGCATCTATTTGGCCGGGATTGGTTATCGCCTCAGCTTTATTGCACGAACACACTACCATGCTGCATTGCAGCTATGTCATGATTTTTTCACAAGCGTCCGCGCAACAGCCATGCGGGACAGGCCGCCGGGGGACGAACCGCCTCACCCGCACCAGTCGGGGCGCTCGCCGCGCCCGTCATAGGGCTGGCCCAGACCGGCGGCGATCAGCATGGCCGACAGGTCTTCGCCATCCACCTCGACCTCGGCGACCACGCGGCCCGCATAGGTGCCGAAGCGGACGTTGCGCAACAGCACCGCACGCCCGGCCACGCGCGCAGCGACGGTATCCCTGGCCAATGCCGCCAGCGCCAGTTCTTCGGCGCAACGGCCCCGCAGTTCCGGCGTATCGACACCGGCCAGCCGAACGCGCGTCTCCACCCTCTGGTCCAGCCAGATATGCGCCCGCACCGCCAGCGTGTCGCCGTCGATCACGCCGGTCACGTCCGCTTCCACCGGCCCGGCCAGCCGGTCTTCCCCATGGATCGGCAAGCCAGCAACGGCAATGGCAAGGCCCAGCACACCGCATACCCACTTCATCATGCCGCCCGCAGTCCTGCTGCCACATCCGGCCGGGTCGCCGGCCATGCTGCGCAACAAAGGATCATAGACTTATGATATTGAATATATTCCTACATTCTGCGAATGCAACCCCCTGCCTGCCGATGGGCCAACCGGGGCCTACGGCCCGATCAGAAATCCGTGCACCGGCCGTTGACTTCCCAGTCGCCGAAGCGCGTCGGCTCCGGCCCGTCGCGGCCACCGATTTCGCCCGGCTTCTGCAATGGCCCCTTGCCGCGCGGCTGTGTCGCGGCGGCGTCGGGCGGGGCTTCGTCCGCCGGCGCAACCGCGCCCGGCGTCTTGGGATCGGACATCATCTGCTCCCCTGCGGCTGCCCCTATCTGGACCGAGAAGCCGTCGATGTTCAACGCTTGAACTGCGGGCGGCCGAGCATATCTCCAGGGCCGCCCCAATTCGTGGGGCCGTTGCCGGGGGAAAGGGCAAGGCGATGGGCGGGATGGTACGCACGGCGATACTGATGGCGGCGATGACCGCGCTGTTTCTCGGTGCGGGTTTCCTTCTGGGCGGCCAGGGCGGCATCGTCATCGCCCTGCTGATCGCGGTGGCAACCAACGCCTTCGCCTATTGGAATGCCGACAAGCTGGTCCTGCGCATGCACAATGCGCATGAGGTCGACGCGCAGGGTGCGCCCGAATACTACGGCATCGTCGCCCAGCTGGCCGGGCGCGCCGGCATGCCGATGCCGCGCGTCTACCTGATCGACAGCGACCAGCCCAACGCCTTTGCCACCGGACGCAGCCCGGCCAATGCCGCCGTCGCCGCGACCACCGGGCTGATCCGGCGCCTGACCGCGGAAGAGCTGGCCGGCGTCATGGCCCACGAGCTGGCGCATGTGCGCAACCGCGACACGCTGATCATGACCGTGACGGCGACGCTGGCCGGCGCCCTGTCCATGCTGGCCAACTTCGCCCTGTTCTTCGGCGGCAACCGCAACAACCCCCTGGGCATCGTCGGTTCCCTGTTGATGATGGTGCTGGCGCCCCTGGCCGCAGCCCTGGTTCAAATGGCCATCAGCCGGTCGCGCGAGTACGAGGCCGACCGCATCGGTGCGGAGATCTGCGGCCGGCCGCTGTGGCTGGCCGGTGCGCTGGAGAAGATCGACCGGGTCGCCCGCGGTACCGTGAACATGGCGGCGGAGCGCAACCCCGCGACGGCGCATCTGTTCATCATCAACCCGCTGCACGCCCAGGCGATGGACGGGCTGTTCGCCACCCATCCCAGCACGCAGAACCGCATCGCACGGCTGCGTCAGATGGCCGGCGCGGCCGGCCCCTGGGGCTGACGGCGGGCAGGCCCGGCGGCGGGCGGCACCCGGCCGCCCGCGTTCACCAGAGCGGCTGGATCCAGCTTCGCCGCGGCCCGGTGTCGACGTGGGCGAACTGGCTGCGCATATAGACGCCGGTACCCCCGGCCCCGCAGTTCTGCACCATGTCGTAGAGGAAATAGATGCCGTAGCCCTGCGCCGAGATGTCGATGGCGCGTCCCAGCTTGTGGTAGCTGTTCTGTGCGGCCCCTTCGTTGCGCAGCATGGCGTTGGTCCGTTCCGTCCGGTAGGCGGAATGGACGTTCAGCACCACATGCGCGCCGTGGAACCTGAGGTAGTTCAGCTGCACGTTCCACAGGATGTCGAACAGGTGGGGGTCGACCTCCGCGGCGGCGGCCTCGCGGTGATCGCGCAGGAACCAGTTCAGTCGCGGCAGCGCCGACGCGACATAGCCTTCGCCGTTGAAATAGGCGTCGCGGAAGCTCTCGCCGGTGTTCACGTTGTACAGGCGCAGCTCGCGCGCTTCGCCCGGCGTCGGCAGGGCCGGACGCGCAATCAGGGCCGCGCCCAGGCCGGCCAGGACGGACCGGCGGGCAATCTTCGGGGTGGTCAAGGAACTGCCCTCATCCGATGGAGCGGGACGCCGCGGATCTGCCGATCAACGGCCTGTCCATCATATGCGAAGTATACAAAGTAACAGTTTACGCCTGGGGAGATCGACTCGAATCATGGCCACCGCCGCCCCCGCGACGCAAAGGCACAGCACCGATGCCCAGTGAGGATCCGCCGCAGGGCGACGGCCTGCCGCCCCGCCGCGCGGCACGCACCCTGTTGACCGCGGTGCTCGACCGCAAGCGGTCGCTGGACGACGCCCTGGGCGACCTGGATCCGGGATTGAGCCAGCGCGACCGTGCCTTTGCCCGGCAACTGGCGGCCACGGCGCTGCGGCGTCTCGGCCAGATCGATGCCGTCAGCGCCCTGCTTCTGCGCCAGGGCCCGCCGAAGCGGGCGCCGGACATCCCGGACATCCTCAGGCTGGGGCTGGCGCAGATCCTGTTCCTGCGCACGCCGGCCCACGCCGCCGTATCCACCAGCGTCGACCTGGCACGGGAGACCGCCGAAGGCCGCTTCGCCGGGCTGGTGAACGCGGTGCTGCGGCGCGCGGCGCGCGAGGCCGCGCAGCTGCTGCCCGCGCGCGACGCGGCGGAGCTGAACACGCCGCCATGGCTGTGGGCACGCTGGACGGCCGCCTACGGCGCCGATGCCGCGCGGGCGATCGCCGCACGCCATCTGGAGGAACCGCCTCTGGACATCACCGCGAAGGCCGATGCCGGTCTGTGGGCCGCCCGGCTGGAGGCGGAGGCGCTGCCGACCGGCACCTTGCGGCGGCGCCACGACGGCCCGGTGACGGAGCTTCCCGGCTATGCCGAGGGCGCCTGGTGGGTCCAGGATGCCGGGGCAGCCCTGCCGGCCCGGCTGTTCGGCCCCGTCGCCGGCCTGACGGTGGTCGACCTGTGCGCCGCCCCCGGCGGCAAGACGGCCCAGCTTGCCGCCGCCGGCGCACGCGTCATTGCCGTCGACCGCAGCGCCCCGCGGCTCGACCGGTTGCGCGCGAACCTCCGCCGCCTGGGGCTGGAGGTCGAGACGGTCGAAGCCGACGCCACCGCCTGGCAGCCGCCGACACCCGCCGATGCCGTGCTGCTGGACGCGCCCTGTACCTCGACCGGCACGATCCGCCGGCACCCCGACATCGCCCGCCTGAAACGGCCCGGCGACGTCGCCAAGCTGGCGGCGACGCAAGCCCGCCTGTTGGCGCATGCGGCCACCCTGCTGCGGCCCGGCGGCCTGCTGGTGTGGAGCACCTGTTCGCTGGAGCCGGAGGAGGGGGAAGAGCGGATCGCCCGCCTGCTCGCCCAGGGCGCCCCCCTGCGGCGCGAGCCGGTGTCCCCCGCCGAAATCGGCGGCCTGGCCGAGATCGTCACCCCCCTGGGGGAGATCCGCAGCCTGCCCAGCCACGGTGCGGCATTCGGTGGGCTGGACGGCTTTCATATCGCCCGACTCCGGCGAATCGGGTAAGGTCGCGCCTTCGGGAAAGGACCCCATGGCAGAGACCGTACGCATCGCACCGTCCATCCTGTCCGCGGATTTCGCCCGGCTGGGGGAGGAGGTCCGTGCCATCGGCGATGCGGGGGCGGACTGGGTGCATATCGACGTGATGGACGGCCATTTCGTGCCGAACCTGACCATCGGGCCCGCCGTCGTCGCCGCGTTGCGCCCGGTCAGCGCCCTTCCGTTCGACGTCCACCTGATGATCGCCCCGGTCGACCCGCTGGTGCCCGCCTTCGTCGACGCCGGCGCGGACATCATCTCGTTCCATCCCGAGGCCGGCCCCCATCCGCACCGCACGGTGCAGCTGATCCGCTCGCTGGGGGCGAAGGCCGGGATCGTGCTGAACCCCGCCACGCCGATCGCGATGGTGGAGGAGCTGCTGGGCGACATCGACCTGGTGCTGGTGATGACCGTCAATCCGGGGTTCGGCGGCCAGCGGTTCATCGAATCGCAGCTGGACAAGATCAGGCGCCTGCGCGCGCTGCTGGACCGCATCGACCGTCCCGTCGACCTGGAGGTCGACGGCGGCATCAACCGCGAGACCGCGGGCGACGTGGTCGATGCGGGCGCCGATGTGCTGGTCGCCGGAACCGCCACCTTCATCGGCGGTGCGGACTGCTATGCCGACAATATCCGCGGCCTGCGCCCGCGGCCTCGCCGATGACCGCGCTGGAGGGGGATCGTCCGTCGCTGATGCCTCGCGTGGGCCGCGGCCTGAGCCGCCTGATCTACGGGTCCCCCCTGTATTCGCTGGCGCTGCGCGGCCGGCCGCCGACCGACCTGCGGCTGGCCTTCACCGACCCCTGGCCCGGCGATCCGGAGCTGGGGGCCCGCATCGTCTTCGGCACCTTCCGCCTGGGCGGCCGGGAATTCCGCGGCGGCGCTGCGGCCTGGGCCGACGAGGCGCTGACGGAAGAGGCGCTGTTCGCCCTGCACGGCTGCTGCTGGCTGCGCGACCTGCGCGCGCTGGGCGGCGATGCGGCCCGGCGCCAGGCCCGGACCATGATCGCCGCCTGGATCGAGCGCTTCGGCCGCTGGCATGCGGCCACGTGGCGGCTGGATGTGCTGGGCTGCCGCCTAGCCAACTGGTTGTCGGCCTATGACTTCTTCATCGCCAGTGCGGAGGACGACTTCCGCGAACGGCTGTTCGCCAGCCTGACCGCCCAGGTGCGCCACCTGGCGCGGGCGCTGCCCGGGGGGTGCCGCGGGCTGGACCTGGTGCTGGCGGTCAAGGGGCTGCTGATGGGCTGCATGGCCCTGCCGGAAACCCCGGCCCGGCTGGCCGCAGCCATGCAGCACCTGGAAAAGCTGTTGTCCTGGCAGGTGCTGGCCGATGGCGGCCATGTCCAGCGCAACCCGTCGATCCAGGTCGAGGTGCTGTGCCACCTGATCGATCTGCGCAACGCCATGCAGGCCGCGCACACCGCCGATGCCGGCCTGCCGGAACCGCCGCAAAGCCTGCTGGGCGCGGTCGACCGGATGGCCGCGGCCTTGCGCTTCTTCCGGCACGGCGACGGCGGGCTGGCGCTGTTCAACGGCGCCAGCGAAGGCGACCCGACGCGCATCAATGCCGTGCTGGCGCAGGCCGGGGCGGCCGGGCGGCCGATCAAGAGCGCGCGCTATTGCGGGTTCGAACGCATCGTCGCCGGGCGCACCGTCGTGCTGATGGATGTCGGCGCACCGCCGCCGGCCGGCGACGACCGGGCGACCCATGCCGGCCCCCTGGCGTTCGAACTGTCGGCCGGGCGCCAGCGGCTGATCGTCAATTGCGGCAGCCCCGCCAACCTGGAAGACCAGGCCGGCGGCTGGGCGGAGGCGCTGCGCGGCACGGCCGCCCATTCCACCATGATGCTGGACGGCGCCAATGCCATTCCCCTGGCCGAAGGCGGCGGCACGGCGGTCGAGGGCGTGACCGTCACCGCCAGCCGCTTCGAGGAGGACGGGTCCGTCCTGGTGGACGCCAGCCACGACGGCTATCGCCCGCGCCTGGGGCTGGTGCACCGGCGCCAGCTGTATGTCAGCGCGGCCGGCGACGACATCCGCGGCGAGGACATGGTGATGGGCCTGGGCAAGACGCCGTCCTTCGCCATCCGCTTCCACCTGCATCCCAGCGTCAAGGCGGCCGTGATCCAGGCGGGAAGTGCCGCGCTGCTGCGCCCGCCGACCGGGGCCGGCTGGCGTTTCCGCTGCACCAACGGCACCCTGGGGCTGGAGGAAAGCGTCTATGTCGCCAACAGCCAGGGCCGGCGGCGCAGCCAGCAACTGGTCATCAGCGGCGCACGGATCCAGCCCGGAGACGTGATCAAATGGGCGCTGACCAGGGAAAGACGGGTCTGAGCGTCTTCAGGCCGCGTCCGGAGGACAGCGACCTTCACGGCCGGATGGAGACGCGCACCCGCGCGGCCTTCGGCGATGAAGAACGTGTCGGCCTGCTTCTGGCCACCAAGGTGCGCACCGCCGCCCTGTCCGTGCTGTTCGTCTGGCAGGTGTTCTGGAACAACGCCGACGGCCTGGCCAAGCTGTACGTGCTGGGCGTCATCCTGACCCTGCTGTTCCTGGGCTTGGCGCATCTGCTGTTCATCTGGCTGCGGCGGGCGCCGGGCTGGCTGAACCACATGTTCGCCGCGCTGGATTGCGCCTTTGTCGGTTTCGTGCTGGTGACGCCCAATCCGTTCGTCGACGCCGACGTGGACGTCCAGTCCATCGTCAACAGCGGCAACTTCACGATCTTCTTCCTGTTCCTGATGCAGTCGACCTTCAGCTACCGCCCGCAACTGGTCCTGTGGTCGGGCCTGTGCATCATCGCCACCTGGTCGGTGGTGCTGGCCTATGTCCTGGGCCTGCCCGGCGTCTATTCCGAAATCGGCCGGAACCTTTCGATCCAGCAGCTGGTGCAGGCCTATCGCGACCCCGGCTTCGTCTTCGTCGGCGAATGGGTGTTGCAGGTGATCGTCACCGTGCTGGTGACGGGGGGCCTGGCGCTGGTCGTCCACCGCGCCCGGGAGGTGGCCATGGCGCGGGGCACGATCGAGCGGGCGCGCGCCAACCTTGCGCGCTATTTCCCCCCGAAGGTGGTCGACCTGCTTGAAGACCGCGACCGCCCCTTCCAGACGATCCGCCGGCAGAACGTGGCGGTGCTGTTCGCCGATATCCGCGGCTTCACCGCCATGGCCGAAACCATGCCGCCGGAGCAGGTGATGGAGCTGCTGCGCCGCTTCCACGCCGTCATGGAAGGCCGCGTCTTCGCCCATGGGGGGACGCTGGAGAAGTATATCGGCGACGCCATGCTGGCCAGCTTCGGCGTGCCGGAGCGGGGTCCGGAAGACGCGACCAACGCGCTGGCCTGCGGCTACAGCATGCTGCGGGCGATGGCCGAATGGAACCGCGAGCGCGGCCGGCGCGGACAGGTGCCGCTGGCCGTGGGCATCGGCCTCAACTACGGCCCCGCCGTCCAGGGGGATATCGGCACGGGGCGCAGCATGTCCTTCGCCGTGATCGGCGATACCGTCAACACGACCAGCCGTCTCCAGGGCCTGGCCCGCGATCTGATGCGCCCGCTGATCGCCAGCGAGACGCTGGTGGAGCGCGTGCGCACCGAGTTGGGGCCGGGAGGGAACATCATGCTTGACCCGCTGGAGCCGCTGGGCGACCACACGTTGAGGGGCCGCGCCCGACCGATCGCCGTCTGGGGACTGCCCGCCGCGGAGATCTCAACGGCGGGCAAGGTCGAACCCTTGCGCCGCCCCGCCCAGTAGCCCGCCCAAGGAGCCGTAGCGCATGTCAGAACACCTGATGCCCGTCCGCCGTGCCCTGGTTTCGGTGTCGGACAAGGACGGGGTCGTCGACCTCGCCGCCTATCTGGCCGACCGGGGCGTGGAGATCCTGTCCACCGGCGGCACCGCACGGGCGCTGGAAGAGGCCGACATCCCGGTGAAGGAGGTGTCGAGCCATACCGGCTTCCCGGAGATCATGGACGGCCGGGTGAAGACGCTGCACCCGAAGATCCATGGCGGCCTGTTGGCCCGGCGCGACAGCGAAGAGCATCTGGAAGCGCTGACCGACTATGGCATCGCGCCCATCGACCTGCTGGTCAGCAACCTCTATCCGTTCGAGGAGACGGTGCGCCGGTCCGCCGACGCCGCGGCGGCGATCGAGAACATCGACATCGGCGGGGTGGCCATGATCCGGGCTGCCGCGAAGAACCACGAATTCGTCGCCGTCGTCACCGACCCCAGCGACTATCCGGCCCTGCTGGCGGAGCTGGCGGACTTCGACGGCAACACCACCGGCCGCCTGCGCGCGCGCCTGGCCGCCGCCGCCTTCGCCCGCACTGCCGCCTATGACGCCGCCATCGCCCAGTGGTTCTGCGGCCATGTCGGCGAGCCCTTCCCCCGGCACTACACGCTGGGCGGCCAGCTTGCCCAGTCGCTGCGCTATGGCGAGAACCCGCACCAGGAAGCCGCGCTCTACACCGCCGCCCCCCATCGCGCGGGCGCGGCCACGGCCCGCCAGGTGCAGGGCAAGGAGCTGAGCTACAACAACCTCAACGACACCGACGCCGCCTTCGAACTGGTGGCGGAGCTGGACGCCGATCGCCCGGCCACCGTCATCGTCAAGCACGCCAACCCCTGCGGGGCCGCCCACGGCGCGACGCTGGTGGAGTCGTACCTGAAGGCCCTGGCCGGCGACCCGGTCAGCGCCTTCGGCGGCATCGTCGCGGTCAACCGCCGGCTGGACGCGGCCACGGCGCATGCGGTCGCCGAGCTGTTCCTGGAGGTCGTGATCGCCCCCGGCATCGACGAGGACGCGGCCGCCATCCTGTCGGCGAAGAAGAACCTGCGCCTGCTGGATGCCGGAAGCCTGCCCGACCCCGCCGCCCGTGGCCACACCATCCGCGCACTGGCCGGCGGCTTCCTGGTGCAGGACCGCGACAACGGCCATGTCGGCGCCGCCGACTTCAAGGTCGTGACCGAGCGCGCACCCACGGAGGCGGAGCTTGCCGACCTCGACTTCGCCTGGCGCGTGGTCAAGCACGTCAAGTCCAACGCCATCGTCTATGCCAAGGGCCAGACGCTGGTCGGCGTCGGCGCCGGGCAGATGAGCCGGGTGGACAGCGCCCGTATCGCCGCGGAGAAGGCCGACGAGATGGGCCGGCGCGAGAACGAGGCCCCGGGAAGCCGCACCAAGGGGTCGGTCGTCGCCTCCGACGCCTTCTTCCCCTTTGCCGACGGGCTGGAGGCCGCGATCGCCGCCGGCGCCACGGCGGTCGTCCAGCCCGGCGGCTCGATGCGCGACGGCGAGGTGATCGAGGCCGCCAACCGCGCCGGCGTGGCCATGGTCTTCACCGGCATGCGCCATTTCCGGCATTGAGGGCTGCCCGGATCCATCGGGTCGACCCGCAAGCCGCACACCGTCCGGGGAGGTCCCCGCCTTCGCGGGGACGACGATGGGGCCTTGGATTTCGGAACTCTCCGTCGTCCCCGCGAAGGCCGGGACCTCCCCGGACCATGTCCGGACCCTGGGGGCCGGCACATCGATCAACGGTACGTCTGCCGACATCGGCGCCACGGATGTCGCGGCCCTCACACTCGTTGACGGCGCGAATAGAGTATCGTCGTCCCCGCGAAGGCGGGGACCTCCCTGGACGATGTCCGCACCCTGGGGGCCGGCGCATCGATCAACGGAATGTCAGCCGACATCGGCGCCACGGATGTCGCGGCCCTCACACTCGTTGACGGGGCGAATTCGGACGGGCACTTTTTCCCGTACGAGGACTGCGAACCCCGGGAAACCGGCGGCGGCCGCCCGGCCGAACCCTGCCGGACCCCGAGCGACAACGAGGAGAGGCACTGATGAACCCCAAGCTGTTGACCACCGCCGGGCGGACCTTGGGTGCGGCGGCGGCACTGGTGCTGCTGGCCGGCACCGCCGAGGCCCATACCGGCGTCGGCGCCACGTCCGGCTTCGCCGCCGGCCTGTCGCATCCGATCTTCGGGGCCGACCACCTGCTGGTGATGGTCGGCGTCGGCCTGTGGGCCGGGCTGGTCGGCGGGCGTGCCCTGTGGGCGATGCCCGTGGCGTTCGTTTCCGCCATGCTGCTGGGTGCCGGCCTGGGCATGGCCGCCATCGGCCTGCCGGGGGTGGAACTGATGATCGCGGGCTCGGTTGTCGCCCTGGGCGCCGTCCTGGCGTTGCGGCCGCAGCTGCCCATGGCGCTGGCCATCGCCGGCATCGCGCTGGCCGCCATCTTCCACGGCCATGCCCACGCGATGGAGATGCCGGCCACCGCCAGCGGGCTTGCCTATTTCGCCGGCTTCACCCTGGCGACCGCCGGACTGCACATCGCCGGCCTCGCGCTCGGCTTCGGCTTCCGCAAGGTCGCCGGGCCGATGGTGGTGCGCGCCGCCGGTGCGGCGATCGCCGCCACGGGCCTGGGCCTGATCTTCGCCGGCTGACGCCGACGGGGTCCGGCAGTGTTGGGGGGCGCCCCGCCGGCGCCCCCCGATCCGGCCCTATGGGACGTCGATCGTCCCTTCGGTGATCAGCACGGTCCGGCCGCCCACGCGCACGGCCGTGATGGCGCCGTCCACCTTGTCGGCCTCGGCCTCCAGCAGGCTCGGCCGGCCCATTTCCACGCCCTGTTCGATGACCCAGCGCAGGGTTCCGTCGCGCATCGGCTGGCAGTCGGCCAGGTGGCCGGCCAGCGCCGCGGCGGCCGAGCCGGTGGCCGGGTCCTCCGCGATGCCGAAGGCCGGTGCGAACATGCGCGCGCGGACCTGCGCCTCCGCCCGCCCGGCATCGAAGGCGAAGACGAACACTTCCGTGGCCCAGGCGTCGCGGAGCAGCGTTTCCCACACCTCGCGCCGCAGCTGCGCCCGGCCCACCGCGTCGCGGTTGCGCAGCGTCACGAACAGGAAGGGCACGCCGCACGACACCGCCCGCGCCGGCGGCTGATCCGACAGGTCGTCCGCCCGCAGCGACAGCATCGCCGCCAACGCGTCGGGGGGCGGCGGCTCCGGCCCGAATTCCGGCAGCCTGGCCACCGCCAGCTGGCAGAAGTCCGGCCGCCCGTCGACGCACCGGATCGTCACCGGCACCGGACCGACCCCCTCTTCCAGCACGATCCGCGTGTCCGACCCGGTCAGCGGGATTTCGCCCAGCGCCGCCAGCACATGGGCGGTGCCGACGGTCGGGTGGCCGGCGAAGGGCACTTCCGCCGCGGGGGTGAATATGCGCACCCGGCGCGTATGATCCGGCGTGTCCGGCGGCAGGACGAAGACCGTTTCGGAATAATTGAACTCCCGCGCGATCGCCTGCATGCGGTCGTCGGTCAATCCCCGCGCGTCCGGCAGCACGGCCAGCGGGTTGCCGCCGAATGCACGGTCGGTGAACACGTCCGCAGTGACGAATCGCAAGCGCATGGTTCCCCTCCCCCGTCGGCCGCACGGGCCGGGCGCGTCCCCGGCCGTTCGTGCCGTTGCGTGAGATGTAGAGGGACCCGGGGAGCCCCGCAATGCCGGGACGCTTGCGCCCGCCCGGCTGCATGCCGACACTGCCGGTCGGCGACACCGATGCGGGAGCACCAGCGGGATGAAGCGATGTCTGGCCGCCCTCGGCCTGGTTGCGGCCTTCGGGCCTGCCCTTCCCGCCTTGGCCGACGGGACCGGGCCGGCCCACGGCATCGCCATGCATGGCGAGCCGCTGTATCCCGCGGATTTCGATCATCTGAGCTATGCCGATCCCGATGCCCCGCGCGGCGGCACCCTGGTCCAGGCGACCACCGGCACGTTCGACAGCCTGAACCCCTTCATCGTCATCGGCCGCACCGCGGCCGGCGTGCGCGCCTACCACTTCGCCAGCCTGATGGAGCGGTCGTGGGACGAGCCGTTCAGCCTGTACGGCTATGTCGCGCGGTCGATCGAGACCCCCGCCGATCGCAGCTGGGTGGCCTTCCGCCTGAACCCCGACGCCCGCTTCCACGACGGCACGCCGATCACCGTCGACGACGTCCAGTTCACAATGGAGACGCTGCGCGAGCACGGCACACCGGGCTTCCGCCGCAACTACGACCGCATCGCATCGGTCGAGAGGATCGGCGACGACGGCATCCGCTTCACCCTCAATGACGAGGCCGACCGCGAGACGCCGCTGATCATCGCGCTGATGCCGGTGCTGAGCCGCGCCTACTACACGCAGCACCCCATCGACCGGACGTCGCTGGACATCCCGCTGGGCAGCGGCCCCTACCGCATCAGCGCCGTCGATCCCGGCCGCAGCATCGCGTTCTCGCGGGTCGAGGACTGGTGGGCGGACGACCTGCCCGTGTTCCGCGGCATGCACAATTTCACGACGCTGCGCTTCGACTACTACCGCGACACCGCCATCGCCATCGAGGCGTTCAAGAGCGGGGAATACAACTTCCGGCGCGAGACCAGCGCCGAAGCGTGGGCGACCGACTATGACTTCCCGGCGGCCCGGCGCGGCGACGTCACCCTGCTGGAATGGCCGCACCACCGCCCGGAGGGGATGAGCGGTTTCGTCTTCAACAGCCGGCGCGCGCTGTTTGCCGACCCGCGGGTGCGCCGTGCCCTGATCTACGCCTTCGACTTCGAATGGATCAACCGCACCCTTCTCTATGGCCGCTACCGGAGGGCCGACAGCTATTTCGCCAATTCCGACCTGGCCTCCCACGGCCTGCCGGAGGGGGCGGAGCTGGCGCTGCTGGAGCCGCTGCGGGACATCGTGCCGGCCGCGGCCTTCGCCGAGCCCTACACGGTGCCCGCCACCGACGGCAGCGGCCGGGCGCGGGAAAACCTGCGGACGGCGCGCGACCTGCTGCAGGACGCGGGCTGGACCATCGATCGCGGCACGCTGGTGGACGGCGACGGGCGCCCCTTCGCCTTTGAGATCCTGCTGAACGATCCGTCGGACGAGCGCATTGCGCTGGCCTATGCCGACACGTTGCAGCGGCTGGGCATCCAGGCATCCGTACGTACGGTGGACACGGCACAGTACACCGCACGTACGGCCACGTTCGACTTCGACATGATCCGCTTCCGCTGGCCCGTGACCCTGTCGCCCGGGGCGGAACAGAACCTCTATTGGGGCAGCGGCAGTGCGGCGACGGAAGGGTCGCGCAACTATGCCGGCGTGGAGGATGCGGCGGTCGATGCGCTGATCGGGGCGCTGGAAGATGCCCGCGACCGCGACGCCCTGGTCGCCGCCGCCCGGGCGCTGGACCGGGTGCTGCTGTGGGGCAATTACGTGGTCCCCCTGTACTACGATACCGTCGACCGCATCGCCTTCTGGGGCGATCTCGACTGGGTGCGCGACGCGGACCCGCTCTATGGACTGGTCGTCGAATCGATGTGGCAGGTGCCTTGAGCCGCCGTCCCCCGCACCGTCACGGGGCCTGCGGATCGCCCGCCAGCGTGCGGTAGGCGTTGGACCGGAACTCGCGGCGGTAGATCACCCAGATGACCAGCCCGGTGGCGGCGACGAAGACCATGGGATGGACGAACCAGCCCAGCGCCGCCAATGCGAAGAAATACGCCCGGAAGCCGTGGTTGTTGTGGCGGGCCACCAGGGCCAGCATGGCCGCGGCGCGGCAGGCATGGGCCTCGCCCTCCGGCGTCAGCACGCGGCCCTGGATCGGGCCGGACCCGATCAGGATCGAGCAGTAGTTGGCCAGCCGGAAGGCCCAGGCGAACTTGAAGAAGCCGTAGACGAAGATCGTCAGCAGCAGCAGCACCTTGATCTCCCAAGCCGCCGGCGTGGTCGTGTCGGCGAAGGGCAGCAGCGCCAGGGCCGCGATCGCCTGGTCGCGCGCGCCCAGAAGGGCCACCAGCCCGCCGATGATCAGGATGGTGGTGGACGAGAAGAAGGCGATGCCGGTCAGGATGTTGCCGACCATGGTCGTGTCGACGACGCGGACCTCGCGCTGCAGCATCGCCCGCCCCCAGGCCATGCGGTAGCTGTTGATCACATGGGTAATGCTGCGCACCGACCAGCGGCTGGTGTCGGCATACCAGGAATAGCCGGCCCACCCGATGAAGAACCCGGCCAGGCCCAGATAGTCCGCCGTCCTCAGCGCATCCACCGGCCTCCCCCTTCCCGTCGCGCCGACGCCGCGGCATCGCTCAGTAGTCCCACTCCATCTTTATGCCGAGACGGCCGCCGCTGTCTGCGCCGACATCGGTTTCGATGGAGATGTTGGGGGTAAGCTCGATCTCCACCGTCACGCGGCTCGACCCGGCTTCCAGCCCCTGTTCGACCCCCAGATAGACGTTGTCGTCGACGTAGCGGCCGACGCTGAGGGTGGAGCTTTCGACATTTTCGTCATCCTGGCGGACATCGATGACGTCCAGGCCCAGGCTGTCGCGCACGTCGCCCAGGATATCGCTGCCCGGGGCGATGCCCGTCAGCTCCGCGGCGGAGCGCGCCAGCTGGATCGCCTCGAAGGCGGTCAGCGAACTGGTGGGCTTTTCGAACAGGATGCGCGCCAGGATCTCGTCCTGGGGCAGTTCGGGCACCGAATCGAAGGCGATCTGCGGGGCGGAGGCCCGGCCCGTCACCGTCACCTGGGCGACGGCGTCGTTCAGGTCGGTGCGGGCGACGAAGTCGATCTCGGGGTCCAGCGTGCCATCTTCCGGCAGGGTCACGGTCCCCTGGTCGAATTCGAAGCGCCGGCCCAGCATGTCCATGTGGCCGCGGCGCATCTGGAACCCGCCGGCCACATTCGGATGGTCGGCGCTGCCGCTGATGGCGATGTCCCCCTGCATCTCCGCTTCCAGGCCGCGGCCGCGCACGTACAGCCGTTCGCTCGCCGCGATCGTCAGGTTCAGCGCCACCTGCAGCGCGGACTGCCCGGCGGCCCGCGGTTCCGGCGGTGGCGGGCGGCTGGCCGCCAGCTCCGGCGGTACGTTGACCTCCACCACGTCCAAGGTCGGGATCGACGGCGGCAGCCGGCTGTTCAGCCGCACTTCCGCTTCCACCACGTCGATATGCCCGTCGACGGCCAGGGCGGAGGCCAGCTCCCCGCCGATGCCGATCTCGCCCCGGATCTCGGCGCTGACCAGGTCGCTGTTGATGACCAGGGCATCGTCGAACCCGATCGCCACGTCGACCGGCAGGCCCTCGTCGGGGTCGACGCCGATGCTGCCGGTCGCCCCCAGGGTTCCGCCATTGGGCGTCCTGGCCGCGAATTCGGTGATCGTCAGCCGCTGGCCGTCGCCGGCCAGGCGCACGACGATGTTGTCCAGCTGCACGCCGTTCAGGACGTTGCGGTAGCTGCCGTCCGTCACCTCCACCGTGCCGGCGACCAGCGGCTCGCCCACGGTGCCGGCAACGGTGAGGTTCACCGCCAGGGCCCCGGTGACACGGTCGCCCCCGCCCGCCAGCAGGTCGTTCAGCATGTCCAGGCTGGTATTGCCCGTCAGGGTGCCGGTGACGCCGGCGCCCTCGTCGATCACGGGCAGGCCCGTCGCGGGGTCGGCCGGGGCCTGCACCGCCAGCGACGCCGTCACCGAACCGTCGAAACTGCCGGTCACGGTGGTTTCGACCGCCAGGCGGCCGCCCTGCCAGGTCATCGACGTCGCGGCGTCGAACCCGGTGAACCCGGCCTCGCGCACCGCCGTCGCGGTGATGCCCGAGGCGGTGATGTCCGCCGTCGCCTGCGGTGCCGCACGGCTGCCCGACAGGCGCACCGTGCCGTTCACCCGGCCGCCGAGGCCGGCATCGGGGGCGAACAGGCGCGCCAGTTCCACCGGCAGGTCGGTCATGGTGACGACCAGGTCGGAGGTCGCGCCGTACCGGCCGTCGATCGCCAGCCGCCCGCCTTCCGCCGTGATCACCAAGTTGTCGACCGCAATGGCGCCGTCGGCGGCCAGCGTGATGCTGGCCGGGCCGGCCAGGGCCGCGTCGACATCCATGTACCGCCCCGTGAGTGCGGCCAGGTCGATCCGCGTCGTGCCGGCGCCGAGGGCAAGGCTGCCGCGGGTGGCCAGCGCCATGGCGTCGTCCGCCAGGTCGGCGGTGAAGGCGAGCGCGTCCAGGCCGCCCTGGGCCGTGATCACCGCACGGTCCAGCGCCTGGCCGGCGGCCAGGATGCCGCTGGCCTGGACGCGGGCGTCGATTGCCGGTGCGCCCAGCGCGTCTGCGACCCGGACGGTCAGGTCGGCCCGCGACACCGTCGCCGTGCCGGGCAGACCGGCGCCGGAAGCGGCCGCCGTGACGTCGACGGATTGCTGCCCGTCGGCGGCGGCCAGCGTGACGGTCGCGTCGACCATGCCCGACAGCGCCTCGCCGGTGAACGGCCGCAGGTCGCCCAGGTTGCCGGCACGCACCGACAGCTGGCCGCTTGCCAGCCCGGCGGGATCCAGCGCCACAGCACCGCCGACCGATAGGCTGGCCAGGGTCAGGTCGATCCCGTCCAGGCGGATGGCGCCGTCGGCGTCCATGGCGATCTCCGCGGCCAGGGCGGCCGGCAGGCCGGCGATCGCCCCTTGCAGTGACAGGCCGCCGGAGGGTGCGGACACGAGATCGTTGATGTCGGCTTCGATGTCCGTATCGCCCAGGGCATAGCCGGCGACCTGCGCGCCCGTCAGCGTGACCGCGGCAGACACCGACGGGTCGTCGGGGGACCCGGTGATGCGGCCCTCGGCCGTGACGGCCCCCGCAAGGGACGGCTCGACGGCCGACAGGTCCGCCAGCGCCAGTTGCCAGTCGATGCCCAGCGAACCGCCGCCCAACCCGCCGCTCGCATTGAGGTCGAGCCCGGTGCCCGTCAGCGCCAGGCTGTCCACCTGCACCGCGCCGTCGGCATCCAGTGACGCATCCAGCGCCAGCCGCGGCCCCGGTCCCAGCAGGGCATCGGCCTGGGCGATGCCGGTGACGAGGTCATCGAAGGCGGCGCTGGCGGTGACGGTCGCCCGATCGCCGTCCCAGTCGCCGTCGATCCGGATCGCGGCGGCCCCCGCCAGCGGCAGGCCGGCCAGCGCCTGGAACCGTGCCAGCTGGCCCACCGTCAGCGAGCCGGCGACGCGCGCCGCACCGGTGCCCCAGGCCTCCGCCCCGCCTTCCGCCGACAGCTGCGCCAGCGGCGAATCCACCGTCAGGCTGTCCACCGCCACGTCGCCCGCGGGCGACAGCGTGCCGGCAAAGACGATGCGCGTCGGCTCCTCCACCAGTCCCCGCGCGGCGTCCGCCCCCAGGTCCAGCCCGTCAATGGCGATATCCGCACGCAGGTCGACGGCAAGGTTCGCCGCCGTGACCGGGGCATTCGGTGCGGCGTTGACGACGGCGTCCAGCGACGCCAGGGCCATGTCGCCATAGGCGATGCCGGTGCCGGCGACCGTCAGGGCGATCTCCGGCTGCATCATCGGCCCGGTGGCCGTGGCCGACAGGCGCAGGTCGCGCCACGCCGCCTCGCCGATCAGGTAGGCGAACCGCTCCGCCTCCGCCGGCACCACGGACAGCGCCAGGTCCACGGTTTCCGCCGCAAGGTCGGCCGTTCCGGTCAGCGCGACTTCGCCGAACGCACCGGCGATGGCCAGCCGGTCGACCGTCACCGGCCCGTCCGCCCCCACCAGCACCGAGGCCGCGACCGACATGTCGGCGTCGGCCAGGGGGCGGGCTGGCCCCTCCACGAAGGCCGCGACGCGGCCCGCCAGGTCCAGCGTGATCCGCCGCCCGGCGGGCTCGGCGGCGATATCGGCCGTCGCCTCCAGCGCCAGGTCGGTGCCGCCGTCGACCACCAGGTCCGCATGCCAGGCATCCAGCGTCCCGTCGCCCTGGAGATCGACCGTCAGCGCCGGCAGGCTGGGCAGCGCCGCCAGCCGGGCCAGCATGCCGCCCTCGGGCTCATCCAGGTGAAGCTCGGCCGTCAGCTGCTGCGTCTCGGGCACGAAGCGCAGCTTCGCCGTCAGGCTGCCCGGGAACGCATCGGTGCGGTCGATGGCCAGATCGACGATCAAGCCGTCGCCGACATCGCCCAGGCGGGCCACCCCGGATATGGTGAAGCCGGCGGGCTGCCCCAGGACGGGCGCGCCCAGCACCACCTCGTCCACATGCAGGCGGTCGACCTCCAGGTCGACGGGCAGCTGCGGCCAGGAAAACGGTTCGTCCGGCTCCGGCTCCACCGGCGTCGGCGATGGCGGGGGCGGGCGCGACAGCTCCACACGGCCGACTTCGATCAGCTCGACCTTCGCGACACCACCGAACAGCGCCCAGGGGTCCAGGCGTACCTCCGCGCGGTCGACGGTCAGCCACGCACCGGCATCGTCGGACATGACGACATCGCGGACGACGGGCGCGAAGGGAACGGATCCGTCCAGCTCGCCGATGGCCAGCTGCATGCCGGGGCCGGCGGCAGCGGATTCGATCTGGTCGGCCAGCCAGCGCTTGCCGCTGCCGGTCTGAAGCCAGCCATAGGCGGCCGCCAGCACCACCACCGGCACCAGCAGCACGATCAGCAGGCCCCACAGCAGCCGTCTCAGCCACATCGCCCTAATCCTCGCGCATTCGGCCGGCCGGGGCCGCCATGGTGCCGCCGCCCCTAGAACGCCTGGCCGATGCTGACATAGAACTGGAAGCCGTCGTCACCCTCCTGCTTGTTGATGGGCACGGCCACGTCCAGGCGCAACGGCCCGAAATCGGTGTAATAGCGCAGGCCCAGCCCCGCGCCGAAGCGCAGCGGCTCGCTGAAGCTGGGGAACGCCTCCTCATAGACGGTGCCGCCTTCGATGAAGGGGACGATGCCGATTTCCTCGGTGATGCGGATGCGCGCCTCGAACCCCAGCTCCAGCACGCTGCGGCCACCCAGGGGGTCGTCCGCCGCCGTGCGCGGCCCCACCGCCTGGAAGGCAAAGCCGCGAATCGACCCGCCGCCGCCGGCAAAGAATCGCTTGTCGTTCGGCACATCCAGCAGCTCCTCGCCGACGATACTGCCCAGGCGCGTGCGTGCCGCCAGCACCAGGTCGCCGTCATCGAACACATCGTAGTAGGTCGAGGCGGCAAGCTCGGTGCGAAGAAATGTCCGATCCACCGAGAACGGCTCCATCGACAAGGTGGCGCGCACCCCCTCGGTCGGATCCAACAGGTCGTCGGTCGTATCCAGCTTCAGCGACACCGGCAGGCTCATCAGGAACAGCCGCTCGGCCTCCGTCGCCTCGTCCTCCACCTCGCTCAGCTCGCCCGAGATGCCGACCGACAGGACCAGGTCTTCCGTCAACGGTCGGTCGATGGCGATGGTCGCCTCCACGGCCTGGCGGCGGAAGGCGTCGGGGTTCTCGCGCTGGATGGCCAGCTCGGTACGCAGGGTCTGCTGGCGTTCCAGGAAGTCGGGGACTCGCAGCTGCACGCTCAGGCCGAAATCGATGTCCGCCAGGTCGTTCTCGGCGATGCGGCCGGCCTCGGCCTGGATGCGCAGGCTTTCCGCCCGGCCGAACAGGTTGCGGTGGCCCCAATAGACGCGGGCGCCGAAGCCCTCGGAGGTGGCATAGTCCGCGCCGAAACCGATGACGCGGGGCGGACGCTCGCTGATGTGCACCGTGACCGGCAGCCGTCCGTCGGCATCCAGTTCGTCGCCCGTTTCCACCTGCACGCCGGCGAAGGCTTCCAGCGACGCCAGGCTGTCGCGCAGCTCGCGCACGGCTTCCGGCGAATAGGGCTCGCCGGGCGTGACGGGAAACCGGTTGCGCACGAACTCCTCGTCGACCTCCTCCAGCCCTTCCACCTCGATGTCGCCGAACACGGCATAGGGTCCGGGGGCGGTGGTCAGCGTCACTTCCATCTGCTGCGTCGCGTGGTCGACGACGACGCGGCGGTCGGGCACCGCTGCGAAGGGATGGCCCTGCGAGCGCATCTGGCGGATGACCTCGGTCTGGGCGTCCAGCACGGCTGCCGCACTGGCCGGGTCGCCGATGGCGATGCCCAGGGCCTCGCGGTCGAGGATAAGGGCCATCTCCTCCTGTCCGGAGGCGGAGTCCAGGACTTCGAACTTGCCGATGGTATAGAGCGGCCCCAGCTCGACCTCGAACTGGACGGCGATGGGATCCTGCCCGGCCGCCGCTTCCAGCCGCTCGACCAGGTTGTCCGTGTCCAGTGCCATGCCGGCGATCGTCACGCGCACATCGGCGGCGTAATAGCCGAAGGACCGCAGGGCCGCCAGCATCCGCTCGCGGTCGTCTTCGGCCCGCCGCAGCAGGCCGGCGGCGCCCGGCGGCTCTTCGGCGTCCTGAAGCTGCAACAGGTTCGACGCGGCTTCCAGCGCCTCTTGCAGGCGGCCGTCTTCGACCTCCGGCAGCTCCGTGCGATAGGGCACCGGCGCGGCAAGCGCCCCGATGGCGGCCAGGCCACATGCCAGTGCGACAACCGGCCCGAACCTCCGCCTCATCCCCCGAACGCCCTGCATGCGGTCGCCACGAATCCCCTTCGCACGATCCCGCCAGCCAAATGCGCCGGACGGAAGCGGACCACCCCCGGTCGTACCGGCACGCAGCGATCCGGCGCGTGGCCGGGGTGGACCGGGCCCCTGTGTTCGACGGTTAACTTATTGCAAGGGCCGTTGTTCCCAAGGGAAAAATCGCACCGTCAGTCCACTTGAATGTGGAAAACGGCCCAGGCCAGGCCGTCGTCATCCTCGCCCGGATAGTCGGGATAGGCGCCGGGCGGGAACACCAGCCACACCGGACCCCGCCCGCCCAGCCCCAACGGCGTGCAACCGTCGGGCGTACAATCCGCGCCCACGGCCAGGACGAACGCCCCGGTCAGATGGGCGCGGTCCAGCGTCACCGCAAAGCCATCCAGCGCCGTCAGCGTCACCGTGTCGCCGGTGGCCCCCACCGTGTCCAGCACATCCAGCAGCCGCGGGCCTTCCACAGTCACCGTCGGTTCGATCCACACGGGGTACGTGACCTCCAGCCGCTGCTGGGGCAGCGCCGCCAGGTCGGCAGCCGAGAACTGATAGGCGTTGTCGAAGGCGATCCCGTGATAGCCGAAGAAGGCATCGCGGAACGGGTCGAATGCCGGCCGGTTGGTGTGGTCGATGGCGCCGGACACCGTCAGCACGGCGGCGTCCTGGCAGTACGCCTCGCCCACCGATAACCCGATCGCCAGAAGCCCGCCCAGCGCCCACGCGATTGCATGCCTGCCCCCCATCGTCGTTCCCCCCTTGCCGTGACGGGCGTACCGCCCATCGGTGTCGCTCACAAAGCCTATCGCACCTGCAGCCGATCGTCCCGGTCGCCCGGGTCATCACGGCGACGCCGGCAATGCCCGACCGTCGGACGGGCCCGCCAGGCCGGCGAACAGGGCCGCGACGTCGTCGTGGAAGGCTTGCAGGCTTGCGCTGTGGAAATAGAACATGTGGCCGCCGTCGTAGTTGGCGAAGCGCACGCGGCTGCGCGCGTCCGGGTCGACCACCGTCTGGTCGATCAGGTAGCGGCTGGCCAGGTACGGCGTGATCAGGTCATGCAGTCCATGGACGATCAGCACCTGCAGGCGGTCGTTCAGCGTCAGGGCATAGGCCAGGTCGTCGGCCGTGCGGACATAGCCCTGGCGCCCTTCGATGGCGCTGTCGAAGGTCCAGCCATAGAAGGTGTCGTCGTTCAGCACCTCGTAAGGCCGGTCGGTGCGATAGCCCAGTTCGTCCGCGACGTATCCCAGGAAGGCGGACGCGAACAGCCCGTCGGACAGTGTCAACGAGCGGTCGCCTTCCAGCCACGGACGGTCGGGATAGGGGTCGGGGCCGGCCTGGGTGCCGTCGTAGCGGTCGACCACCAACTGCCGGTCGCGCAGCAGCAGCTTGGCGAAATCCCACGCGCCGATACGCCCGCGCATGCGCGCCACGGTGTCGACGTCCAGCCCCGTCAACCCGGCGACGCGGGCGTAGAAGGCCGCCGTCTCGGCCTCCGGCATCCGTCCGATGCCGGCCAGACCGGTGAGATAGCCGGTCAGCGCGAACGCCTCGACCTCAGCCAGATCGGGGACCGGGTCGGCGGTCCCGTCCCCCCTCGCCGCCCGCCCGTGCACCGCGGCCGTTGCCGCCAGCGACGGCAGCAGCGTCGCCCAGGGCAGCAGCGAATGGCGCGAATCATCCTCCACCAGCGAATAGTCCAGCACCGGCGATACCAGCACGGCGCCGTTCAAGAGGATGTCGAAGTCGTCCATCAGCATCCGCGTCAGCGCCCCGACCCGCAGGCCGCCATAGCTTTCGCCGGCGATGACCTTCGGCGAGGCCCAGCGGTCGTTGCGGGTGAGATAGAGGCGCATGAACTGGCCGATCGCCTGAAGGTCGGCCTCGGCGTCCCAATAGGCGTGGGGGTCGGCGGGGCCGTTGGCCCCGGCACCGCCGCCGTCGTCATCGCCATGGGCCGACGGCAGCGCCCGGCTGTAGCCGGTGCCGACCGGATCGATGAACACCAGGTCGGTGAAGGCCAGCCACGAATACGGATTGGCGACCAGGTGCGACGGCGGCGCCGGCATGCTGCCGTCGCCGGCCACCGCCAGCGTATACGGGCCGACGGCCCCCAGGTGCAGGAACACGCTTGCCGCCCCCGGCCCCCCGTTGAACAGGAACGTGATCGGCCGCCGGGCGGCGTCGGCCTGATCCAGCGTATAGGCCACGAAGAAGATCTCCGCCTTCGGGTCGTCCGGGTCCATGCCGATGGGCAGCACGTCGGCTGTGGCGGTGTACGGCCCGATATCCTGCCCGCGGGCGACGGCGCCCGAAAGAACCAGCGCACAGAGCATCGCAAGCGTGAAGGTCAGGCGCGCCATGATCGGGATCCCTTGCAGTGGCGTCGGGCAGGGGCGGGTCTGCCGGCGCCATCCTGCCACAGGCCGGTGCCGGCCGGGCGGCGCAATCGTCGCTGCCCAACTGTTCACTGGTGCCCGGCGGGCGGTTTGCTAGAGTCCCGCGAAATTCCGCATCAGGCCACCGGCGGCGGATGTGCTGCGCAAGGGGGAGACGAGACCATGATCGCCGATCGACAGGGCAACCCGGTCAGCGGCGCCACGGCCGAAGCCGTGCAGCACTACGATCAGGGTGTCGAGCGTCTGAACATCTATCGCGGCGATCCGCTGGAAGCCCTGGACCGGGCCATCGATGCCGCGCCCGACTTCGTCATGGCCCACCTGGCCAAGGCCCACATGCTGGGCCTGGCGACGGAACCGCAGCTGACGGCCGAAGCCCGGTCCATCCTCGGGCATGCCCGCACGCTTCCGGCCAACGATCGCGAGGGTTCGCATATTGCCGTCCTGGACCACCTGCTGGGCGGCAACTGGGATGCAGCCGCCACGGCGATGGACCTGCACAATGTCCGCTTTCCCCGCGACCTGGTCGCGCTGCAATGCGGGCACCTGATGGACTTCTACCGCGCCAACGCCCGCGACCTGCGTGACCGCATCGCCCGCGCGCTGCCGCACTGGTCCAGCAGCACGCCCGGCCACGCCGTCGTCCTGGGCATGTATTCCTTCGGGCTGGAGGAAACGGGCGACTACGCCAAGGCCGAGGAGGTGGGCCGGCAGGCGATCGACCTGCAGCCGCTGGACTGCTGGGCCCACCACGCCGTCGCCCATGTGATGGAGATGCAGGGCCGCGCCCAGGACGGCATCGGCTGGATGATCGCGCGCGAGCCCTACTGGTCCGGGGACGACAACTTCTTCAAGGTGCACAACTGGTGGCACCGTGCCCTGTATCACCTGGACCTGGGCGAGGCCGACCAGGTGCTGGCCCTGTACGACGGTCCGATCCGCGAGGACCACAGCGCCGTCGTCCTGGACCTGGTCGACGCCTCGGCACTGCTGTGGCGGCTGCACCTGACCGGGCACGCCGTCGGCGACCGTTGGGTGGAGGTCGCGGAAGCCTGGGACGGGCATGCCGACGGGGCATCCTATCCCTTCAACGACTGGCATGCGGTCATGGCGTATCTGGGTGCCGGCCGCGACGACGAGGTCGAGCGCATCCGCGCCGCCCTCGCCAGCAGCGAATCCGGGGGCGAGGTCACGCACTGGGCGCGCAGCACGGGGCTGCCGCTGGTCGACGGCTTCGTGGCATTCTGGCGCGGCGACTACGCAGCGGCAGTATCGCACCTGCATCCGGCCCGCTTCATCGCCAACCGGTTCGGCGGCAGCCATGCCCAGCGCGACATCATCGACTGGACCCTGACCGAGGCGGCCTTGCGTGGCGGACAGACCAACCTGGCGGAAGCCCTGGCCAACGAAAGGCTGGCCCTGAAGCCGCACAGCCCGCTCAATCGCGATTTCCTGCGGCGCGCCCGGCCGCATTGAGGGCACGCGCCCACGCCTGTAACCGGCCTGGGAACTGCGGCGTCCAAGCGGTCTCAGGCACCGATGCCGATGCCGGGAAAGGACTTCGGGGTCATGCGCACCTCTTCGGGCCGCCTGCCGGCGATCGCGGTCGTCTATGCCGCCGGCTTCCTGCAAGGGCTGACGCTGGTCAGCTTCCCGGCGCTCAGCGACGTGATGAAGACGGTCCTGGGCCTGACCGACGGCCAGTACGGCGCCATCTTCCTGCCCCAGGTGGCGCTGGCGGCGGCCGGCGCGGTGATCGGCGGGACCCTTGCCCGCCGTCTGGGACTGCGGCGGCTGCTGGTGCTGGGCATGGCCGTCAACGGCCTGTCGCAGGCAGCCCTGATCGCCAGCGGGCTGGCCGGCCCAGGCGGTGCCTATGCCTGGGTGCTGGCGGGCACGTCGGCCCTGGGGCTGGGGTTCGGCCT
Organism: Rhodospirillaceae bacterium; assembly: GCA_020638595.1. GTDB lineage: Bacteria > Pseudomonadota > Alphaproteobacteria > DSM-16000 > Inquilinaceae > JACKIG01. The sequence goes on along the minus strand of JACKIG010000009.1, from coordinate 141,979 downwards.
GTTCGGCGCACCGCTGAATGCCTATCCGCGCCTGCTGTTTCCCGCCAAGGGCGACGCGGCCCTGGTGGCGGTGCACACGATCTTCGGCCTCGGCCTCGCCGCCGGGCCGCTGGCCGCAGCGCAATTCGTCGCGGCCGGGTACTGGCCGGGCTTTCCCATGCTGCTGCTGGCCGTAGCGCTGGTGCTGGCCGCCGCCGGTGCGGTCGTCCCCTGCCGCGGGACGAGACGGCGGATCAGGGCGGCGCGCGGACGGCCGGGGCGCTGGCGACGCCGGTGCTGTGGATCTTCCTGGCCGTCGCCGTGGTCTATGCCTTCGCGGAGGGGACCTTCGCCAACTGGGCCGTCATCTATCTGCGCGATGGCAAGGGGCTGGACGCCGGGGTGGCGGGCCTGGCGCTGTCGGTGTTCTGGGGGGCGATGGTCGTCGGCCGGCTGTCCGTTTCCGCCCTCTTGGTGCGCCTGCCGGCCGGGCCGGTCTGGCTGGCGCTGCCGCTGTTGATGATCGCGGCCTTCCAGCTGCTGCCCTATGCCGAAACCGCGGCGCTGGGCATCGGCCTGTTCGCCTTCGCCGGCCTTGCCTGTTCCGCCTTCTTCCCGCTGACCATCGCCCTGGTCTCGCAGCGGTTCCCGAGGCATGTGGCGCTGGTGTCCGCCCTGATGATCGCGGCCCTGATGGTGGGTGTCGGGGCCGGCTCCTTCGCGCTGGGCGCCCTGCGCGAGGCGTTCAGCTTCGAACAGCTCTATCGGCTGTCGGCCGTCTACCCCGCGCTGGCCCTGGTGCTGGCCCTCATGACGCGCAGCCGCCGCCCGGCCGCGGCCGTGGCCGAATAGTGGCCCGCACGATCTCCGAATATGCGACATGCTGGATTTCTGCCTGAATTTTCCCTGTGTTTGACGCGAAACCGCCCCACCCTGGCCCGAGAGGGCCGCAGATTGGACGGATGGACCGTGTTGATTGGCTGCCTTGAGCCCGGTGGCGCCGCCCCCCAGGATCGTCGTGGGGCGGCGTAGGGGCACCGGGCGATGACGGCTTCAAGGAGTCCAACCAGTGCTGCACCGTTCGAATGTGGCCATCCTGTCCCTGTGTCTGGGCCTGGCAGCGCCGATCCCGGCCGCCATGGCCAATGCCATCGGCGTCGTCGCCCAGGTGGCAACCCACTCAGAGCGCACACCCGCCAGCGGCGCGGAGGTTGCGCTTGCGCCGGAGGACGAGATCTTCCCGGATGACCTGATCGTCACCGACGGCCGCGGTGCGGCGCGGCTGGATATGGCGGACGACACGGTGATCACCGTCGGCCCCGCCAGCCAGGTGTCGCTGGACCGGTTCCTTTACGATCCGGCGACGAACAGCGGCGATGTCGTCACCCGGATATCGGCCGGCGGCATGCGCTTCATCAGCGGCGACCTGCCCAGCGAGAGCTATTCCATCGCCACGCCGGTGGCGGTGATCGGCCTGCGCGGCACCGACGTGACGGTGCTGGTGAACCCCGAGACCCTGGTGACGAGGGTGATCGTCCTGGTCGGCGAGGTTGCCGTCCGTCCCACGGGCTGTGACTACGACATTCCGGTGAGGGCGGGCCGCATGGTCGACATTGCCCCGATCGCCGCCTGCGGACAGCAGGAGCAACCCGCCGTCCCGCTGCCGCAATGGGCGCGCGGTCGGCTGTTCCCCATCGAGGACACGGTCGTCGTCATCAATGAAATCCTGAGCGATGACACCGGCGACGGCAACCCGGGCGGCAATCCGGGCGGCACACCCGGGGGCGACACCCGCGGCGGCGAAGTCGCCGTCGGCGGACGGCTCTGATACCGGGGTCGGGCGGCGCCACCCCCCGGGGGGATGGCGCCGCCGGCCCGCGAACCGAGCGGCTATCGACGTGGCGATACCGTTCGACTACTGACTGGCAGGACACGATATGACAGGGGCGCCCTTCTTTCGTACCTATGTCCTGCGACAAAGGGGGGCAGCGGCGGCCCCTGCGGATTGCGGTTGAGCAAAGAGGAACCTGGCCTGTGATGCAACGCTTCACCCGAACCCTCCCGATCTTGGTCCTGGCCCTTCTCGCGCCGGTGGCGGCGGCACAGGCACAGCCCATCGGTGTCGCGGCACAGGTGGCGACCGAATCCTACCGGACGCCGGCGGGCGGCGTGCAGGGCGGCCTGGCCCGGGAAGATCCGGTGTTCCGGCAGGACCTGATCGCAACCGACCCGTCGGGGGCCGCGCGGCTGTCCATGGCGGATGACACGGTCATCACCGTCGGGCCGGGCAGCCAGGTCGTCCTGGACGAATTCCTGTACAACCCCGGCGCCAACAGCGGCGACGTCGCCACCCGCATCACCGTCGGTGGCATGCGCTTCATCAGCGGCCAGCTGCCCAGCGACAGCTATGTCATCCGCACGCCGGTGGCGGTTATCGGCCTGCGCGGCACCGACGTCACGGTGCTGGTGACGCCCGGTTCGGGGGCGACGCGGCTGATCGTCCTGGTGGGCGAAGCCTGGATCCAGCCCCGCAACTGCCAGGCCGTCACCTATGTGCCGGCGGGGCGGATGCTGGATATCCTGACCACGGCCTGCGGCGGCCAGGAAGGGGCGGCCGCGCCGCTGCCGGGCTGGGCGCGCGGGCGCGCCTTTGCGGCGACGTCGGGCGACGTCGTCAGCCACGACACCGTCACCAACGACGGCGATGACGGCAATCCCGGCGGGGCGACCGGCGGCGGCAGCGGCGGGAACACCCCCGACTGACGGGTCGCAGCATCCGGCGTGCCGCCCCGGTGCCCGGCGGCACGCCGGCATGGTCTTGACGGAAGCCATCGCCTAGACTGCCCGCAGCCCCGGTCCCCGGCCGCCGCACCCGGCAGGGGGAGAGAGAGCGGCATCCCCCCGTGGGAGGGAGCGGGCATTGCGCATCCCCAGATGGCTCCAGATCCTTGCCGCCGCCCTGGTGCTGCTGGGCGCGGTCGCGGTCAAGGTGGCGGAGCCGGAAGTGTTCCTGCGCCTTCAGGACCTGGTCTTCGACACCTATCAGGACATGCGGCCGCGGCCCTATGTGACGCCGGTGGTCGACCCGCAAGACCTGGCGCGGCCATCGGGCGTGCGCATCGTCGACGTCGACGAGGAAAGCCTGCGCCGCATCGGCCAGTGGCCCTGGCCGCGCACCTATATCGCCCAGCTTGTGGACCTGCTGGACTATTACGGCGCGCGCGCCATCGCCTTCGACGCGGTCTTCGCCGAACCCGACCGCACCTCGCCCTTGCAGGCGGCGGCATCCTGGGTCCAGGACCCGGTGCTGGACCAGATCCGCCCGCTGCTGGAACAGTTGCCGGACCACGACCAGGTGCTGGGCCATGTGATCACCGGCAAGCCGGTGGTCGCGGGCATCTTCGCGATGCCCGACGACAGCGGCGGGCTGCCGCAGATCAAATGGGGCCTGGCCTTTGGCGGCGCGACGGTGGACAGCGCGCCGGCGCTGCACCTGCCGCGCTTCGGTTCGGCCGCCGTGAACCTGGCGCCGATCGAGGCGGCGGCAGCCGGCAACGGCCTGTTCAACGTCGTGCCGTCCACCGACGGGATCGTGCGCCAGGTGCCGATGTTCTTCGCGCTGGACGCGGCCCGGCGCGACGACGGGCTGCCGGAACCGGTGTTCCCCTCACTGTCGGCCGAGGCGATGCGGGTGGCCGCCGGCGCGTCGACCTATATCATCAAGCTGGCCGGTGCCAGCGGCGAGGTCGCCTTCGGCAGCGAGACCGGCATCGCCCGCGTCGTCATCGGCGACACCGAGATAGCCGTGACCGCCGACGGCCAGGTCCGGCTGTACGACACCGGCCCGGTGCCGGAGCGGTTCATCCCGGCCTGGCGCGTGTTCGCCGGCGAGATCGACCCGTGGACGATCGCCAACCACATCGTCTTCATCGGTTCTTCCGCCGCCGGGCTGCACGACCTTCGGGCCACGCCGCTGCAATCGGTGACGGCGGGGGCCGAAATCCACGCCCAGATCGCCGAACAGATCCTGACGGGGGAGTTCCTGCATCGCCCGGACTGGGTCCGGGGGGCGGAGATCGCCTATATCCTGGTGCTGGGCGTGCTGCTGGTCGCCGTCCAGCCGCGCCTGGGGGCGCTGGCCGGCGGGCTGGCCGCCGCCGGGCTGGTTGCCGCAGCACTGGGCGGAAGCTGGCTGGCCTTCACCCGGTCGCACCTGCTGATCGAACCGCTGGTCCCGGCGGCGACGCTGTTCGTGCTGTACAGCGTCAACACGCTGATCGGGTACCTGCGCACGGAGGGGGAGCGCGCGCAGGTGCGCGGCGCCTTTTCGCGCTATCTGGCGCCGGAACTGGTGGAGGAGCTGGCGCGCGCGCCGGAGAAGCTGGAGCTGGGCGGCATCACCCGCGAGATGACGGTGATGTTCTGCGATATCCGCGGCTTCACCAGCATCTCCGAGCTTCTGGACCCGCACGAGTTGACCGGCCTGATCAACCGCTTCCTCAGCCCCATGACCGAGCTGGTGATGGACCACCGCGGCACCATCGACAAATACATGGGCGACTGCGTCATGGCGTTCTGGAACGCGCCGCTGGACGACCCGCAGCACGCCGCCCACGCCTGTACCGCCAGCCTGGCCATGGCCGCGCGGCTGGACCCGCTGAACCGGGAACTGGCGCGCGAGGCCGCGGCCGCCGGCCGGCCGCACCGCCCCTTGCGCATCGGTGTCGGCCTGGCGACCGGTGCCTGCTGCGTCGGCAACATGGGGTCCGACCGGCGGTTCAACTATTCCGTGCTGGGCGACACGGTGAACCTGGCCTCGCGGCTGGAGGGCCAGACCAAGACCTATGGCGTCGACATCGTCGTCAACGAAACGACGCGAACCCAGGCCGGGGCGGTCGCGGCGCTGGAACTGGACCTGATCCGGGTGAAGGGCAAGGAACAGCCGGTGAGGATCTTCGCCCTGCTGGGCGGGCCGGAACGCGCGGGCGAGGCAGCGGTCGCGGCCCTGGTCGACCGGCACGCGGCGATGATCGCCGCCTATCGCGGCCGCGACTGGGCGGCGGGGCGCGCGCTGGCCGACGCCTGCCGCACGCTGGCCGCCACCGCCGGATTCACCCTCGACCCCCTGTATGCGCTGTACGAGGCCCGGCTGGAGCAGCTGGCCGCACACCCGCCCGGGCCGGAGTGGGACGGCGTACACGTGGCGGAAGGCAAATAGCGCCGAAAACCCCGGCCGCAGCCGGATCAAGGGCCGGTGGTACGGAAGGCCAGCATGCCGGCCCCGTCCGGCAAGGACAGCGGCCGCAGCCAGGGCGGCGGCGTGCCCGCGGCAAGCCTGTCGACCAGGCTGGGTGCGCCGGCGCCGCGATAGCGCTCGCGGTCGGGACCGGCGCGGCAGACCAGCACGATATCGATGCCGCGGCCGTCGACGATGGCGCGTGCTGCGTCCATATCGGTGGCCCGGAACAGCGCGTCGACGGCCAGAAGCCCGTCCGGCCCGCGATGATAGGGGGCGGCGACCACGGCATGGGGCGTGCGCACCAGCAGCTCCGGCCCCCGGTCGATGGGCGCGGCGATCAGCAGCGGCCCGGCGGTGGCCGGCAGCTGCGCCAGCGCGGGGGCTGCCCGGGCGGTATCGCAGGGCGGACCCGCCGCGGCCGGGGCGGCCGCGTCGCCGTGGCCCGCCGTGCCGGTGCCCAGCGTCAGGATGGCCGCCATCCCCAGGGCCGGTGCCGCCTTCAAGAGGGCGCGCGGCGCCGCATGGCGCAGCCTGCCGGCCCAGCGCCAGGTGGCGACGCAGGCCGCCGCCGCCGGGATGGCGGCGAACAGGGCTGCATCGCTGACCAGCCGCACCTGATAGAACGGCGCCAGCAGTCCGGCCGTAGCGACCAGGGCCAGGGCCAGCCATTGCCGCCGCCGGTGGCCCTGCCCGCGCGCGGCCGCCCCCGCGGCGAAGGCCAGCCCCAGTGCCGGAACGATCAGGAAGCGCAGCAGGGTTTCGGCCTCCCCCGCCGGCAGGCTGGCCAGGGGACGGGCTTCCTTCACGAAATCAAGCCAGACCACGCCCACCGCCGGGTCCAGCACGCCGTACGGGCTGGCCAGGCAGTCCGGCAGCAAGAGGGCGAACCCGGCGGCGGCGGCGCCACCCGCCAGCCCGGCGGCCCCCAGCCGCCGCACCGGGCCGCACGCCAGGCGCGGCCGCCCCAGGGCTGCCAGCAGCGCCCAGAACACCGCGATCATCGCAGCCAGGCCCACCGTTGCGGCGGAAAACCCGTCGCAGGCCGCCGCCGTCCAATCGGCGGGCGGGTGCGCGACCGGCATGATCGCCAGCACAGCGGCCAGCAGCGTGCCCGCGAAGACCAACGGCTGGCGCAGCCGTCCGCCGGACACCACCCAGTCCATCGCCAGCGCGCCGGAGAAGACGACCAGCCAGGGCGCGAGTTCGTGACTGACCCAGAGGCCGACGGCACCCGCCAGCCCGGCCAGCAAGCCCATGTGCCGGGCCTCGCCTCCGCCCGCGATCCTGAGCAGCGCGCCGGTCAGCACCGCCGTGGCGATCAGGTGATAGCCGTGATGGTCGACGCGGCCCGGCAGGAACGCCATCAGCACCGGACCCGCGACGCACAGGACCGCCAGCAGCACCAGCCGCGAGAGGCCCGGCAGGACCGGTGCCGCAGCCCAGCCCATGGCAAGGAGGAATACCAGCAACAGGCCCGCAGGCACGACGCGGGCGGCGGCCAGCAGCGCATCCGTGCGGCCGTGTCCGCCTTCCAACAGGCCGGCGACCAGCGCGATCGGCAGGTCGGGCAGGCGTGTCCAGTGCATCGGCACGCCTGTGGGCGGGTCCAGCCGGTGCTGGTGCAGGTCGTACCATCCGGCCCCGTCCATCAGGTCGCCGACCTGGACCAGGCGCATGTAGTCGTCCGGATCGAAGGCGGCCACGCCGGCGGTCCCGGACCAGAGGACCTGCAGCAGCGCCCAGGCCGCCAGCGCCACCACGCCATAGGCGACCGCAGGGCGCCGCACGCGATCGCCACCGGCGGCGGCGGCCGGCGCGGCAGCGGCCTGGCGCCGGCTTGAAACGGGGGCTGTCATGGCCACCCACGCTACGGCAAAGGGCGTCAACGGATGATTAAGCAAGGCGGAGGGGGCTGATTTTCTTAAATAATTTTAATTCCAATTATGCTCGCTAAAATTGCTTCAATTTGACCACAATCCTGTGGTGATTGATCACGCCGGCTCAGGGCACATGCCGGCATGCATCAATAAGCGATCGGATACGACCAATGACGTCGAACAGGAAAGAGAGCGCCTATCGCGTACGGGTTGACGCGGCGGAAATGGCCCGCAGCCGCCCCCATGCCGTGCAGCTGGCCAACGGCGACGAACAGCGGTTCGCAGCGGACAACTACGCCATGAGCTTCACCAAAGGGCTGGAGCATTGCGAGAAGACCGGCCTGGTGAAGAACCCGCTGCACTTCGAAGCCTTCCGCCGGGCCATCGACGAAGGCTATGTCGACCCGTTCACGCTCAACGTGCCGGTCCCCGACGGTTGCGCTGACAACATGCCCAAACGCCGGAAATGGGAAGCCCCGACCGCCGGCTTGACCTACGACCTTCAGGGTCCCGATGCGCAATCGGTGACGATGCCGCCAGCACCCGCCCTCGGCTCGGACGAATTGGCCTATGAGATGGCGGAAGTCTACGAACTGGCACTTCTGCGCGACGTTCCTTTGGTCAAGTTCGCTGCCGGAGCGGCCAACGAAGTGGATGCGGCGATCGGCCGGCTCAATGATCTGGCCTACCGGCCGACCGCAGGCAAAGGTCGCCCGCGGATAACCGACGGCACCGGCCAGTTGACCAAGCAAGAGGCATTCCGCGGTTCGTCCCCGGGCGTCGACGTCGGCCCCTACCTGTCCCAATTCCTGCTGATCGGCACGGCAGACCAGCCGAAAAATGCCGATTCCGGGGTCGGACAGGGGCGGATCACCTACGGTGCGCTGCGGATCGACCAGCGGGTCCCGGTGGCGATCCAGCATAACTACATGACCACCTGGGAAGAATGGCTGGCCGTGCAGAACGGCTGCCATGTCCAGGATGACGAGGCGCTGTTCAAGAAGGACAAGCGGCGATTCATCTGGACGCCGCGCGATCTGGCGACCTACGTCCACTACGACGCTCTCTACGAAGCCTATCTCAACGCGTGCCTGATCCTGCTTGGCATGAAGGTGCCGTTCGATCCGGATTTCGCCAGGTTCGATCGTGGCTTCGCCGGCCTGTCCGGCGAAGGACCGATCTACACAAGTGTGCCGGGAGCGCCGGATTCGGTCCATGACCGGCAGGCCGGCGGCTTCGCTCTCTATGGCGGCCCACATATCCTGACACTCGTCACCGAGGTGGCGACCCGGGCCCTCAAGGCCGTGCGCTTCCAGAAATTCAACAATCACCTTCGGCTACGGCCCGAAGCGCTGGCCGCGCGGATTGAGAAGGCCGGCAAGATCGGCGAGTTGTTTCCCTGCGCCGGTGAAAAGTTCGACAAGCTCGCCAACGACATCAAGTGGACGGTCGAAGCCGTGCGTGGCAGCAACAAGGGCTTGGCGCTGCTGCCCATGGCATTCCAGGAGGGTTCGCCCATGCATCCGTCCTACGGCGCCGGGCACGCCGCCGTTGCGGGTGCCTGCGTGACGATCCTGAAGGCGTATTTCGACACCAGTACGGTGTTCGTGCGCCGCAAGGGGATGGGAACGAAATCAGGGCCGTTCGAAGCCTTCGCGCGCTTCGACCAGGCCAGGGGCGACGTGCCGATCGCCTATGAGCCGGCGAACGACGGTGCCGACATCGTGGCGAAAACAGACGGCCCCTGCCTGACCCTGGAAGGCGAGCTGAACAAGCTGGCCGCCAACATCTCCATCGCGCGGAACATGGCCGGCGTGCACTACTTCTCCGACTATTACGACAGCCTGCGCCTGGGCGAGGAGATCGCCATCGGCCTGTTGGAGGAGCAGGCGCTGTGCTACCCGACCGATCCGTTCGTGCTGAGCGTGCCGACCTTCGACGGCGGCGTGCGCCGGATCGGCCGCCGGTAGGAGACCTGGCGTCAGGGAGAACACCCATGGGGGGCCGGGTCTTCGGGCCCGGCCCGTTCCGCCCTGCGTCGGCGGCGCCGCGGCCCCCCGGTGTCAGTGGTCCGTGGTCAGCCGGCGCCTCAGCTCCGCCACCAGGCGGTCGCGCGCATCGGCCGGCAAATGGCCGATGGCTTCGGCGGCGATGCGCAGCTGGTGGCGCGTGCTGTACAGCTGGTCCAGCAGCGACAGGACCACCGGCATCGCCTCGTCGTTGACATCGAGGTCGAGGCGCAAGTGGCAGATCAGCTCGGCCCGCGCCACATCGACCTCGGTGAAGGCCACCTGCGTCGCCTGCGGGTCGGGGCGTAGCCAGCCGTCGTCGATCCACAGGCGCAGCTGGTCCAGGGACAGGCGCCGTACGCGCCGGATCAGATCGTATTCGTTCAGCATGGCGCCCGTCCTCAGCTGGTCCGCCGCGGATCATAGGCGTGGGCCTCGCCCCATTGGCGCATGAAGCCCTTCAGATCCGCGTCGATCGTCTTCGGCATCACCAGCTTCAGGGTCACGAGCTGGTCGCCCGTTCGCCCGGTCATCGTATTGGCGATCCCCTTGCCCTTCAGGCGCAGGACCTGGCCGCTGCTGGCCCCCGCGGGGATCGTCATGGTCACGCGGCCCGTCGGCGTCGGCACCTCGATCTTCGCACCCAGCACCGCTTCGTGCAGGGCGACGGGCACCTCCACCGCGATATCGTCGCCCTGCCGCTGGAACTGCGGATGGGGTTTGACGCGCACCTCGATCAGCGCATCGCCCGGCGGCCCGCCGCCGGGGCCGGGCGCACCCTTGCCCTTCAGCCGCAGCACCTGGCCGTCGTCGACACCGGCCGGAACCGTGACGTCCAGCACCTGGCCGTCGGGCAGGGTGATGCGCCGGCGCGCGCCGTTGACGGCGTCCAGGAAGTCGACCTCCAGCCCATAGCGGGCATCCGCCCCCTGGCTTCGCCCACCCGCACGCCGTCCGCCGAAGCCGCCGAAAATCTCCGAGAAGATGTCGCCGAAATCGCCCGCCGCGGCATCGCCGGCGCCGGTGGTGGCGCGATAGCGGAAGCCGCCCGGGGTTTCGGCGAAATCGCGATAGAACTGGTGTTGCGGCCGTTCGGCACCGCTGGCGTCGATCTCGCCCCGGTCGAACCGGGCGCGCTTGTCGGCGTCGCTCAGCAGGTCATAGGCGGCCGTGACCTCCTTGAACCGGTCGGCCGCACCCTGGTTGCCGGGGTTCAGGTCGGGATGATGCGCCTTTGCCAGCTTGCGGTAGGCCTTGCGGATGTCGTCCTGCGAGGCTTTCCGGCCGACGCCCAGGATCTCGTACGGATCCGTCGCCATGTTCGTCTGCACCCTTCTTCAGCGGCGTCCCGGCGGCCTGCATGGGCGGCACCGCCGGATTGCCCGTCAACGCGGGTCCAAGGCAGATGTAGGCAGGGTTGTGGCGAACTGCAAACCCGACGGCCGGCACGGGTGCCGGAAAAACGGCCGTCAGCCCCCGGCGGACGCCGGCCGCCCTATTCCGGCCGGGCGGAGACGTAGACCTCGCGGCACGGCGTCGGCGAATCGGTCAGCTGGGGCAGCGGGTCGATGGCTTCGCCGGCCACCCGGATCTCGAAATGCAGGTGGGCGCCGAAGGCGCGGCCGGATGCCCCGACATTGCCGATCATCTGGCCGACACCGACCCTGTCGCCTTCCGCCAGCCCGGCGCCGAACGCGCTGAGATGCGCATAGCGGGTGGTCGCGCCATCGGCATGGCTGATCTCGACCATCCGGCCATAGCCGCCGCGGCGGCCGAGGAAGCTGACGACACCGCCGCGGGCCGCGTAGACCTCCGCCCCGTAGTCGGCATCGAAATCGACGCCGCTGTGCATCCGGCCCCAGCGCGGGCCGAAGGGCGAACTGACGGGCGCCGATCGCACGGGATAGGCATAGGCGGCGTCTTCGGCGGTGATCAGGGCCGCAATCAGGTCGCCGTCGGCCACGCCCGCGGCACCGCAGGCATTGGCGAGCGGGGCCGCCGCCCCGCTGTGGGTTCTGACCGCGCCGCGCGGTGCCGGCGATGCGCACGCCCCCAAAGTGACGACAACCAGGATGAGGGCGGAGACTCGCATCGTCGGCAATGGCATGGGGGCCCCGCGAGAGTAGCTTTGTTGAACGCCCACCACCGTAGGTCGGCAATGGTTAACGGTTTCTAACGATCCTAATCGGCCACAGTCAAGCCATGGAATGGCCATGCATTTCATTTGCCGGTGGCCACAGGGACATGCCATGTCGCATGCGCGGCCTGCGACCGCAGGGATGACGGCGGCTTCGTTCCACTGCGCGGGTGCGCTAGACTGTCCTGCCCGACGGCATTGGAGGACTCGATGACCGCCCCGATCACGCTGTTTGCCTGGCCGACGCCGAACGGACAGAAGGTGGCGATCCTGCTGGAGGAGCTGGAGCTGCCCTATGCCATCCACCGCATCGAACGGTCGGACGACGGCACGCTGAACCCGGAATACGAGCGGATCAGTCCGGATACCGAAGCCTCCGCCATCGTCGATCCCGAAGGGCCGGACGGCCGGCCCTATACGGTGTTCGCCACCGGCGCCATCCTGACCTATCTGGCGGAAAAGACCGGGCGGCTGTGGCCGCAGACCCATCCGGAAAAGTACAACACCCTGCAATGGCTGATGTTTCAGACATCCGCCATCGGCCCGATGTTCCTGCAGGGCCACCATTTCCGCATGTACGCGCCCGAGCGCTTCGATTACGCGATCGACCATTTCGCCGGCGCGGCCGAGCGGCTGTACGGGGCGATGGACTATCGCCTGAAGGATTCGGAATTCCTGGCCGGGGATTTCTTCTCCATCGCGGATATCGCCACCTTCCCCTGGACGCGCAGCATCGACCGCCAGGGGCTGGCCATGGACAGCTTCCCCAACGTGAAGCGCTGGTTCGACACCGTCGATGCGCGCCCGGGCATCCAGCGCGGGCTGGCCGCACTGGTGGTGGAGCCGGCCGACGACCGCTGGCGGCACGCCGGGTCGACGCGGCGGATGGGAATGCTGCCGTAGAGATCGATTCAGCGAAGATGTCGAACCGACATTTTCGCATCAGGCCCTAGGCCGGCCAGGTATCGGCGACCCGGTAGCCGCGGGGCCAGGGGTCGGACGGATCGACGGCATAGGCATGGCGCCCGGTGATCCAGGCCCGTCCGGTGACGGTCGGCACGATGGCGGGGCGGCCGGCAACGGTGGTTTCCGCTGCGATCCGCCCGGTCATGCGCGACCCGATGATGGACGTCGCTTCGAACCGGTCGCCCACCCCCATCCGCCCACGGGCGTGCAACACCGCCATGCGGGCGGACACGCCGGTGCCGGTGGGCGATCGGTCGATCTTGCCCGGATCGATGGCACAGGTGTTGCGCCCGGCCGGCGCGCCGTCCACATCCGGCCCCGTCGTCGTGAACAGGCAGAACGAGATATGCGCCCAGTCCGGGTTGTCGGGGTGGCGGAAGCCGACCTGGCGGTTGGCGGCGGCGGTGATCGCGACCCCCGCGCGCGCAAGCTCGCGCGCCTCGTCTGCCGTCAGCGCGAAGCCCAGGGCCGCCGCATCGACGATGACGAAGCTGTCGCCGCCATAGGCGACGTCGACCGTCAATGTCCCCAGCCCCGCGACCTCCACCGGCGCGTCCAGCCGGTCGGCGAAGGACGGCACGTTGCGCAGCGTGATGGCCAGGGCCTTGCCGTCGCGACAGGCAGCGGCGACCTCCACCAGCCCGCCGGGCGCTTCCAGCAGGAAGCGCGTTTCCGGCTCGACCATCGCCACGCGGCCGGTTTCCAGCAGCACCGTCGCCACGCAGATGGCGTTGGACCCGGACATGGGTGGCGTGTGCACCGGCTCCATGATGATGAAGGCGGCCGCAGCTTGCGCGTGCTTCGGCGGCACCAGCAGGTTGACGTGCCGGTGCACGCCGCCGCGCGGCTCGTGCAGAAGCAGGTCGCGCAGCGCCCCGTCCCGGGCGATCCAGCGCGACTGCGCCCACACGGTGTCGCCCGGCGGCACATCGACCCCGCCGACGATGACGTCGCCGACTTCGCCTTCCGCGTGGCAGCCGACCACTTCGATCATCGCCGCATTCCGTCAATCCCTGGCATTGGCAGCATCCCTGCCACGCCCAGGGGCAGGGATGCCCGCACAGACTAGCGCATTTCGTCCGGGTGTGCCGGGCGGGAGCGCGGCCTGGGCAGGCCGTAGCGGTCCATCTTGTTCAGCAGGCCCATGCGCGAAAGGCCGAGCCGTGCGGCGGCATGGGTCAGGTTGTGGCCGCAGGCGTCCAGCGCCGCATGAATGAGCCGCCGTTCGAAGGCCGCGACCTGGCCGGCCAGGCTGTCCGGCCCGCCCGGACCGGCAGGGCCGTCCGCACCGCCGGCGGCAAGCCGCAGGTCGGCCACGGTGATGTCCCCCCGTCCGTCGCCGCGCGGCGGGGCCAGGGCGGCGGCCGTGGTGACGACCGCGCGCAGCTCGCGGATGTTGCCGGGCCAGGGGCGGGCGGCAAGCCAGGCCAGGGCTTCGGGCGCCAGCGCCGGCGGCCGGTCGGGACAGGCGCGCGCCAGCAGGTGGCGGGCCAGGGCGGGGATGTCTTCCGGCCGGTCGGCCAGCGGCGGCATCGTCAGCGCCATGCCGCGCAGGCGATAGTACAGGTCCTCGCGGAAGCGACCCGCGGCGATGCGCGCGTCCAGGTCGGCATTGGTGGCGGCAACCACCCGTATGTCGGCGTACAGGGGCGTACGCCCCCCCACCGGCAGAAAGCGGCCATCCTCGAGAAAGCGCAGCAGCTTGGCCTGCATCTCCACGGCCATGTCGCCGATCTCGTCCAGGAACAGGGTGCCGCCGGCGGCCGTCGCCACCAGGCCGGCGCGGTCGCGGTCGGCACCGGTGAAGCTGCCCTTCAGGTGGCCGAACAGCTCGCTTTCCAGGAGATGGGCCGGGATGGCGCTGCAGTTGATCGGCACGAAGGGGCCATCGGCGCGCCGGCTGAGCGCGTGCAGGGCGCGGGCCGCGACCTCCTTGCCGCTGCCACTGGGGCCGAGCACCAGCACCGGGACATCCGTCGGGGCGATGCGGGCGATCAGGTCGCGCAGCGCCTGCATCGCGGGGGAGTCGCCGACCAGGCCGGTGGCATCGCGCGCCACCCGCCGGCGCAGGCCCGCCAGCTCGCGCAAGAGGGCCGTGCGCTCCAGCGCCCGCCGCACGGCGAAGTCCAGCAGCTCCGGCTCGATGGGCTTGCCGAGGAAGTCCCACGCGCCCGCGTCCACCGCCTGCAACGCCAGGGCGTGGGCGGCATGGCCGGTCAGCACGATCACCGGCACGCCGGGGAAGCGCGCGATGTGGCCGAGACCGGCCTCGGCATCCATGTCCGGCGGCATCGCCAGGTCAAGGACGACCAGGTCGATGCCGCCTGCGGCGAAGCGGGCGGCACCGGCGTCGCGATCGGCGGCGGTTTCCACCCGGTGGCCCGCCGTCTCCAGGGCACGGGCCGCCAGCCGCAGAAAGGCGGGTTCGTCGTCGACAATCAGCAGCCGGCCGATCATGGGGTGTCTCCGATCACGCGATACCCGGGGAATACCAGTGTCATGGTCGTCGCCCATCCCGGATCGTCGGTCAGGCGGATGGCACCGCCATGGGCCTGCATGATGCGCGCGGCGATGGCCAGGCCCAGGCCGGTGCCCTGCCGGTCGCGGCTGGCAAAGGGCTGGAACAGCCGCCCGCGCAGAACCGCCGGCACGCCGTCCCCCTGGTCGCGGATATGCACCAGCAGGCTGCCGTCGGCGGCCCGTTCGGCCGCCACCGCGATGCGGCCGTCGCCGCCGGCCCGCCTGACGGCCGCATCGGCATTGGCCAGCAGGTTGGCGAAGACGCGGGCCAGCCCACGCGGATCGGCGCGGACGGACAGGCCGGCCGGGATCCGGCAGTCGACGGGGACGCGGCCGGTCGGCACGATCGCCTCGGCCAGGGCCACCGGCTCGGCCTCCACCCGCCAGGCCGCGGCATAGTCCAGCAGGTCGGCGACCAGCGCCTCCATCCGCCCCAGCTGCTGGCGGATCTCCGCCCGCGTCTGCGCATCGCAGGCGGCGGCCGCCATCGCCAGCGTGTTCATGGGGTTGCGCAGGTCGTGGGCCACGGTCGCCGTCAGCAATCCCAGTTCCGCCAGATGGGCGGTGCGCGCACGCTCCTCCGCGGCGGCCTCGGCCTCCGCCAGGCGATCCAGCGCGGCGGCCGCCTCCGTCGCCAGCTCGCCGACGATCAGGGCCGTGTGGCGGTGGCCGGCGGGGGCGGCCTGCCAGCCCTGCAGATGCGGCGTCCAGGCACGCCCCCGGCGGTGCAGGACCACGGCCGGACCGGCCGGCGGCACCGCCGGCGCCATGACGAGGGGGACCGCGGTGCCGAGCGCCTGCTTCAGGATTTCGCCGGCCATGCCGGACAGGGCCTCGCGGTCCGCCGCGGCCGTCAGGCGCTCGCGCCATGCCGCCAGCCGCGCCTCGTCGACGACGGCGCCCGGGAACAGAGCCCGTTCGATGCGGCTGCCGGCCAGCGCCGCCACGGCCGTCGCCGACAGCACGGCCACCACCAGGGCCGGCCAGTCGCCGCCGCTGCCGGCCGTGCCCAGCACCGCCAGCCCGATGACGGCCAGCCCGGCCGCCGCCGCCGTGGTGGCCAGCGCCAGCACCGCCACGGCGACGAAGCGGCGCACCCACGGATCGCGCGATCCGACGCCGTATCGCAGCACGCCGTAGACCAGCAGCAGCAGGAAGGCCGGCATCAGCACCAGCGTCTGCGGCACGGGGCGCAGCCCCACCAGCGACGTGACCGTGCCGCCGCAGGTCGCCAGCCCCACAAGGCAGGCCGCCAGCAGCAGCAGCGCCCGCCGCCGCTGTTCCCCCGCGGCCGCCGCGGCGTGGCCGGCAAGCCGGGCGAATGCCACGCTGGCGATCGCGCCGGTTGCCAGGATCACCGGCCAGCCCGACGCCGGCGGCCCGTACTGCGTTTCCGCCCAGGGGACAAGTGCCAGCCGGGCCAGGCCCGCCGTTGCCGCCAGCACTGCGGCCGCATGGGCGGCGGTACGGATGGCCCCGCGCGCCGGCCGCCGCCCATCCGCGCGAATGACCTCGATCAGGTCCAAGAGGGCGGCCGCCGTCGCCGGGGCCGTGAGCATCAGCAGCTCGCCCAGCCATCGCGCCTGCGGATGTTGCGCCAGCGCCAGCCCGGCGACCCCCAGCGCCACGCCGATCAGGAACCGGCCGAGGCTCGCCGGCTCCGCATCGCCGTGGGCGCGGCGGACCAGGACCCAGCCGAGCACGGCGGCAATGGCGATCGCCATGACGAGCGCGCCGTCGATCATCGGACCCTCCGCTTGCCCGATCCACCCTACACGCCGTGGAGGGTTCACGTCAGCACCCCTCCACGGCGTGGAGGTCCCCGGTCAGCCCGGCCCGCCGGCGGGCGCCGGAGTCCGCGGAGGCGCGCGCGGCACCGTCACTGGCACGGCATCTGCAAACCATCGGCGGCAGGTGCGCACGAAACGCGGTGGATGCCAGCGCAATGCCCGATACCCGACCCAAGGCCATGGTCCAGGACCCTGGCACGCAGCCGCGGCGCATGCGGATCGCGATCGTCGGGGCCGACGGCTTCATCGGCCGGGCGATCTGGCGCCGCCTGGCCGAAGCCGGGCACGAGGTGGTGCCGGCCATCCGGCGGGTGCGACGCGGCGGGGTGACGGGCCAGGGGCCGCAGCCGATCTTCTGCGATCTCGCCCACGACAGTGCCGGCATCTGGAAACGCCGGCTGCAGGGTGTCGACGCAGTGGTGAACGCCGTCGGCCTGTTCCAGCAGACGCGCCACCGCCGCTTCGCCCAGCTTCACCATACCGGGCCGGCCGCCCTGTTCGACGGGGCGCGCGCCGCCGGCGTGGCCAAGGTCGTGCAGATCTCCGCGTTGGGCGCCGACGACGGCGCGGCCAGCGCCTATCACCTCAGCAAGCGGGCCGCCGACCAGCACCTGCGCGGGTTCGATCCGGACGCCGGCGATCCCGCCTGGGTGATCCTGCGGCCGTCCATCGTCGTCGGCCGGGGCGGGGCCACCACCACCCTTCTGGCCCGGCTGGGACGGCTGCCGCTGCGCTTCACCGCCGGCACCGAAGGCTGGCCGGTGCAGCCGATCCATATCGACGACCTGGCGGACCTGGCCGCCGTGCTTCTGGTCGACCCGCGGGCACGGCGCGAGGTGGTCGACGCCGTCGGGCCCGAGGCCATGCCGTTCCACCGCCTGATCGACCTGGCCGGCCGGTGGAGCGGCGGCGGCCGGCATCTGTCGGTGCCGCTGGGGCCGCGCTGGTGGTCGCTGGCGGCCGCCATCGGCGACCACATCCCCGGCCAGCCCTTCGACCGGGCCGCGCTGTCGATGCTGCGGCGGGGCAACACCGACGGGACGGGCGACGTGGAACGATGGCTCGGCCGCCGGCCGGTGACGTTGGACACGGCGCTGGCCTTCCGGCCGGCGACGGCGGTGGAGCGGGCCGGGTTTGCCGCCCTGTCGTGGCGCTGGGCGCTGGTGCTGGCGCTGGCGGCGTTCTGGATCGCGACGGCCGTCATCTCGCTGTGGATCTATCCGCGGGCGGACAGCCTGGCGCTGCTGGACCGGGTCGGGCTGACCGGCTGGTGGGCGACGGCGGCGCTCTATGCCGCTTCGGCCTGGGACATGCTGTTGGGGGCGGGCCTGCTGGTGCGGCGCCGCAGGCGCCTGGCGGCATGGTTGCAGGTTGCCACCATGCTGGTCTTCACCGCTATCATCGCCGCAGCCCTGCCGGAGTTCCTGGCCCACCCCTTCGGCCCCGTGACGAAGAACCTGCCGATCCTGGCGGCAACGCTGATGCTGATCGCCCTGGAGGAGTGACCCCCATGTCCGAGCTGCTGCGGGGCGTCTACGACGCCGTCGGCCTGGACTACCTGGCCTGGAAATACATCCACATCATCAGCGCTACGCTGCTGTTCGGGACCGGGCTGGGCACCGCCTTCCACATGTATTCCAGCCACCTGTCGGGCGACCCCCGCGCCATCGCCGTCGCCGCCCGCAACACCGTGATCGCCGACTGGACGTTCACCACCCCGGCCGTCGTGGTCCAGCCGCTGTCGGGGCTGATGCTGGCCGTGGCCATCGGCGCCGACGTGACCGGCGGCTGGGTCCTGGCGAGCCTCCTGCTCTATGTCTTCGTCGGCTGCTGCTGGCTGCCGGTGGTGTGGCTGCAGATGCGGGCCCGGCGGCTGGCCGAACACGCCGTGGCCACCGGCTCGCCGCTGCCGGCAACCTATTTCCGGGTGATGCGCGTCTGGTTCCTGCTGGGGTGGCCCGCCTTCTTCGGCGTCCTGATCATCTTCTATATGATGCTGTATAAGGCCCTGCCGATCTGACGGCCCCGCCGCGGCGGGTCGGCAGCCCCCGGCACAACAGCAGGCCCGGGTAGGAATGATCGGACCGGAAGTCGAAGAGCTGATCCGCATGCTGGCGCGGCTGCCCGGCCTGGGCCCGCGCTCGGCCCGGCGGATGGCGCTGCACCTGCTGACCCACCGGCAGGAGGCGATGGTCCCGCTGGCCGAGGCATTGGCGGCCGCGGCGGCGGCCGTGCGCACCTGCGCCATCTGCGGCAACCTGGACACCACCGACCCGTGCGCCATCTGCGCCAACCCGGCCCGCGCCACCGGCCTGCTGGCGGTGGTGGAGCATATCGGCGACCTTTGGGCGCTGGAGCGCACCGGCGCTTTCCGCGGCCGCTACCACGTCCTGGGGGGCACGTTATCGGCGCTGGACGGGGTCGGGCCGGAGGACCTGCACATCCCGGCCCTGGTCGGGCGCGCCCGCCCGCCGGAGGTGGGCGAAGTGATCCTGGCCCTGAATGCCACGGTCGACGGCCAGACCACCGCCCATTACATCGCCGACCGCCTGGCCGGCAGCGGTGTGGCCGTCAGCCGGCTGGCGCATGGCGTGCCGGTGGGCGGCGAGATCGACTATCTCGACGACGGCACGATCATGGCTGCGTTGAGGGCACGCCGACCCGCGGGCCAGGTCTCGTGATCCGGCGGCCCAGGCGGCGGCGGAACAACAGGTAGCACCACAGGTTGACCGGTACCAACCCCGCCAGGAACGCCACGGCGACGCTGATGAACAGGACCAGCCCGTTCGGATAGAGCGGCAGTGCCGTCCACAGCCCGTTCAGGTGCATGGCGATCGCCGCACACACCAGCAGAAACAGCAGGAAGAACGCCAGGACATTGCGCAGCTTCAGCAGGTTGAAGACAAAGCGCTCGTCGTCGCGGCCCTGCAGCAGGTAGGCATCGCGCCGTCCGGGGATCAGGAAGAACTCCCGCAGCGGCAGGAAGAACACCTCGCCATCGGGGGTTTCGTGAAACCGGCCGGTGTAGCGCAGGAACTGCGGCTCCTCGATGATCTCGCTGCTGTCCGTCAGCACGTCGGTGAAGCTGTGCTGGTCATCGCCCGATCGCATTGCGTCATCCTGCATGTCGGCCGGCCGCCGATGCGCGGTCCGGCCGCGGGGATAGCCGATGACGGTCACTCTAGGGCCGACAGGCTTTCCGATCCCTTAACGCCGCCGGGGCGACGCGATGCCGCCCCGGCGCGCCCGCGGCTTGACGGCGGCTTGACGGCGGTGCCGTGCGGCCCTATGTGCCAATTCATCGCAGTCCCAACATGATCCAGCCGTTTGCAGTCGTTCCCATGGCCAAGCTCGAAATCGTCGTTGCGCCCGACCCGGTCCTGAAGAAGAAGGCCAGACCCGTCGACCGGGTGGATGGCGACACCGCGCGCCTGATGGACGACATGCTGGAAACGATGTACGCCGCCCCGGGCATCGGCCTTGCCGCCCCGCAGGTCGGCGTCCTGCGCCGGATCCTGGTGGTCGACGTGGCGCCGAAGGACCAGCCGGCGGAACCGATCCGCATGGCCAATCCCGAGATCCTGTGGCAGTCGGACGACCTGCAGGTGCAGGAAGAAGGGTGCCTGAGCCTGCCGGACCAGTTCGCCGACGTGATACGCCCGGCCGCCGTGCGCGTGCGCTACCTGGACGAGACCGGCACACGGCGGGAGATCGAGGCCACCGGCCTTCTCGCCACCTGCATCCAGCACGAGATCGATCACCTGGACGGCGTGCTGTTCACCGACCACATCTCGCTGCTGAAGCGCAACATCATCATGCGCAAGCTCGTGAAGTGGAAGAAGGCGAAAGCCGCCTGAGCGACCGGTCCGGGCGGGAGACCCCATGCCGCTGCGCCTTGCCTTCATGGGCACGCCCGACTTCGCCGTCCCGGCATTGCAGGCCCTGATCGACGCCGGCCACACCGTCGCCGCCGTCTATTCGCAGCCGCCGCGGCCGGCCGGCCGCGGCCACCGCACACAGCCCTCGCCGGTGCATCGGCTGGCCCAGGACCACGGCATCGCCGTGCGCACCCCCCGCACCCTGCGCGACGCCGATGCCCAGGCCGCCTTTGCCGCGCTGGGGCTGGATGCCGCGGTGGTGGCGGCCTACGGACTGATCCTGCCGAAACCGGTGCTGGAGGCGCCGCGGCTGGGCTGCCTGAACATCCATGCCTCGCTGCTGCCGCGCTGGCGCGGGGCGGCGCCGATCCAGCGTGCGATCCTGGCCGGCGATACCGAAAGCGGGATCACCATCATGGCGATGGACGAGGGGCTGGACACCGGCGCCATGATCCTGCGCCAGTCCGTGCCCATCGGCCCGCAGACCACGGGGGCGGCGCTGCACGACCGCCTGGCGGCGCTGGGCGCCCGGATGATTGTCCCCGCCCTGGACGGGATCGCCGCCGGCACGCTGACACCCGAACCGCAGCCGGAGGACGGTGCCTGCTATGCCCGCAAGATCGGGCGCGAGGACGCGGTGCTGGCCTGGCAGGACGCGGCCCAGGTGGACCGCCAGATCCGCGCGCTCAACCCTTGGCCGGGGACCGCGGTCGTGCTGGATGGCGAGCCCGTGAAGATCCTGGCCGCCGACCTCGTGCCGGAGGTTCGGGGTCCGGCCGGCGTGGTGGTCGACGACCGCCTGACCATCGCCTGCGCCGTAGGCGGCGGCATCCGGCCGACGCGGCTGCAACGGCCCGGCCGTGCCGCCATGGATACGGCGGCGGTGTTGCGGGGCTTTCCCATCGCCGCCGGAACGTGCCTGATGCCGCCCGACGCGTGATGCCGCGCTACAAGCTGACCCTGGAATACGACGGCCGCCCCTTCATGGGCTGGCAGCGGCAGCCCGGCGGACCGTCGGTGCAGCAGGCGATCGAAGAGGCCGTATTGGCCTTCTGTGGCGAGAGTGTACGCGTCATGGGCGCGGGGCGTACGGATACAGGCGTACATGCGCTGGGCCAGGTCGCCGATGTGGACCTCGCCCGCGACTGGCCGCCGGACACGGTGCGCGATGCCGTCACCTTTCACCTGAAGCCGCTGCCCGTCGTGGTGCTAGCGGCCGAACGGGTCGGCGACGACTTCACCGCCCGGCTGTCCGCCCGCAAGCGCCACTATCTCTACCGCATCGTCAACCGCCGCCCCCGGCTGGCGCTCGACCGCGGCCGTGCCTGGCATGTGGCGCGGCCCCTGGATGCCGACGCGATGCACAGGGCCGCCCAGGAACTGGTCGGCCGCCACGATTTCACCAGCTTCCGCGCCGCGGAATGCCAGGCGCGGTCGCCGGTCAAGACGCTGGACCGCCTGGACGTCCGGCGCAGCGGCGAGGAGATCCGGATCGAGGCGGAGGCGCGCTCGTTCCTGCACCACCAGGTGCGCAACATGGTCGGCACGCTGGAGCTGGTGGGACGCGGCCGCTGGACGGCCGACGATGTCGCCCGCGCCCTGGCCGCCCGCAACCGCGCCGCCGCCGGCCCAACCGCCCCGCCCGACGGCCTCTACCTCGTCCGCGTCGACTACCCCGCCTGATGCTCCACAATTCTCGGGGTCAGGTCTTTGATTATCGCAAGATAAGGATTTATTGAATGCCATTCATATGTTCGATATAATGATCAAAGACCTGACCCCAGAACCCTAAGCGGCATCGTGCAGCCGGGAGCCGCTACGCAATGAACCGTTCCCGCCACTCGGCCGGGGGCACCATGCAGCGGTCCCGACGGCCGGCGATCCGGT
Source organism: Rhodospirillaceae bacterium (assembly GCA_020638595.1). Classification (GTDB taxonomy): domain Bacteria; phylum Pseudomonadota; class Alphaproteobacteria; order DSM-16000; family Inquilinaceae; genus JACKIG01. Next base: position 119,697 of record JACKIG010000009.1, on the reverse strand, counting down.
AGCGGTTGCGGGCAAGCCGGTCGTAGAGCCGGTCGGCCAGCGCGCGCGGCACCAGGCGGGCCGCGCCGGCCGCCGACCACGGCAGGCCCAGGCGCGTCAACACCAGCACCGCCGCATCCGTCTTGGCATAGGCCCGGCCTTCGGCGACGACCAGCACCGTTTCCATCGCATCGGGATCCAGGCCGTAATGCCGATACAACGCCCGGCCCAGCGGCGACTGGGCCGCCGACAGGCGGAAAACGCCGCGACGATCGTGCCTGAGCACGAACCGGGCCGAGGCCGAACACAGGCCGCACACCCCGTCGAACACGATCAACGGCCTGTCGTCCGGAAACGGCGGCACCGTCGGATCGCGCCGATAGCTGTAGCGTTCTGCCGGACTCCGCATCGGTCCTGTTCCCTTCGCGCCGTCCTTGACAGCAATATGCTGGTGATAGATATTTCTGTCATGACAGAAATTCAAGAACAAGACATCCCCGGCCCGATGAGCCCGATCATGGAACGCACGGTGCTGCACTGGGGCGAAATGGGCAGCCGCTGGGGGGTCAACCGCTCCGTCGGCCAGATCCACGCCCTGCTCTACCTCACCGGCCGGCCGCTGACGGCGGAGGAGATCGCCGAAACCCTGAGCATGGCGCGATCCAACGTCAGCACCAGCCTGCGCGAACTGATGAACTGGCACCTGGTGCGCCGCGTCCACCTGCTGGGCGACCGCCGCGACCATTTCGAGGCCGAGGCCGACCTCTGGCAGATGCTGCTGACGATCGTCGAAGGCCGCAAGGTGCGGGAGATCGACCCGACGCTGACGCTGCTGCGCACCTGCGTGCTGGAGGCCGACGACGACAAGCGCCTGGACGCCACCTCCAAGCAGCGCATCGCCGATATGCTGCAGTTCCTGGAGACGCTGTCGGCCTGGTACGAGGATGTGCGCCGCCTGCCCAAGGGGACGCTGGTGACGCTGATGAAGATGGGGGCCAAGATCGGCCGCTTCGTCGGCAAGGACCGGGGGTGAGAGGGGCGATGGCCGCCGAGGGGTGGTTACGTGCTCTCCAGGATGATCCCTGCCTGCGCGCGCAGGTGCTCAACCGGGTTTCGCGCGTGGCCTATGCGCGCGCAGTCCCGGGAGATCCCCGCTTTCGCGGGGATGACGAGAGCTGCTTTATAATCGTCATCCCCGCGAAGGCGGGGATCTTTCGCGACCGTGTGCGGCCCAGGGCTCTCGCCCGGGCGGCGCGATGCACCCGGACCGGGGATGCCGCCTTTTTTTGGCCAGTTATTTCTGATCTAACAGAAATAACTGATTTAACGATAGGAGGAGACGTCCCATGGATCGGTCCATGGTCCGCACCGGCGGCCGAGCCGGCAATCCCGGTCCGCTGCACGCCCAGGCAATCCGCCACCCTGCGGCGACGGGACTGCTGGCCTGGCACCTTGGCCTGGGCGGCTGGCTGCGGCTCGCCCCGCAACTGACGGACCATTGGGCCGCCCTGGACAGGGCGCCGCAGGTCTGCCGGGGCCATGTCGCCGCGCGGGCCACCGCGGCCGGCCGGGTGGCGGCCGCGCTGGCACGCCTGCTGGGGTGTCCGTTCGGGCCGGTCCGCGGCGACGGCATTGCGATGTCGGTGCATGTCCGGCTGGCGCAGAATGGCCGCGCGCTGCATTGGCAGCGCAGCTACGCCATCCCCGGCCGGCCGCCGATGGTCGTGCGCTCGGTCATGGGAACGCTGCCGGACGGACGGCTGGCGGAGATCTTCCCCGCCGGCCTGGGCGTCGCCCTGCGCCTGGAGGAGCGGGACGGCGGCTTCGCCTTCACCAGCACCGGATTGGTGTGGCGCCTGTTCGGGCGGTACCTGTCCATACCGCACCGCTTCGGCCCCGGACGGCTGACGGTGGCGGAGCGCTGCGACCCCGACGGCACCCATCACCTGGCGCTGACGGTGGTCCATCCCCGGCTGGGGGAGATCTACCGCCTGGAGGGCCGCTATCGGGTCCAGGCGGCCATGACGTCCTGCGCCCTCGGTGGGTTCGCGCCCGCCGCCCCACCGGAGGACACCACCGCCACACCCGGCCTGTTTCTGCGCGGCGATGTTTCTGGCCATTCAGAAAGTCCTGACCGATGAGCATGATCGCCACCCGGGAGACGGCGGCCACGGACGCGGATGCGCCGGCCGCGGTCCAACCGTCGTCGCTCGCCCACCTGTTGGGGCCGCAGGCCTGGGCACGGCTGCACCCGGCGGTGCGCGCCCGCATCACCGCGCAGGACGAGGGCCGCACCTGGCAGGTCTATCGCGGGGTCGTGGACATCCGCGTGACGGCCCTGGGCTGGCTGTTCGTGCAGCTTGCCCGCCTGGTCGGCGCCGGCTTCGCCCCCGCCCGCAGCGGCCTGACGCTGACGGCACGGGTGGGCCACTCACCCGCGCTGGGCGGCGTCGTCTGGGACCGGGTCTATGACCGCGCCGGACGGACGGTGATGACCGTGCGGTCCTGCAAGATCCTGCGCGAGGGCCGGCTGGAGGAACACATGGACCGCGGACTGGTCCTGCTGCTGCAGCTCAGCGAGCGGGCCGGCGGCCTGCTGTTCCGCAGCACCGGCTATGTCCAGCGGCTGTGGGGGCTGCGCCTGCCCATCCCCGCCGTGCTGACGCCCGGGCGGCTGGACCTGACCCACCACCAGGCCGACGACGGCCGCTTCCGCGTCGTGCTCAGCCTGCATCACCCCTGGTTCGGCGAGATCTTTCGCCAGGACGGCCTGTTCGAGGAGACAAGCCCATGACCGCCGTATTCGCCCTGGTCATCATCCAGGCGCTGCTGGGCGCCTTCGACATCCTCTTCCACCACGAAGCGACCGAACGGCTGCCCTGGCGGCCCGGCGCGGCGCGCGAGCTGGCGCTGCATGCCACGCGCAACGTCCTCTATGCCGTCGTCTTCGCGTCGCTCGGCTGGGTGGCCTGGCAGGGCGCACTGGCCTGGGCCTTCGGCGCCGTCATCGCGGTGGAGATCGTCATCACGCTCTGGGATTTCGTCGAGGAGGACCGCACGCGCCCGCTGCCCCCGGGCGAGCGGGTGCTGCATGGCATCCTCGCCATCAACTACGGCGCGTTCCTGGCGGTTTTCGCCCCGCATCTGTGGGCCTGGGCGGCCGCACCCACCGGCTTCGCCTGGCAGGACCATGGCGCCTTCGGCTGGGTCATGGCGGCCTTCGCCATCGGCGTGCTGCCGTTCGGCCTGCGCGACGCGCTGGCCTCGCGCCGCGTCCGCCGTCTGGTCGCCCGTCCGGCGGCACCGCTGGCCGCGGGCCTGCCCGACGGGCGCAAGGTGCTGATCACCGGCGCCACCGGCTTCGTCGGCGCGCGGCTGGTCGAGGCGCTGGTCGCGGCCGGCCACCACGTCACGGTGCTGACGCGCCGGGCCGACAAGGCAAGGACGCTGGCACAGCCCGTCACCGTCGTCACCAGCCTGGACGACATCCCCGCTGCCGCCACCTTCGATGCCATCGTCAACCTGGCCGGCGAGAGCATCGCCGCCGGGCGCTGGAGCGCGGGGCGGCGCGCCCGCATCCTGCGCTCGCGGGTGGGGACCACGATGGGGCTGGTCGCCCTGATCGGGCGGCTGGAGCGCAAGCCCGCCGTGCTGGTCAGTGCCTCGGCCATCGGCGTCTACGGCAACGGCGGCGAGCGCAAGCTGGACGAGACGGCACCGCCGCGCCCCAGCTTCACGCATGAGGTCTGCGCGGCGTGGGAGGCCGAGGCCGTGCGCGCCGCGGCATTCGGCGTGCGCGTCGTGGCCTTGCGCATCGGCTTGGTGCTGGACCGCGACGGCGGCGCGCTCGCGCGCCTGCTGCTGCCGTTCGAATTCGGCCTCGGCGGCCCGATGGGCCGTGGCGGCCAGTGGATGTCGTGGATCCACCGCGACGACCTGGTCCGCGCCATCTGCCACGCCATCGCCGATGCGGAGCTGGACGGTCCGGTGAATGCCGTCACCACCGATCCGGTGCGCAATGCCGAGTTCGCGGAAGCGCTCGGCCGTGCGCTGGGCCGTCCGGCGGCGTTGCGCCTGCCGGCGGCGGTCATCCGCGCAGCCTTCGGCCAGATGGGCGAGGAGCTGTTCCTGGCCAGCCAGCGCGTCGTCCCGGCCAGGCTGGCCGACCGCGGCTTCGTCTGCCGCTACCCGCGGATCGACGCTGCCCTGGCCGAGATCACGGGCGCGCCGCCCGAACGGCGCCGGGCGGGGGCGCATGCCGCCACGCCGCGCGCCAGCCGGCAGTAGCGGCGGGGACGCCCGACCATGGACCGGCGTGCGCGGCCCGGCGGATGCACGATTCAAGACGCGACCCCGTTCCGACCCCGTTCGCCCGCTGGATCGCCCGCCCGCCGGCTGCTACCCTGGGTCGTGGCCGGTCCGTCGGCCGGGAACCGCCGGACGAGGGCACGCCGGCCCTTCTTGCAGCGGAGACAACCGATGACACGGTACGGTTTCGTCGCCTCCGGCGGCGGCTACCGCAGCTTCTACACCTGCGGGGCGCTGGTGTGGCTGGCACAGCAGGGCATGTCCGTCACCCACATCACCTCCACCAGTTCCGGCAACAACATCGTGCTGGACTACCTGATGTGGGATCGCACGGCCGAGGCGCTGCCGCCGACCCTGACCAAGACCCTGCGCCTCAGCATCAAGGACATCGCGTCGGTCTTCGCCAATTTCCTCGGCCTGCGCCCGGCGCTTCTGCCCAACGGCAGCTATCTGTTCACCGTCGACCGCGACAGCACGCGCAAGTCGCTGCTGCTGGACGACCCGGCGCGGCGGACGCAGCTGACCGCCAGCCTGAAGGACACCGCCTGGTCCATCGCCACGACGAACCTGTCCAAGCGCCGGTCGGAATGCTTTGCCGTGCGCGACCTGCTGCCGACGGTCGACGACGCCAGCCTGGAGCGGTTCATGGACGTGTTCCTGGCCGGGATCACGACGGTGCCGTACTTCAAGGCGATCAGCATCGGCGGCGACTACTACCTGGAGGGCGGGTACACCGACAACACGCCCCTGCGCCCCGTGTTCGACAACCCGGAGGTCGACGAGATCATCGCCGTCGATTTCACCGACTACGACTATCACCGCGAGCTGGAACGGATCTATCAGAAGAACCTGCTGATGCTGCCGATGAACAGCATCGACATGTACCTGCTGACCGCCGATCTCGGCCTGACCCTGCCCAACGCCCATGTCCTGGCCGAAGCCAGGCGCATCAACGCGCTGATCGCGGCATCCAAGCGCAAGACGCTGACCGCCGACGGCAAGACCTACCACGCCAAGCCCCTGCACATCCTGCGCCCGAAGAACCTGGAAAGCATGACCGTGTCGCTGAAGCACTCCGCCATCCAGAAGGAGTATTTCGAGCTCGGCCAGCAGGAGATGGCGGCCCTGGCGAAGGGGATGGGCAAGGCAGACGCGGGATGACCGGGCCGGTCCGGTGACGCTCAGGGCGCAGCGGCGCCGTCCTCCGCGATGCATTGCTCAATGCTGGGCTCCGGCGTCTCGATGACGACGGCACGGGGGTTGCCGTAGCGCGCCGCGTCATCCGGATCGACGGCGGACGTGGCGAGGATGCGCACGAAGAACCCGCGCGGGTTGCGGTCCGCGGATCCGGCGGCGACGAACAGCCTGAAGCCGAACAGGGGGCAATTCTCCACCAGCCCGTACGGCGTCCCGTCGATATGGCCGGCGATCCAGTCCTCCAGCGCGTCGGCGATCGTCGCGCCGTCGCCGGTCGGGATCTCCGCGGCGAAGAACACCTCGCAGCCGCGATAGCCGTTGCGCTCGCCGAAGGCGATCAACAGCCGCGGGTCGTCCGCGACATACCCGTCGCCGATCGACGGCCCCAGCCAGTTGTGGTCCGGGTTGCCGCCGTCATAGGGCGTCATGCCGGAGAGGTCGGCGACCTGCCCGGTCTCGATCGCCGGCAGGCAGGTGTTCCGAAGCAGATCGAGGAAGTCGTCGGCAAGCCCGTCGGCCGCCGCCGCGCCGGGGCAGACTGCGACCGCGGCGGCCAGGATCGAAACTCTCAGCATCATCGCCCTCCCCTTTGCCGGCATCCTACGCACACACGCTGCCGGCGCACCTGGCCGAACGCCGCACCGAAGACGGCCCGGCGGGATCGCCGAGCCTGGAGCGGGACCGTCATAGGCCCAGACGAAACGGGCCCGGACAGTGTCCGGACCCGTCTGCCTTCATGTGCGCGGCCGGGCCGCGGGGTCGGCGGTCAAGGGCGCAGGACGATCTCGTCCACCGTCGCCTGACTGCGTGGCCAGAGGATGGCAGCCTCGGCCGGGGTCTGGTTCGGTTCGGTGTACTGGATCACGAAGATCGGCACCTCGGGCCATTGCTGGAAGGCCCAGGCCGGGTCGGTATCCTGCGGGAAATAGATCCGCCCGCGCGTGCCTTCCCAGTCGGTCGCGCGCAGCCCCTCGATGATCGCCGCGGGCTCGGCCGACTGCTGGGCCATGATCGCCTGGGCGATCACCATGATGCCGTCATAGCCTTCCATCGCCACCGCATTGGCCGGGCGGCCGAAGCGCTCCTCGAACGCCGTGGCGAACGCGCGCGACAGCTCTGTGTCGGGGCGGCCCGGCAGGCCGGCCGGGTTGCCGATGACATAGACCCCGTCATCGCCCATGACGTTCCAGAACTCCGGCTCCAGCACGTCCGACCCGGCGGCGAACACGGCCGTTTCCGCGGACGGCGCAAGGCCCAGGTCGGCGGCCTGGCGCAGCATCAGGAACAGGCCCGAGCCGGTGAAGCCCGCGATCAAGAGGTCGGGCTGCGGGTCGGCGCGCTTCAGTTCCAGCAGCTGCGGCGTGAAGTCCGTCACCGTGTTCTCCGCGGTGAAGGACGTCACCGTGGCCCCGGTGCCTTCCAGGTTGCTGGTGAACACGTCGATGACGCCGAAGCCCCAGTCCGTGTTCTCGGAGATGATGGCGATGTTCTGGAAGCCGGCTTCCTTCACCCAGTCGGCCGCGACCGAATAGACCAGCGAGTTGGCGACGGTGACGCGGAACACCTGCGGGATCTGGGCGGCCGTCACGTTGTCCGCCCAGCATTCACCGGCGACGAAGGCGATGTTGTAGCGCTCGGCGACCGGGCTGACGGCGGCGCAGACCGCGCTGTGCGCGGAGCCCGTCACGGCCACGACCTCTTCCAGCGAGGCCAGCCGTTCGAAGGCGGCGATCCCCTTGTCGGGCACACCCGACGTATCCTCGACGACCAGTTCGACCGGCCGGCCGAGCAGCCCGCCTGCGGCGTTCAGCTCCTCCACCGCGACGATCATGCCGTCGCGAAGCGACTCGCCCGACTGCACCCCGCCCGGGGGCGACAGCGGCGCGATGCCGCCGATCCTGATCGGCTCCTGGGCTGGGGCGGGCGCGGCGAAGGCCATCAGCGCCAGCGCCGCCACGGTCGTTAGGACCCTCATCGTGAAACTCCTCTGTTGCAGGCTTGGTGCCCCCGGTTCGGCCGGTTCGTTGGCAGGTCGACAGGGAAGTGTCGATGGCTCCGGCACCGGCTTGCAATCTCGGATTTCATTTGCGACTGTCGCGAGTTGACGCGCTGAGAGGTGCAGAGGATGGCAGGCGACGATTTCACGCTGACCAATTTCGCGGCCAACTTGAAGCTGGCCAGCAGCTACTACCCCTCGGTGTCGGAGACCTGCCGCAGGCTCGCCATCAACCGCCAGCAGTTCATGAAATACCTGGCCGGCACATCCTTCCCGTCGCGGCACAACCTGCGGCGGATCTGCGATTTCTTCGGCGTCGACGAATACGAAATCCTGATGCCGCAGGACCAGTTCCGCAAGATCGTGCGGCTGCGCCCCAACCGCGGCGGCGAGGACGTGACCCTGCCGCCCCGCCTGCCGCGCCTGCTGGCCGAAGCCCAGCGCCACCGCGCCACCCTGGGCAAGACCCATGGATACTATTACGGCTACTACCACTCCTTCTCGCTGCCCGGGCACATCCTGCGTTCGCTGGTGCTGATCTACGGCTGGAACGACTACACGGTCTACAAACGGCTGGAACGCGTGCGCCACCCGCGCGAGGCCGGCCCGCCGGACGTCTACAAATACGCTGGGATCGTCTCGGTGGTCGGCGACCGCATCCACATGATCGACCAGGAAACGCTGACCGGCAGCGAGCTGACCCAGACCATCCTGTTCCTGAACTACCGCAACCGGGTGACGGTCCTGACCGGCCTGACCATGGGTGTGTCCGGTGCCGACGCGCACCAGCCGTCGGCGGCCCGGATCGTCATGGAATATCTCGGCCGCAACGTGAACCGCCGCCACGCCATCGCCGGCTGCAGGCTTTATCCGGAGGATTCCGAGGAGATCTCCGACCATTTCCGCCGCCACCTGACCGCCGGCGGCCGCATTCCGGGACCGCTGAGGGCAGCCATTCTCTAGCGACTGGCGGCGGCGGTGCGCCCCATCACTGCCGCACCCGTCCGACCCCGGTAGCGTCCCACGCACGTCAGCAACCGGTCCGCCCCCCACGATGCGGGCCGCCCTGGCAGGGACCACCGGCGCACCTTTCGGGACGGAGGCAACACCGATGGACGACGACTTCCCCTGGCTGATCGAAGAAGACAAGGGTTTCCGGGTCACGGAAGAAGACCCGTTCCCGTGGCTGAAGGACGACGATGATGAAGACGAGCCTGACGGCCTGATCGGACATCCGAACCAGGAGGGTTACGCACCCTATCTGGTCTACCTGACCGAGGATGACGACACCTATGTCGAAACCTACAACCGGACCGAGAACGGCTATGTCTACGGGCTCGGCGGTGACGACACGATCCACACCCGCTCTTTCGGCGTGTCCGTCTTCGGCGGCGAAGGCAGCGACACCCTGATCTGGAGCTATCAGCCGCCCCGGCTGCTGGACGGCGGCGACGGAGTGGACACGCTGGACCTGTCGCTGCTTCCCCGTGGGGCCGAGGTCAACCTGGCCACGGGCGAGGCCAAGACCTTCGTGCCGCTGTTCCTCCCGGACAGGGGACCGGTCGAGATCCGCAGCATCGAGAACGTGACCGGCACCGACCATGCCGACACAATCTGGGGCGACGGCAACGACAACGTCCTGGACGGGCGCGGCGGCGGCGACTTCATTGCCGGCGGCGCCGGCAACGACACGATCATCGCCGGCACCAGCGAGCCGGGCCGCCGCGACGTACTGATGGGCGGCGCCGACAGCGACACCTTCCAATTCCGCACCGCCGAAGAGAACCTGCCGGCCTGGCAGACCGACGTGGTCATGGATTTCGAGCAGGGATCCGACATCCTGGCCTTCGAAACCGCCTATGGCTTCGGTTCCATCACCTTCCTGCCGGCCAGCGAGGCCGGCGATACCGTCACCTGGCTGGACCCGCGCCAGAACTACCTGGCGACCGCCCACACCAGCCAGCCGGGCCTGCCCGAGGTGACGGAGGTCAGCCTGTGGCTGACCACGGGCAGCAGTCACGAATATGCCGGCGTCACCCTGATCGGCCACCACGACCTGACGGCCGGCGACTTCATGTTCGTATGACAAGCCGGGCTGTTTTCGGCCGGCGATTTCGGGACACTGCGGCATGACCGACCTGCCCATCAGCATCCGTGCGGATTTCGAGCGGGGCGGCTGGCACCCGGGCCGCCGTGTTGCGGTGCCGCCGCATGTCCCGGCCGGGCACCCGGCCGCAGGGATCCTGGCGGAATTCGGCGGCCTCAAGGTCCGCCGGGACGGGGGCGGCGAGCAGTGCGCCACCGCCGACCTCGACTTCTCCCCCGGCCGCGGCCAGCCACGCGTCATCAAACGATGGTGCAAGCTGATGAAGACGACGCTGGTCCTGATTGCCGGCACCCATGACTGGTATGCCGAGCTCTACGTGGACGCCACCGGCCGCTGTTTCCTGTACAGCGGCATCAACGACGTCCTGGCCTTCTTCGGCGACAGCTTCACGGAAGCGGCGGAACGACTGATCCTGGGCCGCGTCGGCCGCCCGATGTTGCGGCCGGACCAGGCGAAGATCTCGTGGTTTGCCGAACGCATCGGCCCCGAAGACGATCGGGTGTACCGGTATTAAGCCCCAATGCAAAAGGGGTTCTGACGCCGGCGGCGCTGAGTTAAGAACCACACCAGTGACCGGCTGCGCGCCCTGTCCCGAGAGATCCCCGCCTTCGCGGGGATGACGAGTGTTCTGGGGGCCAGGCTCTGACTACCTCCCGTCATCCCCGCGAAGGCGGGGATCTCCTGGAACTGAACGCAGACCGGTCAGGAGGGAAATCCAGCCGGGAGGCCGCCATCGCCCATCTCATTGTCCCTGCCGCCGTCGAAGGGCCGGTGCTGGTCTGCTCTGCCGGGATCAGTTTCTGGGGCGGGGTCGATCCGGAAACCGGACGCGTGGTCGATGCCCACCATCCGCAACACGGGGTGTCGCTGGCCGGGCGGGTCGTGCTGATGCCGACCTCGCGCGGATCGTGCACCGGCAGTGCCGTGCTGTTGGGCCTGGCCTTGCAGGGCACGGCGCCGGCCGCGCTGGTGTTCCGGGAGACGGAGGACATCCTCACCCTCGGCGCGCTGCTCGCCGGGCGCATGTTCGACCGGCCGGTCGCCGTCGTGCGGCTGGGGGCCGACGGCTACGCGGCGCTGGCGGCCCAGCCGCGGGCGCGGATCACCGCAGAGCGGATCGAGGCCGGGGATCTGTCGCTGCCGCTGACACCGCTCTCGGGCGGCAATCTCGATCTCGCCGACGGGGACCGGGCCATGCTGGACGGCCGCGACGGGGCGGCGGTCCGGCTGGCGATGGAAACGATCTGCACCATGGCCGCGGTGCAGGGCGCAGACCGGCTGACGGATGTCAGCCGGGTGCATATCGACGGCTGCATCTACGCCAGCCCCGCCTGCCTGACCTTTGCCGAGGCGATGGCCGGGATGGGGGCAAAAGTGCGCATCCCGACCACGATGAACGCGATCTCGGTGGACTACGCCAATTGGCGCACCCAGGGCGTTCCCGCCGACTTCGGTGGTCCGGCCAGCCGCCTGGCCGACGCCTATGTGGCGATGGGGGCAAGCCCCAGTTTCACCTGCGCGCCCTATCTGCTGGACGATCCGCCCCAGCGGGGCGAGGACATCGCCTGGGCGGAATCCAACGCCGTCGTCTATGCCAACAGCGTCCTGGGCGCGCGGACGGTCAAGCATCCCGACTTCCTGGACCTCTGCATCGCACTCACCGGCCGCGCGCCGCTATCGGGCGTCTACCTGGACCGCAACCGCGCAGCGCGCCGGGTGATCGACGTGACACTGCCGCAGGGCCATGACGAAGCGGTCTGGCCGCTGCTCGGCTGGCTGGCCGGGCAGCGGTCGCCGGACCGCATCCCGCTGATCACCGGGCTGGCGCACAGTGCCCCGACGGACGACGACCTGAAGGCGCTGTGCGCGGCCTTCGCCACCACGTCGGCCGCGCCGATGCTGCATGTCGCCGGCATCACGCCGGAGGCGGATCGCCCGCCGGCCCCCGGCGGCGACCGTGTGCGCATCACCCGCGACGACCTGCGCGATGCGTGGCGGGCGCTCAATCGCGGCGGCGAGACCATCGATCTCGTCGCCCTGGGCAGCCCGCATCTGTCATTGGCGGAATGCCGCGCCTTCGCCGATGCCATGGGGGGCGGGCGGGTGCGCGACGGCGTTTGCGCCATCATCACCCTCGGCCGGGCGACCTGGGCGGCAGCCAAGTCCGACGGGCTGCTGGAGCGGCTGGATGCAGCGGGCGTGCAGGTGATCCGCGATCTCTGCTGGTGTTCGATCACCGAGCCCGTGTTTCCGCCCGATGCCCGCGTGCTGATGACGAATTCCGGCAAATATGCCCATTACGGCCCCGGCCTTTCGGGCCGCGAGGTCCGCTTCGGCAGCATCGCCCACTGTGCGGCCGCGGCGCGGAGCGGTCACGCGCCGAAGGCCCTGCCCGGCTGGCTGCGCTGAACCCGGCCGGGGGAAACGGTCAGGGACGCGCCGTTCGATCGCCGGCCCCGCCGCGACCGGGCGCCTGCCCGGCCACGGTCGGGTGCCCAGGTCTCTATTCGATGCCCAGACGCGCCGCTTCCTCCGGCTCCTGCTCCTTCAGCAGTTCGAAGGACGCGTACTGGGTAAGGACGTTCAGGGAATAGATCATCTGCCCGAACTCGGCGTCCTCCGCGTTGTAGTGCAGCCGCATGTCGTTCCAGGCGCTGTACATGTCCCTGTCGACACTGCTGATCAGACTGCTCAGCTTGGCATTGAAGCTGGCGCGGTCCGCCTCGCTCATCCCTTCCCGGATGCGCCCCAGGGCCACCAGGCGGGTGATCAGGTCCTCCTTCAGGGCGGTCAGCTCGGCCCGCGCCTCTTCCAGGGGCGGCGGATCACCGGCCCATGCGGCGACCGCGCCGAGACCTTCGACATAGATGGCGTAGACGGCTTCCGCCAGTTCGTCGGGCGTTTCCGGCGCCGCCTCGCTTACGCCGGCGCCACCGCCCTGCTCGGCCGCCGCTTCCGGGGGCGCGGCACTGCCTTGGTCCCCATCGTCATCGCAGCCGGCCAGGCCCAGTACAGCAGCGGTCGCCAAGGCAACCAGGATCCTACTTGCAGCCATCGTTACTCCAATCGGTACCGGAACCGGGATGTCCCCGAGGGGGCCCGGATTCGGCAGGAACCCTAGCAATTCCGCCGGAGCGCGACAGGCTTGGTTCGCATCTTAACCATATATGCCACCTCGTGCCGGCTCGGGCGCCCTATGCAGTTCCGGCCGGGGGCCGGTTCCGCCATGTCCAAGAGCATGGAGGCCCGATTTGCCGTCTCACGATTCGGTCAAGCGAGCGCTTCCACGCCCTGACACCCGCAAGCCTGCGTCTCACGGATGCCGCCGATCACCGAACCGGCCACGCGGCGCCGGCCGAGAAGCATCGGCACGGTCACGATCTCGTCCAGCGGCCCGCCCTGACCGACCAGACAGAGCGTGCCGTCGATATCCAGCAGCGGCAGACAGGGATTGATGTCGTGCCTCACCGGCACGGTATACCCCAGCCGGCGACCGCCGACGCCGGCGTTCGAGCTTCTGGTGAATGCCCTGCGCTATCGCGGATCGTGACGGCGCCGTCCGTCCGCGGCCGCGGTCACGTCACAGCAGCCATTCGGCGATGGTGTCGGCGTATTTGGCGTCGAAATCGGCCTTGGTGCCTTCCAGCTTGTTGGTCCCCAGTTCCAGCACATAGATGTAGTCGGCGACATCGACCCCGGCGATGACGTTCTGGTCGACCATCAGGATGGTCCGCCCCTCCTCCGCCACCAGGGTGCGCAGATGCGTATAGATCGTGGCGGCGCGCTTGGGGTCCAGGCCGACGGTCGGCTCGTCGATCAGGATCAGGTCGGGGTCGGACATCAGGGCGAGTTCCAGCTGCATCAGCCGCTGCTGGCCGCCGGACATCAATCCCGCCCGCCGGCCGGCGAAGTCCTTCAGGTAGGGCGCGCGTTCGTACACCCGCTGGATGGCCTGGCGGGCGCGCGGCCGGTCCTGGCGGAACGCCCAGGTCGCGATCTCCACATTCTCCGCCACCGTCATGTCGCGGAACAGCGCGTGGCGCTGGGCGACATAGGCGATGCCGGTGGCGACCAGGTCGCGCGTCTGGATGCCGGAGATGTCCCGGCCCTTGTAGGTGATGCGGCCGGCATGGGGCCGCAGCTGGCCGATGATCGTCTTCAGCAGCGTCGACTTGCCGACGCCGTTGGCCCCGATGATCGTCGTCAGCATGCCCGGCCGGGCGATGACCGAGACGCCGCGCAGGATGTCGATGTCGCGCTGATAGCCGGCGGCGACCCCTTCGACCTCAAGCTGCATGGTGGTCCCCCAGATAGGCTTCCAGCACCGCCGGATCGTTGCGCACCGCCTCGGGATCGCCATCGGCGATGATGCTGCCGGAGCTGAGCGTGACCACCCGCCGGCACAGGCCGAAGATCGACCCCATGTCGTGGCTGATCAGGATGATGGTCGCCCCCGCGGCGTTCCAGGTGCGGATGGTGTCGTACATGAAGCGCTTGAGTTCCGGATGCACGCCGCCGAACGGTTCGTCCAGCAGCACGATCCGCGGGTCCAGCATCATGATGCGGCCGAATTCCAGCAGCTTGGCCTGGCCGCCCGACAGGCTGGACGCCGGCTGGTCGGCCAGCCGCGTCAGCGTCAGCGTCTCCAGCACGGCGCGGGCCTTCGCCTCGGCCGCCCTGCGCGACAGGCCCCAGTCGGCCAGCGCCCCGACCAGCATGTTCTCCAGCACGGTCAGGCGCTTGAACACCTTCGTCACCTGGAACGAGCGGCCGATGCCCAGCCGCGCCAGGCGCGAGGGCGCCATGCCGTCGATGCGGTGGCCGTCCAGCGTGATCGACCCGCCCGAGGCGTCGTAGTAGCCGCCGATGATGTTCAGCAGCGTCGTCTTGCCCGACCCGTTCGGGCCGATCAGGCCGACCAGTTCGCCGGTGTCCACCGCAAGGTCGATCCCGCCCAGCGCGCGAAGGCCGCCGAAATTCTTCGAAAGGTTGGAGATGTCGAGCTGCGTCGGCATCGGTCATCTCCTCCGCCGCAGGAAGGCATCCAGACTGCCGAACAGGCCGTTCGGCGCGAAACGCAGCATCAGGATCGCCACCGCCCCGAAGATCGCCAGCCGCCATTCGCCAAGCTCGCGCAGCACCTGCAGCAGGCCCTGCAGGATGACCCCGCCCAGGGCGGCGTGGACGACGTTGGAAAAGCCGCCGATCACCGCCATGGCCAGGATATAGCCCATCTCCTGCAACGACATCATCGACGGGGTGATCAGCTGCACGAAATGGGCGTAGAGGCCGCCCGCCAGCCCGGCGAAGGCGGTCGAGGCGGCGAAGGCCAGCGCCTTCCACAGCGTGACGTTGACGCCCAGGCTGGCCGTGCCATCCTCGTCCTCGCGGATCGCCTGGAAGAACAGGCCGACGCGGCTGCGCAACAGCGCCAGCATCAAGAGAACCGAACCCACCGCCGCAGCCAGGAAGACATAGTAGTACGCGACCGGCCCCGCCCCCTGCCACAGCGGCGGGGCGGTCAGCCCGCGCGAGCCCTGGGTGATATCGTATTCCGCCGTCACGGCGATGCGCAGGATCTCGCCGAAGGCGATGGTCGTCAGGCCCAGATAGGCGCCGTGCAGGCGCAGGGTCAGCCAGCCGATGAACAGGCCGAACAGGCCCGCCACCGCGACCCCGGCGGCCAGTGCCGGCAGCACCGGCAGGTCCAGCAGCTGGCCCGTCAGCACCGCGACATAGGCGCCAAGCCCGCTCATCGCCGCCTGGGCGAAGCTGATCCGCCCGACATAGCCCACCAGCAGCGACCAGCTGGACGCCAGCATGGCATAGTAGAGGCCGATGGTCAGGGTATAGAGCCAGTAGTCCTGAAGCCCGACATAGGGCAGCACCAGGGCCAGGACGAGAACGGCGAGGATGCCCTTCTGCAAGAGCGTAAGCCCGCTCATGCCCGCCGCTCCCGCTTGCCGAACAGCCCTTGCGGTCGGACCAGCAGGACCAGGATCAGCACCGCCAGGCCATAGGCGTCCTTGTAGGCCAGCGCGCGCGTGGTGTCGGGGATCAGGATGGTGGCGAAGCTTTCGACCTGGCCCAGGATCAGGGCGCCGACCACGGCCCCGGGGATGGACCCCAGGCCGCCCAGCACGACGACGATATAGGCCTTGATCGCCGGCACGATGCCCATGGGCGGCACCACGTTGAACACCGGCCCGATCAGCGCCCCCGCCGCCCCGGCCAGGGCCGCGCCGGCGCCGAAGGCCAGCATGGACGTCCGGGTGATGTTGATGCCGAACGTCTCGGCCGCCTGGCGGTCCTGGCTGACCGCCCGCACGGCCTTGCCCATCCAGGTGAAGCGCAGCACCAGCATCAGGCCTGCGATCAGCAGCGCCCCGACGCTGGCGGCCGCAAGCCGGTCGCCGGGAATGATCAGTTCGCCGAATTCCACGATGCCGCGGAAGATCGGCCGGGGCCGCTGCGGCCACGGCCCGAAGACCGAATTCGCCAGGTTCAGCAGCAGCACCGACAGCGCGAAGGTGATCATGATGGCGTATTCGTCGGGCCGGTCCACCTTGCCGGCATGGATGGGCCGGATCAGGGTCCGTTCGATCGCCATCCCCGCGGCCATCAGCAGGATGACGGCGAAGACCACGCCGAAGACCGGCGGCAGCCCCAACAGCGTGACCGCCATGTAGCAGGCATAGCCGCCCAGCATGTACAGCTCGCCATGGGCGAAGTTGACGATCCTCAGGACACCGAAGATCAGCGCGATGCCCAGCGCGATCAGGGCGTAGAAGGTGCTGATGATCAGCCCGTTCAACGCCTGCTCGGCGATGGCGATGAGTGTCATTCGGCCCCCCGGCGCAATCCGCGTCAGCGGCCATTATGCATTCGCCCGCCAACGGGGACAGACGCAAGTCACGGCACCGCAAGCGCCGATGTGACGTCTTTGCAGCGACAGTGCGCGACAGCCAGCCGGGCGGGCGGAGAGGGACAGGGGCCGGGCATCGTCGCTACTCTCGGGCGTAACGAGGACCGGTGGTCCCGATCGCAAGTGGGAGGGTGAAGGATGCGGATCGAAAGCCTGTCGTCCCGCATGGCCGAGGGCACGGTGACGGCGGCGGCACTGGTCGAGACGTGCCTTGCGCGCATCGCCGCGGACGATGCGACGCTGCATGCCTTTTCCGCCGTCTTCGCCGATCCGGCGCGGACGCGCGCACAGGCGCTGGATGCAGAGCGGGCGGCGGGGCAGGTGCGCGGGCCGCTGCACGGCATCCCCGTGGCGGTGAAGGAGCTGGCGGACATCGCCGGCCATCCCACCGCATTCGGCTCGCATGCGTATGCGCACGGCCCCGCACCACGCAACGCCACCTTCATCGACCGGCTGGAGGCCGCGGGCGCCATCATCCTGGGCACCACGCATATGGTGGAGTTCGCCTTCGGCAGCTGGGGCACCAACCACGCGCGCGGCACGCCGTGGAACCCGGCGGACCGGGCGGTGCACCGCGTTCCGGGGGGGTCCAGCAGCGGTTCGGCCGTCGCGGTGGCCGCGGGGCTGGTGCCGGCGGCGATCGGCAGCGACACCGGCGGGTCCGTCCGCATTCCCGCGGGGCTGTGCGGCACCGTCGGCTTCAAGCCCAGCTACGGCCTGATCCCGGTCGACGGGGTCGCCCCGCTGGGACCCACCTTCGACACCATCGGGCCGCTGACGCACGACGTGGCCGGGGCCCGCGATCTGTTCAATGCCATGGCCGGCTGCGCGGCCCGGGCCGCGCCGGTGGCGCTGGAGACGCAGTCCCTGGCGGTCATCGCCGATGAATTCCTTCAGCCGATCGACCCGCAGACCCACGCCGCCTATCACGGCTTCCTGGATCGCCTGCGGCGGGACGGCGCGCGGATCGAAACCATCCGCCTGCCGCGCACGCTGGTCGAGCTCCAGCAGCTGAGCGGCGATATCTTTGCCTATGAAGCCTATCTGCACCTGCGCGCCATCATCGAAGACCCGGACACGCCGCTGGACCCCTTCGTGCGCAGCCGTGCCCTGGGCGGAAAGCGGATCACGGCCGACCGCCATGCCGAGCTGATGGCGGAACGCGCCGCCGAAGTCCGCCGGTTCGCCGGGGACTTCGACGGGTTCGATGCGCTGGTCCTGCCGACCACGCCGTTGCCGGCCCCGCCCCTGGCGGAGGTGGACGAAAACACCATCCCGATGTCGCGCTATACGCGCCTGGCCAACTGCCTCGACCTCTGCGGCCTCAGCCTGCCGATGCCGGTGCCGCAGGGGGCGATGCCCATTGGCGTCCAGCTTTGCGCGCTGTCCGGCAGGGACGAAGCCCTGCTGAACCTCTGCGAGGCGCTTGACCGGCCAGCCGGCTGACCGTCCGCCCGCGCCACCGGCCCGCCGTCCCGCCATCGCGTTGCGGGACGGTGGGCCGTCGCCTCTCCCTTGGTGCCCGATCGATCGGCGGAGGTATCCGCCGCGGCGTGTGACCGGCGTCACTGCCGCAGCCCTCCGAACCGTTCGATATAAGTGAATACTCACTTCTGTCGAACGCCGGCGGATGGACGTGCTGCCGGCGATCAACGGGCCATCCCAAGGAGTACTGCGATGATCTCGGCATTTGGTGTTGCCGCCATGGTTCTGGGGGCCGGCTTGGCCGGCGCCCCCGGCACCCAGCCCGCGGGGCCGGACGACGGACGGATCGTGCCGGTATCCGCCGCGCAAGAGACGGCCGGCAGCCGCGAGGCGCTGACCGGCCTGCTGGCGCTGGTGCCGGACACCGCGGCGGCCAGGGCCGGGCTGCCGATCCTGGCCTATGCCGACCTGGAGGCGACGGTGCGGGCGGGCTATGCCGAGGCCGCGCCCGGCACCGGCCTGGCGTCGCTGTCCGCCGAGGACGCGATGCTGGCGCTGGCGCGGCTGTCCGCAGGGCCGCAGCGCTACCTGCAATATTTCGGCGTGATGGCCGAGGAGATGCCCGGGGCGATCGGCGTCGGCGTCGGCGACGTGCAGCGCGGGCTGGAATTCGGCGCGCAGCCCAGCTGGGGCATGGTCCTGGGCCTTGCCCCCGATGCCGACCGCGAGGCCGCCGTCGCCGGGGCGCTGGCGGCCCGCGACTTCGCCGCCCGCGACATCGCCGGCGTGACCGTCTGGCACCGGGGCGAGGACGGGTCGATGGACCTGGCCGACCGCGCCCTTGCCGACCCGTTCGGCGGCGACCTGGGCATGGCCTCCCGCCTGTTCCTGGCCGACGGCCGCCTGGCCGGCAGCCCCGTCTGGCCGCTGGCCGAAGCGATGGCGGCGGCGGCAGGCGGCACGGTGCCGACGCTGGCCGACGATCCGGCCATCGCCACCGCCGTCCATGCGGCCACGGACCCGGGGCTGGACGGCGAGCTGCTGCAATTCATCCTGCTGGACGGCACGGACGCCATGCCGGTGCCCGATGAGCTGCTGCGCATCCTGGAAGACAACATCGTCGACCCCGACTTCGGGATACGGCTCAGGCCGGAAGGCCCGCTGCCGCCCTATGCCGTGGCGGCGCTGGCCGACCGTTTCGCCGGCGACCGCGACGAAGCGCTGGTGGTGCTGGTCTATCCCGACGCGGTGTCGGCCGGGCAGGCCGCCGCGGTGCTGGCCGATCGGCTGACGGCCTATGCGATGATCAGCGCGCCGCCGGCCTGGCTGGACCGCCTGATGGAGCTTGACGCCGTGATCGCCCCCCGCGTCCTGACCGATGCGGAAACCGGGCTTGCCGCCGCCATCGTCCGCATCAACTACCGCGCGGTGTTTCCGACGCAAGAGGCGCGCGACGACGGCACGCAGCCGATCGGCGGGTCCCTGTTCCGCTTCCTGGTCGGGGCGCTGTGGCGGGGTGAGCTGACGCCGCTGATGGTCTTCGAATAGACGGCCCGGGGGGCGTCGCGCCCCCCGGCCCGCGGCCTATTCCAGCAGCGTCCGTGCGATGATCATGCGCTGGATCTGGTTGGTGCCTTCGTAGATCTGGGTGATCTTGGCATCGCGGTAGAGACGCTCGACCTCGATGCCGCGGATGTAGCCCATGCCGCCATGGACCTGGACGGCGTTGGCCGTATGTTCCACCGCGGCATCGCTGGCGAAGCATTTCGCCATGGAGCAGTCGAGCGTCGCGCGGGCGCCGCCGTCGATCCTGCGGGCGGCGGCATGGGTCATCAGCCGGGCGGCGTGGGCGGACTTGGCCATGTCGGCAATCATCCACTGCACCGCCTGGAACTGGGCGATCGGGCGGCCGAACTGGCGGCGGTCCTTGGCCTGGGCGATGGAGGCTTCCAGCGCGGCCTGCAGGATACCGACGGCCAGCGCGGCGATGCCGACGCGGCCCTTGTCCAGCACGCCCATCATCATGTGGAAACCGCGGCCACGTTCGCCAAGCAGCGCCTCGGGGCCAAGGGCGATGTTGTCGAAATGCAGCGCACCGACCTTGGAGGCCCGCTGCCCCATCTTGTGTTCCGCCTGCCCGGCGCTGAAGCCGGCGGCATGGGCGTCGACCAGGAAGATGCCCATGCCGCGGCGGCCCTGGTCGGGGTCGGTGCGTGCCAGCACCACGGCGAAATCGGCGACGGGCGCGTTGTGGATCCACAGCTTGGACCCGGTGAGGCGCCAGCCGGAACCGTCGGGCACCGCGGTCGTCCTGATGCCGGACACGTCGGACCCGGCCTCTGCCTCCGTGATCGCATAGGCGCAGCGGCGTTCCGCCCGCAGCAGGGGGCCAAGATAGCGCGCCTGCTGGTCCGCCGTGCCGTGCTGGGCGAGCAGGGTCGCCACCAGCTCCACCAGCCCGCACTGGTCGGCGACGGAGGCATAGCCGCGCGACAGCTCCTCCATCAGCACGGCATAGGCCAGGCAGTCGCCGCCGGTGCCGCCCAGGGCCTCGGGCACCGTGATGCCGAACATGCCCAGCTCGGCCATGCGGGCATACAGCTCCTCCGGGAAGCGTTCGGTCTCGTCCAGCTCCGCGGCGATGGGGCGGATCTCGCGGTCGGCGAAATGGCGGGCCATCTCGCGCATGATGTGGTGGCGCTCGGCCAGGCCGTCGGCGGGCTCGGCTGACGGGTCCTCGATAGTCATGGGGCGGGGGTCCTCGTGATGCGCCGTTGCGGCAGCCGGGCGGCGCCTGTGCGGCATTTGCGGTATGGTGCGCGGTCGCCGGGCACAGATCCAGCCTGTGCGAAATGGGGGGTGCGTGCGGATGGGCGAGGATGCGGACGGGGTTGGCGTGGCGATGCCGGTGGACGGGGCGACGCGGCTCTATGCCATCATCGGCTGCCCCATCGCCCAGGCACGTTCGCCCGCCGTGTTCAACCGGCTGTTCGGGCGCCTGGGCGTGCCGGCGGTGCTGGTCCCGGTCGAGATCGCGCCGGCCGACCTGGCCATCGGGCTCGCCGGGCTGACGGCCATCGCCAATCTCGACGGCATCATCGTTACCGTGCCGCACAAGCCGCGCATGGCCGCGCTCGCCGACGCGGTGGCGCCCATGGGACAGCGGGTGGGCGCGGTCAATGCCCTGCGGCGGCGGCCGCAGGGCGGCTGGCTGGCCGACATGTTCGACGGCCGCGGTTTCGTCGCCGGCCTGGCGGGGCGCGGCCACGCGGTTGCCGGCAGATCCGCGCTGCTGGTCGGCGCCGGCGGGGCCGGCAGCGCCATCGCCTTCGCCCTGGCAGAGGCCGGGATCGCCCGGCTGCACATCCGGGATATCGCGCCCGAACGGGCCGTTGCCCTGGCCCGGCGGGTGGCGGATGCCTGCCCCCACCTGCGGCCGACGGCCGGCCCGCAGGCCGAACCCGCGGATATCGCCATCAACGCCACGCCCCTGGGCATGGCGGCCGAAGACCCGCTGCCGCTGGACGTGCAGGCATTGGCGCCGGGCACGCTGGTGGTCGACGTCATCATGAAGCCGGCGCGCACCCGCCTGTTGGCGCAGGCCGAGGCCCGCGGCCTTCCCACCCATGCCGGCCGGCACATGCTGGACGCCCAGGTCGACGCCATCGCCGGCTTCTTCGGCCTGCTGCCCCCGCGGTCCTAGCCCAAATTTCGACCAAGTCTCCCCGTTCAATCGCGCCCGCGGATCCCGGACGACCGAGGCGCCGGCACACGGCCGGTCGGACATGCGGGCCGCCAACGCAAAACCCACGAAGGAACGATATCCCAAATGAAGATCACCCCCATCGTTGCCGGCGGGCTGGCCGTCCTGGCGGTCGCGGCCACGGCCGTCGCCCAGAACTGGCAGCTGGACCCCACCTACGGGTCGATCCAGCTGACGTCCGGGTTCCAGCCGGACCCCCATTCGGTGGTGCTTCAGGCCGGCGGCAGCATCGACGCGTCCAACCTCGGCCCGGAATGCCGTGGCCTGATCGCCGACGCGCCCGACTATGACCTGGTCTTCGAACCCGGCGCCCTGCCGCTGAACATCTACGTCACGTCGGACAGCGATACGACGCTGGTGATCAACGGCCCCGACCAGCAGTGGTATTGCAGCGACGACGTCAATGGCCTGAACCCGCTGGTGTCGTTCTCGGCACCGCAGGCCGGCCTCTATGACATCTGGGTCGGCAGCTTCGGCGGCCTGGCATCGGCGACGCTCCACATTTCCGAGCTGCCACCGCGGTAACAGCCGGGGTCCCTCAGGACCGCGAGAGCTGGGCGATCGCGTGGCCGGCCACCTTGCGCATCAAGGTGGGCAGCGCGTGGTCGCCCAGCGCCTCCGGCAGGACCCATATCCCTTCGGGCGGCGCCGGCAGGCATGCGGCTGCCACCGTCAGTTCCAGGTGGAAGTGGGTGAAGGTGTGGCGCACCCGGCCACCAAGCAGCCGCCACTGCCCCACCGCCGGGGCATGGTCCAGCACCTCGCCCAGGTCGGGCATGCCGCCCGTCCGCCACGGGCTTGACGGGAACTCCATCATTCCGCCCAGCAGCCCCCGTTCCGGGCGTCGGCGCAACAGGACCGCGCCGGTCGGCGCCATCGCCCAGAAGGCGACGCCCCGGCGGGTCGGCCGTTCCGCCTTCTCCACCTTTGTCGGCAGCGCCTCGGCCATGCCCCCGGCCCTGGCGCGGCATGGCTGCTGCCAGGGGCACAGGACGCAGCGCGGCTTGCGCGGCGTGCAGATGACGGCCCCCAGGTCCATCATCGCCTGGGCGAAGTCGCCGGGGCGCGACGGGGGCACCAGCCGGCGCAACGCCGCCTTCAGGCGCGGCTTGGCGGCGGGCAACGGCGTGGGGTCCGCCAGCAGGCGCGCCATCACCCGCTCGACATTGCCGTCCATCACCGCGGCGGGGCGTCCGAAGGCAATGGCGGCGATCGCCGCGGCGGTATAGTCGCCGATGCCGGGCAGGCGCTTCAGCGCCGCCTCGTCCTCGGGAAACCGCCCGCCATGGTCGCCGGCCACCGCGATGGCGCAGCGGTGCAGGTTGCGCGCCCTTGCGTAGTAGCCGAGCCCGGCCCACGCCGTCAGCACATCGTCGAGGCGTGCGGCCGCCAGGTCCTCCACGCGCGGCCAACGGACGACGAAATCCCGGAAATAGGCATCCACGGCGGCGACCGTCGTCTGCTGCAGCATGATCTCGCTCAGCCAGACACGGTACGGATCGGCGGCTTCGCCCGGGCGGGCGCGCCAGGCCAGCCGCCGCGCATGGCGGTCGTACCAGGCCAACAGCAGACGCGACAAGAGGCCGGCGTCGGCAGGTACTGGCGTATTGGCAAGGTCGGCCGGGGCTGGCATACGGGGGGGCACGTCACGAAATCGACGGAATTCGGAACTAGCGGAACGGCTGATCGTTAGCCCTCCACGGGCGGAGTCCGCAACGGGTTCGAGCCACCATGTCGCAGCCTCGCACGCTTCATCGGGCGGTCGGCGCCATCACCCGCCAGGCACTGGGGCGCCGGCGTACGCAGCTTGCCGCCCTGCTGGCGCAGTGGCCGCTGATCGCCGGGCCGGAGCTGGCGGCCAAGGCGGTGCCGCAGCGCATGGCGCCGGCACGGCCCGGCACCGACGGCGGCGAGCTGACCCTGCGCGTCGATCCCGCCGACGCGCTGGAGCTGCAGCATGAAGGCCCGCGCCTGATCGAGCGGCTGAACGGCCATTTCGGCTTCCGGGCGGTCGGCCGCATCCGGCTGGTGCCCGGCCGTATCAGCCGTCCCCGCGCGGCGACACCGGTCCGGCCGCTGACGGCGGAACAGGAAGCCAGGCTGGATGCCACACTGGCCGGCATCGACCAGCCTGAGCTTCGCGAGCGGCTGGATGCGCTGGGCAGGGCGGTGCTCGGCAGCAGTCGCGCGCGAATGCCGCGGTGAGGCCGTTTTATTGCGATGCGTGATGACCTTTGCGTAAGATCGCGGTTCTTCAATCCTGGGAGGCATAGGTGAACGCCAAGAGTTTGATGGGCATCCTCGTGCTGCTGGTCGGCATCGGGGTCGTGCTGTGGGTGACAGGCGTATTCGAGGACGAACCGCAACCCGCGCCGACCGCGCAGACGTCGACATCCGACGAACCTGCAACCGGGCAGACGGCCACCGAGACCGAACAGCCCGCCGCCGAGGAGACGGCCGCCGAAGCCGAGCAGCCGACGACCGAGGAAACGGCCGCCGAGACCGAGCAGCCCACTACCGAGGAAACGGCCGCCGAGACCGAACAGCCCACCACCGAGGAAACGGCCGCCGAGACCGAGCAGCCCACTACCGGGGAAACGGCCGCCGAGACCGAGCAGCCCACCACCGAGGAAACGGCCGCCGACACCGAGCAGCCCACGACCGAGGAAACGGCCGCCGAGACTGAGCAGCCCACCACCGAGGAAACGGCCGCCGAGACCGAGCAGCCCACCACCGAGGAAACGGCCGCCGAGACCGAGCAGCCCACCACCGAGGAAACGGCCGCCGAGACCGAGCAGCCCACTACCGAGGAAACGGCCGCCGAGACCGAGCAGCCCACTACCGAGGAAACTGCCGCCGAGACCGAGCAGCCTGCCGGCGACGTCGAGCAGCCCGCGACGGAAGAAACCTCGGCCGAACCGGCCGAGCCCGCCACCGAAGAGGCATCTGCGGAAGCGGACGCCGCGACCGAGGAAACGGCGGCCGCCAGTTCGGAACCGCCGGCGACCAGCGTTACCGCCCCGGTGGGCGTGGCGACGGGCCTGACGGCCAGTCCGGCGACGGCGGGTGAAACCGCGGTGGCTGCCGCGCCGACGGCGGAGACCGTGACCCCCGCCACGGCCGAAGACGCCACCGAAGCCGCGCAGGAAACCGCCGAAGAGACCGCCGACACCGCCGGGGAGACGGCCGAAGCGTCGGTGGATGCCGCGGTGTCGCAGGCCCAGGACGCGGCCGAACCGGCCGAAGAGGGCGCGGCCACCGCCGATGCGGCAGTCGAGGAGCCCACCGAGCCGGCTGATGTGCCGATCGGCGGGGAAGCCGCGGCGTCAACCGCACCGGTGCCGTCGGTCGAACAGGTCGCGGAAGCGGTCGAAACGCGGGTCGAGGAGACGGTTGCGGAGGCCGAAGAGGCCGTTGGCGAGGTCGAAGCCGCCGTCGAGGAGGCCGCTGAACAGGTAGAGGTCGCCGACGCCCCGGCCGCCACGGTCGCACCCGCCACAGCGGACGCGCCGACGGTCGCCGACGTCGTCGATCAGGTCGAGGAGTCGGTGGAAGAGGCGGTCGAGGAGGTCGAGGAAACCGTCGCCGCTGCCGAAGAGGCGGCGGAGGAGGTCACTGAGGCCGCCGAAGAGGCCGTGCCGGACGCCACCCCGGCCGTCGCGGCCACGCCTGCGCCCACCACCATCCCGTCGGTGGCCGACGTCGTCGAGCAGGCCGAAGAGGCTGTGGAAGAGGTCGTGGAACAGGCGGAGGACACGATCGCGGAAGCACAGGAGACCGCCGAGGAAGCCGAGGCCACCGTCGCGGAGACCCTGGAGGAGGTCGAGGAACAGCTGGCCGATGCTGCCGACGCTGCCGGCCAGGCGGCAACGCCGCCTGCCGAAGCCGAAGGCGGCACGGTTCAAGTGACCGAAGCCGTCGCGGCCTTCCCGCCGTCGGAGCGGGTCGACCATCCGGTCGGCGACCCCGATGCCCCGGTCACGATCATCGAGTATGCCTCGTTCACCTGCGGCCATTGTGCCGGTTTCCACACCGAAACCTGGCCGAAGCTGCGCGAGCAGTTCGTCGATACCGGGCAGGTGCAGTTCATCTTCCGGGACTATCCGCTGGACCAGCTGGCGCTGGCCGCCAGCATGCTGACGCAATGCGTGCCGGAAGCCAGCTATCACCAGACGGTCGCCGTGCTGTTCGAAACCCAGGCCGAATGGACGCATGCCGACGACCCGCTGGCCGCCCTGCGCAACATCGGCCAGCTTGCGGGGCTTTCGGCCGGCGATGTCGATGCGTGCCTGGCGGACGAGGAGCTGGCGCTGTCGATCGTCGAGGAACGGACCCGTGCGGATGAGGAGTTCGGGGTTTCGGCAACGCCGAGCTTCATCATCGACGGCGAACTGTTGACCGGCAACCGGTCGCTGGAAGAGTTCTCGCGCCGGATCGAGGAGGCGGGCCGGGGGGGCTGATCCCCCCCGGGCCGTCGGCCTGGCGCCTGATCCGATGACGTCGGACCGACGTCATCGGTCAGTCAGGCTCTAACCATTTGAAAGAGAGCGGGAGCCAGACATCAGGCTGACGCGGCCTGATGTCATCCTGCCCTAAGGGGCCGCAACCGTCCGTGCAGTTCGCCAGGCTTCGCCTCCAGGGGTTCAAGTCCTTCGTCGAACCGACGGAGCTGGTGATCGAGCCCGGGATCACGGGCATTGTCGGCCCCAACGGCTGCGGCAAGTCGAACCTGGTGGAAGCGCTGCGCTGGGTGATGGGCGAGAA
This sequence comes from Rhodospirillaceae bacterium, assembly GCA_020638595.1. Classification (GTDB taxonomy): domain Bacteria; phylum Pseudomonadota; class Alphaproteobacteria; order DSM-16000; family Inquilinaceae; genus JACKIG01. Next base: position 93,233 of record JACKIG010000009.1, on the reverse strand, counting down.
TTCCGCCCGGCGCCTGCGCGGACAGGAAATGGACGACGTCATCTTCGGCGGCACGTCCGACCGCCCGGCGCGCAACCTGGCCGAGGTCGTGCTGTCGCTGGACAATGCCGACCGCAGCGCCCCGCCCGCCTACGACCTGTGCGAGACCGTGGAGGTCAGCCGGCGGATCGAACGCGGCGTCGGGTCCGACTTCCGCATCAACGGCCGCAGCGTGCGCGCCCGCGACGTGCAGCTTCTGTTCCAGGATTCCGGGTCGGGCCCAGGGTCCGCGGCACTGGTCAGCCAGGGCCGGGTGGCGGTGCTGATCGGCGCGCGGCCGGCGGAACGGCGCCTGCTGCTGGAGGAAGCCGCCGGCATCATCGGCGTCCACAGCCGCAGGCAGGAGGCCGAGCAGCGCCTGCGCGCCGCGGAAGATAACCTGCAGCGGCTGGACGACGTCATCCTGGCCATGCAGCAGCAGGAAGGCAGCCTGCGCAAGCAGGCCCGCCAGGCGACACGCTATCGCACGGTGTCGGAAACGATCCGCAAGACGGACGCCGCGCTCTTGCGGCTGCGCTGGGCGGCGGCCGCGGCCGAGCGCGAGGCGGCCCGCGCCGCATTGGCACAGCGCGAGGCGGCCGTGGCCGACCACACCCGCGAAGCCGCCGCGGCGGCACGCGAAGCGGCCGACGCCAGCGCCGCCCTGCCGGCCCTTCGCCAGGCCGAAGCCGAAGCGGCGACGCGCCTGCGTGCCCTGGCGGCGGAACGCGAGCGCCTGGACCGCGAAGCCGAGCGGATCGCCGAGCGCCAGGGGGAGATCGAGCGGCAGCTGCGCCAGATCGCAGCGGACCTGGAGCGGGAAGCCGCGCTGAAACGCGAGGCCGACGGCGCCCTGGCGCGCCTGGCGGAGGAGCAGGCGGCGCTGACGGCAGCAGCCGCACAGGATTCCGGCACCGAGGCCGAGGCCGCCCGCATCCTGGCGGAGGCCGACACGGCGCTGGCGGCGGACGAGGCCCGCCTGCAAGCCCTGACCGAGGCGGTGGCCGCGGCCGAGGCCGAGCGTCGGGCGGCAGCCCGCCGCGTCGGCGAGCTGCAGCGGCGCCTGGCGGAGATCGAGCACCGCCTGGGCCAGGCCAGGGCCGAACGGGACCGCGAGCAGGCGGTGGATCCCGGCGACGTGCAGGCCGCCGCGCGGGCGCTGGACACCGCCGAAGCCGCCCTGGCCGCCGCCCAGGGCGACCTGGAAGCCTCCGAGGAGGCGCAGGAGGCCGCCCGCGTGGCCGAGGCGGAGGCGGCCGCGCGCCATCGCGACGCCGAAGCGGCCCTGTCGCGCCTGTTGGCGGAAGCGGACGGGTTGCAGAAGGCCTTGGCCGGCGCCGTCGGTGGCAAGGCGGGGGCGGATGCGTCGCTGGCGGCAGGGATGCGCGTGACGCCCGGCTACGAGGCGGCGGTATCGGCGGCCTTGCGCGACGACCTGGAGGCGTCGACCCGCACCGACGCCCCGGCGCATTGGCGCGCGCTGCCCCCGATCGAGGCGCCGCAGGCCCTGCCGTCGGGGGCCGAGCCCCTATCCGCCGTCGTTACGGGACCCGAGGCGGCCGCCCGCCGGCTGGGGCATATCGGTCTGGTGGCGGACCGCGCGGCCGGCGACGCGCTGCTGCCCCATTTGCAGCCGGGGCAGGAGCTGGTCAGCCGCGACGGCGGGCTGTGGCGCTGGGACGGTTACGTCGCGGCCCCCGGTGCGCCGTCACCGGCGGCGGTGCGCCTGGCCCAGCGCAACCGGCTGGAGGCCCTGACGCATGAGATCGCGGCCGCCAGGACGCAATCGGCCGAGGCGGCCGACCGGCTGGCCCCGGCTGCGGCGCTCAGCCGCCAGCTTCGCGAGGCCGTGACCGGGGCGCGCCAGGCCGTCGCCCATGCCTTCCGGGCAGCCGGCGACGCGCGGACGCGGCGCACCCAGCTGGAGGAAGCGGCGGGTCGCCATCGCTCGCGGCTGGAGGCCCTGGCGTCCCGGCTGTCGGGCCTGGACGCCGACCGGCAGGCCGCCGCCGACGCGCTGGCCGCAGCACAGGCATCCGAGGCCGCGCTGGGCGACGAGACCGCCCTGCGCGAGCAGGCGCAGACGGCCCGCGGGGCCGTCGCCGAACGCCGCGGGGCCGCCGTCGCCGCCCGCGCAGCCCTGGACACCGTCCGGCGGGAGGCCGCGGCCCGCCGGCGGCGGCTGGAGGCGATCGCCCACGAGGCCGAGACATGGCGCGCCCGCACCGCCACGGCCGACGGCCGCCTGGCCGACCTGCAGGCGCGCCAGGCCGCCGCGCGCGAGGAAGCCGGCGGCCTGGCCCAGCGCCCGGCCGAGCTGGCTGCCGAGCGGGGCCGGCTGTTCGACCGGCTGGCCGAGGCCGAGGCCGCGCTGCGCGGGCAGAGCGACCACCTGGCCGTGGCCGAAACCCGCCAGGCGACCGCCGATCGGGAGGCGAAGGCAGCCGAAGCCCGGCTGGTGGAAGCGCGCGAAGCCCGGGTGCGGGCGGAAGCGGCCCTGGCCGCCGCGGAGACGGCGGTGGCCACCGTTGAGGCGCGCATCCGCGAACGCCTAGGGGCCGATGCCGACCCGGCCGTCGCCGAGGCGGCATCGGGCGACGTCCCCGGCGACGCGGACGAAGCCGCCATCGAGGCCCGCCTTGCCCGCCTGATGCGGGAGCGTGAGGCCATGGGCCCCGTCAACCTGCGCGCGGAGGTGGAGCTTCAGGAGCTGTCGCAGCAGATAGAGGGGCTGATCAGCGAGCGTGCCGACCTGACCGCCGCCATCGACCGCCTGCGCCACGGCATCGCCAGCCTGAACAAGGAAGCCCGCGAACGGCTGATCAACTCGTTCGAGCTGGTCAACGGGCATTTCCGCCACCTGTTCATGCGGCTGTTCGGCGGCGGCCAGGCGCATCTGAAGCTGGTGGACGCCGACGACCCGCTGAATGCCGGGCTGGAGGTCTTCGCCAGCCCGCCGGGCAAGCGCTTGCAGCATCTGTCGCTGCTGTCGGGCGGCGAACAGGCGTTGACCGCGATCGCCCTGATCTTCGCCGTGTTCCTGACCAACCCGACGCCCATCTGCGTGCTGGACGAGGTCGACGCACCGCTGGACGACGCCAATGTGGACCGTTTCTGCCGGCTGCTGGACGAGCTGGGCGGCGAGGGAACGACCCGGTTCCTGGTGATCACCCACCACCGCATGACGATGGCGCGGGTGGACCGCCTGTTCGGCGTCACCATGCCCGAACGCGGCCTGTCGCAGCTGGTGTCGGTCAGCCTCGACCATGCGGAGCAGCTGGTCCGACGGCGGCGGGGCGAAACGGCGGCCCCGCAGGGTGCGACCGTGACGAATGCCGGGGTGCAAGCTTGACAGTCCGTTACCCGTGTCACTAAGTTGCGCCGCGCTTCGGGGGCCGGTTCCCGGCATCCGAACCGGCTTGCACCGTAGGTCAAGGCCACCCAGGCCGTCGGACAGACAATGCCGCCCACATCCCCTGCGGATCGTGGTCCTGAGACCGGAAGTCCAGAACCCGGATCAAGGGATTTCGAGCGGCGACTGGCCGAGGCGGAGGCACGCCAGGCCCGCAAGGCCGGCCACGCGCCTGCGTCGGACGATCGCGGCGAAGGCATGGCGGCGGGCCTGCGCATCGCGGTGGAGCTGGCGGCGGCGGTGGTGGTCGGCGCGGGTATCGGCTTGGGTCTGGATCATTGGTTCGGGACCAAGCCTTGGTTGTTGATCGTGTTCTTCATTGTCGGCTGTTGCGCCGGTTTCCTGAACGTCTACCGCACGGCGCAGGAACTGGAACGCCGGGCAAGGGAGCGGCGACGCGCGGACGGCGGCGAAAGCCCCGGGCGCGCAGACGACACATAGAGGTGACGCGTGGCATCGCCGGTCGAGCAATTCCAGGTTCAGCCCCTCGTTGGTGGCGAATCGGCCGTGGCTTTCACCAATTCTTCGCTATGGATGGTGATTTCGGCCGTGGCCGTGACCGTGTTCCTGATGGCCAGCATGCGCGGCCGTGCCCTGGTGCCGACGCGCATGCAGTCGCTGGCCGAGATCTTCTACGACGTCATCGCGAATATGATACGCGACAATGTCGGATCGGGCGGGCGCAAGTACTTCCCGTTCATCTTCACCCTGTTCATGTTCATCCTGTTCTGCAACGTCTTCGGGATGATTCCGGGCGGGTTTACCGTCACCAGCCATATCGTCGTGACGTTTGCGCTGGCGGCGTTCATCTTCATCGCGGTGACGATCATCGGTTTCGCCACCCACGGCCTGCACTATCTGCGCATGTTCTTCCCGCATGGGGCCCCGCTGTGGACCGCCGTCATCCTGATCCCGGTGGAGATCGTGTCGTACCTGTCGCGGCCGATCAGCCTGTCGGTCCGGTTGTTCGCCAACATGACCGTGGGCCACGTGCTGCTGAAGGTCATCGCCGGTTTCGTGCCGGCCCTGGGCATCGCCGGGATCGTGCCGTTCGTGTTCCTGGTGCCGCTGTCGGCGCTGGAGCTGTTCATCGCCGTACTCCAGGCGTACATCTTCACTATTTTGAGTTGCGTGTACCTCAACGACGCATTGCACATGCACTGACCCGAGAGGCATACACCCACCCCGGGCGAAGGGATGGCCTTCGCCCCCATCGCCCCTGAAGGACCCGAGGAAGGAATCGGACAATGGAACAGGCAATCGCCACCGCTGGACAGACGATCGGTGCTGGTCTGGCCGCCATCGGCATGATCGGTGCCGGCATCGGCGTCGGCAATGTGTGGTCCAGCTACATCTCCGCACTGGCCCGCAATCCGGCGGCCAAGGACGACATCGGCGCCAGCATCTGGATCGGCTTCGCCGTTACCGAGGCCATCGCGCTGTTCGCCCTGATCATCGGCCTGATCGCCCTGTTCGCCTGAGCCCGGCGGTTCAGGCCTGGGACCGCGGGGACGCACCTTTTCTTCGGCCGTCTTTTGCCGATGCGTCCCCGTTGCTGGTAAGGGCGTCCGGGGGACCCGCGCATGCCGCAGTTCGATCCTACCTATTTCGCGCCGCAGATCGTCTGGCTGGCGATCGTGTTCGTGGTGCTCTACCTGCTGATGTCGCGGGTGGCGCTGCCGCGGATCGCCGAGGTGCTTGAGGCCCGGTCCACGCAGATCAGCCACGATCTTGAGCGGGCGCGGGCGTTGAAGGCCGAAACCGACCAGATGGTCGCCGCCTACGAGGCGGAGTTGGCCAAGGCGCGCAGCGACGCGGCGGGGATCATCGCCGAGACGAACCAGGAAATCGCCAAGAAGGCGGCGGACCGGCAGTCCGCTTTCGGACAGGACCTGGCCAAGAAGGTCGAGGCGGCGGAATCGCGGATCGGCAAGGCCCGCGACGAAGCCAAGGCCCATGTGCGGGAGATCGCCGTGGACGTTGCGCGCGAGGTTGCACAGAAGCTGCTGGGCAAGGCGCCCGACGCGCAGGCGGCCACGCGCGCGGTCGATGACGTGCTGAAGGATGCGGGTTGATGGACGGATGGCAAGTCGCCCAGGCCGACACCGCCGCCGAGACGGAACACGGCACTGAAGCCGGGACGGAACACGGCACCGAGGCCGGGACGGAACAGGGCACCGAAGGCGCCACCGCCGCCGACGCCCCGGCACACGCGGACACCGCGCCCGCCGGCGGCGAAGACGGCCTGATCGCCGAAGTCGAGCACGACCTGGACCAGCACGGGGGCGAACACGCCGAGCCGTTCCTGGGGCCAGAGCTGCTGTTGGCCGGCGCGCTGATCGTGCTGATCGCGCTGCTCTGGAAGCCGGCCAAGCGCGCGATCATCGGCGGGCTGGACAGCCGGGCCGAACGCATCCGCAACGAACTGGAAGAAGCCCACCGGCTGCGCGAGGAAGCGCAGGCGGCCCTGGCCACCTTCCAGCGCAAGCAGCGCGATGCCATGGACGAAGCTCGCCAGATCATCGAGCATGCCCGCCAGGATGCGGAACGGCTGCGCGCCCGCGCCGAAGTGGCGCTGGAAGAGCAGCTGCAAAGGCGCGAGCAGCAGGCGATGGACCGCATCGCCCAGGCGGAACGGCAGGCCATGGCAGAGGTGCGCGGTGCCGCCGTCGATGTCGCCATTACCGCCGCCGGCAACCTGATCGCCCAGCAGATGGACGAAGCACAGGCCGCCGCGCTGGTCGACCAGGCCATCGCCGACCTGCCGAAGCGCATCCACTGACACCGGACGGATCGTTTAGACTGCTGAAAATGAATTCAGCGACATACATTTCCTGATTTCATGGAGCGACCTGGCGTCCTAAGGCGAGCATAATATAGCCTTAACTTATCGCAGCGTACGATTGCCGGACATCCGGCAACTTACTGCTCATGCGCCCACAGTCGCAAAACCCGTGCGATCCGATCAGAACAATCGCGCTCATCGCGGTGGTCGGACTTGTGCTGGGGGCCGTCGCCATGGCGGCCGCCGTCCGCGAGCAGGACCATCGCAACGAAGTCGCCAGCGGGTGGAGCGAAGCCACGGCCAACGTCATGGCCCATCTCGCCGAACGCAGCCTGCAGAGCATCACCCTCAGCCTTGACGAGATCGCCGACGACATCAAGGCCGCGTCCTATTTCCGCCGCCCGCCGGGAAACTGGCTGAACCGGCATTTCAGCGCGGCGGCCGACGCGCTGCCGCAGATCGTCGCCATCCTGCTGACGGACGACCGGGGCTGGGTATCCGTCAGCTGGTACGACGGGGCCAACGGCCCGCCGGCGGACCTTTCGGACCGCGACTATGTCGACGTGTGGCTGGACGGGCTGGAGGCCGACCACTATGTCAGCCAGCCCCTGCGGACGCGCGTCATCGGCGACTGGTGGTATTTCGCGGTCAGCCGTCCGGTCCGCGATGCCAACGGGGCGCTGATCGGCGTCCTGGCCGGGCTGGTCTCGGTCGACTACTTCGAAGCCCTCTACAGGGAGCCGATCAAGGAGCCCGGCGAGGCGGTCGCCCTGGCCAACGGCGCGGGACAACTGCTGGTGACGGCGGGCAGCGAGCTGTCACCGGGCGATACCCTCCCCGACGCTGTGGCCGCATTGCTCGGCCGCCAGGATGCTACGCCCACGGTGGCCCGCGTTGACTCCGGGGGCGAGGCCATGTTCGTTTCCGTGCGGACCTTGAGTCCCTATGGGCTGTCCGTCGTGGCCCTCTCCCCCCGGGCGACCTTGGCCGAGGCCATGATCGGACCCGGCATCACCTGGGCATCGCTCTGGGCGATGGCGATCGCGCTGATTCTGTTGAATGCCCGCCACCAGGCGCGCCAGCGCAACGACCAGCGGGTGATCGAGCAGCACGCCCGGGCGCTGGAAGCGGTCGCGCGCGACCTGCAAGCGGCCAAGGGCCGGGCCGAGCAGGCGTGCATCGAGGCGGAGGCGGCGAACCAGGCGAAATCGCGCTTTCTGGCGTTGATGAGCCACGAGCTACGCACGCCGCTGAACGCGATCCTGGGCTTTGCGGAACTGATTCGCGATCCGCCCTTCGCGGGGTCCGATGCATCCCACCACGCCGAATATGCCGAAGACATCCACGCCAGCGGCCGGCACCTGCTGGACCTGATCAACGATATCCTCGACCTCGCCAAGATCGACAGCGGCCGGCTGGACCTGGATCCACAGCCCGTCGACCTGAGAGCCCTGCTGGCGGAGGTACAGACGGTCGTCGGCCCGCGCGGCGCCACCAAGGGGGTGCGCATCGCCGTTGCCGTCGACGCACAGCTGGCCGGCATCGTCGCCGACCGACGGGGCATGAAGCAGATCCTGCTGAACCTTGTGGACAACGCCGTGAAGGCGATGCACCGCGCCGGCACCGTCGAGGCGCAAGCCCATCTGCGGCCCGAAGGCACCGTGGAGATCGCCGTGGTGGATTCGGGCATCGGCATTCCGCCCGAACGGCTCGACAGCTTGTTCCAGCCGTTCGAGCAGGTCGACAACCGCTATGCCAAGAGCGACTACGGCGTCGGCCTGGGGCTCGTGCTCGTCAAGCGGCTGACGGAGCTGCACAACGGTACGCTGACCGTGGAAAGCCGGCCGGGCGAGGGTACCCGGGTGTCCGTCATCCTGCCCCGCGAGCGGGCCATCCTGTCCGTCGGCCAGGCCGGTACGCCCAGGTCGGCCTGCCCGCCCCCTTCGGCGACGGCTGCGGCCTGACGGCCGCCCCGTCCATCCCGTCCCCCGACCGACCATAGCGCTCGCGACGCCCCGGCGGCAGTCCCTGGCCCGTGGCCCGGCCCCCGGCCCGTCGAAGCCTGCCGATTCATAACGTACTCTTAACTTTAACCTCTCAAAATTGTCGCACTATGGACCGATGGTTCGACTCATGACCCCGCTCCGGGGCGAGATCGCTGCGCGCTGCCGCTGCACCCTGCTGATCATCGCGGTGGGTCTGGTGCTGGGGGCGCTCGCACTGATCGTGATGCTGCGCGAACGCGACCATCGTGCCGACATCGCCCGGGCCTGGGCCGACGCGACGGCCACCATCATGGCGCAGCTGGCCGAGCGCAGCCTGCAAAGCATGTCCATCAGCCTCGACGACACGATTGCCGAAATCGAATCGGCCTGGGATGCGGGCATCATCCCGGGGACCTGGCTGAACGGGCGGTTCGACAGGGTGATCGCGGCGATGCCGCAGCTGGTCGCGGTGCTGCTGACCGACGCGCGCGGCGCCATCGAGGTCAGCTGGTACAACAATGCCAATGGCCCCCCGGCCGACCTGTCCGACCGCGATTTCGTGCGGGTGTGGCTGGAAGGCGCGGCGGGGGACATCTATGTCAGCCCACCGCTGAAGACGCGCGTCATCGGCGACTGGTGGTATTTCGCAATCAGCCGGCCGGTGCGGGCGGCCGACGGTGAGCTGATCGGCGTGTTCGCCAGCATGGTGGACGTCGACTACCTGGCCGCGCTGTTCGGGCAGTCCATCGACCGGCCGGGCGAGATCGTCGCCCTGGTCAACGACGCCGGCCAGATCCTGGTGACGGCCGGCGGCGGGCTGGAACCGGGACAACAGCTGTCCGACGCGACCATGCAGGCCGTGCGGGACCAAGGCCCCACGCAGGCCATCACCCGGCTGGTGCCCGATGGCGACCCCATGATCGTCGTCGGCGACCCGCTGCAATCCTACGGGCTCCATGCCGTCACCCTCTCGCCGCGGCCGACGCTCGCCGCCGTGGCGGCCTGGCCGACGGCCATCTGGGCGATGCTGTGGGCGGCCGCCACCGGCCTGATCTGCCTGAATGCCCGCCACCGCGCCCGCCAAGCGGCGGCCAAGCGGCTGATCGAGCGGCACGCCAAGGCGCTGGAGCTGACGGCACGGGACCTGGAGACGGCGAGACAGCGGGCCGAATCGGCGCGCCGGGAGGCGGAGACCGCCAACAACGCGAAATCGCGCTTTCTCGCCATGATGAGTCACGAGCTGCGCACGCCCCTGAACGCCATCCTGGGGTTCTCGGAGCTGATTCGCGATCGCCCCTTCGGCGACGCCGACATGACGCGCTATGCGGAATATGCCTCAGACATCAACGTCAGCGGCCAGCATCTGCTGGAGCTGATCAACGACATCCTGGACCTCGCCAAGATCGACAGCGGCCGGCTTGAGCTGACCCCCGAGCCCAACGACCTGGCCGCGATCCTGACCGAGGTGGAGACGGTGATCCGCCCGCGATGCACATGCCGCAGCCTGCGCCTGGGCGTGCGGGTCGATCCGACGCTGGCCGGATTGCAGTCCGACCGGCGGGCGCTGAAACAGATCGTCCTGAACCTGCTGGACAATGCCGTGAAGGCCACCCCCGCCACCGGCAGGATCGATGTGGCCGCCACGCTGCGTGCCGACGGGGATGTCGAGATCGCCGTATCGGACACCGGCATCGGCATCCCGAACGAGCGCCTGGCCGACCTGTTCCGGCCGTTCGAGCAGGTGGACAACCGCTATTCCAAGAGCGGCAGCGGCGTCGGCCTGGGGCTGGTGCTGGTCAAACAGCTGACGGAGCTGCATGGCGGCCGGTTGGAGATCGACACCACGCTGAACGTCGGGACGACCGTTTCGGTGATCTTCCCGGCCTTCCGGGCGATCCGGTCACACGTCCAGCCGGCCGATCCGCAACCCGCACCGGCCCAGGACGATCACCCGGCCGCCAGCGCGGCATAGCCGCGGGCTGGCCGCCGCTACACGTCCAGATTGGCCACCTTCAGCGCGTTGTCCTGGATGAATTCGCGTCGCGGCTCGACCAGGTCGCCCATCAGGGTCGAGAAGATCTCCTCCGCCTCGTCGGCGTGGTGGACCTTGACCTGCATCAGCAGGCGGCTGTTGGGATCCAGCGTCGTTTCCCACAGCTGCTCCGGGTTCATTTCGCCCAGCCCCTTGTAGCGCTGGATGGCCACGCCCTTGCGGCCGATCTGCATGACCCGGTCGACCAGCCCGACGGGGCCCGCGATCTCCAGCTCCTGGTCCTTGTGGCGCAGCAGGCCGGGATGGGCATAGGTGGCCTGAAGGCTTGCCGCCATCGCGTCGAGCCGCATGGCCTCCGCACTGTGGGCCAGTTCACCGGTCAGGCGCCGCACCTCGGCCACGCCCCGGAGCGTGCGGGTGAAGGTCAGGCCGCCGTCGGTGGTCGGCATGCCATGCCAGCCGCGCTCCAGCGGCGGCGCCAGGGTATCCAGCCGGCGGGCGATGTATTCCGCGGCCGCCTGGGCCAGCCCCTGGTCGCCCAGGACCTCCGGATTGAAGGCGCCGGCGATGGCGGCCTGTTCCACCACCATGGGGCTACCGACCTTGCGGGCGATGGAATCCAAGAGCCGCTTGACCTCGCGGCCCTGGTCGACCAGTCCGCGCAGCTCCTGCCCCGCCACCTGTTCGCCGCCGTGGCCGACGAAGATCGCATCCTCCAGCGCCTGGGAAATCAGGTGGTGGTCCAGCGCCGGATCGTCCTTCAGGTAGATTTCCGACTTGCCGCGCGCGGCCCGGTAGAGCGGCGGCTGGGCAATGTAGAGATAGCCCTTCTCGATCACCTCGGGCATCTGGCGATAGAAGAAGGTCAACAGCAGTGCGCGGATGTGGCTGCCGTCCACATCGGCGTCGGTCATGATGATGATCTTGTGATAGCGGATCTTGGCGATATCGAATTCTTCGCGGATGCCGGTGCCCAGCGCCGTGATCAGGGTCCCGATCTCCGCCGAGCCCAGCATCTTGTCGACGCGCGCCCGCTCCACGTTCAGGATCTTGCCCTTCAGCGGCAGGATCGCCTGGAAGCGGCGGTCGCGGCCCTGCTTGGCCGACCCGCCGGCGCTGACGCCCTCGACGATGAACAGCTCGCTTTCCGCCGGGTCGCGGGTCTGGCAGTCGGCCAGCTTGCCCGGCAGCGACGCCACGTCCAGCGCCCCCTTGCGGCGGGTCAGCTCGCGCGCCTTGCGGGCGGCCTCGCGCGCAGCGGCGGCTTCCACCACCTTCTGGACGATGCGCTTGCCGTCGGCGGGATGTTCCCCGAACCAGATGGCCAGGCCTTCGCCCACGATGCCTTCCACCACCGGCCGCACCTCCGACGACACCAGCTTTTCCTTGGTCTGGCTGGAGAATTTGGGGTCCGGCACCTTGACCGACAGCACGCAGGTCAGGCCCTCGCGCGCATCGTCGCCGGAAATCGCCACCTTCTCCTTCTTGGCGATGCCGCTCTCGGTGGCATAGGTGTTGATCTGCCGCGTCAGCGCCCCGCGGAAGCCGGCCAGGTGTGTGCCGCCGTCCTTCTGCGGGATGTTGTTGGTGAAGCACAGCATCGTCTCGTGATAGGCGTCGGTCCACTGCATCGCCAATTGCACGATGATGCCGTCACGCTCGCCCGTGATGGCGATGGGCGGGCGGTGCAGCGGCGTCTTCGACCGGTCGAGATAGGCGACGAATTCCTCCAGCCCGCCTTCATAGCTCATGGCGATGACCACCGGCTCGACGCCGCGTTCATCCTGCAGGATCACCTGGACCCCGGAATTGAGGAATGCCAGCTCGCGGAACCGGTGTTCCAGCGTCGGCAGGTCGAATTCGGTCCGCGTGAAGATCTCGCGCGACGGCAGGAAGGTGATCTTGGTGCCGGTCTTGCCCATGGCGGGGCCGGTGGCGGCGATCGGCGCCTCGGGCACGCCGTCGCTGAAGCGCATCCGCCATTCCTTGCCGTCGCGCCAGATCGTCAGGTCCAGCCGCGTCGACAGCGCGTTGACCACGCTGACGCCGACGCCGTGCAGGCCGCCGGAGACCTTGTAGGATTCCTGGTCGAATTTCCCGCCGGCATGCAGGTGGGTCATGATGACCTCGGCCGCGCTCACCCCCTCTTCGCGATGCAGGTCGACAGGGATGCCGCGCCCGTTGTCGACGACCGTCACCGTGCCATCGGCGTTCAGCGTGATCTCCACCGTATCGCAATAGCCGGCCAGCGCCTCGTCAATGGCGTTGTCCACCACCTCGTAGACCATGTGGTGCAGGCCCGACCCGTCGTCGGTGTCGCCGATATACATCCCCGGACGGCGGCGCACGGCCTCCAGCCCGCGCAGCACCTGGATGCTGTCGGCGTCATAGGTGTTTTCGCGGGCCGCCGCAGGTTCGGCTGGGGCCGTCATCGTCGTCGCCTCTTCTTTCGCAGACTTACAGTTTACCGCCGATCCGCCCGTCCTGGACGGAAAAATGCTGGGCCTCCTGCCCAAGCTCGCCGAACAGGGCGCCGTCCGTCCCCGTGAGCCAGGCCTGGGCGCCCAGGCCCAACAGCGCGGCGAACAGGGCCGTCCGCCGCGCCTGGTCAAGATGGGCGGCAATCTCGTCCAAAAGCAGGATCGGCACCGCCCCCCGGTCCGACGCCAGCAGCCGCGCATGGGCCAGCACCAGCGCGATCAGCAGGGCCTTCTGCTCCCCGGTGGAACAGTCGGCGGCCGGGCGCCCGTTGGCGGCGTGGACGACCGCCATGTCGCTGCGGTGCGGCCCGTCCAGCGTCGTCCCGGCGGCCATGTCCTGCCGGCGCCCCACCTTCAGCCGCCCGCGATAGGCGTCCTCCACCGCCAGCGCCGGCGCGCCGTCCAGCGCCTGCTCCAGCGTGCCCACCACCGACAGCAGCGGCCGGGGGAACGGGCCGGTGTCCCCTGCCGCGGCGATGGCGGCGGCCAGCCGCCGGACGAAGTCCCGCCGGGCTGCGGCGACCGCCACGGCGCTGCCGGCCAGGCGCTCCTCCAGCACATCCAGCCAGAGGGGGTCGGCCGGGCGGCCGCTGTCCCTCTGGTCCTTCAGCAGGCGGCCGCGCTCCCGCAACGCCGAGTCGAACTCCGACAGCTGGCGCGCATGTTCCGGCTCCAGCCCATAGGCCAGGCGGTCCAGGAACCGGCGGCGTTCGCCCGGCCCCTCCAGGAACAGCCGGTCCATCTGCGGCGTCAGCCAGGCGACGGACAGCCAGTCGCCCAGCGCCGTCTGGCTTTTCGCCGGGCGCCCGTCGATGCGCACCACCCGGCGCGCCTGCACGGCCGCACCGTCGCCGTCCAGCCCCGTACCGATCGTCACCCCGCCGCCGCTACCGGCCAGCGCCAGCCGTGCGGACACGGCCCACGGGGCGGCCGGGGGCGCCGCGGCGGCGGTGCCGGCAGGCCGCCGCGCCACCTCCGTCAGCCCGGCGCGGCGCAGCCCGCGCCCGGGGGCAAGGAAGGACAATGCCTCCAGCAGGTTGGTCTTGCCGGCGCCGTTGGGGCCGGTCAGCACCACGGGCCGGCCGTCCACCTCCAGCCGAAGGCTTTCGTAGTTGCGGAACTCCGCAAGGTTCAGCCGTGTCACCGCCACCGCGGCACCCATCCCGGCTGCGGCCCCGTCGGTCCCGCGGCTGCTGACTGCTGCCGTCAAGGGGGGCCCGTCACACCCGCATCGGCATCAGCACGTAGAGCGCGCTGGCATCGCTGCCGTCGCTGATGATGGTCGGCGATGCGGCGTCGGCCATGGTGAAGCGCGCGCCTTCACCCTCGATCTGCTTGGTGATGTCCAGCAGGTAGCGGGAATTGAAGCCGATCTCCAGCGGCCCGGCGGCATAGCCGACCTCGATCTCCTCCGTGGCGCTGCCGTTGTCGGCACCGGTGGCCGACAGCGTCAGCATGCCGTCCTGCAGGCTGAGCTTCACCGCCCGGCTCTTCTCGCTGGAGATGGTGGACACCCGGTCGACCGCCTCGGCAAACAGCTTGCTGTCGACCTCCATCACCTTGTCGTTGTCGACGGGGATCACCCTCTCGTAGTCGGGGAAGGTGCCGTCGATCAGCTTGCTGGTCAGCACGATCGAATCGAACGAGAAGCAGATCTTGGTGTCGCTGAGGGCGATGCGCACATCCTCCGCGGTGTCTTCCACCAGCTTGCGCACCTCGCCCACGGTCTTGCGCGGGATGATGACGCCCGGCAGGCCGTCCGCCCCTTCCGGCAGCGGCATTTCCACCCGCGCCAGCCGGTGGCCGTCGGTGGCGACCGCGCGCAGCGTCGCCACGCCGTCGCTGGCGGCGGCATGCAGGAAGATGCCGTTGAGGTAATAGCGCGTCTCTTCCGTCGAGACGGCGAAGCCGGCGCGGTCCACCATCGCGCGCAGGTCCCGGGCCGCCAGCGTGAAGCTGTGCGGCAGCTCCCCCGCGGTGATGTTGGGGAAGTCGTCCACCGGCAGCGAGCCGAGCCGGAAGCTCGACCGGCCGGCGCGCAGCGACAGCGCGCCGCCGTCGCCGACGGCCGAGATCTCGACCTGGCTGCCCTCGGGCAGCTTGCGGACGATATCGTAGAAGGTGTGGGCCGCTGCCGTGGCGGCACCCGCCACCGACACTTCCGCGGCGACCGATTCCACGATCTCCAGATCGAGATCGGTGGCGGTCAGCGCCAGCTGGGCCCCTTCGGCGCGCATCAGCACGTGCGAGAGGATCGGAATGGTATTGCGGCGCTCGACGACGCTTTGGACGTGAGCCAGGGCCTTCAAGAGGGCCGCGCGTTCAATGATCAGCTTCATGATGGCAACATTCGCTTCGTGCTTTCGGGACAGCTGGCGGTTGCCCCTGCCTGCCCGGCTTTTCTGCTACACTCGTGGGAAACGTCGGCAAGGCCGTGAAATATACCGGTAATCGCCACGGTGGCGAAGCCGATTCGCCGCAGCCAGCCCGAGAGGCGTGTGCGACGGCGAACCTCCGGACCTTGCGCCCGAGGCGGAAGGCGGCAAAGCCATGCAGGGGCTGGACCTTCTGGAGAAGCTGATCGTCGTCCTGGCGGCCGCGGTCATCGTCGTGCCGCTGTTCCAGTGGCTGCGGTTGAGCGCGATCCTGGGCTATCTGGCGATCGGCGTGGTCATCGGCCCGCACGGCGTCGGCCTGGTGCAGGAAAGCGAATCAACCCGGCTGCTGGGGGAATTCGGCGTCGTCTTCCTGATGTTCACCATCGGGCTGGAACTGTCGGTGGAGCGCATGCGGGCGATGCGGCGCTACATCATCGGTCTCGGCGCGTCGCAGGTGCTCGTCACCGGGGCCGTGCTGGGCGGGGCCACGCACTGGCTGTTCGGCATGACGCCCGGGCGGTCCATGCTGATCGGCTTCGGCCTGGCGCTGTCGTCCACCGCCATCGTGATCCAGCTTCTGCACGAACAGCGCATCATGATCGCACGGTCGGGCCGCGCCACCGTGTCGACGCTGCTGTTGCAGGATCTGGCGGTGGTGCCGCTTCTGGCCTTCGTCCCGCTGCTGGCGGATGGCGGCGGGCCGGTGCTGACGACCATGGGGCTGGCGGCGCTGAAGGCGGCGCTGGCGGTCGGGGCGATCGTGTTCATCGGCCGGCTGCTGCTGCGCCCGCTGTTCCGCGCGCTGGCGGTCAGCCGCAATCACGAACTGTTCCCCGCCCTGGTGCTGCTGGTGGCGCTGGGCACCGGCTGGGCCACCCACAGTGCCGGGCTGTCCATGGCCCTGGGCGCCTTCCTGGCCGGCCTGTTGCTGGCCGGCAGCGAGTACCGCCACCAGGTCGAAGCCAACATCATGCCGTTCCGCGGCATCTTCCTGGGCCTGTTCTTCATCACCGTCGGCATGACGCTGGACCCCGCGCTGTTCGTCCAGCAGCCCTGGCTGCTGGCCGGGCTGGTCGTGGGCCTGAGCGTGGTGAAGGCCGTCATCGTCGCCGGCCTGGCCAAGGCGCTGGCGCTGCCCTGGGCCACCTGCGTGCGCGCGGGGCTGCTGCTGGCCGGGGCGGGCGAATTCGCGTTCGTCGTCTTCGGCTTTGCCCTGACCCTGGGCGTGCTGCCGATGGATCAGGTGCAGATCCTGATCACGCTGGCCGGGGCCAGCATGGCCCTGACGCCGGTGATGGCCGTCATCGGCCGGATATGGTCCGACCGGCTGCGCCGTGTCGAAACGTCGGAGCTGGAGACGCTGCGCAGCGAGACGGGCGACCGCGACGACCATGTCATCATCGCCGGGTTCGGCCGCGTCGGGCAGACCGTCGCGCGCATGCTGGCGGAAGTCGGCATCCGCCATGTCGCCCTGGACCTGGATGCCGGCCGGGTGGAACAGGCGCGGGCGCGAGGTTCGATGGTCTATTTCGGCAATGCCGAGCTGCCCGACGTGCTGGAGGCGGCCGGAGCGTCGGAGGCGAGGGCCGTCATCGTCACCCTGACCGATCCCTGGGCGGTCCGGCGGATCGTCTCGGTGCTGCACGCCCGCTATCCGCACCTGAAGATCATCGCCCGTGCCCACGACCTGGACCACAGCATCCTGCTGGAGCGCTGCGGGGCGACCGTGGTGGTGCCGGAGATCCTGGAAGCAAGCCTGGAGCTGGGGGCGGCCGCGCTGCGCGTGGTCAACGCGTCGGAGGCGGATGTGGCCCTGATGGTGGAGCGCATCCGCGCCCGCCACTATCGCGAGCTGGCGGAAGTGGTACCGAAGACGGTGGCGGGGCCGGCCGACGACGTGCGGCGGCCCGCCAAAAACGAAGTCGCCCGGCGCCGGGCGCCGGGCGACTGAGTTCTGCGCGAACCTGCCTTGATGGCGGCTATTCGCGGTTGCCGAGGAACATCAGCAGGAACTGGAACAGGTTGAGGAAGGCGATATAGAGGCTGAGCGCGCCATAGACGGCCGTCACCGTCTCGGCATCCCGGCCCATATTCTCCACATACTGTTCCTTGATCGCCTGGGTGTAGACGGCGATCAGGCCCGCGAAGATCAGCACGCCGACCGCCGAGATGACGAACTGCATCATCGGGCTGGCCAGGAACATGTTCACCACCATGGCGATCAGCAGGCCGATCACGCCCATCACCAGGAAGCTGGCGAAGCCCGACAGACTGCGCTTGGTGGTGTAGCCGTACAGGCTGAGCCCGCCGAAGGCCGCCGCGGTGATGAAGAAGGTCCGCAGCAGGCTTTCGCCCGTGTAGACCATCAGCAATACCGACAGGCCGATGCCATTGACCGCCACGAAGGCCCAGTAGAAGCCCTGGGCGAAGGCGGCGCTCGGCTGGCGAACGGCAAAGCTGGACACCAGCAGCATGACCAGCGGCGCGAACATCGCGATCATGCCCAAACCCGTCGTGCCGTAGACCCGGCCGGCGGCGTCCATATAGAAAAACAGCTGCGTCACCGCAGGAACGTTCGCCACAACCCATGCGACAAGCCCGCTGATCGCCAGGCCCGTAGCCATGTAGTTGTAGACGCGCAGCATATAGGCCCGCAGACCTTCGTCAATCCGGGCCTGATCCAGCGTTTGCGCGTGCAGAGTGCTGGAACGAGTCTGTGGTCCTATGGCCATCGTGCTCCTCACCGGTGGCTGGTTTATCCCAGGCCAATATTGGGGTGGGGGGCGATTCATTCAACTGGATTCGGGCGTTCCTAACGGCGATTTAATCCGCCCCGACCAATGCTCGATTTCCGCTGTGGACACCGGCTTGCCGGACCGCGCTTCGCTTGGTCCGGCCCCGCGCCGTCGCGCACACTGCCGCGTCGGCCGAAGAGATCCGCAGGCCTATCCGGCATGCTGCCGACCGCCTATTCGTTGCGCAGCAGCGGGGCCGCCTTCTGGCCCAAGGCACGCCAGGTGCCGACGAAGCCGAAGGCCAGCGTGATCGCCGTGCACAGCACCGCCGTCGTCACCACGGCGGAGGGCAGGAAGGTCCAGCCGACGTCCAGCACGAAGACGACGATCGCCCAGCCGGCCAGGGTGCCCACCAGGCCGGCAAGCACGGCCGTCACCAGCCCCAAGAGGCCGTATTCGACCAGGAACGCCTTGGCGATATCGCCGCGCGTGGCCCCCAGCACCTTCAGCACCACGGCGTCGTAGACGCGCCGCCGATGCCCGGCCGCCACCGCCCCGGCCAGCACCAGCGTGCCGGCGACCACGGTGATGCTGGCGGTGCCGCGCACGGCATCGGCGATGCGGCCGAGAATGCCGGACACCATTTCCAGCGCCTCGCGCACGCGCACCAGGGTGATGTTGGGAAAGCGCTGGGTGACGGCGCGCTGCAAAGGCAGTTCCGCCGCCTCGGTCGCCTGCAAAGTGGCCAGGCTGGTGTGGGGCGCGGCCGACAGCGGCTCGGGCGAGAACACCAGCGTGAAGTTCAGGTTCAGCGTGCCCCAGTCGATATCGCGAATGTTGGCGATCTCGGCCTCGATATCGCGGCCGAGGACGTTGATGGTCAGCCGGTCGCCGACCCCGAGGCCGAAGGCGTCGGCCACATCGCGATAGACGGACAGAAGCGGCGGACCCGCATAGTCCGGCGGCCACCACTGCCCGGCGACCAGCGTGTCCGACGGGCGCGGACCCGCCCGATAGGTGACGCCGCGGTCGCCGCGCAGGATCCAGTCGTGCTGGGGATCGACCAGGGCCTGTTCGGCCGGCACGCCATTGGCCGCGACGATGCGCCCGCGCAGCGACGGCGCCCGCTCCAGCCGGCCGGTGCCTTCGATGCCGGCGATCAGCGCCTCCAGCTCCTCCACCTGGCCCTGCTGGATGTCGACGAAGAAGAAGGCGGGCGCATCCTCGGGCATGGTCTCGTTGACCTCGCGCGACATGTTGCCCTGGACCAGGGCGATGGCGACCAGCACCGTCAGCCCCAGGCCCAGCGACAGGACCACCCCGGCCGTCGGCGCCCCGGGACGGTAGAGATTGGCCAGCGCCAGCCGCAGGGCCGGCACCCGTGGCCGGCCGCAGGCGCGGGCCAGTCGCACGATCCCCCAGGCCGCCCCGCGGAATGCCAGGAAGACGGCGACGGTGCCGGCGGTGAAGCCGGCGGCCAGCGGCTTGTCGGTCGCCGTCACCACCGCCAGGCCGGCCAGCGCCAGGGCCAGCACCGCGGTGACGGCGAAGACGGCCGCACCCGGCCAGCCGCGCGCCGGCGCCACCGTATCGCGGAACATGGCGGCGGCCGGCACGCTGCGCGCCCGCGCCAGCGGCCACAGCGAGAACACCAGCGTCGTCAGCACGCCGAACACCGCCGCCAGCGCCAGTGCGCCGGGATAGACGCCCGTCGCCACGTCGATCGGCAGCGCCCCGGCGATGGCATCGCCCAGCAGCAGCGGCACCGCCGCCCCCACCACCAGGCCGATGGCGATGGCCACGGCGGCGATGGCCAGGACCTGTGCCAGATAGGTGGCGAACACCAGCCGGCTGGGGGCACCCAGGCATTTCAGCGTGGCGATGGTCGCGGTGCGGCCGTCCAGGTAGGCCCTGACGGAATTGCCGACGCCCACGCCGCCGACCATCAGCGCCGTCAGCCCGACCAGCGTCAGGAACAGCGCGAGACGCCCGATCGTCCGGGCCAGCTGCGGCGAGGCGTCGGTGAAATCGCGGACGCGCCAGGATGCGTCGGGAAAGCGCTCGCGCAGGCCCGCCACCGCCGCATCGGCGGTCACGCCGGGCGGCAGCGCCAGGCGGTAGTGGTAGTAGATCATGCTGCCCGGCTGCATCAGGCCGGTATCGCCCAGGGCTTCGGTCGCGATCATCAGCCTGGGGCCGAGGCTCAGGGACCGGCCCCCGACGCGGTCGGGCTCGCGGTCGATGACGGCGCGGATCTCAAGCTCCGCCGTCCCCACCTCGACCCGGTCGCCGACCGCCAGGCCGAGCCGGGTCAGCAGCGTCTCCTCCACCACCGTACCCCAGACGCCGCCGGTGCGGGCCAGCGCTTCGGCAAGGTCGTCGCCGCCGACCAGGCGGATGCTGCCGTATAGCGGGTAGGCGCCGTCCACCGCCTTCAGGTCGATCAGGGTGCTGTCGCCATCCTCGATCCGGCGGGCCATGGCCCGCATCTCCGCCGTCTCGGCCACGGCGGCGATGCCGTCCAGATAGGCGCGCTGTTCGTCCGTTGCCGGGGTGTAGATCAGCCCCAGGTCCAGGTCGCCGCCCAGGATGGCGCGCCCGTCCTGCCGCAGGCTGTCCAGCACCGCGCCCGCGACCGACTGCACGGCGGCGATGGCCGCAACGCCCAGTGCCAACCCGGCGATGAAGACGCGAAAGCCCTTCAGGCCGCCGCGCAGCTCGCGCCGGGCCAGCGTCAGGAACAGCCGGCGCGCCATCAGACGGCCTGCCGGGCCGGCACGGCCTGCCGACCGTCGTCGACGATGCGCCCGTCGACCAGGTGGACGCGGCGGGCGCAGCGGGCCGCCAGCGCCTCGTCATGGGTGATCAGCATCAGCGTGGCGCCCGTGTCGCTCGCCAGCCGGAACATCAGGTCGATGATCTGGCTGCCGGTGCGGCCGTCCAGGTTGCCCGTGGGTTCGTCGGCCAGGATCAGGTCGGGTCCGCCGACGAAGGCCCGGGCCAGTGCCACGCGCTGCTGTTCGCCGCCCGACAGCTGGCCCGGATAATGCGCCAGACGCTCGCCCAGTCCGACGGCTTGCAGGGTTTCCGCCGCGCGGTCGAAGGCATCGGCGGCACCGGCGAATTCCAGCGGGATGGCCACATTCTCCAGCGCGGTCATCGTCGGTACCAGATGGAAGTTCTGGAAGACGATGCCCACATGGGCGCGGCGAAACAGCGCCAGCGCATCCTCGTCCATGGCGGTCAGGTCGTGGCCGGCAACCGTGACGACCCCGCCGGTCGGCCGCTCCAGCCCGCCGATGACCATCAGCATGCTGGACTTGCCCGACCCGGACGGGCCGACGACACTGACGCTTTCGCCGCGGGCGACGTCCAGGTCGAGTCCGCGCAGGATGTTGACGACCCCGGCGGCGCTTTCCAACTGTAGCTTCAGGCCCTTCAATTCAACCATCGCGGCCGTGGCCGAGGCTGCCGGGATTACACCCATGACATCGTCTCCGTCGGAACCCGGGGTCCAGGGCGAAGTTGGCCCGCAAACGCGTCAATTCAATGCCGCGCGGGCAATCTGCGTCGCATTGGCCGTTGCGGGCGCCGCCGGCCCCGGTGCGGCCCTGGCGGAGCCGTTGCGCCTGCTGGCCCTGGGCGACAGCCTGACCGCGGGCTATGGCCTGCCGGAGGCGGAGGCATTCACGACCCGCCTGGAACAGGCGTTGCGGGCCGCGGGCTATGATGTCGAGGTGCTGAACGGCGGGGTGTCCGGCGATACCACGGCGGGCGGGCTTGCGCGGATCGACTGGGCACTGGCCGACCGGCCGGACGCCGTGCTGCTGGAGCTGGGGGCCAATGACGGCCTGCGCGGCATCGATCCGGCATCGACTCGCGACAACCTAGCCGCCATTCTGGCGAGGCTGGAGGACGCGGGGGTCCCCGTGCTGCTGGCCGGCATGTATGCCCCGCCGAATCTGGGGCCGGTCTATGGCGAGTCGTTCAATGCCATCTATCCCGACCTCGCCCGACAGTTCGACGTGCCGCTGTACCCCTTCTTCCTGGACGGGGTGGCCGCGGTGCCCGGACTGAACCAGGCCGACGGCATCCACCCGAACGCCGAGGGCGTGGACGTGATCGTGGCCGCACTGCTGGGCCATGTTGCAGGGCTGCTGGACACCGTCCCGGCGGAAGGATCACCGGATGACTGACCGCCTGGCCGAAGCCGGCACCCCCGGGCCGCAGGGCTTCGCCGCTGCCATCGCCGCCGACGACCACTGGAAGACCGCGGTCGACGACTGCCTGGCGCGGCTCGGCCCCACCGACGGCGCCACCCTGGGGTTCGCCTATTGGACCGCGCCGCTGGCCCCCCATGCCGGCGACGTGCTGGAACGGCTGCGGCGGGTGACGGGCGTGCAGCGCTGGGTCGGCAGCACCGGCATCGGCATCTGCGGCAACGACCGCGAGGTGTTCGAACAACCGGCCCTGGCCGTCATGGTCGGCCGGCTCGCGCCCGAGTCGTTCCGCCTGTTCGGCGGCTATCAGGGGGCCGCGGCCAATGGCGGGCTCGACCCCGGCACGGCCCGCTGGGTGCGCGACCATGCGCCGACGCTGGCGCTGGTCCACGCCGACCCGCGCAATCCGCGCCTGCCGGTGATCATCGACGGCCTGGCGGAAGAGACGGGCGCCTTCCTGGTCGGTGGCCTGGGTTCGGGCGACGACGACATCCACCAGTTCGCCGGCGACCAAGTGGCCGCGGGTGGCATCTCCGGCGTGCTGTTCGACCCCGCCATGGCGACCATGACCGGGCTGAGCCAGGGATGCACGCCGATCGGCCCGACGCACACGGTGACGGCGGGGGAGCAGAACATCGTCATCGAGCTGGACGGCCGCCCGGCCGTGGACGTGCTGAAGGAGGATGTGGGCGAACTTCTGGCCCGCGACCTGCGGCGCATCGGCGGGTACATCTTCGTCGCCATGCCGGTCGCCGGCAGCGACACCGGCGACTATCTGGTGCGCAACCTGATCGGCATCGACCCCGGCAACGGCCTGATCGCCATCGGCGACGTGGTGGAGCCGGGCGACAGCCTGGTGTTCACCCGCCGCGACCATGCCAGTGCGGTGCAGGACCTGGACCGCATGCTGCAGGGCGTGAGCCGCCGGCTGGCCGGGCGGCGTGCCCGCGCGGCGGTCTATGTCAGCTGTGTCGCCCGCGGTCCGAACCTGTTCGGCCCGAATTCCGAGGAAATCCGCCAGATCCGCGCCTCGCTCGGCGACATTCCCCTGGTCGGTTTCTTCGCCAGCGGCGAGATCTCCCACAATCGCCTGTACGGCTACACCGGTGTGCTGACGGTGTTCGCATGACCGGCGACGGCCGGCGGGGCGGGCGACGGGCCTCGGGCGCGATGCCGTCCGGCTCTACGACTCCAGCATGCGGCGCAGCAGCTCGACCTCCTCGCCGAACGAGGGGTCGGCGACGCACAGCTCTTCGACCTTCTTGACCGCATACATGACGGTCGTGTGGTCGCGGCCGCCGAATTTCCGCCCGATCTCCGGCAGCGAGCGCGTGGTCAGCCGCTTGGCGAGGTACATGGCGACCTGGCGCGGCCGGGCCACGGAACGCGCGCGGCGGGCCGACGACATTTCCGCCAGCCGAACCTTGAAGTGCTCGGCCACCTGGCGCTGGATCTGGTCGATCGTCACGCGCCGGTCGTTGGCGCGAATCAGGTCGCGCAGCACGTCCTGGGCGGTGTCCAGGTTGATCGGCCGCCCCACCAGCTCGGCATGGGCCACCAGCCGGTTCAGCGAGCCTTCCAGTTCGCGCACGTTGGACGAGATGCGGTGCGCCAGGAATTCCAGCACCTTGGCCGGGATGTCGACGGCCTGCTGCTCCGCCTTGGCCTGCAGGATGCCCAGGCGCAGCTCGTAGGTCGTGGGGTGGATATCGGCCACCAGCCCCCAGCCGAGTCGCGAGCGCAGCCGCTCTTCCATGCCTTCCAGGTCCGACGGCGACTTGTCCGCCGACACCACCACCTGGCGGTTCTCGTCGACCAGGGCGTTGAAGGTATGGAAGAATTCCTCCTGCGTGCTGTCCTTGCCGCTGATGAACTGCAGGTCGTCGATCATCAGCACATCGACGGACCGGAACATCTCCTTGAAATCCATGACGTTCTTGAAGCGGATGGCCCGCACGAACTGGTACATGAACTTCTCCGCCGACAGGTACAGCACCTTGCGTTCCGGTTGCAGGCGGCGGATGTCCCAGGCGATGGCGTGCATCAGGTGGGTCTTGCCCAGCCCGGAGCCGCTGTAGAGGAACAGCGGATTGAAGCTGACGGTCGCGGCCGTCGCCACTTTCTGTGCGGCGGCATAGGCCAGCTCGTTCGGCTTGCCGACGACGAAGGCCTCAAAGGTAAAGCGCGGATCCAACGGCGCGCCGTAAGTGTCGACATCTCCACCGAAAGACGTCGGCTCGGGCAGGTCTGCGCCTTGACCGGTCTGCACGTCCTCCGGCTGCGGGGCGGGTGCCTCGCGGCCCGGCGATACAGTGATTTCAACGCTGTGGACTGAGTCGTTCTCTTCGCGCCACAGCCGGCAAAGCTGATCGGCATAGTGGGAACTGATCCAGTCGCGCACGAAGCGCGTCGGCACGGAGATGCGGACCTCGCCATCGGCGACGCCGCGCAGGGTCATGGGCTTCATCCAGCTCTTGTAGGCCCCGTCCCCCAAGCTCTGGCGCATCCGTCCACGCACCCGTGCCCATTGCTGGTCAATGCCCTGGATGTCCGTCATCTCTGCCTGCCCCCCGTATTGGTACCGGGCGTCCCCTCGTCGGAGCGTCCGGCTGGCCTGCTGCGCGGCCGCCCGCCACGCGCAAGCCCTTCTTCAGTCCGGCCGGAAGCGTCTCCGGCATCAAGAATACGCCTGCTGCCCTCCAAAGTAAAACACAAGACTAGCGCAAGGAGAAGCAACAGCCTCTCCAGTGATCCACCACCTGACTTCCTGTGTATCTGCCGGCAGATTGGTAAGCGACTAAAACCTTACCTGGCCGGACTAGCGCGAGAGTCAAACTCGACTGAGAAATTCAACGGTTTCATGACCAATCTTCTTCGAAGCGTCACGAATCCACAATAATCGGGGCGCCCGGGCCTGACAACGGAAACAAAAAACGACCACAGCAGAACGCAAGAAACGATCGAAAGGGTGGTCGTTAACTAAAAATTAACCATATCGCAATGCATCCGGTTGGTGCGGTCGCGATACCGACCGCAACCGTACAGCTACTCAGAGCGGCCGCGATTCCAAGCCCTTGACGCGCTTGCTGAGCCGCGAAATCTTCCGCGCCGCCGTATTGCGGTGCAGCACGCCGCGTGTGACCCCCCGCTGGATCTCCGGCTGCGCCGCCCGCAGCGCGACCTCGGCCGCCTGCTTGTCGCCGGTGGCCAGCGCCGTTTCGACCCGCTTGACGAAGGTGCGGATCCTGCTCACGCGGGCACGATTGACCGCCGTCCGACGGACGGTCTGGCGCATACGCTTCTTGGCGGATGGATGATGAGCCATCTCTCTTCCCATAGAAAATCCCGGCGCCCGGGGCCCGGGCGCCGACGCAAGCGCGCCTTATAGGCGCGCCGGCCGTCGAACGTCAAGCTGGACGGGGGCGCCCGGACCGGCGCCGAATCGGCGGGCCGGGGCGGCTCAGCGGTGCCGGAAATCGGGCTGGCGCTTCTCCGCGAAGGCCGCCATGCCTTCCTTCTGGTCGTCGGTGGCGAAGGTCGAATGGAACAGCCGCCGTTCGAACAGGATGCCCTCCGCCAGGGTCATCTCGTACGACCGGTTCACCGCCTCCTTGACCATCATCACCATCGGGCGGGACATGCTGGCGATCCGTTCGGCCACCTTCAGGGCCTCGTCCATCAGCTCCGGCACCGGCACCACGCGGCTGACCAGGCCCACGCGCTCGGCCTCGGCGGCGTCCATCATCCGGCCGGTCAGGCACATCTCCATCGCCTTGGACTTGCCGGCGAAGCGGGTCAGGCGCTGGGTGCCTCCGGACCCGGGGATGGTGCCGATGGTGATCTCCGGCTGGCCGAACTTGGCGTTCTCCGCCGCCAGGATGAAATCGCACATCATCGCCATCTCGCAGCCGCCGCCCAGCGCATAGCCGGCCACGGCGGCGATCACGGGCTTGCGCAGCTTGGTCACGCGCATCCATTTGGCGATGAAATCGTCGCCATAGACGTCCATGAAGGTCTTGGAGGCCATCTCCTTGATGTCCGCGCCGGCGGCGAACGCCTTTTCCGAGCCGGTGACGACGATGCAGCCGACCTGCTCATCCGCCTCGAACGCATCCAGCGCCTGGTTCAGCTCGGTGATCAACTGGTCGTTCAGCGCGTTCAGCGCCTTGGGCCGGTTGAGCGTCACCACACCCACCTTGCCGCGGGTCTCCACGATGATGGTCTCGTACGCCATGGTCGGTCGTGCCTCTTGCTGCGTCGGTGCCCCACCGGCCCGGCTGGTGCATTGACGCCCAGCGCTGGCGCAAGGGGTTCCGTCCTCTGCGATCGGGATGCGGCACCACCGGCGCCGCCCGCTGCCCCCCGTGCCCTGCCTGGGGTCCATGCGGCGGTCGCACCGCATGTCCACACGGGGATGGGCGAGCTATACCATCAGCGCTGGCGCGTCGGACAATAGAATGTGCTGCGCCCCGACTGGACGATCCGGCGGATACCGCCGCCGTCCGGGGGATCGCAGCGGCAATCCGGACAGCGCTGCCCCTCGCGGCCGTAGACCGCCCAGGCATGCTGGAAATAGCCCAGCTCGCCATCCGCCTGGACATAGTCGCGCAGGCTGGATCCGCCCGCCGCGATCGCGTCCGTCAGCACCTGGCGGATCGCGCGGGCCAGGCGGGCGGCGTCGCGTCCGCGCACCGTCAGCGCCAGCCGGACCGGCGACAGCCCCGCCCGGAACAGGGCCTCGCAGACATAGATGTTGCCGAGCCCGGCCACCGTCCTCTGGTCCAAGAGGGCGGCCTTGATCGGCGTGGCGCGGCCGGCCAGGGCGGCCGCCAGCACGCGGCCGGTGAAGGCGTCGTCCAGCGGCTCCGGCCCCAGGGCGGCCAGCCAGCGGTGGCCGGCCACCTGCGCGGCGGGCACGAGGTCGAGCATGCCGAACCGCCGCGCATCGTTGAAGGTGACGCGCCAGCCGTCCTCGGTCTCCAGGATGATGTGGTCGTGCAGGCCCGGCGGCTCCGGCGACACCGGCTGCACGACCATGCGCCCCGACATGCCGAGATGGGCGATCACCGTCATGCCGTCGTCCAGGTCGACCAGCAGGTACTTGCCGCGCCGCCGCAGGCCCTCGATCCGCCGGCCGGTCAGCCGCCCTGCCAGGTCCGCCGGCAGCGGAAAGCGCAGGTCGCCGCGGCGCTGCTGGACGCGCGACAGCCGCTTGCCGGCCAGCTTCAGCGCCAGTCCGCGGCGAATGGTCTCGACTTCGGGCAGCTCGGGCATGGTGTCGGCGGCGCGTCCTCGGGCGGGCGACGGTTGATGCACCGACCTGCGGGCGCTCCGCAAGCGGTTGAGGACTGGAAGCGGCGGCCCGCCGGCGCTATCGTCCCCGCCCATGGCGACACCCGACGATACCCCGCGCGAGGCGGATGGCGGCCACTGGTTCGGCTACCGCCGCGTCGACGCGACCGAGAAGACGACCCTGGTGCAGGACGTCTTCTCCAGCGTGGCCGGCCGCTACGACCTGATGAACGACCTGATGAGCGGCGGCATCCATCGCATCTGGAAGCGCCAGCTGCTGGCGATGATCCGGCCGCGGCCGGGCACCGTGCTGGTCGACGTCGCCGGCGGCACCGGCGACGTGTCGCTGGCCTGGCTTGACGCCGTCGACGGCGACGGGCGCGCGATCATCTGCGACGCCAGCGAGGAGATGCTGTCGCACGGGCGCGACCGGGCGATGGACCGCGGGTTCGGCGCCCAGCTGCAGGGCGCGGTCGGCCTGGCGGAGGCATTGCCGCTGCCCGACCGGACGGCCGATGTCTATACCATCGCCTTCGGCCTGAGGAACGTCACCCATATCGACGCGGCGCTGGCGGAGGCACGGCGGGTGCTGAAGCCCGGCGGGCGCTTCTACTGCCTGGAATTCAGCCGGGTGCTCTCGCCGGGGCTGCGGCGGCTCTACGACGCCTATTCCTTCGCCGTGATCCCGCGCCTGGGCCATGTGGTCGCCGGCGACCGCGAGGCCTATCAGTACCTGGTGGAGAGCATCCGCCAGTTCCCCGACCAGCCGACGCTGGCCGGGCGCATGGCCGAAGCCGGCCTCTGGCGGCCGCGCTGGCGCAACCTCTCCGGCGGCATCGCCGCCATCCACACCGCCTGGCGCACCTGAGCGCCCGGCCTCCAGGGCACGAGGCCACGCAGCAGCCGACCAGGGCTCGGGGTCAGGTCTTTGATCATCAGATTCCAGGAGGACCGGCCGACCATCGGATCGCCTTCGGCCTGATGATCAAAGACTTGACCCGCGCTCCGCGGCGCCTGGGGGACGGACGCGACCCCTCCGGCCCGCGGCGGATGATGGGATTGACGCCGGGGAACGGCGCCTGTCCAATCGCCCGGGCGTGCCGCCGGGCGCGACGGGCACCGGCCCGACCGCGATCCGCTGCGGCCGGCCGGCGAAAGCGATGATGAAAGATCTGACCCCGAAGGACGGCCGGAATTGGAGTTGCCCTGTCTTGCCTGATGGCGCTGATGTATAATTTCCAACGTACAACACCAACTGCCTGTGATTGGCTGGGATAGACCGTGGCGCTTGCGGGAAAACGGATACTGCTGATCGTGTCCGGCGGGATCGCCGCCTACAAGGCGCTGGAGCTGGTCCGGCGGCTGCGCGAACGCGGGGCGTCGGTGCGCTGCGTGCTGACGCCGGGCGGCGCGCAGTTCATCACGCCCCTGTCGCTGGCCGCGTTGAGCGAGGACAGGGTCTACAGCGACCTGTTCTCGCTGACCGACGAGTCGGAGATGGGGCATATCCAGCTGTCGCGCGCCGCCGACCTGGTGGTCGTGGCCCCGGCCACGGCCGACATCCTGGCGCGCATGGCCGCCGGCCTGGCCGATGACCTGGCCGCGACGGTGCTGCTGGCCACCGACAAGCCGGTGCTGGTGGCCCCGGCGATGAATGTGCGCATGTGGGCCCATCCGGCGACCCAGGACAATCTGGAGCTGCTGCGCCGCCGCGGCGTGCGCATGGTCGGCCCCAACGAAGGGGCGATGGCCTGCAACGAATACGGCTTCGGCCGCATGGCGGAGGTGGAGGAGATCGTCGCCGCCATCGCCGCGCAACTGGGCCGGGCCGAGGGACCGCTGACCGGCCGCCGCGCGCTGGTGACAAGCGGGCCGACGCACGAACCGATCGACCCCGTGCGCTATATCGCCAACCGGTCGTCCGGCAAGCAGGGCCACGCCATCGCCGCCGCCCTGGCGGCGCTGGGGGCGGAGGTGACGCTCGTCACCGGCCCGACGGCGGAGGCGGACCCGCCGGATACCCGGGTCGTGCGCGTCACCACGGCGGTGGAGATGATGGCCGCCTGCCGGGCCGCGCTGCCGGCGGACGTGGCGGTCTGTGCCGCCGCCGTCGCCGACTGGCGCGTCGCCGACCTGGCGTCGGAGAAGATCAAGAAGGGCGCCGACGCGGCCCCGGCGCTGCGGCTGGTGGAGAATCCCGACATCCTGGCGAGCCTGGGCAGGGGCCCCGACCGGCCGGCGCTCGTGATCGGCTTCGCGGCGGAGACGGAGCAGGTCGTCGCCAACGCCCGCGCCAAGCGCGCCCGCAAGGGGTGCGACTGGATCCTGGCCAACGACGTCTCGGCCCATACCGGGACCTTCGGCGGCGATGCCAATCGCGTCCACCTGATCCGCGCCGACGGGGAGGAGGCGTGGCCGGCCCTGAGCAAGGCGGAGGTCGGGCAGCGGCTGGCCGCCGCCATCGCCGCAGCCCTGGGGGGCGGGACCGATGGGGACGCTTGACGTGCCCGTCACGCGGCTGGCGCATGCCGCCGACCTGTCGCTGCCCGCCTACGCCAGCGCCGGCGCCGCCGGGCTGGACCTGGCCGCCGCGGTGGCCGAGCCGGTGACGCTGGCACCGGGAGGCCGCGCCCTGGTGCCGACGGGCCTGTGCATCGCGCTGCCGCCGGGGGTCGAGGCGCAGGTGCGCCCGCGCTCCGGGTTGGCGCTGAAGCACGGCGTAACGGTGCTGAACGCGCCCGGCACCATCGATGCCGACTATCGCGGCGAGATCGGGGTGATCCTGGTCAACCACGGCAGCCACCCCGTGGTCATCGAGCGCGGGATGCGCATCGCGCAGCTGGTGGTCGCCGCCTATGCCCGCCTGGCGTGGCGCGAGACCGAGGCGCTGGACGAGACCGCCCGCGGAGGCGGCGGCTTCGGCTCGACAGGGGAGTGACGGTCCATGGTCCATCTGCCGAGGAAAACCATGTTCGCCGTGGAGGCGGTGCTCGACATCGCCTTCCATGGCGGCAGCCTGCCGGTCCAGAGCGCGGAGATCACCGGCCGCCAGGGCATCCCCCGCCGCTACCTGGAGCAGGTGCTGCAACAGCTGGTGCGCAACGGCATCCTGGCGGGCGTGCGCGGCCCCCGCGGCGGATACCGCCTGGCGCGGGAGCGCCGGCTGATCACCGTCGGGGAGATCGTGCGCGTGCTGGGCGGCCTGGATGCCGGGCGGGAGGAGGAGCACGAGGACGGCTCGGAGCTGGGCCGCCTGGTGATCCAGCCGCTGTGGCAGCGGCTCGAGGAGGAGTGCCTGACCCAGCTTGACGGCATCACCATCGACGACCTGTGCCGCCAGGCGGTCGAACGCGGCGTCAGCCGGCCCGTCGACGATACCGTCGACTATTCCATTTGATTAGCGCGGCCGGCGCCCCAGATAACGGTCGATACAGAATTACACAAATCACCTTCAGGGAGTGTGCAATGCCGGCACCCGAATTCCGCGGCAAGATCTACGACTCCATCCTCGACACCATCGGCGCCACGCCGCTGGTGCGGTTGCCGAAGCTGTCGCGAGAGCACGCCATCCAGGCCGACCTGGTCGCCAAGCTGGAGTTCTTCAATCCGCTGTCCAGCGTCAAGGACCGCATCGGCCTGGCGATGATCGAGGCGATGGAGGCCAGCGGCACCATCGGCCCGGACACGGTGCTGGTCGAACCGACCTCCGGCAACACCGGGATCGCGCTCGCCTTCGTCGCCGCCGCCAAGGGCTACCGCCTGATCCTGACCATGCCGGAGAGCATGTCCGTCGAGCGGCGCAAGATGCTGAAGCTCCTGGGTGCGGAATTGCACCTGACCGAGGCCGCCAAGGGCATGAAGGGCGCCATCGCCCGGGCCGAAGAGCTGGTGGCCGAGATCCCCAACGCGGTGATTCCGCAGCAGTTCAAGAACCCGGCCAATCCGGAGGTCCACCGCCGCACCACGGCGGAGGAGATCTGGGCCGACACCGCCGGCAAGGTCGACATGCTGGTGTCCGGCATCGGCACCGGCGGCACGCTGACCGGCATCTCGGAAGTGATCAAGGCGCGCAAGCCCGGCTTCCGCGCCATCGCGGTGGAGCCGGAGGACAGCCCCGTCCTG
The DNA here is from genome assembly GCA_020638595.1 of Rhodospirillaceae bacterium. Taxonomy (GTDB): domain Bacteria; phylum Pseudomonadota; class Alphaproteobacteria; order DSM-16000; family Inquilinaceae; genus JACKIG01. Next base: position 61,813 of record JACKIG010000009.1, on the reverse strand, counting down.
TCCGGCGGCCAGCCCGGCCCGCACAAGATCCAGGGAATCGGCGCCGGTTTCGTGCCCGACATCCTGAACACCGGCATGATCGACGAGGTCATCCAGATCTCCAACGACCGCGCCTTCGCCACGGCGCGCGAGGCCGCCCGGCTGGAGGGGCTGCCCGGCGGCATCTCCTCCGGCGCGGCGCTGGCCGCGGCGATCGAGGTGGGCAAGCGCCCGGACAGCGCCGGCAAGGTGATCGTCGTCATCATCCCGTCGATCGCCGAGCGCTACCTGTCCACCGCCCTGTTCGAGGGGCTGGAATAGCGCGCCTCGGCTTTCGCGGACCGGCCCGGGACACCCACGAGCGGGGTGGCATCGCGCATGTGGGCGTGGCAGTCTCCGCGCCGCCATGAGGCGCGCCAACATCCTCGTCCATCCCGATCTCGACCGGGTCGCCCATCTGCGGGGCGACGGGGGCTGGCTGGCCGCACGCCTGGGCGAGGCGGCGACGCGGCTCTACCCGGTCTGGCGCAACCAGAGCTTCGTCACCGGCCCGCAGGAGGCACCGGTCGCCGCCACCATCCCCGCGGATGCCGGCTGGTGGCGGCCGATCGCGGCGGAGACGGCGCTGATGGGGACCACCGCCGGGGCCGTGCACATGGCCGTCGACGTGGGCGACCTGGAGGACCCGGCCCGGCATCCGGGGCTGGCGGCGCGCGGCCGCTTCGCCGACCTGCGCATGATCGGCGGGCTGATGCCGGACGAGGATGCGGCCCTGTGCGCCCATGCGCGGGCGATCCTCTGGTGGAACCGCCAGCATCGCTTCTGCGGCGCCTGCGGCGGCGCGACCACCGCCAGCCAGGCCGGCTATGCCCGCCGCTGCGGCAATCCCGCCTGCGGCATCCAGCATTTCCCGCGCACCGATGCCGCGGTGATCGTGCTGATCCATGACGGCGACCGCATCCTCCTGGGCCGCCAGCGCGGCTGGCCGCACGGCATGCATTCCGTGCTGGCGGGGTTCCTGGAACCCGGCGAAAGCCTGGAAGGCTGCGTCGCCCGCGAGGTGAAGGAGGAAAGCGGCATCGACGTCACGGACATCCGCTACCATTCCTCGCAGCCCTGGCCGTTCCCGCAGTCGCTGATGGTGGGGTTCACGGCACGCGCCGTCACGACCACCATCACCGTCGACCCGGAGGAGCTGGAAACGGCGGGGTGGTATGCGCGGGACTTCCTGGCCGCCGCCCCGCGGGAGCCGCGGCGCGGCGCGGACTTCTACCTGCCGCGGCGAATCAGCATCGCCCGGCGGCTGATCGAGGACTGGCTGGCCGGCGAGATCGAGCTGTAGGGCCGGGTCCGCCGACGGATTGGATTTCCGGCATCGGCCGGATGCCGGCCCGCACCGATCCCTGCGCGACAATCTCCCGTTGCCTTGGTTGTCCCGCGCGCGCTACCCACACTTGGCCGTCGGCGACGATGGCCGCCCTCGTCACGGTGCAAGGGTCGACAGCCATGGCTCCCTCCGGCTTTCTGGTCCGCGACGTCATCCAGCACATGATCCCGACGCTGGTGGGGCTGGTGCTGTTCGTCCCCTTTGCGGCCCACAATGCCGATGCGGTGCCGCTGCTGCTCGGCGCGGTCGTCCTTGCCTATGCCGCCGGACCGCTGCTGGCGTCGCTGGCCAGGCCGGTCACGCGGCTGCTGCTGGCCGTCTCCGGCCGGTCGCGCCGGCACGGCCGCAACCGGGTCTGGTGGAACGGCAACTTCGATTTCGTGCGCCTGTGGTACCGGCTGACCCAGACCCAGCGCGAGAACCTGTACGCCACCCAGGCCTATGCGGAGATGTACGCGATGCTGGCGGTCTACCTGCTGGCATATGCCATCACCAACATCGTGCTGACGGTGAACGGCGTCGTCTTGCCGACGCTGGAAGGGGACATCGGCCTGGACTATGCCGAGGCCGTCGGCCAGGCGCTGTGGAGCCCGGCGACCCCGCTGTTCGGCGACTGGCGCGCGCCGTCCATCGCCATGGCGGTGATCGGCCTGTCGACCGCGCTGTTCGCCATCGCCAACCACCTGCGGGAGATGGAGATCCTGTTCGGCGACGAGGGGCAGTACGTCTCGCTGGCGCGCATCCACCACATCGAGACGGGCGACATCGCCACCGGCCTGTGGGGCCGCATCACCCGCGCCGGAGAGCCGCTGCGCAACGCCTCGATCACCGTCATGGACATCCGCGACCAGAAGCTGGGATGGGCCGAGACCGACCGCCAGGGACGCTTCCAGATCCGCAACGTGTTCGCCGAGAGCTTCCCCCCCGGGCAGGAAACGGGTGCCCGCACCTTCCGCCTGGAAATTTCGACAGATGATGAAGACAAGGTGTTCGATCTTGCCTTGACCCGCCGGCAAATCCCCGAACTGTCGATCAATCTTACTTGATCCGTGCAAATTCGATCGACCGATACGAAAGAGATACCTTGGCGGATTCAAGGACTGCGGATACTGTAAACGGTGCCGCGCGGCGGTTCGCTGGCTGACGAAAGGGCTTCGGGGATGACGTCTTCAATCCATGCGCGTCTAGACTTCGGATGCTGGCGGCGCGGCGCCATGCTGGCAGCGATTGTCCTTTTGGCCTTCGTCGGCAGCGGGCGGGCCGACCCGCCCCAGCAGGTTGCCGTCACGCCGCTGGGGCTTGCCCTGCCCGGCAACCCGGGTGCCGCCGGCCAGGCCCTTGCGGCCAGCGATATCGACCGCTACCGCCAGATCTTCGCGTCCCAGGACGCAGGCGACATCGGCGGCGCCGACCGGCTGATCGGCCAGCTGCAGGACCGCAGCCTGATGGGCTATGTGCTGGCGCAGCGCTACCTGCATCCGACCGCATGGACAGCGACCTATGAGGAGCTGAGCGACTGGCTGGAGCAGTATTCCGACAACGCCCTGGCCGACCGCATCTATGCCCTGGCCCAACGGCGCGGCGGCACCAGCGCGCGCGGCCTGGTAGCGCCCGACAGCATCCGCGATCCGGTCATCAGCGATATCGAGCGCTACGGCGTGCCGGTCTGCGACTATGCCGAGGCGGGCGGCGCCGAGGAAAGCCGGGTCCGGCGCTACATCAACAACGACGAGATGTCCCAGGCCCTGACCTATCTGGACGGCCAGCGCGCAGGGATGGACCCCATCATGTACGCGCGCCTGCGGGCGGACATCGCGTTCGGCTATTACGTCTACGGCGACGACCAGCGGGCGCTGGCGGAAGCCGAATCGGCGGCGGCGCTGGGGGGCGGCCTGGCACCGCGGGCCGACTGGACGGCGGGCCTTGCCGCCTGGCGCATGGGCGATTTCGCCCGCGCGGCCCAGCACTTCGCCCCCGTGGCCAGCGCGCCCTGCGCGTCGGCGTGGTGGCAGGCCGGCGGCGCCTATTGGGCGCACCGTGCCTATCTGCGTGCCCGCGACCCGCGCTCGGCCAGCCGCTGGCTGCAGGAGGCCGCGCGCTATCCCCGCACGTTCTATGGCCTGATGGCCAGCCGCGTGCTGGGCATCGATCCGGCCTTCGACTTCACCGTTCAGCAGTTGACCCCGGCGCACCTGGCAACCATCGCGTCGACCGAAGCCGGCCGGCGCGGCCTGGCCCTGCTGCAGGTCGGACGGTTCGACTGGGCCGACGAGGAGCTGCGCCGCGTGGCCGCCCTGGGCAACCCGGCGATGCACCAGGCGCTGATCGCCCTGGCGGAGGAGGCGGAGCTGCCGCGGCTCGCCATCCTGATCGGGCGGACCGCCCGGCCCGCACCCGGCCGCTTCTACGACGGCGCCCTCTATCCCGTCGCCCATTGGCAGCCGCAGAGCGGCCCGCGGGTCGACCGGGCGCTGCTGCACGCCATCATCCGCGAGGAAAGCCGCTTCAACCCCACGGCGATCAGCCATGCCGGGGCGACCGGGCTGATGCAGCTGATGCCGTCGACCGCCAGCCTGGTTGCCGGTGTCAACTACCGCAGCGACCGCACGCCCTTGTTCCAGCCGGAACTGAACATGGAGCTGGGGCAGCGCTATGTCGGCGAGCTCTTGTCGGATGTCGGCGGCGACCTGATCAGCACGATCGCGTCCTACAATGCCGGGCCGGGCAATGTCGGCCGCTGGCGGGCGGAGCTGGACTATGGCAACGATCCGCTGCTGTTCATCCAGACGATCCCCTACGTGGAGACGCGCTTCTATCTTGAGAAAGTGATCGCTGCGTACTGGATCTATCGCATGCGCCTGGGCCAGCCGGTGCCGTCGCTGGACGAGTTGGCGTCCGGCCAGTGGCCGCGCTACCGCCCGCTCGACACCCGCGTGGCCGAACTGCCGCAATAGCCGGAGGACCGTCCTTGAGCCGTATCGATTCGACCCGCGAATTCCTGCCCGTCAGCATCGCGGTGCTCACCGTTTCCGACACGCGCACGCTCGCCAACGACACCTCCGGCGACACGCTGGTGGAGCGGATCGAGAAGGCCGGCCACCGCATCGCCGACCGGGACATCGTGCAGGACGACGAACTGTCGATCATCACGCGGCTGAAGGCGTGGATCGCCGATCCGGATATCGACGTGATCATCTCCACCGGCGGCACCGGGGTCACGGGCCGCGACATCACGCCGGAGGCGTTCGCGCGCGTGTACGAGAAGCCGATCCCCGGCTTCGGCGAGCTGTTCCGCATGCTGAGCTATCAGAAGGTCGGCACCTCGACGATCCAGAGCCGGGCCACCGCGGGCGTGGCCAACGGCACCTATCTGTTCGCGGTGCCCGGGTCGCCCGGCGCCTGCCGCGACGCCTGGGACGACATCCTGGTCCACCAGCTGGACCACCGCCACCGGCCCTGCAACTTCGTCGAGCTGATGCCGCGCCTGACGGAGCACCTGACCGCAACCAGGCCTTGAGGCAACCGGCCGGCCGCTATTGCGGAATGGTGGTGCAGGCCCCGTCCAGCGACCGGCCATTGTCCGCGATCGCCAGGGCCAGCTCGTCCGTCGGCATCCTTTCCAGGCAGTCGGCGAAGCGGGCCACCGCGCCGGCGTCGTCCACCGGCGCCTGGGGGAGGATGTCGGTCCGCACCGACGGCCGCGCCGGGCCAGCCGGCATATCCTCCGCCGGGGCGCCATGGACGACGGCGATGTCCGCCTGGCCCGACGGCCCCGGGACCGATCCGCCGGCCGGCGTCTGCCGGTGGCGCAGGACGCGCCGGACCAGTTCTTCGATGACGGCACGGCGCGGGCGCCCGGTCAGGATCTCCACCTGGTCCGGTTCCAGGTCGGCCAGCCCCAGCAGGGCCGCGCCGGACCAGCCGGCGAAACGCGCAGCTTCGGCGGCATCCGGCATTTCCACCACCGGGCCATGGGCGCCGCGGCCGGCCCGTCCGCCGCTGCCGCGCACGATCGCGGTGCGCGCCGCCGTGCGGCGCAGGATTTCCGCCCCCAGCACATCCGCCATCGCATGGCCGGCGCCGCGAATCCTGGCTTCCAGGGCGAATTGCAGGTCGGTGTCCGACAGCAGCGCATCCGGCCCGGCCGCCCGCCAACGCGCCAGCAGGCGCCGCTCCAGCTCGGCGCGCACCGCCTCGCGATCGGTGTCCAGCGACGTGGCGAGGTCGACGGCGTCCACGCCCAGCAGCGCCCTGAGATCGCCGTCCGAATAGGCGTCCCACCGACCGGCTTCCGGCTGCGGGACCCCGGGCGACAGCAGCACCGGCAGGTCGCCGATGGGATCGGCCGACGGGCGCACGGTCAGCACCTCCGGCCGCACGGCCGCGGCGACGTCCTCCAGGCAGGCGCCCAGCTCCTCCCGGCTGGCCGTGGCCATCGTGTCGACGACGGCGCGGAACTGGCGGGCCGGGTCCTGCCGGCAGAGACAGGCGAAGACATCCAGCCCGGTCACACCGGCCGCCAGCTCGAACCGCGTGAGCTGGGCCCGCAGGCTCTCTTCCGCGCGGGCGCGCACCGTCTCGCCGAGAACCGGGATCGTCGCCAGGATCACCGCACAGCTTGCCGATTCCAGCGGCGGGTCCTGCGCCAGGACGCCGCCGGCGGGGCAGAGGCCCAGGCCGGCAGCCACGGCCATTGCCGCGATCGCCGGGGCCTGTCGCGGGCGGCTATTGCGCATCGAACCCGCGCTCCCGCACGATCTGGTCATAGGCGGCGTTGATGCGCTGGATGCGGTCTTTCGCCAGGCGCACGAATGCCTCGCCCAGGCCTGCGGCCGTCACCCGATCGGGATGGAATTCGCGCACCAGGGCGCGATAGGCGGCCTTGACCGAGGCGTCGTCGGCCGTGGGCTCAAGCCCCAGCACCTCATAGGGGCTCTGCCCCTCGAACTGCGACCCGTGCTCCGTCGGCTCCACCCTCTGGATCGACAGCTTGTTCAGCATCACCAGCGAGCCGTCCTCCCGCTGCACCGGAACGAAACGGCGCTGGTCGTTCAGCATGTCGACCAGGCGTTCGCGCCGGCTGAGGAACAGGAACCCCGACACCACCGTGCCGTCGGTCAGCTTGATTGCGACCTGCGCGCGCTCCTTCTGGATGCGGTATGGCTCGTCCGACCCGTACATCGCCCCTTCGTGACCTTCCCGGCAGGAACGCCGACTATAGCCGGCTTGGCCTCGGCCGTTCACGCGGCAATCGCACGCGCCCTGCGCCCGGCGGGGCGGCGGCCTTACGCCAGCAGCTTCAGCAGCACGAACCCGCCCACCAGCAGTGCGAAGAAGACGATGGTCAGGATGCCGAAATACCGGTCGATCAGGCTGCGGACCGTGGGACCGAACTTCCACAGCAGCGCCGCGACGATGAAGAAGCGCAAGCCCCGCGAGACCACCGATGCCGCCATGAAGGTGGCGAGGTCCAGCCGGGTGACGCCGCTGGCGATGGTGATCACCTTGTAGGGGAACGGCGTCAGTCCGGCGCCGAAGACGATCAGCCAGCCCTGGTCGTTGTACGCGGCCTGGAACTCGTTGAACGTGTCGAGATAGCCGTAGAAGTCCAGCACCGGGCGGCCGATGGTGTCGAACAGCAGCAGGCCGATGGCATAGCCCGCCCCGCCGCCCACGACCGAGGCCACCGTGCACACCAGCGCCGCCGTCCAGGCCCGCTCCGGCCGGGCCAGGATGATCGGGATCAGCAGGACGTCGGGGGGGATCGGGAAGATCGAGCTTTCGATGAAGCTGATCGCGGCCAGCGCCCACAGCGCATGCTTGCGCCCCGCGAGGTCGAGCGTCCAGTCGTAGAGGCGGCGGAACATGGGGCAGCGCTCGGTCCAGGCGGGCGGGATCGCGGGCGAGAGTAGACGCGGCCGCCCGCGACGGAAAGGCCGCCGCGCGGCGCTGTCCGTCAAAACCGCAGCACCTCGCGATAGGCGAACAGCGCCGGCGCCCCGCCGGTATGGACGAACACGACCCGCTGGCCACGCCGCCAGCGGCCCCGCCGCACAAGCGTGATCAGCCCGGCGAGCCCCTTGGCCGAATAGACGGGGTCGAGCACCAGCGCCTCCAGCCGGCCGGCCAGCGCCAGGGCGTCCAGCGTCGCCTGATGCGGCACGCCATAGGCCGGCCCGGCCAGGCCGGCGACGACCTCCACGGCGTCCTCGTGGAATGGCAGGTCCAGCAGCCCGGCGGCTTCGCGGGCATATCGCACGACATCGGCCCGCACGCGGTCCGGTTCGGCATCGATGTCGATGCCGACCACCTCCGTTCGCGGCAGGACGGCGGACGCACCGACGACCAGCCCCGCCTGGGTGGCGCCGCTGCCGGTGCAATGGACGATGGCATCGGGCGTGAACCCCAGCGCCGCGCTCTGGGCGGCGATCTCCGCCGCCGCGCTGGCATACCCGACGGCGCCCAGCGCGCTGGACACGCCGTAGGGCACGACGAAGGGCCGGCGGCCGGCGGCGGCCAGCGCCTCCGCCAGGGCGCGCACGGCGCCGTTCCTGTCGCCGGTCCACGGCACGGGATGCAGGTGCGCGCCGAACAGGGCGTTCAGCAGCGCGTTGCCCGATACCTCGTAGTCCGCGCCCGGCGGCGCGACGCGGCCGTGAAAGACGGCAAGATGGCAGTCGAGCCCCAACCTCGCGGCCGCGGCCGCCACCTGGCGCTGGCTGTTGGACTGCACGACGCCCCCGGACACAATGGTGTCGGCCCCCTGGTCCAGAGCCAGCGCCAGGACGGTGTCGAGTTTGCGCAGCTTGTTGCCGCCGAGGCCTATGCCGGTGCAGTCCTCGCGCTTCACCCACAGCTCCGGCCCACCCAGATGCGCGGTCAGCCGCCGCATCGGCTCCAGCGGCGTCGGCAGGTGCGCGATCCCCAGCCGCGGGAACCGCGCCAGCCGTCCGTCCAGGTCGTCCGCCGGCATCACACCCATGGAACCGCCTTTCCCGCCCGGCAGGGATCGTGGCCGGGCCGGCCGCGCGGGGCAAGCCCGGGCTGCGCAGGCGAAAGCCCTTTGACGGCCCAGGGGCCACCGGTATGATGCGCCCCTCGCCGCGGGGCCGATTGCCGGCCCCCGCCCGGCCCGGGTGGCGGAATTGGTAGACGCGCCGGACTCAAAATCCGGTGGTGGTGACATCGTGCGAGTTCGAGTCTCGCCCCGGGCACCAATCCTCCATGGTCGCTTTGTCGGAGGTTTGGCGGTAATGCGGGGGTAATACGGGGACACAATACTTAATAGGCAAGGCGGGGACGTAAGGTGATAGGGGGGACATAAGGTAATATGGGGACACAATACATAGGTAATATGGGGACATAATACCTATGTATTGTGTCTATAATATAATCCCCTATTAAGTGTGTCCCATCCCGCCGCATTACCGCCAAACCCCTCCCACCGGATCTTCCACACTCCAGCTCTGTATACTGAATTCGGGCGGGGGGCAGGATTGCAAAAAATCCCACGCCGCTGCGGCCGGGGGGCTATAGTCTACCGCAAGCAAGACGGATCGCATGCCCCCCATGGTATGCAGACCCGCACGACCGACCCCAGGGACGCATCGCAGGACCCCGCCCGTGCAGACCGCAGCCATACCCGAATGCCAGGGACCCGACCCGGAGCCCCGGCCCGCCGGCTTCGCCGTTCCACCCGGGGCGTCGGACACCCACGCCCATGTCTTCGGGCCGGCCGAGCGCTACCCCTACACCCCCGACCGCACCTACACCCCGCCCGATGCGCCGCTGGCCGCCTATCGCCGCATGCTGGCGACCCTGGGCCTCGTGCGCGCGGTGCTGATCCAGCCCAGCGTCTACGGCACCGACAACAGCCTGATGGTCGATGCGCTGCACGAAGCGGGCGACAGCTTCCGCGGCGTCGCCGTCGTGCCGCCGGACGTGTCGCGGGCGGAGCTGGAGCGCCTGCATGCCGCCGGCGTGCGCGGCGTGCGCCTGAACCTGCTGTTCCGCGGCGGGCTTGCGCTGGAGACGTGCGAAGCGGTGGCGGAGGCGATCCGCCCCCTGGGCTGGCATCTGCAGCTGCTGGTCGACGTCGCCAGTTTCGCCGACCTGCGCGGCCGGCTGGGCCGCCTGCCGGTGGAGGTGGTGATCGACCATATGGGCCACATGCCGCCGGGCAGCGGCCCGGACCACCCGGGTTTCCGCGAGCTTTTGGCCCTGCTGAAGGACGGGCGCGCCTGGGTGAAGCTGTCGGGCGCCTACCGCATCACGGCGGAGCGCGAGCCGCCCTATGCCGACGTGACCCCGCTGGCCCAGGCGCTGATCGATGCCGCGCCGGACCGGCTGGTCTGGGCCACCGACTGGCCGCACCCCTTCGTCCACATTCCCATGCCCAACGACGGCACGCTGTTGGACCTGCTGGCGCTGTGGGCGCCGCAGGAGGAGACGCGCCGGCGCATCCTGGTCGACAACCCGGCGCGGCTCTACGATTTCCCCGCCTGAGCCAGGTTGACGACCGGTCCGATACCCCACGCAAGAAGGAGAGAGACAAATGAGGAGGATCGACGTCTTGACCAGACCCGCCCTGATCGCCGCGGCCGCCGCCGCGCTGATGGCCACCACCGCCCCGGCCTGGGCCGAGATCACGCTGAAGATCGGCTGGACCACCTCCGACGGCGCGGAAGACCCCTACGCCATCACCGCCCGCCAGTTCGCCCAGGCTCTGGAGGAACTGGCACCCGGCGAGTTCGAGGTACAGTACTTCCCCAACCGCCAGCTGGGCGACGAGAAGGAGATGCTGGAAGGCCTGTCCTTCGGCACGCTGGAGATGGGGATCATCACCAACGCCGTCATCGCCAATATCGACCCTGCCTTCCAGCTCAACGACATGCCGTTCCTGTTCACCAGCGAGGCGCAAGCGCATGAGGTGCTGGACGGCCCCGTGGGCCAGCAGCTTCTGGCCCGCCTGGCCGACCACGGCATCGTCGGCCTGGGCTTCGCCGAGGGCGGCTTCCGCCACATGATCAACAATGTGCGGCCGGTGTCCGTGCCGGCGGATGTGGAAGGCGTCAAATACCGGGTGATGCAGAACCCGGTCTATGTGGAGATGTTCGGCGCCCTCGGCGGCAACGCCGTGCCGATGGCCTGGGGCGAGGTGTTCACGGCCGTCCAGCAGGGCACCATCGACGGCCTGGAAATCCCCGTACCGGTGATCGCCAACAACCAGTACGCCGAGGTCACGCACTACCTGTCGCTGACGCGTCATACGTACTCCGCCCTGGGCGTCCTGATGTCGCAGCAGACATACGACGGCCTGACGGCGGAGCAGCAAGCCGCCGTGCAGGAGGCCGCGCACCTGGCCATCACGCGCGAGCGGGAGATCAATGCCACCAACATCGAAACCCTGCTGGGGCAGCTTCAGGCCGCCGGCATGGAGGTCAACGAGATCGAGGATCCCGCCGCGTTCCGCGGGCTCGTGACCGGCGTCTACGAGATGTTCCGGGAGGAGATCGGTTCGGACCTGCTCGACCAGGCCCTGGCGGCCGTCCAGTAGCGTGACCACGGAAATGCCGGGGCGTATGCGTATGCCCCGGCAGCGTTCCATCGGCCCATACACTCCGCATACGCCATGATTGCCCGCGCGCTCGATGCCGTCAGTGCCCAGGCCGCCCGCCTGTCGGCCCTGCTGATCGTCGTCATGGCCGTCGTCATGATGGCCTCTCTGATCCTCCAGATCATCTTCCGCTACCTGATCGGCCACGCGCTGATCTGGAGCGAGGAACTGGCGATGTTCCTGTTCACCTGGGTCGCGCTGCTGGCGGGCAGTCTGGGGGTGCGCGACGGGTTCCACGTGCGGCTGACGCTGTTCCTGGACCTGCTGGCGAAGCCCGTGCGCCCCTGGGCTGAGCGGCTGATCGTCCTCTTGGTCGGCGCCTTCGGCGCGGCCCTGGCATGGTCCGGCTATCTCTACCTGGACGCCACGCTGGGCCAGGTGTCGGCGGCGGTGCGCTATCCCATCGAAGCCCTGCATTCCGCCGCGCCCGCAGCCGGGGTGCTGATCGTGCTGCACGCCCTGGCACGCCTGGCCAATCCCGCCCCCCCGGCCGGTGCCGAGGGCACGCCCGGCCCATGAGCGACGTGGCAACCGGGCTGCTGGTCGCCTTCCTGGCGCTGCTGCTGGGCGGCGTGCCCATCGCCTTCGTGCTGGGCATCGCCGCCCTTGCCGGGCTGCTGATCGCCGGCATCAACCCGGTGGTGCTGGCGCAGCGGACCATCGCCGGCACCCAGGTGTTCACGCTGCTGGCGATCCCCGGCTTCATCCTGGCCGGCGACCTGATGATGCATGGCGGGCTGTCGCGCCGGCTGGTGCGCGTCTGCAACACCTTCGTGCGCCACCTGACCGGCGGGCTGGGCATGGTCACGGTGCTGTCGGCGACGTTCTTCGCCGCCATTTCCGGGTCCGCACCGGCGACGACGGCCGCCATCGGCGGCATCATGGTGCCGGAAATGGAGAAGCGCGGCTATCGGCGCGACTTCTCCACGGCACTGGCCACGGTGTCCGGCCCCATCGGCCAGATGATCCCGCCGTCGATCCCGATGATCATCTGGGGCGTGGTGGCCGAGGAATCGATCGCCCAGCTGTTCCTGGCCGGGATCATTCCCGGCCTGATGATCGCCGTCGGGCTGATGGCGTTCTGCTATGTCTCCGCCCGCACCATGGGCATCGCCCATGCCGACCGCCGCGCCACGGCAACGGAACTGCGCGAGGCGCTGTGGGAGGGCAAATGGGCGCTGGCCGCCCCGGTCATCATCCTGGGCGGCATCTATGGCGGGGTGTTCACGCCGACGGAGGCCGCCGCCGTCGGCGTCGCCTATGGGTTGGCGGTAGGCCTGTTCGTGCACCGCGAACTGAAGCTGCCCGACCTGCCGCGCATCATCCTGAATTCCATGAAGACCACCGCCATCGTCGTCTTCATCATCGCCACCGCGTCGGTGTTCGGCTGGATGGTGGCGGTGCAGCAGCTGCCGACCAAGGCGGCCGAGGCGATCCTGTCGGTCTCCGACAACCCCATCGTCATCCTGATGATGCTGAACCTGCTGCTGCTGTTCATCGGCGCGGTGATGGACAACATCGCGGCGATGATCATCCTCGGCGGGCTGTTGAGCTCCATCGGCGCGCAGATCGGCCTGGACCCCATCCATCTCGGCGCCATGGTGGTGATCAACTTCGCCATCGGCATGGCCACGCCGCCGTTCGGCTATTCCCTGTTCGTCGGCGCGGCCATCAGCAAGCTGACCATCGAGCAGATCTCGCGCGCCATCTGGCCGATGCTGCTGGTCCAGCTGGTGGTCCTGGCCCTCGTCACTTACATCCCGGCCGTCACCCTGCTGCTGCCCAGCCTGATGCGGTGAGACATCAGGCTGAATCCACTTCGGGGTCAGGGGTCTTCGGGGTCATATCGCTGCTCTTCGCAGAAAGGAGCAAGGCGATAGGATAATGAAAGACCTGACCCCCTCTCGCCTTCTTGTCTGTGATGACGAAAGACCTGACCCCGAAGACCCCTGACCCCGTTCACCTGACAACCGGCATGGAGCGGCGTCCGGGCCGGTCCGTCAGAGGAAGCTGTAGGGGTCGATGTCCACCGTCACCCGCACGGTTCCCGGCACCGGCACGCGCGCCAGCCAGCGGGCGATATGGGCCTGGACCGGGCAGCGCCGGGCCGCCTTGACCAGCAGGCGGCGGCGGTGCCGGCCGCGCAGCAGCGCCAGCGGCGCCGGTGCCGGCCCCAGCACGTCGATGTCCGGCCCGCGCGGTGCCGCCCGCGCCAGGTCGGCCGCCACCCGGTCGACCAGCGCGGCATCGTGGCCGGTGACGATCAGCGCGGCCAGGCGGCCGAAGGGCGGCCAGCCGCGGGCGCGGCGCGCCGCGGCCTCCTCCGCCAGGAAGCCGTCGCGGTCGCCCCGCACCAATGCCTCAATCACCGGCGAGCGCGGGTCGAAGGTCTGCAGCAGGGCCCGGCCCGCCCGGTCCGATCGCCCGGCACGGCCGGCCACCTGGTGCAGGACCTGATAGGTGCGCTCGGCCGCCCGCAGGTCGCCGCCGGCCAGACCCAGGTCGGCATCGACGACGCCGACGCAGGTCAGCCAGGGGAAATGATGGCCCTTGGCGATCATCTGGGTCCCGATCAGCAGGTCGATCTCGCGGTCGTGAACCTGCCGTACCAGCGTTTCCGCCGCCTTCGGCCCGGTCAGCGTGTCGGACGTCACCACCAGCCAGCGCGCATCGGGGAACAGGTGGTCGGCCTCCTCGGCGATGCGCTCCACCCCCGGGCCGACGGCGACGAAGCTGTTGGCCGCGCCGCAGCCGGGACAGACGGACGGCAGGGGTGCCGTATAGCCGCAGTGGTGGCACAGGAGCCGGCGGGTCAGCCGGTGTTCCACCAGCCACGACGTGCAGTCCGGGCAGCCCATGCGGTGGCCGCAGGCGCGGCAGAGCGTCAGCGGCGCATAGCCGCGGCGGTTGAGGAACAGCATCGCCTGTTCCCCCGCCTCCAGCGTCTGGCGAATCGCCGCGATCAGGGGCGGCGACAGGAACCGTCCCCGTTCCGGCGGGTCGGTGCGCAGGTCGACGGCGGTGATGGCGGGCAGGGCCGCCCCGCCGTGCCGGTCGGGCAGCGCCAGCCGGCGATAGCGGCCGGTATCGGCATTGACCACCGTTTCCAGCGACGGCGTCGCCGATGCGAGGATGATGGGGATGTCGCCCAGATGCGCGCGTGCGACGGCCATGTCGCGGGCGTGGTAGAGCACCCCGTCCTCCTGCTTGAAGGCGGCCTCGTGTTCCTCGTCGACGACGATCAGGCCCAGGTCGGGGAAGGGCAGGAACAGGGCCGACCGCGCGCCCACCACCACCCGCACCGCACCCGTCAGGACCGCCCGCCAGGTGCGGCGGCGCAACCCCGCCGCCAGGTCCGAATGCCATTCCGCAGGGGCCACGCCGAAGCGCGCGGCAAAGCGGCCCAGCCACTGGGCGGACAGCGCGATTTCCGGCAGCAGCACAAGCACCTGCCGCCCGCCGGCCAGGGCGGCGGCGATGGCTTCGAAATACACCTCCGTCTTGCCGGAGCCGGTGACGCCGTCCAGCAGCGTGGCGCCATAGCCGCCGTCGGCCACCTGCCGGCGCAGGCTGTCGGCTGCCGCCTGCTGGTCGGCGGTCAGGTCCGGCCCGGCGCGATCGGGATCGGGCCTGGCCCAGGGCGGATCGGCCGCCAGCGCCACGGCACGGATCTGGCCGGCCGCCGCCATGGTGCGGACCAGCCCGGGCGACACGCCGGCATCGCGCGCCAGCTCCGCCCCCAGGCGCGGCGGCCCTTCGGCCAGCACCGCCAGCACGCGATGGCGCGCCGGGCTGAGCGTCTGCGCCTCGGGCATGGGATCCGCCAGGGTATAGGCGGTGACGGCGCGCGGCGGTTCCAGCGCGGCGGAGACGCTCATGGTCATGCGCAGGACGGCACCCGGCGGCACCATGGTGTAGGCAGCCACCCAGTCGACGAAGCGCCGGCTGACCGCCGGCAGCGGCGGCAGGTCCAGGCGCATCGCCACCGGGCGCAGCCGCGAGTCGTCGACCGCACCGTCGCCTTGGCCCCAGACCACGCCCATCACTTCGCGGTTTCCCAGGGGGACGATGACATAGTCCCCGTCCGCCACGGCCAGCCCGGCGGGCAGCGCATAGTCATAGGCGCCCGCCAGCGGCAGCGGCAGCAGCACGGCGGCGCGCCGGGGTCCGTCCGGACCGGGACCGCTGGTCGAATTGGCAACCTCGCCCGGCATCCGCTACAGTGCTGCCGACAGGGTCGGACGCTTGCGCTGCGCCCGGACCGGTCGCGATACGGGGGCCGGCGCGGGGCGAATGCTATCGGCCGGAGGGGAATGGGACGGAACGGGAATGGCGGGCAAGACGTTGCAGGGCAGCCAGCAGGCGGACCGACCGCCGGACGCCGAAGGCGTGCGCGCCTTCCTTCTGGCCAACCCTGGTTTCCTGGCCGAGTTCATCGATACCCATCCCGAGACGCTGGCGGCGCTGGCCGGCCTGCCGGCCGAGCGGCCCGACGGCGCCGTCGACCTGCGCGGCTTCCTGGTCGGCAAGTTACGCGGCGAAGTCGACGGGTTGAAGCGCCAGCAGCACGCCATCGTCACCGCCAGCCGCGCCAACCAGAACACCCAGGACCGCGTCCACCGCGCCGTCCTGCACCTGCTGGATGCCGAAAGCTTCGAACAGCTGATCCAGGTCATCAGCACCGACCTGCCGGTGATGCTGGACCTGGACGTGGCCTGCCTGGTGGTGGAAACCGATGGCCGCAACTGCGGGCAGCCGTGCCCGCCCGGCGTCCGCCTGGCACCGCCGGGCACCGTGGCCGACGCCCTGGACGGCAAGGATATCCGGCTGGAGCCGGTGATCGAGGGCGATCCCCGGCTGTTCGGCCCCGGCAGCGGGCTGGTCGAAAGCCAGGCGCTGGTGCGCATCCACGTCAATGCCACCACGCCGCCGGCCCTGCTGGCCCTGGGCAGCCGCGATCCGCAGATGTTCGATCCGGGGATGCGCAGCGACCTTGTGACGTTCCTGGCCCATGTTCTGGGCACTTGCCTCAGGGCCTGGCTGGCCCGCGGGCGCTAGGCGGCACCGACGGGCGGCGAGACCGGGCAGCCGAGGCCGACACCGTGCGGTGTCGGCGGGCGCTGCGGCATGTCAAGGTTCGCTATCCGTTCATCCTGACCCACCCGGCTGATCTATGGTTTGAAGGATGCTGCGTAACGCTGCATCATTGTTTCGGTTCACCTGTTCGAAGCGCGCGAGCCCCTGGCCCATGACCGCCCCTGCACTGCTGCCCGCGGCCGCCGACGTGGCGGACGCCATCGAGGCCTGGCGGCGCTGGCTGGCCGCAGAGCGGCGGTATTCGGCCCATACCGTCCGGGCCTATCTGTCGGATGTCGGCGCCTTCCTGGCCTTCCTGGCCGGCCATCTGGGCGGGCCACCGTCGCTGGATGCGCTGGCGTCGCTGGACCTTGCGGTCTTCCGGGCCTATCTGGCGGCGCGGGCCGGCGCCGGGGCGGGCACGGCCAGCCGGGCACGCAACCTGGCCGGCGTGCGCAGCCTGTTCCGCTTCCTGGACCGCAGCGGGCGGCTGCACAACCCCGCCATCGCCATGGTGACGACGCCCAAGCGCCCCAAGGGGCTGCCGCGCGCGCTGACGGCGGCGGACGCGCTGGCCACGGTCGACAGCGCGCCGCAGATCAGCGACACGGACTGGGTCGGCGCCCGCGACCGGGCACTGCTGGCGCTGCTGTACGGCTGCGGGCTGCGCCTCGGCGAGGCCCTGTCGCTGGACGCCGATGCCGTCACCGGACAGGGGGCGCTGCGGGTCGTCGGCAAGGGCAGCAAACAGCGCGTCGTTCCGGTGCTGCCGGTGGTCGAACGGGCGGTCGCCGCCTATCGGGCCGCCTGCCCCCACCCGCTGCCGGCACGGGGGCCGCTGTTCGTCGGCGTGCGCGGCAAACGCCTGGACCCCGCCGTGGCCGAACGGCAGATGCGCCGGCTGAAGGCGCTGCTGGGCCTGCCGGAGGGGGCCACGCCCCATGCGCTGCGCCACAGCTTCGCCACCCATCTTCTCGCCGGCGGTGGCGACCTGCGCGCCATCCAGGAACTGCTGGGCCATGCGTCGCTGTCGACGACACAGCGCTACACCGCCGTCGATCCGTCGCGTCTAGTGACGGTTTATGCTGCGGCGCACCCAAGGGCCAGGCGGTCCGGCGCGGCGCCGAAGACGACCCCGACGACAACCGGGCGGTCGGACGACGCTACGGAAGTAGAGATCTAAGTTTATGATTCTTCGATAGTTTTCTGACGAAGTATCCGGCAGGCGGGATCGGCCCGACACCTGCGTCCCGCTCATGCCGATATCCGATTCACATGTCCATTTCCGCGTTGCGTCATGAATCGTTCTTGGTCATGCTGCAATGCAGCGCCATATATACGGAAAAGTAACGGGGGATAGGTTAGGCTCGAAACGACCGCCATGAATCGGCGGCATGGTCGGCCTTGCCATCGGGGGTAATCGCTTACATGGCGAATTGGACAGCCGATCTCGGGATCGGCATTCGGGGAATCGACGAGGACCATGCGCGCCTCGTGTTCCTGATCAACGAACTGGACGACGCGGTCAGCGCACGCCGGTCGGCCCTTGCCGTGCGGGAGCTGCTGGAAGAGCTGCTGGCCGCCACCGGCGCCCATTTCTGCCGGGAAGAACAGGTAATGCGCCGGGCCCGCTACCCCGGCCTGACCGCCCACAAGCACCAGCACGATGCGCTGTTGAAGGAACTGCGGCTGATGGTGCGGGCCGTGGAAGGCGGCCAGCGGCGCATCGACGCACAGACGATCGATTGGCTGCGTATCTGGATGTCCGGCCATGTGCGCGGACAGGACCGCGAAATGGCGCAGTTCCTGCGCGGCGATGTCGCGGCGATGGCATTGGGCAGCGTCGCCTGAACCGACGTCCGGCACCCCGCATCGCCGGGGTGCGCACGGCCGAAATCCACTGTTTCAAGGGGTGGTGCGACGGATCGCGTGGGGTTCGCCTGCGGGCCGGCGTGCCCTTCCCCGGACGCATGGCCCCCATCCCCGCCGCGTCGCTTCCGCAGGCGGCCTGCCTTCGCTATGCTCCGCGCCTTTCCGCGATGTAACGGGCGTGATGTTGGAGAGCGAACGCGATGGCCGGGCCGAAGACCCTGTACGACAAGATCTGGGATAGTCACATCGTCGACCGGCAGGACGACGGCACCTGCGTCCTCTATATCGACCGGCACCTGGTGCACGAAGTGACCAGCCCGCAGGCTTTCGAAGGCCTGCGCATGAACGGCCGCAAGGTCCGCCGGCCCGACGCGACGCTGGCCGTTGCCGACCACAACATTCCGACCACCAACCGCGCCGGCGGCATCGACGACCCGGAAAGCCGCCTGCAGGTGGAAACGCTGCGGCAGAACTGCGCGGACTTCGGCGTCACCCTGTTCGACATGGACGACGTCCGCCAGGGCATCGTCCACATCATCGGGCCGGAGCAGGGGATGACCCAGCCCGGCATGACCATCGTCTGCGGCGACAGCCACACCTCCACCCACGGCGCCTTCGGCGCGCTGGCCTTCGGCATCGGCACCAGCGAGGTCGAGCATGTGCTGGCCACCCAGACGCTGTTGCAGCGCCCGGCGAAGAACATGCGCATCGCCGTCGACGGCGCGCTGCCGCTGGGCGTGACGTCGAAGGACATGATCCTGGCCATCATCGGCACCATCGGCACGGCCGGCGGGACCGGCCATGTCATCGAATATGCCGGCGACGCCGTCAGCGCCCTGTCCATGGAAGGGCGCATGACCGTCTGCAACATGTCGATCGAAGCCGGCGCGCGCGCCGGGCTGATCGCGCCGGACGACATCACCTTCGACTATGTGAAGGGACGCCCGATGGCGCCGAAGGGCGCGAACTGGGAACTTGCGGTCGCCCATTGGCGCACGCTGCCGTCCGACCCGGGTGCCCGCTACGACAGGGAGGTGACGCTGGCGGCGGCGGACATCGCGCCCCACGTGACCTGGGGCACCAGCCCGCAGGACGTCGTGCCGATCACCGGCCGGGTGCCCGACCCGGACAGCTTCGGCGACGAGAACCGCGCCCAGGCGGCGCGCCGGTCGCTGGACTATATGGGCCTCAAGCCCGGCATGCCCATGGCGGAGGTCACGGTCGACACCGTGTTCATCGGCTCGTGCACCAACGGGCGGATCGAAGACCTGCGCGCCGCCGCCGCCGTCGCCCGGGGCCGCAAGGTGGCCGAGGGGCTGCGGGCCATGGTCGTTCCCGGTTCCGGCCTGGTGAAGCACCAGGCCGAGGACGAGGGGCTGGACCGCATCTTCGTCGAGGCCGGCTTCGAATGGCGCGAGCCCGGGTGTTCCATGTGCCTGGCGATGAACGCCGACAAGCTGTCGGCGGGCGAGCGCTGTGCCAGTACCTCCAACCGCAACTTCGAGGGCCGGCAGGGCCGCGGCGGGCGGACCCATCTGGTCAGCCCCGCCATGGCCGCGGCGGCCGCGATTACCGGGCGCCTTACCGATATCCGCGAACTTGCCTGATGCCTTGTCGCCATCGGCGCGAATGCGACTGACCTGACCGGTCCATCGACGCTATCCTGGCACGGCCGGCGTCGGCGGCGACCGGTCCGGTCGCCGCGACGCCCGGGGTGTCGCGCGGCAAGCAGCAAGGGGACCGAGATGGAGGACTTCTTTTCGTTCCGGAAATTCATCACCCCGGCATTCATGCAGGTGATCTTCTGGATCCTGGTGGCAGCCAACACGTTGTCCGCCCTTCTGTACATGGTGGGCGCCGGGGCGATGCCGGGCGGCGGCGGGGGGGTTGTTGCCGGCCTGTTCCAGCTGATCCTGGGGCCGATCTTCATCCGGGTGGCGTGCGAGCTGACGATCGTCGTCTTCCGCATCCACGACTGCCTGCAGGAGATCCGCAACCGCAACTCAACCTGACGGCGGACGCGGGCGCGCAAACGCGCGGGGGCTTCAGGCAGGTGGCGCTATCGGCGCGCAAGGCGCCGATAGCGTTTTCGTATCCGAGCCCCCCGGAACCGACAGCCAGGACGGACGGCAGGCATGGCGTTTCACGATCAGGTGATCTGGGTGATGGGCGCGTCGTCGGGGATCGGCGCGGCGCTGGTGCCGCTGCTGGCGGCCGCGGGCGCACGGCTGATCCTGTCCGCCCGCCGCCCCCGGCCGCTTGACGACGTCCGCGGCGCGGCGGGGGTTGCGGGCGACCGGCTGCGCACACTGCTGCTCGACCTGGAGGACCTGGACAGCCTGCCCGGGCTGGCGGCGGAGGCGGAGGCCCTGTTCGGGCGCATCGATGGCGTCGTCCACGCCGCCGGGCTGGGCCAGCGCGGCCGGGCGGCCGACACCGACTTCGCCGTCGACCGTCGGCTGATGACCGTCAACTATCTCGGCCCCGTCGCCATCACCAAGGCGGTGCTGCCGGGCATGCTGGCCCGCGGCGGCGGCCGGTTCACCGTGGTCAGCAGCATCGCCGGCCTGTTGGGCCCGCCGCGGCGGTCGGGCTATGCCGCCTCCAAGCACGCCCTGCACGGGTTCTTCGACGCCCTGCGGGCGGAGACCGTGGGCACCGGCGTCAAGGTGACGATCGTATGCCCCGGCTATGTCGACACGGGCTTCGCCGGCTCCGCCCTGACGGAAGACGGGTCGCCCCAGGGCCACGCGCCGCGGGACCGGCGCGGCATCCCGGTCGGCCGGTGCGCGCGCCGCATCCTGCGCGCGATGGAATACGACGAACGCCAGGTGCTGATCGGCGGGCGCGAAGTCCTGGCCGCCCATGTCAACAGACTGGCACCCGGCCTGGTGGCGCGACTGCTGCCGCGGCTCAGCCCGCCCTGACCGGCGTACGCCAATTCGGCAGTGGCTTTACTTGGCCCAATGTGGCAGAAGACAGCATCCCACAAGATACCGCTGAGGAAGGCGAGGCAATGCAGCCATTTACTAGTCTTACGGGGGTTGCGGCACCTTTGCCCATGGTCAATGTCGATACGGACATGATCATACCGAAACAGTTTCTGAAGACGATCAAGCGGGAAGGTTTGGCCGTTGGATTGTTTGACGAGCTTCGGGTTGGCCCGGATGGCGAGAAACTCAACTTCGTCCTCGACAAGCCACAGTATCGGAACGCGGAGATTCTGGTCACGGGGGACAATTTCGGTTGCGGATCCAGCCGCGAGCATGCGCCGTGGGCACTTCTGGATTTCGGCATTCGCTGCATCATCGCGCCGAGCTTCGCCGACATCTTCCGCAACAACTGCCTGAAAAACGGCATTCTGCCCATCGCGCTGCCGCAGGAGCAGGTGGACCTGCTGATGGACGATGCCGCGCGCGGCGCCAACGCCACCATCACGGTCGACCTGCCGGCGCAGGAGATCCGCGGCCCCGACGGCGGCGTCATCCACTTCGATATCGATCCCTTCCAGAAGCACTGCCTGCTCAACGGGCTCGACGACATCGGCCTCACGCTCGAGAAATCCGCAGCGATCGATTCCTACGAGTCAGGCCAGCGCATGGGCCAGCCCTGGCTCTGGTCATAGGCCCGGCGCAACTGTCGATCGCAGCGGAGACATCACGACGATGGCAACGACAAGAACGATTCTGATCCTCCCCGGTGACGGGATCGGCCCCGAGGTCTGCCGTCAGGTCCGGCGCGCCATGGATTGGCTGGGCCGCGCCCGCGGCCTGAGCTTCACGATCCAGGAGGGCCTGATCGGCGGCGCGGCGCTGGACCATTCGGGCGTGCCGATCACGGAAGAGACGATGCAGCAGGCCCTGGCGGCCGATGCCGTCCTGCTGGGGGCCGTCGGCGGCCCGAAATGGGACGGCGTCGCCTTCGACCTGCGGCCCGAGGCGGCGCTGCTGCGGCTGCGCAGCGAACTTGGCCTGTTCGCCAATCTGCGGCCCGCCAAGGTGTTTCCGGCCCTGGCCGACACGTCGCCCCTGAAGCCCGACATCGTCGCCGGGCTGGACATCCTGATCGTGCGCGAGCTGACGGGCGGCGTCTATTTCGGCGAGCCGCGCGGCATCTTCGACCTGCCGGACGGCGGGCGCCGCGGCGTCAACACCCAGACCTACACGACGGAGGAAATCCGCCGCGTCGCCGCGGTCGCCTTCGACATCGCCGCCACGCGGTCCAAGCGCGTGTGTTCGGTCGAAAAGGCCAACGTGATGGAGAGCGGACGCCTGTGGCGCGAAGAGGTCACGCAGCTGAAGGCCGAACGCTATCCCGGCATCGAGCTGACCCACATGTACGCCGACAACTGCGCCATGCAGCTGGTGCGCGATCCCAAGCAGTTCGACGTCATCGTCACCGACAACCTGTTCGGCGACATCCTGTCCGACGAGGCGGCGATGCTGACGGGTTCGCTGGGCATGCTGCCGTCGGCCTCGCTGGGCAAGGCCGACCGGTCGGGGCGCCGGCGGGCCCTGTACGAGCCGGTGCACGGCAGCGCGCCCGATATCGCCGGGCGCGACATCGCCAATCCGGTCGCCATGCTGCTGAGCCTGGCGATGATGCTGCGCCACAGCTTCGGGCTGATGGCCGAGGCCGAGCTGCTGGAAACCGCCATCGAGAAGGTGCTGACCGGCGGCATGCGCACGGCCGACATCATGGCCCCCGGCATGGCGCGCGTGTCCACCGGCGTCATGGGCGACAGCATCCTGCGCGCGCTGGACAAGACGCAAGCCGCCGCCTGACGGGCGGCGCGCGCCCGGCCGCCTCCGCGGGGGGCGGCCGGTCAGGCCGCCTGGGAATCCAGCGCGTATCCGGCCGAACGGACGGTGCGGATCAGATCCGTCTCGTCGGTTTCGTTCAGCGCCTTGCGCAGGCGGCGAATGTGCACGTCGACCGTTCGCGGCTCGACATACACATCGTGTCCCCAGACGACGTCCAGCAGCTGCTCGCGCGAGAACACGCGCCCCGGGTGCTGCATGAAATGCCGCAGCAGCCGGAATTCCGTCGGCCCCAGGTGGATATCGCGGCCGTCGCGGCGGACACGGTGGCTGGCCAGGTCCATCACCACGTCACCGCAGCGCAGCACCTCGTCGGCCATGCTGGGCGCCGCCCGGCGCATGACCGCGCGGACGCGGGCCAGCAGCTCCGTCGTTGAGAACGGCTTGACGACATAGTCGTCGGCACCGCTGTCGAGCCCGCGCACGCGGTCGGTTTCCTCCCCGCGGGCGGTCAGCATGATGATCGGGATGTCGCGGGTCTTCGGCCCCCGGCGCAGCTGCCGGCACACATCCAGGCCCGACCGGTGGGGCAGCATCCAGTCCAGCAGCACCAGGTCGGGCCGGCGCTCGGTCGCGATCAGCACGGCTTCGTCGCCGTCATAGGCGGCGACCGTCCGGAAGCCCTCTTTTTCCAGGTTGTAGGTCAGCAGAGTGACCAGATCGGTCTCGTCCTCGACGATCAGGATCAGGGGCTGCAATCCGGCCCGCATCGTCGATCAGGCCTCCGTGCCTTCGGGCGACACCACGGCGAAACTGGAGGTGTCCCCCTTGGGACGGTTGCGCGTGATGGTCTGGCCCGTCACCAGGAAGTGGATCGTCTCGGCGATGTTGGTCGCGTGATCGCCGACCCGTTCGATATTCTTGGCCATGAACAGAAGATGCGTGCACGGGGTGATATTGCGCGGATCTTCCATCATGTAGGTCAGGGTCTCGCGGAACAGGCTGTTGTACAGGTCGTCCAGTTCCTCGTCCGGCGCCAGGCGGCCAACGCCCGCTCCAGGTTGCGGTCGCTGTAGGCGTCCAGCACTTCCTTGATCAGCTCCTGCGCCAGGCGGCCCATGCGCGGAATGGCGTTCACCGGGCGCACGGCGGGAACCTGCGCCAGGGCCACGGCCCGCTTGGCCAGGTTGGCGGCATAGTCGCCGATCCGCTCCAGGTCGGCGGCGATCTTCAGGGCGGCGACGACCTCGCGCAGGTCGCTGGCCATCGGCTGGCGCAGGGCCAGCAGCCGCACCGCCCCGGCATCGACCTCCGCCTCGAAATGGTCGATGCGTTCATCCGTCTGCAGCACCCTGGCCGCCAGATCGATGTCGCGCCGGGCAATGCACTGCATGGCGCTGTCCAGCTGGCTTTCCGCCAGCCCGCCCATCTGGACGATGGACCGCTTCAGGCGGTCCAGTTCCTGGTCGAACGACTTGACGATATGGTCGTGCACCATCGGCGATGCTTTCCTGTCTGCGCCCGTCCCGGGCCGTCCACCGGTCAGCCGTACCGGCCGGTAATGTAGCCCTGCGTCCGTTCGTCCTTCGGGTTGGTGAACAGCTCGCCGGTCAGATTGTGCTCCACCAGGTTGCCCAGGTGGAAGAAGGCCGTCTTCTGGCTGACGCGCGCGGCCTGCTGCATGTTGTGCGTGACGATGACGATGGTGAAATTCTCACGCAGCTCGTCGATCAGTTCCTCGATATGCGCCGTCGCGATGGGATCGAGCGCCGAACACGGCTCGTCCATCAGGATCACTTCCGGGCTGACGGCAATGGCGCGGGCGATGCACAGCCGCTGCTGCTGGCCGCCGGACAGGCCCGTTCCAGGTTCCTTCAGGCGATCCTTGACCTCGGTCCACAGGCCCGCGCGTTCCAGGCTGCGGTGGACGACGCTGTCCATCTCGTCGGTGCCGGAACACAAGCCATGGATGCGCGGCCCATAGGCGATGTTGTCGTAGATCGACTTCGGGAACGGGTTCGGTTTCTGGAACACCATCCCCACCCGGGCGCGCAGCTGCACCACGTCCAGGTCGCGGTGGTGGATGTCCTGCCCGTCCAGCGTGATCCGACCCTCGACCCGGCAGATGTCGATGGTGTCGTTCATCCGGTTGAGGCACCTGAGAAAGGTCGACTTGCCGCAGCCCGACGGGCCGATCAGCGCCAGCACCTCGTTCTCGATGATCTCGCACGTCACGCCGTGCAACGCCCGTTTCGCCATAGAAGACTTCGACGCCTTCCGCCGTCATCTTCGCGCGCGGGTCCGCCGAGGACGGGATCGGCTCCTGCCATCTGTGCACTCTGTTGTCACCACCGGCGTTCGAATTTCTTGCAGGAGATAGATCGCCAAGGCGTTCATGACGATCAGGAAGGCGAGAAGGATCATGATGGAGGCGGAGGTCAGGGCCACGAACCCGCGCTCCGGATTGCCGGCCCAGCTGTAGATCTGCACCGGCAGGACGGTCGACGGGTCGGTGAAGCCGCCGGGGACGGAGGTGATGAAGATCACCATGCCGACCATCAGCAGCGGCGCCGTTTCGCCCAGCGCCTGCGCCATGCCGATGATGGTGCCCGTCAGGATCCCCGGCATCGCCAGCGGCAACACGTGGTGCGAGACCACCTGGATCCGCGAGGCGCCGACACCCAGGGCGGCTTCGCGGATCGACGGCGGCACCGCCTTCAGCGCGGCGCGCGAGGCGATGATGATCGTCGGCAGGGTCATCAGCGCGATCACCATGCCGCCGACCAGCGGCGACGAATTGGGCAGGCCGAAGAACTGGATGAACACCGCCAGCCCCAGCAGCCGAAGACGATGGACGGCACCGCGGCCAGGTTGTTGATGTTGACTTCGATGAAGTCGCTGAACCAGTTCTTCGGCGCGAATTCTTCCAGATACACGGCCGCCGCGACCCCGATCGGGAAGGACAAACCCAGCGTCACCGCCATGGTTAAGAGAGAACCGACCAGTGCGGCCCAGATCCCGGCCAGCTCCGGATAGCGGCTGTTGGCCCCGGTGAAGAGGCGTAAGTTGAACTGCTTCTCGACCAGTCCCTCGTCCACCAACTGGTCGTACCAGGCAAGCTGCCGGTCATCCAGGCGGCGCTGGGCTTCCGGCAGAGTGCGGTCCATCAGGCCCTTGGCCAGCTGGTCGAAATCGTCCGACATCTCCACCGTCAAGGTGATCGTCTGGCCGACCAGCGACGGGTCCTGCATGACCCGGTCCCTGAGCCCGAACGCCACCCCGGGGCTCAAGAGCGCACGCAGGTCACGCCTCGCCCGACGTTCGGTGACATCGGGGAACATGCCGTAGAGCGTCTGGTTGGCCAGCGCCGCGAAATCCGCCCGCCCGATCGTTTCCGGATCCCCCGTTTCGTTGGGATCGACGGCGGCGGGGTCGACGTAGATGTCCAGCGTCACGAAGGTCTGGGTGAACGCCGGCAGGCTCTCCCGGCCGATGCTGACCAGCAGGACCAGCAGCATGGCGATGGCCACGGCGATGCCGGCTATGCCGTAGTACTTGAAGCGGGCCTCGGAACGATAGCGGCGCTGGCGTCGCGCCACGGCTTCGCGCGTCTGGTGAACGGCGCGGAGGTTCTCGGTACCCTCGACGATGCCCATCGGTGCGGTCTCGGCAATGTCACTCATATTTCTCTCGATATTTGCGAACGACGCGAAGGGCAACGATGTTCAGACACAGGGTGACGGTGAACAGCACCAGGCCGAGGGCGAAGACCGACAGCGTCTTGGGGCTGTCGAATTCCTGGTCGCCGACCAGCAGGGTGGCGATCTGCACCGTGACGGTGGTCACCGCCTGGAAGGGGTTGACCGTCAGGTTGGCGCCCAGCCCGGCGGCCATGACGACGATCATGGTCTCGCCGATGGCGCGGCTGACGGCCAGCAGTACGGCACCGACGATACCGGGCAGTGCTGCCGGCAGGATGACCAGGCGGATCGTTTCCGACTTGGTGGCGCCCAGCCCGTATGAGCCTTCGCGCATGGCCTGCGGGACGGCGTTGATGACGTCATCCGACAGCGACGAGACGAAGGGCACGATCATGATGCCCATGACCACGCCGGCGGCCAGCGCGCTGTTGGCGGACGCATCCACGCCCAGCAGCAGGCCCAGGTCGCGCACCACCGGGGCCACGGTCAGGATGGCGAAGAAGCCGTACACCACGGTCGGAATGCCGGCCAGGATCTCCATGATCGGCTTGACGGTGGCCCGCACCGCCGGCGGCGCATAGTCCGACAGGTAGATCGCGGCCGTCAGGCCGATCGGCACCGCCACCAGCATGGCGATGGCACCGATCAGCATCGTGCCGGCGAACAGCGGGATCATGCCGAAGGCGCCGGACGACCCGGCCTGGTCGGCGCGCAGGGCCGTCTGCGGGCTCCATTGCAGCCCGAACAGGAATTCCGTCGGCGGGACGCGGGCGAAGAAGCGCAGGCTTTCGAACAGCAGCGACAGGACGATGCCCACCGTCGTCAGGATCGCGATGATGGAACACAGGACCAGGAGGAAGCGGATGATCCGCTCCACACGGTTGCGCGCGCGCATGCGCGGCGCGATGTGGCGGTAGGTGACGGCCAGCGTGCCGGCCGCCAGGGCCATGCCCGCCGCGAACAGCATCCACGCGCTGGCCGACAGCAGGCCGGTATAACGCTCGGCGGCCACCAGCATGTCCGGCGCGACGGTGTCGCTGCGCCCGATGCCGGCGGCGAGGTTGCGGATGGTGGCCAGCGACAGCTGCCGTTCCGCCCCGGTCATGGCGTCGTAGCCGGGGATGTTCGTCAGCACCAGCGCTTCGACGATGATCGGCTCCAGGAACAGCCAGATCAGCACCAGGAAGACGCAAGGCACGCCGACCCACAGCGCAATATAGAGGCCGTAATAGCTGGGCAGGGAATGCAGGTCGGCAATCGCCCCGCCGGCGACCTTCAACGAACGGGCACGACCGACGAAATACCCCGATAAGGCGATCAGCAGGACCAGGGCCAGCAGCACACCAGCGGACATGGGAGACGGCCCCATCGTGCCGGAAAGAGAGGGTGCGGCGGCGAGTGCCGGGCCACCCCAAAACGACGGCGCCGGTCTCGCGACCGGCGCCGTTTTGCCATGACTATCAGAAGTTGGCCAGCGCGCCTTCGCGCATCGCCGCCCGGTCTTCCTCCGGCATCGGGATCAGGCCGGCATCCACCAGGTAGCCTTCGTCGCCCAGGGTGCCCTCGGCGGTCAGCTCCTCGACGAACTGGTGCAGCGTGTCCGCCGGCACGACGTCGCCGATGTGCTGCGTCTTCAGGTAGACGAACAGCGAGCGCGACACCGGATAGTCGCCGCTGGCGATGTTCTCAAAGGTCGGCTCGATCCCGTCGACGATGCTGCCCCGGATGCGGTCCAGGTTCTGGTCGAGGAAGGAATAGCCGAAGATGCCGAAGGCGGCCGGGTTGGCTTCCAGGCGCTGGACGATCAGGTTGTCGTCCTCACCCGCTTCGACGAAGCGGCCATCCTCGCGCATGGTGGCGCAGACGGCCTTGAAGCGGTCCTCGTCGCTCTCTTCCAGCGCGGCGATCGCGGGGAATTCCTCGCAGCCGGCTTCCATGACCAGCTCGACGAAGGCGTCGCGCGTGCCGGAGGTCGGGGGCGGACCCAGAACCTCGATCGGCTCGGCCGGCAGGCTCGAGTCGATTTCCGACCACATCGTATAGGGGTTGGCCACGATCTCGCCGTCCACCTCGACCTCGGCGGCCAGGGCCTGGAACAGCTGCGGACGGGTGATCGTCATCGCCGGACCGTCGACCGAGTCGGCAACCACGATGCCGTCATAGCCGATCTGGATCTCATAGATGTCGGTGACGCCGTTGGCGGCGCACAGCTCCACCTCGGAGTCCTTGATGGCGCGCGACGCACCGGAGAAATCCGTGAAATCGTCGCCCACACCGCCGCAGAAGATGCGGAAGCCGCCGCCGGTGCCGGTCGTGTTGTACTCGGCCTCGTGGTTGGTGGTGTTGTTGAAGCGCTCGATGACGATCTGGGCAAACGGCGCCACGGTGGACGAGCCTGCCATCAGAATGCGGTCGCGGGCTTCCGCCGCGCCGACCATCGCCACGGTCGCTACAGTGGCAAGCATGAGTTTCTTGCATGTGCCGTATTGATGGAACACGTGCATGGCCCCGTTCCTCTCTTGAGATGCCTGGGTAGGGTTCGATGGTTAGACTGGTGCGATGGCGAGACACTCGCCCGTCACGGCCGCGCCGGATGCAGCGGCTCGTTTGACGAGCCCAACCTACTTTCCATCGGTGATGATTGCATTGCAGCGAGATGAAGGTTTGATGACACCGCCTGCCACCGATGGCCCGCGTTTCGGCCCTCGCAATGGCAGCCTCACGGCTCCAGCAGTTCGCCCTCGGGCTCCGCTGCGATGGCCTTGACCGGGGTTCCCGGCACCGTCACGCCTGCCGGGGGCTTTGCCGGCAGCGGCAGCACGACGGTGAAGGTGCTGCCCTGGCCCACGCGGCTGTCGACCGTCAGGCGGCCGCGGTGGCGGCTGAGGATGTGCTTGACGATGGCCAGGCCCAGCCCGGTGCCGCCCAGGGCGCGACTGCGGCCGGGATCGACGCGGTAGAAGCGCTCCGTCAGCCGCGGCAGGTGAGCCCGCGGTATGCCGTCGCCGACATCGGCGACACTGACCGCCACGGCCGGGCTGATCCCCAGCTCCGCCTCCGCCAGGCAGGCCGTCACCGTGATCGCCGTGCCGGCACGGGCATATTTGATGGCGTTGACGATCAGGTTCTGGAACACCTGGGTCAGCTGGTCCTCGTCGCCGGAGATCCAGGGCAGCGGATCGCGCACCATCAGGTCGATGGACATGCCGCGGTCCTGTGCACGCAGCGCCAGCATGTCGATCACCTTGCCCAGCACGGTGACAAGGTCGACCCGCCCCGTGGGCGTCGTATGCTCGTCCAGTTCGATGCGCGACAGCGACAGCAGGTCGTCGATCAGGCGCGCCATGCGCCCGGCCTGCTCGGCCATGATCGCCAGGAAACGGTCGCGGGCCTCGCCATCGTCGCGGGCGGGTCCGCGCAGCGTCTCCAGAAAGCCGATCAGCGTGGACAGGGGCGTGCGCAGCTCGTGGCTGGCATTGGCGACGAAATCCGCACGCATCTGCTCGGACCGCTTGATGGCGGTGATGTCGTGCAGCGTGACCAGTGCCATGCCGCCGGCCGCGAGGTCCACGGCCATGCCGCCGTCATCGGTGAACCGCTTGACCCGCACTTCGAAGACCCGCTCGATCGGCACCGGCTGGGTGATCTCGATCTTGTGGGGGCCGCCGCCGGCCAGCACGTCGCCCACCGCCTCCAGCACATCGGGATGGCGCAGGCTGTCGGCCAGGTCGCGGTCCAGCACCCGGTCGCCCAAGAGGCGCGCGGCGGCGGGATTGGCGCGGCGCACGACGCGGCCGGCGTCGACCAGGATCAGCGGGTCGGGCAGTTCGGCGACGATGGCGGCGAACCGGTCGCGCTCGCGGGCGACCACATGGGCGCGACCGCGCCAGGCCTGGTCCAGCCGCCGGATCAGCGGCAGGGCCTCGTCGCCGGGCGCGGTCAGCAGGCCGGGCCGCGGCGGCGGCGGTGCATGGTCGGCCGCGGCATCGGCCAGGGCCTTCAGATGCGCCGCCAGCCGGGCGCCGTCGCGGTCATAGGCCCGGATGAAGGCGGCGATCCCCACCCAGCCCGCCAGGCCGGCCAGCAATGCCGGACCGGCCGGCATCCAGCCGACTGCGACCAGCAGCAGCAGCGCCACCGCCCCCGGCAGCGCGAACCCCGCGCTTCTGGCAATCCAGCGGCTAGCCCGCATCTCTCACACCCGCCATGGTCTGCGTCGCGGCCAGGCGTTCGGTCCGCCAGATGCACGCCGCGGTGGGTACGGGGGCGGGCAGTGCCTGGGTCATGGCGCTCTACCGGTCAACGACTAACAATTGTTGCCGGCCGATCTTGCCGCGTAAAGTTAAGGTATCGAGACAATGTGTTGAGGCCGTAGCATCCGCCGGGACCACCCCTGTTCCGGTTGCAAGGCGGCGGCGGGCATCACCGTCATTCGCCCTGCAAGATCGCCTCATGCGCCGCCAGGGCCGCCGCAGTGACCAGGTCATTCACGGTGGCGCCCATCTGGACCACCTGCACCGGCTTGTCCAGGCCGATCAAGAGCGGACCCAGCACCGTGCCGCCGGCCGCCTTCTGCAAAAGCTTGGCCCCGATATTGGCCGCATGCAATCCCGGCATGACCAGGACGTTCGCCGCGCCGGACAGCCGGCAGAACGGGTAGAACCGGCTCAACAGGTCGGCATCCAGCGCCAGTTCCGCCGTCATCTCGCCGTCGTATTCGAAATCCACGCTACGCGAATCCAGGATCGACACCGCCTCGCGCACATGCTGGGCGCGGTCGTGCAGCGGCTGCCCGAAATTGGAGAAGGACAGGAACGCCACCCGCGGCTCGTGCCCCAGCTCGCGCGCCTTGGCCGCGCTTTCCACGGCGATCGACACCAGCTGTGCGGCGGTCGGCTGCTCGTTCACCGTGGTGTCGGCGATGAAGATCGTGCGGCTGCGCAGCACCATGATCGTCAGGCCGAACGGCGTCGACCCGTCGCGCGCGTCGAGCACGCGGCGGATGTCCTGGTAGCAGACGGGAAAGCTGCGGTTCAGCCCCGTGACCATGGCGTCCGCGTCGCCCATCGCCACCATGGTCGCGGCATAGACGTTGCGGTTCTGCCCGACCATCCGCGCGCAGTCGCGCATCAGCATGCCGCGGCGCTGCAGGCGGCCATAGACGAAGTCGGCATAGCGGGCGTTGTCCGGCGACACCCGGGCATCGATGATGTCCAGGCCGCCGGAATTGCCGATGCCCAGGCCGGCCATGGTGGCGCGGATCTCTTCGGCCGCGCCGATCAGCACCGGCCGGCCATAGCCGGCATTGGCGAAGGCGATCGCCGCGCGGATCGTCCGCTCCTGCTCCCCCTCGGCGAAGACGACGCGCTTGGTGGCCGCGCGCACCCGTTCGATGATGATCTGCAGGCTGTGCGCCGTGGGGTCCAGCCGCGTGCGCAGCGATTGTTCGTACCGCTCCATGCTGGCGACGGGGATGCGCGCCACCCCGCTGTCGATGGCCGCCCGCGCCACCGCCGGCGGCACCGCCACGATCAGGCGCGGGTCGAAGGGCACCGGAATGATATAGTCGGGGCCATAGCGTAGGCGCCGCCCGGCATAGGCGGCATCGACCTCGTCCGGCACGTCCTCGCGCGCCAGTTCCGCCAGCGCCCGGGCCGCCGCGATCTTCATGGCGTCGTTGATGGTGCGGGCACGCACATCCAGCGCCCCACGGAAGATGTAGGGGAACCCCAGCACATTGTTGACCTGGTTGGGATAGTCCGACCGGCCGGTGGCGATGATGGCATCGCTGCGCACGGCCTTCACCGCCTCCGGCACGATCTCCGGATCGGGGTTGGCCAGCGCGAAGATGATCGGCCGGGCCGCCATGCTGGCCACCATATCGGCCGTCATCGCCCCCTTGACCGACAGGCCCAGGAAGACGTCGGCCCCGGCGACCGCATCCGCCAGCGTGCGCTTGTCGGTCGGCACCGCATGGCCGGATTTCCACTGGTTCATGCCGTCCTGGCGGCCCTGGTAGATGACGCCCTTGCGGTCGCACAGCACGGCATGGTCGTGCGGCAGGCCCATGGACTTGAACAGCTCCACACAGGCGATGGCCGCCGCGCCGGCGCCGTTGACGACGACGCGGACGTCCTCGATGCGCCGGCCGGTCAGGTCCAGCGCGTTGATCAGCGCCGCCGCGGCGATGATGGCGGTGCCGTGCTGGTCGTCGTGGAAGACGGGGATATCCAGCGCCTCGCGCAGGCGCTGTTCGATGATGAAGCAGTCCGGCGCCTTGATGTCTTCCAGGTTGATGCCGCCGAAGGACACGGCGATGTGCCGCACGGCGTGGACGAAGTCGTCCACGTCCTGGGTGTCGACCTCCAGGTCGATGCCGTCGACATCGGCGAAGCGCTTGAACAGGACCGCCTTGCCTTCCATCACCGGCTTGGCCGCCAATGCGCCCAGGTCGCCCAGCCCCAGTACGGCGCTGCCGTTGGAGATGATGGCCACCAGGTTGCCCTTGGCCGTGTAGTCGTAGGCCTTGGCGGCGTCCTTGTGGATTTCCAGGCAGGGCACGGCCACGCCGGGGGAATAGGCCAGGGCCAGGTCGCGCTGGGTGGTCAGCGGCTTGGTGGCAACGATCTCCAGCTTGCCGGGACGACCCTGGGCGTGCAGGGCCAGCGCCTCCGCCTCGAGGGACTTGCTGGTCATGTGCGGTGATCCTTGGGCGGCGTCCGGAGGGGCGGTGCTCGGCACGATTAGGGTACGAATGAAGTTGCGCAGGACAGGACCCAGCCCGTCAAGTCCATACTGCGGATGCGAAACCGCGGCCGCGCCCACCCTCGGGCCGGATGCGCATCTTCGGGCGCGCCACGGAAATCACGGATGGCGCGATCCTGCGTTGACCTTCATCAACGATGGGCATCAACGATGGGCATCAACGATGGCCATCAAGGATGGTCCAGGGCGCGAGAGGTCGGATGCGGCGATGGCCGCTGCCTGCGCCGGCGCTTTCGTTGCGCGCCGGTCTTCGTGCTAGGGTACCGCCAACGCATCCCAAGACACGCCAGGCAGGGCCATCCCCAAGGTGCCGGACCGCCCGCAGCCCGATAACGGCCCGTCGACACCCCCGTCGACACCGATGATGGCCCAGTACCGCGAAGCCAAGGCGGCCCACCCGGACTGCCTGGTCTTCTTTCGCATGGGCGACTTCTTCGAGCTGTTCTTCGACGACGCGGTCAAGGCGGCGGCGGCCCTGGACATCGCCCTGACCGAACGCGGCGGTGCGCCGATGGCCGGCGTGCCCGAGCGCTCGCACGAAGCCTATCTGGCACGGCTGATCCGGCTGGGTTTCAAGGTCGCGCTGTGCGACCAGGTCGAAACGCCGGAGGAAGCGCGCAAGCGCGGGGGCAAGCCCCTGTTGCGGCGCGATGTCGTGCGCGTCGTGACGCCCGGCACCCTGACCGAGGACAGCCTGCTGGAATCCCGCGCCAGCAACTACCTGGCCGCCCTGGCCGGGGTCGGCGGCGGCCAGCAGCCCAGCCTGGGCCTGGCCTATGCCGACATCACCACGGGCGAACTGGCGCTGGAGCCGGTGGATGCCGCCGGCCTGGCGGCCACGCTGGCCCGGCTGCAACCGGGCGAGATCCTGCTGCCCGAGGGGCTGTTCGACCTGCCGGCGCTGGCCGAGCCGCTGGCGGACTGGCGGACCCGGAGCACCGTGCTGCCCAACAGCCGGTTCGACAGCGAGAACGGCCGCCGCCGGCTGGAAACGATGTTCGCCGTGGGCACGCTGGACGGCTTCGGCGCCTTCACCCGGGCGGAAATCGCCGCCGCCGGCAGCCTGGTCGACTATGTGGCGCTGACGCAAAAGGGGCGGCTGCCGGTGCTGACGCCGCCGCGCCGCCGCGGCCGCGGGTCGGTGATGGAGATGGACGCGGCGACACGCCGCAACCTGGAGGTCTCGCGCACGCTGGACGGCCAGCGCAAGGGCAGCCTGCTGGATGCCGTCGACCGCACGGTGACGGGCCCGGGCGCGCGGCTGCTGGCCGGGCACCTGGCCGCGCCGCTGACCGATCCCGACGCCATCGGCCATCGGCTGGACGGGGTCGCCCACTTCGTTGCCAACGGCGACCTGCGCGATCGCCTGCGCCGCATCCTGCGCCAGTGTCCGGACCTGGAACGGTCGCTGGGCCGGCTGAGCCTGGGCCGCAGCGGACCGCGCGACCTGGGCGCCGTGCGCGAAGCGCTGTCCCGGGCTGCGGAGGCCGAGGCACTGCTGAGCGGCAGCGGGGACGCCACCGTCTGCCTGGCGCCGCCGCCGCTGGTGGCCGAGGCGGCGGCGGCCCTGGCCGGCCACGGCGCCCTGGTCGACCGCCTGGACGCCGCCCTGGCGGCGGACCTGCCGGCCCTGGCGCGGGACGGCGGCTTCATCGCCCCGGGATACGAGCCGCGGTTGGACGAACAGCGCCGGCTGCGCGACGATTCGCGCCGCCTGATCGCGGAGCTGCAGGCCCGCTATGCCGAGGCGACGGGCATTTCCGCGCTGAAGATCCGCCACAACTCCGTCCTCGGCTATTTCGTCGAGGTGTCCGCCCTCCAGGCCGACAAGCTGGGCGCCGGCGGCAATGCCGCCACCTTCATCCATCGCCAGACCTTGAGCGGCAGCGTGCGGTTCACGACCCTGGAGCTGTCGGAGCTGGAACGCTCGATCGCCGCCGCGGCCGATCGCGCCCTGGCGCTGGAGCTGGAGCTGTTCGCCGAACTGTCGTCCCTGATCCTGGGGGATGCGCCGCGCATTGCCGCCGCGGCGCGGGCGCTGGCGGCATTGGACGTGGCCGCGGGCCAAGCGGAACTGGCCGTTGCCCAGGGCTATCAGCGCCCGGTGGTCGACGACAGCCTGGCCTTCCACATCGTCGGCGGCCGCCACCCCGTGGTCGAACAGTCGGCGGCGGCCGGACAGGACGGGACCTTCGTGCCCAACGATTGCGACCTGTCGCCACGGGCAGAGGCCGGCGGCGGCCGCCTGTGGCTGCTGACCGGCCCCAACATGGCCGGCAAATCCACCTTCCTGCGCCAGAACGCCCTGCTGGTGCTGCTGGCCCAGGCCGGCGGGTTCGTGCCCGCCGAATCCGCGCGCATCGGCGTGGTCGACCGGCTGTTCAGCCGTGTCGGCGCGGCCGACGACCTGGCGCGCGGCCGGTCCACCTTCATGGTCGAGATGGTGGAAACCGCGGCGATCCTGCACCAGGCGGGCCCGCGCTCGCTGGTCATCCTGGACGAGATCGGGCGTGGCACCGCGACCTATGACGGGTTGTCCATTGCCTGGGCAACGATCGAATATCTGCACACCCAGAATCGCTGCCGGGGCCTGTTCGCCACCCATTATCATGAGCTGACCGTCCTGGCCGATAGCCTGGACGAACTGGCCTGCCACACCATGCGCGTCAAGGAATGGCGGGGCGATATCGTCTTCCTGCACGAAGTTTCGTCCGGGACAGCGGACCGGTCCTATGG
This sequence comes from Rhodospirillaceae bacterium, assembly GCA_020638595.1. GTDB lineage: Bacteria > Pseudomonadota > Alphaproteobacteria > DSM-16000 > Inquilinaceae > JACKIG01. The sequence continues at coordinate 25,921 of JACKIG010000009.1, read as the reverse complement.
TATTCATGTCGCACGTCTGGCGGGGTTGCCGGCGCCGGTGACAGCCCGGGCGGAGGCTGTGCTGCACGAGCTGGAGACGGGGGAGGGCCGCCGCAAGGCCGCGGTTCTCGACGACCTGCCCCTGTTCAGCGCGGCCATGGCGGCCAAGCCGCAAACCACGGCGCAGCCGTCACCTCTGGATGGAATGCTGCGGGCGGTGCAGCCCGATGCGCTGACCCCAAGGGAGGCGCTGGACCTGATCTATGCCCTGAAAGCGGCGCTGAACGAGCATGTCTAGGCATGCATGAGGCCGCCACCAGCGGATGGGCTGCCGGCGAACCGGCATGTCTAGACCTGATCGGATCCCGTCGGACAGCCGAAGCCGAACCAGGCCATCTATTTGAAATTGGGCACAATTCGGTTCCGGGCCGCGACATCCCCGGGGGCCGTCGCCCAAGGCGGCACGTCAGCTCAACAGGTTGCGCATCAGGGCGGCGCGCCAGCCGCCGCGATCGGGGATCTCCGCACGCAGGCGCCGATCCGCGCCTCCGCGGCGCGATCGTCCTCCGCCTGGTCCTGCCCGCCGTTCTTCAGCTCCGCCCGTACCAGCGGCGGCCGCGGCGCAATGCGCCGATCGGCCGGCAGCCGGTCAACGGTGCGCTTTGCTGCGCGACGAGGTCGAACAGGGCGGCCGTCGGGTCTTCCCCGGCGCGCAACCGCTGCGCCAGAGCCTTCAGCAGGTCGTGGGCGTCGACCGGAACCTGCACGTTCAGCTGGCGCAGGCCCTGGGCGGCCAGCTTGCGCTGTGCCGTGCCACGCGCAGGGCATTGGGGGTGCGCACGGGCGCGTCAGGTACGTCGCCCGGGTCCTGCGCCCCGGGTGTCTGCGGGGCGTCCCGGCCGTCGGCGGCAGGCTCGGACGGATCGGCTGGCATTGCTGCGGGGGCGGAGCGATGGAGATTGGTGGCGGCGGGCCGACCGGGCGGGACCGACGGTGCCATGGGGAAGAAACAACCCTACCACCGCCCCCCTGTGTCTAGAAATGGCCACTGCGGCATCCGCCGCCGGCCTCTCGCCGCATCCGTCGGTCGATTTGCCGAATCTTCACCTTTCCCGACACATTCTTCGGCCGTACACGACTCCACCGCCGGCAGTGGTCGCGGCGATCACAGGGATTATCAACTGCGCGCTCGCGGGCCTGCCCCGGCCATGCTATCACGGCGAATCATGGACCCACGGGACAGACACCGGACAACGACGACCATCAATACGGCGGCGCGGTTTCTCGGCGTCAGCGTCGAGACGTTGCGCAAGCGCCTTCAGCGCGGGTCGGTGGATGGCTTCAAGGCCGAAGACGGGACATGGCGCGTTGTCCTGGATATGTCCGGCGGTGATATCATACTGGCAGAACCCGAGCGTCGCGGCGAACCCGATGTCCTGCTGAAGGAAGTCAGGCGATCCGCAGCCGGTCAGCGCCCTGGCGGAGGCGCTGTGCGACCTGACGGCCCTGCTGGAAGACCTGCATGGGCAGGCGGCTTGCCGCCGCCGCCATCCGACGACCAGAACCCCATTGCCTTGACGGAACCGCAGATCCGCCAAATCCTGGTGGCCCTGCTCGACTATCTTCAGCACCATCAATCGCGGTGAGACGGACTGGACCCATGGCGACCCCGGTTGGGCGGCCCGGCGCGCCGCGCAGCCGGCCCGGGGGTCACGACCGGCGCGCCGGCACCGCTAGAGATCCACGACCATGCTACGCAGCCTGATTACGGACAGCCAACGCCCTTCCGGCCCCTGGGCGACCACCGTGGTGCGGCCCCTGGGCATACGCGATCCCGCGGCCATCATCGATGTCGCGGCACTGCGCCGCCGGCTGGAAACGGTGGCACAGCGCCATGCCGGGCACCCCAACCGGGTGCGGCCGGAAATGCTGCGCATCCTGCGCGACGTGCTGAAGCCGGGCCGCGAGGAGATCAGCGCCGCTTCCAGGAGGAGCGAGCAGCGGCAACGCGTGCATGAGCAGACAGTCGTTCCTGATCGACCAGGTCATCTCCACCGTGGCCGAGATCACCAACGACCGGCTCTACGCCGCGCCGAACCCCACGGCCGGCGACCGTTTGGCCCTGATCGCCACCGGCGGCTATGGGCGGGGAACTGGCGCCCTATTCCGATGTCGATCTGTTGTTCCTGCTGCCCTACAAGCGCACGCCCCGGGTCGGGCAGTTCATCGAGTTCGTGCTCTACCTGCTGTGGGATCTCGGCCTAAAGGTCGGGCATGCCGCCCGTTCCATCGAGGAATGCATCCGCGGCGCCCGTGACGACCTGACCATCCGCACCTCGCTCCTGGAATGCCGGCTGATCTGGGGCGAACAGCGGCTTCTGGACGAATTCACCAAGCGCTATCAGAAGGACATCATCGCCGGAAACGGCCCGGCCTATGTCTCGGCCAAGCTGGCGGAGCGCGACGAGCGGCACCGCAAGGTGGGCGACAGCCGCTATGTGCTGGAGCCCAACATCAAGGAAGGCAAGGGGGGTCTGCGCGACATGCAGACCCTGTTCTGGATCAGCCGCTATCTGTTCCAGGTCTCCGATATCGCCGGGATGATCGCCAACGGCATCCTGACCGCGGCTGAGGGACGCCGCTGCGCCAAGGCGCAGGCGTATCTCAGCACGCTGCGCTGCCACCTGCACTATTTCACCGACCGCGCGGAAGAACGCCTGACCTTCGACGTGCAGCCCGAGATCGGCCGGCGCATGGGCTACAGCGAACGCCGCGGCTCGCGCTCGGTCGAGCGCTTCATGAAGCACTATTTCATCAACGCCAAGACCATCGGTGACCTGACGCGCATCCTCTGCGCCGCCCTGGAGGCCGAGCACCACCATCGCGCCGGGCGCGGATGGCTGTTCTTCCTGCGCGGCCAGAAATCGATCGACGGCTTTCCCATCGTCGGCGGCCGCCTGGCGCTGGCCAGCGACGACCAGTTCGAAACCTGCGGCCCGGACATGATCCGGCTGTTCCACGTGTCCCAGCACAACGGCCTGGACATCCACCCCAGCGCCTTGAAGGTGATCCACCGGTCGCTGCACCTGATCGACCAGGGACTGCGCCAGGACCCCGAGGACCAACCGCCTGTTCCGGAAATCCTGGCCGGGGAGCATGACCCCGAACTGACGCTGCGGCGCATGAACGAGGCCGGTGTCCTGGGCCGCTTCATCCCGGATTTCGGCCGCGTCGTCGCCCAGATGCAGTACGACATGTACCATGTCTTCACGGTCGACGAGCACACGCTGTTCGCGCTCGGCATCCTGCACCAGCTTGACCGCGGCATGCTGGCCGAAGTCCTGCCCGAACCGACGGCGGTGATGGCAAGATCAGTCGCGCCGCAGCTGTATGTCGCCCTCATGCTGCACGACATCGCCAAGGGGCGCGGCGGCGACCATTCCGTGCTCGGCGCCCGGGTGGCGCGCAAGCTGTGCCGCGGCTGGGCCTGACGTCGGAGGAGACGGAGACGGTCGAGCGGCTGGTGCGCTATCACCTCTTCCTCAGCCGCTGCGCCCTGAAGCGCGATATCGAGGACGACAAGACCGTCAGGACCTGATCGGGCTGATCAATTCGCCGGAAGAGCTGCGCCTGCTCTATATCCTGACCGTCATCGACATCCGCGCGGTCGGCCCCGGCCGCTGGACGGCCTGGAAGGGCAGCCTGTTGAGCCAGCTGTTCAACCGGGCGATGGAACGCCTGTCCGGCGGGTTCGAGGGGCTGGGCCGGGAACGGCGGATCGCCGCTGCACAGGACGCCGTGCGCAAGGCCCTGTCGGACTGGCCGGCAGCGGATGTTGAGGCGTTCCTGTCGAAGGGCTATGCCCCTATTGGCTGTCGCTTGACCTGGACACGCACATCCACCACGCCAAGATCATTCGCGACACCGTCCAGGACAGGAACCCGCTGACGGTGAAACCCGCACCGACGGACGGCGCCGTGACCGAGGTGACGATCTACGCCGCCGACCACCCGGGCCTGTTCTCGCGGCTGGCCGGCGCGCTGGCGGTTGCCGGCGCCAACATCCTGGAGGCGAAGATCTTCACGCTGACGGACAGCACGGCGCTGGACATCTTCTCCGTCAGGATGCGGCCACCGGCAGTGCGCTGGAGGCGAAGGAGAAACTGTCCAAGCTGCCGACGCTGATCGCCCAGAGCTGTCGGTGAGATGCGCCCCTACGAGGAACTGGCCAAGCGCCGGCCCGCCTTCGCATCGCGCCTGCATGCCTTCCGCGTCGAACCGCGGGTGATCGTCGACAACCAGGCCAGCAATACCCATACACGGTGGTCGAGATCAACAGGCGCGACCGGCCGGGCTTCCTCTACGACGTCACCTATGCGCTGACCCAGCTGGCCTTGCAGATCTCCAGCGCCAAGATCGCGACCTACGGCGAACGCGCGGTCGACGTCTTCTACCTGAAAGACTTGTTCGGGCTGAAGATCACCCACGAGCAGAAGATCGAGCAGATCCGCCAGGCGCTGCGCGCCGTGCTGGAACGCACCAACGCCGACCCCAAGACGGGCAGCCGGGCGGCGACGGAACCGACGGCCGCCAAAGCCGCCGGCCAGTGAGGCGCCCGCCGATGGGCCGGCGGCCCCGCGCCGGGGCGGCGATCCGACCCCATGAGCCTGTTTCGGGCCATGGCCAGTGGGGGCTGACGCTGGTCAGCCGCATCGCCGGTTTCGGGCGCGACCTGCTGACGGCGGCGCTGGTGGGGGCCGGGCCGGTCGCCGACGCCTTCTTCGTCACCTGCGGCTGCCCAACCTGTTCCGCCGGCTGTTTGCCGAAGGGGCGCTGTCCGTTTCGTTCGTGCCGGTCTTTTCGGAGTCGTTGCAGCGCGACGGGCGGACCAGGCCATCGCCTTCGCCGAGGCGACGCTGGCGCTGATGGTGGCGATCCTGGTGCCGCTGACGGTGCTGGCGATGGTGTTCATGCCGCAGATCATCTGGGTGATCGCGCCCGGCTTCACCGACGAGGCGCGGCGTTTCTCCATGACCGTGGAATTCGCCCGGATCACCTTTCCCTATCTCTTGATGATCTCGATCGTGGCGCTGATGGGCAGCGTCCTCAATTCGTTCAACCGGTTCGCGCCTTCGCCGCAGCGCCGATCCTGTTCAACCTGACGGTGATCGCCGCCCTGCTGGGCCTGACGCCGCTGGTGGCGACGACCGGCCATGCCATGTCCTATGGCGTCGCCGCGTCGGGGGTGGCGCAGCTCTTGCTGCTGGCGGTGGCGTGCCGGCGCGCCGGCGTGCGGCTGCGCCTGGTGCGTCCGCGCGTCGACGCCGCGATGATCAAGCTGTTCCGGCTGATGGGGCCGGCGGCGCTGGAGCGCCGGCATCATGCAGAATCAACCTGTTCATCAGCCAACTGCTGGCCACGTTCCTGCCCGTCGGTGCGGTCAGCTTTCTCTACCGCCGACCGGCTGTACCAGCTGCCGCTGGGGGTGATCGGCATCGGGCTGGGCAGGCGATGCTGCCGCTGCTGTCGCGCCAGGTGGCGGCCGGAACGGGGGCGGAGGCGATGGCGACGCAGAACCGGGCGGTTGAACTGGGCCTGTTCTTCTGCGTGCCCGCGACCGTCAGGCTGCTGGTCATCCCGGCCACGATCATCGCCGTCCTGTTCGAACGCGGGGCCTTCGGCCCGGCGGAAACGCTGGGTACGGCCCGGGCGCTGGCCGCCTATGCCGCCGGCATCCCGGCCTATGTCCTGGTCAAGGTCCTGTCGACCATGTTCTTCGCCCGGCAGGACGTGGCAACACCTGTCCGGTACGCGGCCGCCGGTGCGATCGCCAATATCGCCCTTGGCATCGCCCTGGTCTTCCCGCTGGGCCATGTCGGCCTGGCCCTGGCCACGACGCTGGCGGCCTGGATCAACGCCGGCCTTCTGGCCTGGGCGCTGGTCCGGCGCGGCCTGATCCGCCCGGACCGGCGCCTGCTGCGCCGCATGCCGCGCATCGCCGCAGCCAGCGCGGTCATGGGCGGGGCCGTCCTGCTGGGTGCGGACCTGCTGGACGCCATGCTGCACGGCGGCACGGCCGCGAAAGTCTCGGCCCTTGCGGTCCTGGTGGCCGGCGGCGGCGTCCTCTATCTCGCGGTCGGGCTGGCCATCGGCGCGGTGGGCCGGGGTGAGCTCAACCGGCTGATTCGCCGCAAGCCGGCTTGACCCGGCGGCCCCCGAGGGCTAAGGCGCTGCCTCCGACGGCGCCTCGCGGCCCCGCTTTCCCTGCGACAAGAGCCATGAACCGCATCTTCTCCGGCATCCAGCCCACCGCCAAAATGCATATCGGCAACTATCTCGGCGCCGTGCGGCACTGGGTGCGGCTGCAGGACCAGTTCGACGCCATCTTCTGCGTCGTCGACCTGCATGCGCTGACGGTGCCGCAGGACCCGGAGGAGCTGCGCACCGCCACGCGGGAACTGGCCGCCACGCTGATCGCCGCCGGCATCGACCCCAAGCGCAGCATCCTGTTCGTGCAAAGCCATGTGGCCGCCCATACGGAGCTGGCGTGGCTGTTCTCCTGCGTGGCGCCGCTGGGCTGGCTGAACCGCATGACCCAGTTCAAGGAGAAGGCCGGCAAGAAGCGCGAGCAGGCCTTCCTCGGCCTCTATTCCTACCCGGTGCTGATGGCGGCGGACATCCTGGCCTATCTTGCCACCCATGTGCCGGTGGGCGAGGACCAGAAGCAGCACCTGGAGCTGACGCGCGAGATCGCCGGCAGCTTCAACCACCGTTATGGCGTGGAGTTCTTCCCGCTGCCCGAACCGCAGATCCTGGGGTCGGCCACCCGGGTGATGAGCCTGCGCGACGGTACGGCGAAGATGAGCAAGTCGGACCCGTCCGATTTCAGCCGCATCAACATGACCGACGACGCCGATGCCATTGCGCTGAAATTCCGCAAGGCCCGCACCGATCCCGAGCCGCTGCCCAGCGAGCCCGCGGGCCTGGAGGGCCGGCCCGAGGCCGCCAACCTGTTGACGATCTATGCCGCGCTGGCGGACATCTCGCCGGCCGAGGCGCTGGCGCGGTGCGGCGGTGCGCAGTTCTCCACCTTCAAGGCGGAGCTGGCGGACCTGGCGGCGGCCAAGCTGTCGCCGATCGCCGCGGAACTGCGCCGCCTGCTGGCCGATCCGGGCTATGTGGAGGGCGTGCTGCGCGACGGGGCCGTCCGCGCGCGGGCGATCGCCGACCCGGTGATGGAGCGCACGCGCGAAATCATGGGCACGCTCAGGGTCTGACGCCGCGGACCCGGTTGCGGCCTGCGGCATGCCGGCGCCGCTTGCAGGATTGACCTGACAATTCGGTCACGAGGCGGTTTGCCGCGGGGCGCGGAGCGACTAAGGTCGCACATCGCGAGCAAGCGGCTCGAAGGCGCGCATGCAGATCTACCTGCCCATCGCCGAAATGACCGTGAACGCCCTGCTGATTCTTGGCATGGGCGGCATCGTCGGCTTTCTGTCTGGCCTGTTCGGCGTCGGCGGTGGCTTCCTGATGACGCCGCTGCTGATCTTCATCGGCGTGCCCCCCGCCGTGGCCGTCGGCACCCAGGCCAACCAGCTGGTCGCGGCCTCCGTCTCGGGCGTGCTGGCCCATTGGCGGCGCGGCAATGTCGACGTCAAGCTGGGCTTCGTCATGCTGTGCGGCAGCACCGTCGGCACCGTCGCCGGGGTTTGGCTGTTCGGCGTGTTCCAGCGCCTGGGCCAGATCGACCTGGTCATCGGCCTGTCCTACGTCCTGTTCCTCGGCGTCATCGCCCTGTTGATGTTGAGCGAGAGCGTCAATGCCCTGTTGCGCCGGCGGCGGCCCGGCGCATCGCGCGGCAAGCTGCACAAGCACAACATCCTGCATGGACTGCCGCTGAAGACCCGCTTCCACAAGTCGCGCCTCTATATCAGTGCATTGCTGCCGCTGGGCATCGGCTTCGCCGGCGGTCTGCTGGTGGCGATCATGGGCATCGGCGGCGGCTTCCTGCTGGTGCCGGCGATGATCTACGTCCTCGGCATGCCGTCGTCGACGGTCGCCGGCACCTCGCTGTTCCAGATCATCTTCACCACGGCGATCGCGACGTTCCTGCAGGCCTACCAGAACCACACCGTCGACGTGATGCTGGCGCTGCTGCTGCTGGCGGGCGGCGTCATCGGCGCGCAGTTCGGCAGCCGTGCCAGCGGCAGGCTGCGCGGTGAGCAGGCCAGGGCGCTGCTGGCGATCCTGGTGCTGGCGGTGTGCGTGAAGCTGGCGGCCGATCTGGTGATCCGGCCGGTGGCCCTCTACTCCGTCACCGCATTGCCGGGCTGACCCCCGATGGGCAGGCCCAGTGCCACTCAACTCCGTGCCACTCGACTCCGTGCCACGCGACCCCTTGCCGCGCTGTTCGGCCTGCTGGCGCTGGCGTTGATAGGCGGGGATACGCGCGCCCAGGGGCTGGTTGCCGATCTTTCGGACCACCTGATCGCCATCAGCACCGCCTTCACCGGCCGTGAGGTGGTGCTGTTCGGGGCGCTGGACGGCCCCGGAGAGGTAGCCGTGGTGGTGATGGGCCCGGAAGAGAGCATGGTCGTGCGCCGCAAGGATCGCACCCTCGGCCTGTGGGTGAACGCCGCCAGCATGGAGTTCACCCGGGTACCGAGCTACTACGCCGTCGCCACCTCGGTGCCGCTGGACCGGCTGGCCGATGCAACGACGCTGGCGCGCCACCGCATCGGCCTGGGCAATCTGCGCCTGGACCCCGCCGACCCGGCCGATGCGGGAACGGACAACTATGTGGAGTTTCGCGACGCCCTGATCCGGACCAAGCAGACCGAGGGGCTGTATTCCGCAGGCGGCGAGGGGTCGGACACCAATGCCATCGCCCGCCTGGGGCCGCAGCTGTTCCGCACCAACATCTACTTTCCTGCCAACGTGCCGACGGGCCAATATACGGTCAGCGTTTTTCTTTTCCGCGAAGGGCAAATGGTGAGCGCCCAGACAACCCCCCTGTTCGTTAACAAGATCGGCGTCGGCGCCCGGGTCTTCACCTTCGCGCAGACCCAGGCTGCAGCCTATGGCGGCATCGCCATTCTCATGGCGGTAGCGGCCGGCTGGCTGGCCGGCGTCGTGTTCCGCCGGACCTGAGCTTCGGAGCTCATCCGGCCGTGGAAGGAGGTTAGTGATGACGATGGACACCCTCACCCCCAACCCCGAGACCGTACGCCCACCGGTACGGACGCGGATTTCCCTTGTCATCATCGACGACACCGCCGAATGGCGGACGGCCCTGCGCTTCGCCTGTCGGCGGGCGGCGCAGACCAACGGGCGGGTCGCCCTGTTGCGGGTGATCGAGCCCGCGGAATTCGAACACTGGATGTCGGTGGCCGAATTGATGCGCGAAGAACGCCGCCAGGAAGCCGAGCAGCTGCTGCAGCGCGTGGCCCGCGACGTCAACCGGCTGACCGGAACGATGCCGGCCCTGCATGTGCGCGAGGGCAACCTGCGCGACGAGGTGTTCAAGCTGATCGACGAGGAACCGTCGATCAGTCTGCTCGTGCTCGGCGCCAACCCGTCGCAGGACGGTCCCGGTCCGCTGATCCAGCACCTGGCCACCAAGCGCATCGGGCGCATGCGCATCCCGGTGACCATCGTCCCGGGCGGTCTGTCGGACGACGCGATCGATCAGATCGCCTGAGTTTGCGAAAACGCATGATTCATTGCGTGGGAAGTGCAATTGCTGCAGAGCAGAACTGCGGAAGCTGACGACGCTTGATTTCTGGAATGATCCGAAGAACTGTGTGCCTACCTCAGGGCTTGCCGACGGGGCTCCGGCGAGCGGTGGGAGGAGGCATGCAATGTTCATTCAGACCGAGCAAACCCCCAATCCGGCCAGCCTGAAATTCCTTCCGGGGATGCAGGTGATGGCCGGCGGAACGGCGAATTTTCCCGATGCCGAAGCGGCCGTGCGGTCGCCGCTCGCCCAGCGCCTGTTCGAAGTCGACGGCGTCTGCGGCGTGTTTCTGGGAAGCGATTTCGTCACCGTCACCAAAGCCGACGACCGGGAATGGTATCTGCTGAAGCCATCCATTCTGGGCGTCATCATGGAACATTTCGCATCGGGCCGCCCGGTCCTGCAGGAGGCGCCTGGAGGGGGCGCGGCAGCGGTGGGCGACGACGATGAGGTGGTCGCGCAGATCAAGGAGCTGCTCGACACCCGCGTGCGGCCCGCAGTCGCACAGGACGGTGGCGACATCGTCTATGAGGGCTTTGAGGATGGCGTCGTCTACCTGCACCTGCAGGGGTCCTGTTCGGGCTGCCCCAGCTCGACGATGACGCTGAAGGCCGGCATCGAGAACATGCTGCGCCACTACATCCCCGAGGTCGTCGAAGTCCGCGCAGTCATGTGAGGCGCATCCGGGCCGTGCCTGTCCGCCGACCGAACCGCGGCGCCCATGCGTCTTGCGTCGGCTTTGGATACGCGTGGCCGCGCCCTTCCGTAGCTTGAAAGCACTGTCACCCATGTCCACGACACCGATCCATGTCGGCGCCCCGCGAACCCGCGTGCTGTTGCCGGCAGCGATTGTCTGTGCCACCGCCTTCGGCCTGGCCGTCAGCTTCACCCAGGCCCACAGGCCGCTTTCCGTGGCATCCGGCCCGACGATTGCCTCCGGCTTGACGCCTCAGCTCGTCTCCACCTCCGGATCCTCACCGTCCCTCAACGAGTCGGACACCGATTGGCGCGACATGCCGCTGGTGGAAACGCCGCCGACCGAAAGTGCAGTCCCGCCGATCGACAAGGAGTCCGACCGGATTCTCTGGGTCAGCAGCACCGGCGATCTGGTCGACATGTTCGAAACCCTCGGCTACGACTTCGACCGGGTGCGCGACGACGGCGGCGTGGTGCCGCGGTTGTTCCTGGCCGAGCTGCCTGCCGATTTCACGACGCGGGCCGACGCCGCCCAGCGCATCGACATCTTCTTCCGGACGCTGTTGCCGCTGACGCTGCGGGTGAATGAGCGGATCGCGCTGGAACGGGCACGGCTTGTCGAACTGCACGACCAGCTGGCCGCCGGCGCCACCCTGACGGACGAAGATCGCCAGTGGCTGACCGACCTCGCCGAGGCCTACAACGTTGCCCCCGCCGACGGTCTGGGCAGCGACACCCTTCAGGTGCTGCTGCGCCGTGTGGATATCGTGCCGCCGTCGATGGCGCTGGCCCAGGCCGCGGTCGAAAGCGGCTGGGGCACCTCGTCGCTGGCCCGCAACGGCAATGCGCTGTTCGGCCAGGTCGGTCTCAGCGGCATGCGGGCCAACACGGGCCATGTGTATGCGACCTTCGATCAGCTGATCGATGCCGTGGATGCGTACGTCTACAACCTGAACACCAACCCGGCCTACTGGTCCTTCCGGGCGATGCGCGAAGCGCAGCGTCAGGCCGGCCAGCAGCCCGACGGCCTGACGCTGATCGGCGGCCTGACCGCGTATTCCGAGCTGGGCCAGGGCTATATCGGGTACATCCGCGGCTTCATCCGTACGCATGACCTGGAGAGCCTGGACACCCAGGTTGCAGTGACCGGGCGAAGGCCGCTGGAACCGGCCTGGCCATCTGACATCTGCCGCCGCATAGGAGGCCCGGCGGGGCGCATGCTGATCCTTGCCGTCGACACCGCCGGGGATGCCTGCTCGGTCGCCCTGTGCGACGGGGACGGATGGATCGCCGGCGCCACCCGGCCGATGCGCCACGGCCACGCCGAAGCGCTGATGCCCATGGTGGTCGACGCCCTGGCCACGGACAGCGGCATTCGACGTCGATCTCTTCGCCGTCACCACGGGCCCGGCGCGTTCACCGGGCTGCGCATCGGCATCGCCGCCGTTGCCGGTATGGCGCTCGCCGGCGACCGCCCGATCGTCGGCATGACAGCACTCTTGCCACCGCCGCCTGCCTGTCGCCCGCCGCGGCGCGGGCACGACCTGCTGGTGGCCCTGGACAGCCGCCGCAGCGATCCATATCTGCAGTCCTCGACCAGGATCTGGCACCCGTCGGCCCGGCTGGTGCGGCCTGCCGGGCGATCCGGCCCGGCACCTGCGGATCGGCCGATCCTGCTGGGCCGGCAGTGCCGCCGACGCGTGCCGGCCGGTTCGGGCGACCGACGTCACCCTGGCCGCGGCCCCGGCCACCGGCTGCGGTCGTCGCCGCGCTTGCCCGCGACAGGTCGGACAGGGCCGGCCCGGACGCACCGCTGCCCGTCTACCTGCCGACCACCCGACGCCCGCGTCCCGCCGGGGCGGGGCATCGCGCGTGACCGCGGCGCGCTGCGCCATCACCGTGCGCCGGTGGGCGCAACGGCGGCCGGTGCTGTCGGCTGCATGGCTCTGCTTTCGGCGGGCTGGAGCGGAGGCCATGGCAGCGCTGCTGTCCCGCCGGCACGGTCGCCCTGATGGCGACGGCGGAGGAGCCCCTCGGCCTGGCCATCGGCCGTGCGCGGCGGATGAGGCGGAAGTCCTGACCATCGCCACCCGCCGGCCACCGCCGCCGCGGCATCGGCCGGCTGCTGCTGGCGAACCTGCTGGAGCGCTTGCCGGTCGGGGCGCAGCGCCGTCTTCCTCGAAGTCGACGAACTCAACGATGCGGCAAAGGCGCTTTACGATCGGCCGGTTTCGTCGCCGTCGGCCGGCGCGCGGCTATTACCGCGATGCCGAGGTGCGCGATGCGCTGGTGCTGCGCCGGGACATCGCCGGCGACTGACCCCTGCCGGCGCGCCGGGACCGTCGCTCACCCCGGCGGGGGCAGGCTCTCGCGTTTTTCGATCAGCAAGCGGTGGATGCCGCGCGGATCGCTGGCCTCCTCCGCCCAGGTGGCGAGAATGGCGTGGCCCAGTTCGGCGGCCGAGCGGGGAACATTGTCCAGCGGTTCGCCCCCCGCCAGCCGGATTTCCACCACCTCGCCCGGCGCCATGCGCTCCAACAGCAATTTTGTGCGGACAAAGGTGATTGGACAGACCTCTTGACTGATGTCGAGGAAGTAGTCCGGGTTTCTTGACAAGGGTCGCAAATCGATTGATCTCGCCAGTGTTACTATTGCCAGAGGCTATCCATCCACTTATATAGTAGCTGGATCTTGTGTGGGAGAGGGAACATGAGCAGCCAAACGCCAGCCCACGAGCTGCTGTCGTTGACGACCACGATCGTATCCGCCCATGTCGGCAACAATTCATTGGCGGTGAGCGATCTGCCCCCGCTCATCACGCAGGTCTATCGGACCTTGGCCAATGTCGGGGTGGACGAACAGCCGCAGCCGGAGCGGCCGCAACCGGCAGTGCCGATCAAGAAGTCGGTGACGCCCGACTACATCATCTGCCTGGAAGACGGCAAGCAGCTGAAGATGCTCAAGCGGCACCTGAAGACGGCCTACAACATGACCCCCGAGGAGTATCGGGATCGTTGGAGCCTGCCGCCGGACTATCCGATGGTGGCGCCCAACTACGCGGCCCAGCGCAGCCATCTGGCCAAGGAAATCGGCCTGGGCACGCGGGCGCGGCGCGGCGGCCGGGGCTGACCCGGCCCGGCGCCGGTGGCCGCCCGGCCAGGCGCCGGTTTTGTCGCACGCGCCCCGTCGCGAACTTGCCGCAAATCCATGGGACGCTCGATGAAGTGTCTTGCGCGTATCGCCGGAAACACCCTTTCGGCGACGGTGCGCGGATCGTTTGGCCTTCGGTCCACAACGGGTCTATGGTGCAGGTTCGATGATCGGCCAGACAGGCAGAGCATGTTCTTGAAAGGGGGATTATGGCGGAGCTCACCCCGGTAGGCGACGTATCCTGGAGCCTGCGGAGCGGCAGTCTCGAAGTGTGCATGGCCCGCACGCCGGCCGAAGTCGAAGCGGCGCAAGCGCTTCGCTATTCCGTGTTCTATCGTGAGAGAGCCGCGCGTCCATCGCAGGAGATGGAGGCCGCCGAGCGCGATTGGGATGCGTTCGACGACGTCGCCGACCACCTGCTGGTGATCGACAACGCCCGCGGGCGCGGCAGCCGGGGGGTCGTCGGGACCTATCGGCTGATCCGGCGCGACGCGGCGGCGCGCATGGGGCGCTTCTATTCGGCGGATGAATACGACATCGGCAAGCTCGTCGACTATCCCGGCGAGATCCTGGAGCTGGGGCGGTCCTGCGTCCATGCGGACTATCGCAACGGCTACACGATGAACCTGCTGTGGCGGGGCATCACGGCTTATGTGTTCGAGAACGAGATCGAGGTGATGTTCGGCTGCGCCAGCCTGCCCGGGTGCGACCCGGACGAACTGGCCCTGCCGCTGTCCTATCTCTGGCACTACAGCCTGGCCCCGCCGGCGCTGCGGCCGCGCGCCCTGCCGCACCGCTTCGTCGATATGCGCCGGATGCCGGTGGAGAAGATCGACCAGCGCGCCGCCATGACCGTGATGCCGCCGCTGATCAAGGGCTATCTTCGCCTGGGCGGCATGATCGGCGATGGCGCGGTGGTCGACTATCAGTTCAACACCACGGACGTCTGCGTCATCGTGAAGACCGAGATGGTGACGGAGAAGTACATCCGCCACTACGAGCGCAGCGAGCGTCGGCCCGTGCTGGTCCATCCGCGCCCCTGACGCCGGCACCGGAATCGCGCCCATGGGGTCGACCCCGCTCGGCATCATTCGGCTATTGACGTATCTTAGCTGGACCGCCGTCGCCATCCCCGTGCAATGGGTGGCGCTGAAGCTCGGCCTGTCGTTCCAGACCAGCTTCCCGCGCTTCTACCACCGTACCTGTGCGCGCATCTGCGGCATGAGGCTGGATATCCGCGGTACGGTTGCGCGCCGCGGCCCGACGCTGTTCGTCTGCAACCATTCCTCCTATCTCGACATCACCGTCCTCGGCGGGATCATCGAAGGCACGTTCATCGCCAAGCAGGATGTGGCGACGTGGCCGTTCTTCGGCCTGCTGGCCAAGCTGCAGCGGTCCATCTTCGTCGACCGCCGCGCCAGCCAGGTGCTGCGCGACCGGCAGGAGCTGGTCCGCCGCCTGGAAGAGGGCAGCGACCTGATCCTGTTCCCGGAAGGCACGTCCACCGACGGCAATCGCACGCTGCCGTTCAAGAGCGCGCTGTTCGCGGTGGCGGAAACGGAAGTTGCCGGCAAGCCGATCCTGGTCCAGCCGGTCAGCGTCAGCTGCACGCATCTGGACGGCATCCCCGTCGGCCGCGACATGCGCAGCATCTATTCGTGGTTCGGCGACATGGATCTGGTCACGCATCTCTGGTCGATGGTGCGTCTGGGCGACCTGACGATCACGGTCCAGTTCCACCCGCCGGTGTCCTTCGCCGATTTCGGATCGCGCAAGGCGCTGTCCGACCACTGCTGGTCGCAGGTCGCCAACGGCGTCGCCAACGCCAATGCCGGGCGGATCCGGCTGCCCGTGGCCGTCTGAGACGATGGGGGCCACGCCGATGCGACCGCCGGCGCGCAAGCTGTTCGTGAAGACCTGGGGCTGTCAGATGAATGTCTACGACAGCGCACGGATGGCTGATGTCCTGGCACCGCTGGGCTTCAGCCCCACCGACCGGGCGGAGGAGGCCGACATGGTCATCCTCAACACCTGCCATATCCGCGAGAAGGCGACGGAGAAGGTGTTTTCCGAACTGGGGCGGCTGCGCGCGGTGAAGGATGCCCGCCGCCGCGCCGGTGCGGGCGATACCGTCATCGCCGTCGCCGGCTGCGTCGCCCAGGCCGAAGGGCGCGAGATCCTGGCGCGCGCGCCCTATGTGGACATGGTGTTCGGCCCGCAGACCTATCACGACCTGCCGGCGATGGTGGCCAGGCTCGCCCGCGCACGCCATCAGCCGATCCTGAATACCGATTTCCCGGTGGAAGCCAAGTTCGACCGGCTGCCGGAAGAGGTGTCGGCCCCCGGACCGGCCGCCTTCCTGTCCGTCCAGGAAGGGTGCGACAAGTTCTGCACATTCTGTGTCGTTCCCTACACCCGGGGGGCGGAGCAGTCGCGTCCGGCACGACAGATCCTGGACGAAGCGCGCCGCCTGGCCGCCATTGGCGTGCGCGAGATCACCCTGCTTGGCCAGAACGTCAACGCCTATCACGGCGAAGGCCTCGACGGGCAGGCCTGGGGCCTGGCGCGCCTGCTGCACGCCCTGGCGGGGATCGCCGGGGTCGACCGCCTGCGCTACACGACCTCGCATCCCCTGGACATGGCCGATGACCTGGTTGCCGCCCATGCCGAAATCCCGCAGCTGATGCCGTTCCTGCACCTGCCGGTGCAGAGCGGCGCCGACCGCGTCCTGGCCGCCATGAACCGGCGCCACCGGGCCGACGACTACCGGCGCGCGGTGGCCCGCCTGCGCCGGGCGCGGCCGGATATCGCCCTGTCCAGCGATTTCATCGTCGGCTTCCCGGGGGAGGACGACGCCGATTTCGCCCAGACCCTGCGGCTGCTCACGGAAATCGGCTTTGCCCAGGCCTACAGCTTCAAATACAGCGCGCGGCCCGGTACCCCGGCCGCGGCCATGGACCGGCAGGTGGCCGAAGACGTGAAGGCCGCCCGGCTGCAAGCGTTGCAGCAGGTCCTGAACGCCCAGCAGCTGGCGTTCAACCGCCGGCACGAAGGCAGCGTGCTGCCCGTCCTGTTCGAACGCCGCGGCAGGCAGCCCGGCCAGCTGCAAGGTCGCAGCCCCTACATGCAGGTCGTCAACGCCTGCGGCCCCGACCGCCTGATCGGGTCGATCGTGCCTGTGCGCATCGATACCGGCCACGCCAACAGCCTGGGCGGGACCGTCGACACCACAGGCCCGGACATGACCGGTTTTGTTCAAGAGCCTGCGGGCTTTGATTGTCCGGGACAAGTGGCGTGACCACTGCGGAGGCCGTCAGCATCGAGCTGAGCTTCGAAGACAACCGCGTCTTGCCCATCCTCTACGGGCCGCATAACGCCAACCTGACGAGGATCGAATACCAGCTGGGCGTGACGCTGGCACCGCGCGGCAACGCTCTGGTCATCCATGGCCCGGACGGGGCCGCCGGCCAGGCCGCCACCGTGCTGAAGACCCTGTGGGACCGTGCCAGCCGCGGTCACGAAGTGGCGAGCGCCGATGTCGATACGGCGATCCGCTTCACGCATGCCGACGCGGCCGACGGGTCCGCGTCGGTCGGCCCGGCGGATGCCTGGACCCGCGGCACCATCCAGACCCGGCGCCGGGTGATCGCGCCCCGCACGCCGACCCAGCTTGTCTATGCCGAGGCGCTGCGCACGCACGAACTGGTCTTCGCCCTCGGTCCCGCCGGCACCGGCAAGACCTATCTGGCGGTCGCCCAGGCCGTGTCGCTGTTGAATTCGGGCCAGGTCGACCGCATCATCCTGTCCCGCCCGGCGGTCGAGGCGGGCGAGCGGCTGGGCTTCCTGCCCGGCGATCTGCGCGAGAAGGTCGACCCGTATCTGCGCCCGCTCTATGACGCCCTCTACGACATGATGCCGGCCGAACAGGTGGCGCGCGGGCTGGATACCGGAACCATCGAAGTGGCGCCGCTGGCCTTCATGCGCGGCCGCACGCTGGCCAACGCCTTCGTCATCCTGGACGAGGCGCAGAATTCCACCGGCGTGCAGATGCGGATGTTCCTGACCCGGCTGGGGGAGAACAGCCGCATGGCAGTGACCGGCGATCCCAGCCAGACGGACCTGCCCCCGGCGGAACGGTCGGGCCTGACCCAGGCGCTGGAGGTGCTGAAGGGCGTGGACGGCGTCGCCCAGGTGCGGTTCACCGACCGCGATGTCGTGCGCCACCCGCTGGTCACGCGCATCGTTCGGGCCTATCAGGCCGCCGACGAGCGCAACCGGCAGCCGGGGCGGCGGGCATGACCCCGGCCAGCGCCGTGGAGGTGACGGTGTCGATGGCCGACGATCGATGGTCCCGACTGGGACCGCACCTGGCCGACCGCCTGGTGCCGCTGGCACAGGCGGCCGTCGCGGCCGTCGGCCGCCCGGCCGGCCCGGTCGAGGTCTCGCTGGTGCTGGCGGACGACGCCATGGTCCGGCGCCTGAACCACGACTACCGCGGCCTGGACAAGCCGACCAATGTGCTGTCCTTCGCGCTGGAGGACGGCGAGAGCCAGCCGACCGCCCCCGGTGCGCCCGTCCTGCTGGGCGACGTGGTGGTCGCCTACGAACGGGTGATGGAGGAGGCGGGCCATGCCGACCGTGTGCCGCTGGCCCATCTCAGCCATCTTGTCGTCCATGGAGTTTTGCATCTTCTGGGGTATGATCACGAAAGCGATGCCGACGCCGAAGCGATGGAGCGGCTGGAAACGGAGATCTTGGCCGGGTTCGGGATTGCCGACCCGTATGGAATCCCCCCCTCGCGCGTTCAATGACCGACTCCCCCGCCAGTAGACCGCCCCGCGACAGCGGGGCCGAACCGCAGTCGATCAGCGGCTCGTTCCGCTCGTGGCTCCGCGCGGCGCTCCGCGGCAAGAGCGAGGCGAGTTGGCGCGAGACCATCGAAGAGCTGATCGAGGAAAACGGCGAGGCCGAGGCCGACCCTGAGGCCGTGGCCGGCCATGAGCGGATGCTGCTGGGCAACATCCTGCGGCTGCGCGACCTGACGGCCTATGACGTCATGGTCCCCCGGGCGGACATCGTCGCCATCGAGGTCGACACCCCGCTGGCCGAAGCCCTGAGCCTGCTGGCACGCAAGGCCCACAGCCGCGTTCCGGTCTATCGCGAGACGCTGGACGACATCCTGGGCATCGTCCACATCAAGGACGTGATGCCCTATATCGCCGACCGGCTGTCGCGGGAGGGGGACGGCGGCGCCGAAAGCCGCATCCTGCACGATTTCCTGCGCGACGTGCTGATCATCGCCCCGTCGATGCGGGTGCTGGACCTGCTGCTGGAGATGCGGCAGAAGGGCCAGCACATGGCCCTGGTGGTGGACGAATTCGGCGGCATCGACGGCCTGATCACCATCGAGGACATGATCGAGGAGATCGTCGGCGAAATCGCCGACGAGCACGAGAGCCAGGCGGCGCCGCAGCTGATCGAGCGCCCGGACGGGACCTTCCTGGCCGATGCCAGGCTGCCGATCACGGATTTCGAAGCGCGGTTCGGGGCGGTGCTCGATGACGACGAACGCGACGACATCGACACCCTGGGCGGGCTTGTCTATTCGCTGGCCGGCCGCATCCCGGCCCGCGGCGAATTGCTGCGCCACCCGGCGGGCTTCGAGTTCGAAGTCGCCGAGGCTGACCCCCGCCGCATCGGGCGCCTGCGCGTGCGGCTTGTCGAAGCGGCCCCCAAACAAGACGGATAGAGCCGATGGCTAGAACGGCAGCGGCCCTGGGCGCCCTTTCCGCCCGGCTGGCCGGGGCGACCCGCTGGCGACGTCTCGGGCTGGCCTTCCTGTTCGGCGCGCTGGCGACCCTGGCGATGCCGCCGATCGGCGCGGCACCGGTGCTGCTGCTGGCCTTTCCGCCGCTGATCTGGCTGCTGCGCGGCGCCGGTCGCCGCTGGGGGGCCTTCTGGACCGGCTGGACCTTCGGTTTCGGCTATTTCGTGGTCGGCCTCTATTGGGTGGCCTTCGCGCTGACCGTCGATCTCGACCGCTTCTGGTGGCTGATCCCGTTCGCGGTCTGCGGCCTGCCGGCGTTGCTGGCGATCTTCTGCGGGCTGGCAACCTGGGTCCTGCAACGGCTCAACCTGGGCGGGCTGGCCCAGGTGGTCGCCTTTGCGGCGCTGTGGTCGGTGGTGGCGGAATGGATGCGCGGCCATGTGCTGACCGGCTTTCCGTGGAACCTGGCCGGGTATACCTGGGTCGACTGGGGGCCGGTCATCCAATCGACCGCGTGGATCGGCATCTACGGCCTCAGCGCCCTGACGATCCTGGCGGCGTCGCTGCCGGCGGCGCTGGCCGACCGCCAGGGCGCGTGGTCCCGACGGGCCATGGCGGCCTGGCTCGGCTCGCTGGCGGTGATCGCCGGGCTGGGCGTGGCCGGGGCCGTACGCCTGTCGCAGGCGACCGATGACACGGTGCCGGGGGTGATGCTGCGGCTGGTGCAGCCCAATATCCGCCAAGCGGACAAGTGGCGGCCGGAGCTGGCGCCCGACCACCTGGCCGTGCAGATGGAACTGAGCCTGCTGGAGAGCGACGCGCCCGTCACCGTCGTGATCTGGCCGGAAACCGCCATCCCCTATCTCGTCGACCGCGAACCGGCGGTGCAGCAGGCACTGGGCGCCATCGTGCCGCGCGACGGACTGGCCCTGATCGGCGCCCCGCGCGCCAGCCCGCCGGGCCAGCCGCGGGAGTACTGGAACAGCCTGCTGGCCGTGAGCGAAAACGGCTCCATCGTCGAAACCTTCGACAAGTTCCACCTGGTGCCGTTCGGTGAGTACATGCCGCTGCGCAACTGGCTGCCGGTCGACAGCATCGCCGGCGGAAGTACGGATTATTCGTCGGGTCCGGGGCCGCGGACGCTGCGGCTGGACGGGCTGCCGCCGGTCAGTCCGCTGATCTGCTACGAGGCGATCTTCCCCGGCGCCGTCGTCGACCCGTCGGACCGGCCGGACTGGATGGTCAACGTCACCAACGACGCCTGGTATGGCCAGACGGCCGGCCCGCACCAGCATTTCGCCATCGCCCGCGTCCGCGCGATCGAGGAAGGGCTGCCGCTGGCCCGAGTCGCCACGACCGGCATCAGCGGCGTCGTCGACGCGTACGGGCGCGTGACCGCCAGTCTCGGCCTCGGACGGCGCGGCGTGGTCGATGCCCCCCTTCCGGTCGACCTGGCGGAACCAACCCCCTATGCGCGATGGGGCGATGTCGCCTATTGGTTGATAATTGTTATTTGTTTG
Source organism: Rhodospirillaceae bacterium (assembly GCA_020638595.1). Taxonomy (GTDB): domain Bacteria; phylum Pseudomonadota; class Alphaproteobacteria; order DSM-16000; family Inquilinaceae; genus JACKIG01. Next base: position 5,074 of record JACKIG010000009.1, on the reverse strand, counting down.
ACCCCTGTCTTGCTCTGGCGGCTGCATTCGGCATACAGAAGGCCTGAGGATTTGTGCGGGTCGTGAGCATAATCACTGGCACCAACGGTTGATTCTGTTAAGAATGCATACACACGTATGAGCCGATCCGTTATTGCAATGACGGGAGCATGACTGTGAACAAGACCAGGAACCCGGGCAAACGGCCGGTGGGCAGGCCGCGAATCGGCCAGCCTCACCCCATTGACATCCACGTGGGCAGCCGGGTTCGCCTGCGGCGGACGCTGCTGGGCCTCAGTCAGGAAAAGCTCGGCGATTCCATTGGGTTGACCTTTCAGCAGGTCCAGAAATACGAACGTGGCGCTAACCGCATCGGCTCCAGCCGGTTGTATGAGCTGAGCCGCGTTCTCGATGTTCCCGTCTCCTTCTTCTTCGACGACGCACCCGACGGCGATATGCCCCCGGTTTCGCCGTCCGCCGCACCGGTAGACCGGGGATTGGATGCAACGTTCGAACAGGACGCCATGGGCCGGCAGGAAACGCTGGACCTGATCCGTGCATACTATCGCATCGGCGATACGACGGTGCGCAAGCGCGTGTTCGATTTGACGAAGGCCATCGCCCAGGTTCAATCGAAGGACCTTGCCGACGACTAGCCGCTGTCGCTCGGCCGTCGCCACCGGCGACCGGCCATGGCCCGCCCTGCGGGTGTCAACTTGACCCGCCCTGTGATCCTTGCCACAACCACCGACAAAGATCCGGCGCCTCGCGGGCCCGGCCTGTGGTCTGTCATGTGTAGAGGATGAGAAGTGCCGCGCAACTCGTATGTGTTTGCCAGCGAATCAGTCGCTGAAGGCCATCCGGACAAGGTCTGCGACCGCATCTCCGACAGCATCGTCGATCTGTATCTGGCTGCCGATCCGCAGTCGCGCGTCGCCGTCGAGACGCTGTGCACCACCAACAGGATCGTGATCGCCGGCGAAGTGCGCGGCCCGGCGGAGATCTCGTCCGATCTGATCGAGCAGACGGCGCGCGATGCCGTGCGCGACATCGGTTACGAACAGGACGGCTTCCACTGGAGCCACGCCGACGTGGTGGTCCTGGTCCACCAGCAATCGGCCGACATCGCCGTCGGCGTCGACGCTGCCGGCAACAAGGACGAAGGTGCGGGCGACCAGGGCATCATGTTCGGCTATGCCTGCCGCGAGACGGCGGAGTACATGCCGGCGCCCATCCATTTCTCGCATGCCATCCTGCGCAGCCTGGCCGAGGCGCGCCATGCCGGTCGCGCATCCAAGCTGGGGCCGGACGCCAAGAGCCAGGTGTCGCTGCGCTATGTCGACGGCAAGCCGGTCGCCGTCACCTCCGTCGTCGTGTCGACCCAGCACGATGCCGACCTGGACCAGGCCGAAGTGCGCGAGATCGTACGCCCGCACGTGATGAAGGTGCTGCCCGAAAGCTGGATGTGCCCGGAGGAGGAATTCTACGTCAACCCGACGGGCCGATTCGTCATCGGCGGCCCCGACGGCGATACCGGACTGACCGGGCGCAAGATCATCGTCGACACCTATGGCGGCGCCGCGCCCCACGGCGGTGGCGCCTTTTCCGGCAAGGACCCGTCGAAGGTCGACCGGTCGGCCGCCTATGCCGCGCGATACCTGGCCAAGAACGTCGTGGCGGCCGGATTGGCCGACCACTGCACCATCCAGCTCAGCTACGCAATCGGCGTGTCCTACCCGCTGTCGGTCTATATCGACACCGGCGGCACCGGCCAGGTGGACGAGGACCGGCTGTCCAAGGTGCTGCGCGAATTGGTCGACCTCAGCCCGCGGGGCATCCGTACGCATCTGGGCCTCAGCCGCCCAATCTACGCACGTACGGCTGCCTACGGCCATTTCGGCCGCCCGGCGGAGGAAGACGGCGGCTTCTCGTGGGAGCGCCTCGACCTGGTCGACGCGCTGAAATCCGCCTTCTCCTGACCGGGCGCACGGACACTCCGCCGACGGACGGCCAGCGCTTCTTCGGCCGCCGCCATGGCCGCCGGCTGCGCGCGGGACGGCAGCGGCTGGTCGACGACCTGCTGCCGAGCCTGGCCATCGACCTGCCGCCGGACGGTGCGATCGCGCCGGACAGCCTGTTCGCCCGTCCGGTCGGCGATGTCTGGCTGGAGGTCGGGTTCGGCGCCGGCGAGCACCTGGCCTGGCAGGCCTGCCGGCATCCGGATGTCGGCTTCGTCGGTTGCGAGCCCTTCGTCAACGGCGTGGCCGGCCTGCTCGACCAGGTGGCGCGCCTGGGCCTGGGCAATGTGCGCATCCATCCCGACGATGCGCGCGCCTTGATCGCCGCACTGGCGCCCGCTTCGGTCGGCCGCGCCTTCGTGCTGTTTCCCGACCCCTGGCCCAAGCGGCGGCATCACGAGCGGCGCTTCATCTGCCCGGCCCAGCTGGATGCGCTTGCCCGCTGCCTGAAGCCGGGGGCGGAACTGCGGCTGGCCAGCGACGACCCCGGGCTGGTCGACTGGATGCTGATGCACGCCAGGACGCATCCCGGCTTCCGCTGGCGCGCCCGGCGGGCGCGGGACTGGCGGCAGCGGCCGGATGACTGGCCGCAGACCCGCTATGAGCTCAAGCAGCTCAAGGGCCCGCCCGTCTTCCTTGTTTTCGAAAGGACCGGCGACCCTCTTGCGTTGGCCGCGGGCTGACCCATAATCTCCTTGCAAGGTTACAAAGCGGGACAGTAGTGTAACTCTACATCCCAAGTCGGGTGTCGTGACCGGCGTTCGGCGCGAACAGGCGGGGTGGGCCACCGGCCCGCCTTTTTTGTTTCGGGACGCTGGTCCCGACAGATGCCCGGCGGGTTGAATTCAGGACCGTTGAATGGACAAGACGCAGCTGATCGCCCGCATGATCGGACCGTCGCTCGACGCGATGGGCTACGAACTTGTGCGGGTCATGGTGTCCGGTCAGCACCATATGAAGCTGCAAGTGATGGTGGAACGCAGCGACCGGGCCGGCATGACGGTTGACGACTGTGCGGATGTCAGCCGCGCGGTTTCGGCCCTTCTGGATGTCGAGGACCCGATCCGCGGTCCCTATACGCTGGAGGTGTCGTCCCCCGGCATCGACCGGCCGCTGACGCGGCTGGGGGATTTCGACCGCTTCGCCGGGCATCTGGCCCGGGTCGAAACGGTCCTGCCGATCGAGGGCCGGCGCAGGTTCAAGGGCCGGTTGATCGGGGTCGAGGGCGACCGGGTGCGGCTTGCCTTGCGTGGCGAGGGCGGAGAGGCGGCGGAGGATATCGGCGAAGTTGCCGTGCCGTTCGCCGCCATTCAGAAGGCGAAGCTGGTCCTGACGGACGAGCTGATCGCTGCGTCGGGCGCACGAGGGTGAGCCCGCCGCCGGAAACGCGAACGAGGTTGGTTGAGAGGAACGACGTTCAGGATGGATGGACAGCAACTCCTTCTCGCAGCGGAATCGGCCGCACGCGAGAAGAATATCGATCGGGACGAGGTCCTGGCGGCGATGGAGCAGGCCATCCAGAAGGCCGGGCGCTCGAAGTACGGGCTTGAGCACGACATCCGCGCGCATATCGACCGGCGCAGCGGCGAAATCCACCTGTCGCGATACCGTCAGGTGGTCGAGGAGGTGGAGGACGAGGCCACCCAGCTGACGCTGGACCAGGCCCACGCCATCAAGCCAGACGCCGAGGTCGGGGAGTTCCTGGTCGATCCGCTGCCGCCCATCGATTTCGGCCGCATCGCCGCCCAGACCGCCAAGCAGGTGATCGTGCAGAAGGTGCGCGAGGCCGAGCGGCACCGCCAGTACATGGAATACAAGGACCGCGCCGGCGAGATCGTCAACGGCCTGGTCAAGCGTGTGGAATACGGCAACGTCACCGTCGACCTGGGCCGGGCGGAGGCGATCATCCGCCGCGACGAGCTGCTGCCGCGCGAACACTTCAAGGTCGGCGACCGGGTGCGCGCCTATATCTATGACGTCCGCGAGGAACAGCGCGGTCCGCAGATCTTCCTGTCGCGTACCCATCCGCAGTTCATGGCCAAGCTGTTCGCGATGGAAGTGCCGGAGATCTATGACGGCATCATCGAGATCAAGTCGGTGGCCCGCGACCCGGGCAGCCGGGCCAAGATCGCGGTGATCAGCCACGACAGCTCCATCGACCCGGTCGGCGCCTGCGTGGGCATGCGCGGCAGCCGCGTCCAGGCGGTGGTCGGCGAGCTGCAGAACGAGAAGATCGACATCATCCCGTGGTCGCCGGAACCGGCGACCTTCATCGTCAACGCCCTGGCGCCGGCGGAAGTCTCGAAGGTCGTGCTGGACGACGAACAGGCGCGCATCGAGGTCGTCGTCCCGGACGAACAGCTGTCGCTGGCCATCGGCCGGCGGGGCCAGAACGTGCGCCTGGCATCGATGCTGACCGGCTGGGACATCGACATCCTGACCGAGGCGGAGGAGAGCGAACGCCGCACGGCGGAGATGCGCAGCCGCAGCGAGATGTTCATGCATGCGCTGGACGTGGACGACGTCATCGCCAACCTGCTGGTGGTCGAAGGCTTCACCCAGGTCGAAGAGATCGCCTATGTCCAGCCCGACGAACTGACGGATATCGAAGGCTTCGACGAGGACGTGGCGATCGAGCTGCAGCGGCGCGCGCAGGTCTTCCTGGAAGAACGCGACCGCGTGCTGACCGAACGCTATCGGGAGATCGGCGTTGCCGACGACCTGTCCGCCCTGGACGGGCTGACGCCGGCGATGCTGGTCGCCCTGGGCGAGGCCGGCATCAAGACGCTGGACGACTTCGCCGACCTGGCCAGTGACGAGCTGATCGAGATCGTGGGCACCGCCGCCATGGGCGAGGCCGAAGCCAATGCCCTGATCATGGCGGCACGGGCCCACTGGTTCGACGACGAGCCGCAGGATGCCGAACTGAGCGAAGGGGTCGAGCCCAGCGAATGATGCACGCCGCCGTCACGCCCGAAACGCCCCCGGCTGCGCCGGGCGCGGTCCCTGCGACCGCGCCGCAGCGCCGGTGCGTGGCCAGCCGCGAGTCCCACCCCAAGGGCGACCTGCTGCGCTTC
>JACKIG010000008.1 GCA_020638595.1 Rhodospirillaceae bacterium | reverse complement strand
ATTACGCCAGCAACTTCCTCTACATGTGCTTCGCCATGCCGTCGGAGGCGTACGAGCCCAAGCCGGCATTGGTGCGGGCGATGAACCGGTTCCTGGTCCTGCATGCGGACCACGAACAGAACGCCTCGACCGCCACGGTGCGCATTGCCGGGTCCAGCCACGCCACACCTTATGCCTGCCTGGCCGCCGGCATCGCCTCGCTGTGGGGGCCCGCCCATGGCGGCGCCAATGCCGCGGTGATGGAGATGCTGGAGGCGATCGGCGACAAGTCGCGCATTCCCGAATTCATCGCCCGCGCCAAGGACCCCAAGGATCCGTTCCGGCTGATGGGCTTCGGCCACCGCGTCTACAAGAACTACGACCCTCGGGCGCGGGTCTTGCGCGAGTCCTGTCACGAGGTGCTGGAGGAACTGGGCAAGAAGGACGAGCCGCTGTTCGAACTGGCGTTGGAGCTGGAGCGGATCGCGCTGGAAGACCGGTACTTCACCGATCACAAGCTGTTCCCGAACGTCGATTTCTATTCGGGCATCACGCTGCGCGCCATGGGCTTCCCGACGACGCTGTTCCCGGCGCTGTTCGCGCTGGGGCGGACCGTCGGCTGGATCGCCCAGTGGAAGGAGATGATCGAAAGCCCCGACCAGCGCATTGACCGGCCGCGCCAGCTCTATGTCGGCCAGCCGATCCGCGCGTACGTGCCGCTGGATCAGCGCTGAGGCGGAAAGTCGCCGCCGACGGGGCGCGCGCCTACGGCTTGCGCCGCCCCTCGGCCGGCAGCTTCGGCTTGCGGTCCGGCTTGTCCGGACCCCAGACGCGGCGGAAATAGCTGTCCGCCAGCACCAGCGCGCCCAGCGGGTTGTGGGCCAATACCCGGTCCTTGGCTACCAGCACCGTGCACAGCGCGTCGGCATGCTTCAGGAAAAGGCTGTCGTGGCCGACGCACAGGCCCATCAGCACGTTGAAGTCGGTGCCGGCGTCGTTCATCACCTTGGCCTGGGTGACCGGGTTGCACATGGCCTCGAAGCCGCCGGGCCGGACCTTCTGGTCGTCGCGCAGGCCCAGGTCTTCCTTCGGTACGCCGCCGACCTTGCAGGCGGACGACACCACCTCGAAGCCGTGGCTTTCCAGGATGGTGCTGAGGGTCTGGGCGAAGTCGACGAAGCTGATGCAGCAGGCGATGCCGATGCGCTTGAAGCCCATCTTGTGGGCGAACTGGCAGACCTCCTCCACCCGCGACCAGCGGCAATAGCCTTCGGCCTCGACCTGCGCCGAGGCCACCGCGATGGCCCGTGTCCGCTCGTCCTCGTAGGCCTGCCGGCCTTCGGTGATGGCGTCGGGCTCCACACGGGTCGGGCAGAAGCCGGGCCGACCCTGCAGTTCGCCATGGCGGCAGACGCGCACGGTTTCCGGGCAATAGGCACAGCTGGGGTCGCGGTAGTCCATGCTGGATCTCGACTGGCAGCGGTATGGGGATCCGAATTCTACGTGACGGATTCGGAAAATGCGACCGGATCGATCCGGCGGCAGGTCACCTTGCTTAGCGGTGCCTGGGGATCTTGCCTCTACCTGCAGCGGCAGGTGACGGGGCCGGGCGATGGCCCTTCGCCGGGCCGCCGCCGGTCGGGGTGCCGCGTGGCGGGTGGGGGACCTGAAAGCCCTTCCGGCTGCGCTTCGGCTGTCGTCCGGACCGGTTGTGCAGATGCATCGTCGCCACCCTGGCCGGGCCTCGGCCGCCGCCGGGCCCTTCCATCGAGGCTAACCCGGATCGCCGGTCATCGCGAGCGCGCGGATCGCAACCCCGTCCGACGGCCATGCCGCACGACCTGCGGAGCCGACATATCTGATCCCGATCCACCGCTGATAGGCTGAATGGAAAAGGCCTGCGCGGGCGGCGACCCCCACGGGCATGCGGCCCCGCGCGAAGCGACGGAGGCGGCAATGCGAAGGTCGATGCGACGGTGGTCGGCGACATGTGCCATGGCAGCCGTGGCGGCACTGGCCGGCCAGGCTGCGGCGGATGGCATGATCGCTCCGGGCGAGCTTGTCTACCAGGGGGCGTTTCGGCTGCCGGCAGGGGCCGAACGACCACAGACCTTCGACTATGCCGGCAATGCCATGACGGTGAACCCGGCGGGCGACCCGTCCGGGTCCGGCGACGGCTACCCCGGATCGCTGTTCCTGACGGGCCATGAGCGCATGCCGTACGGGGAGCTGCCCGACGGCGATCAGGTGGCGGAGGTCGGCATTCCGGCACCGGTTCGCACCGGTGCGGTCTCGGCGCTGCCGCGGGCGCACTTCATCCAGACCTTCCACGAGGTGACCGGCGGCATGTTCGCCGGCATGGACGAGATCCCGCGGGTCGGCATGCTCTATCTCGACCGGCCGGAGACGGGGCCGCTGCTGCACCTGGCCTGGGGCCAGCATTTCGAGCCGGAGCCGCCGATGCCGACCCATGCCTGGGTCTCGCCGGCACTCGACCGCCCGGACCACGCCGGGCCGTGGTTCATCGACGATGCGTCGTTCTACAGCATCAACGATTACATGCTGGACATCCCGCAGGCCTGGGCCGATGCCCACGCGCAGGGCCGGGTGATCGGCACCGGCCGCTTCCGCGACGGCGGCTGGTCGGGGATGGGGCCGGCGCTGTACGCCTATCGACCGTGGACGGACGCGGCCGGCACGCCGGCGCCGGCCGGCACACGCCTGGGCGCCACGACTCTGCTGCTCTATCGCAGCTCGACGGAAACGGACGCCATCGAACAGGCGCTGACCGGCTATCAGCATCCCGACGAATGGCAGGGCGCGGCGTGGCTGACCACGGCGGACGGGCGCTCCGCGGTGCTGTTCGCCGGCACCAAGGGGACGGGCGCGCGCTACTGGTATGGCTACACACATCCCGCAGGGCCGGATCACCCTTGCGTCGACACCGACTTCGTCGGCCAGTTTCCGGTCTGCCGCTTTGCCGACGGCACACCGTGTCCGCCGTCGGACCTGCAGGGCTGCCAGGGCCACAACGACACGCGCGGCTGGTGGAGCAGCCGCTTCGATGCCCAGTTCCTGCTCTACGATCCCGCGGATCTGGCGGCGGTGGCCGACGGCAGGATGGCGACCTGGGCGCCGCAGCCCTATGCCGTGATCGACATCGACGAGCACCTGTTCCTGACCGAAGGCGTCGAGCCGGCAATGCTGGGCAGCGGCGTGCAGCGCCGCCTGCGCATCGGCGACGCGGCCTTCGACCGCCGGCACGGCCTGCTCTACCTGCTGGAGCTGTTCGCCGACGGCCCGGCGCCGGTGGTGCATGTCTGGCGGGTACAGTAGGGCAGGCGTCAGGTTTCGCCTGGGACTCAAACGGACCTACGGGGCGTCGGCATATTCAATGCGCGCGAGATCGATGAACGCCTTGACGGTGCCGAGGCCGGCGTAGTCGGGCAGGGCGGTCAGGTATTCGCCGGCGGACATGTCGGCGCCCTCGACGGGGATGCCGGCGATGCGGGGGTCCGACCCCAGCTCGTGATCCAGGACGATGCCGAGGCCGAGGCCGCCGGCGACGGCCTCCTTCACCGCCTCGCGGCTTTGCAGCTCCAGGGCGAGGTGGACCCGCACGCCGGCCGCCGCCAGCCCGTCTTCGAACAGCGCCCGCGTCATTGAGCCTTCTTCGCGCAGGACGAAGCTCTCGCCCTCCAGGTCGGCCACCGGCACGGCCGGCCGCCCATCCCAAGGATGGCCTGCGGGCACCAGCACCAGCACCCGCTGGGTGACCAGCTTTAGGCAGGCCAGGTCTTCCCGCGGAGCCTTCAGCGTGGCGACGGCAAGGTCGATTTGGTGGGTCAGTACATCCTCGATCAACGTGCGCGAGTTGCCCAGGCGCACATCCAATCGCACGCCGGGATGCTGGGTGCAGAAGCGGCGCAACAGTGGCACCAGCAGATAGGGGGCGCAGGCGCCGATGGACAGATACCCGGACTTCACCGTGCGGCTGGCGGAAAAGCGCGCTTCGATCGTCTCCAGGATCTTGGCGATCTTCTGGGCGTCCGGCAGCAGCTCGCGGCCATAGTCCGTCAGTTCCACCGTGCTGCCGCCGCGGTGGAACAGCCGCGCGCCCAGGGTCTCTTCCAGCGCCTTGATCTGCACGGTGACCGCCGGCTGGCTGACGCCGAGGAACTGGGCGGCGGCGGAAAAGCTGCCATGGTTGGCCACGGCGTGGAATGCCCGCAGCTGGACGAAGTTCATCCCCGGCCCCTCTTAATCTATAACAAATGTTTCACGTTTGCCGATGCGTGATTAGCGTAGCTTATAGCACGTCCAAGCGGGAAATGACCTGCTTTTGCGCCTCAGGCAATGGAGGGGAACGTGCTCGACATCTGCACCATGACGCGGCGCGGCGTGCTGGCGGCCGCGGCTGCGCTGACCCTGGCTGCGACGACGGGGAACGCCGCGGCGCGGGAGGTGGTGGTCTACACCGCCGCCAACAACGAGCTGCACCAGGCGATCATCGCCGCCTTTCAGGAACGCTATCCGGACATCACCGTCCGCGACATCAACCTGTCGACCGGGCCGATCACCGAGCGGGCGATCGCCGAGGCCGCCAATCCGCAGGCCGACGTCGTCTACGGCGTCAACAACATCGCGCTGGAGCAGCTGAAGAATGCCGGCGTGTTCGAGCCGTACGAGCCGGTGGGTTCGCCGATCCCGGCGTCGTTCCGCGACCCCGACGGCTTCTATGTCGGCCATTTCGCCACCCTGATGCTGATGGCCGTCAACACCCAGCGCCTGGCCGAGGAAGGCCTGCCCATGCCGACCAGCTGGGAAGACCTGATCCGGCCGGAATACGAAGGCTTCATCACCGTCGCTGCGCCGACCAAATCCGGCACGGGGCTGTCGATCTTCTCCACCATGCTGGACATGTTCGGCTGGAACTACATCGACAACCTTCACCACAACATCTTCCAGTACAACGAGAGCGGCAGCCAGGCTGGCCGCCAGGCGGGATCGGGCGAGTCGATCATCGGCCTGACCTACGACACCGCGGTGCTGAGCCAGGTGCGCGCCGGCCTGCCGGTGGAACTGGTGATGCCGCCGATCGTCCCCAATGTCATCGAAGGCGGCGGGCTGGTGGCCGGCGGCCCCAATCCGGAGGAAGGCAAGCTGTTCCTCGACTTCGTTGCCAGCGAAGACGCCGCGGCGATCCTGGCAGACTTCGTCGGCGCCACCGCCGTGCCCGGCTATGGCAATTTCGACCTCTCGCAGCTGTCGCTGTGGCAGAGCCGGCGCCCTCTGGATGCCGACGAGTTCAAGCGCGAATGGGCGTCGCGCTACGAAGGCAGCTGATCCGCCTCCGGGTGCCGGGCCGCAACCTTGCGGCCCGGCGATCCGCGCGCGTAGGGCCGGACCATGGCTGACCTCGTTCTCGACACCGTAACCAAGCGCTTCGGGCCGACGACGGCGCTGGACGCCGTCAGCATCGCCGTGCGGTCGGGGGAGTTCGTCTCGCTGGTCGGGGCGTCGGGCTGCGGCAAGACCACGCTGCTGCGCATCGTCGCCGGGTTCACCCGCGCCGACCGGGGCACCGTGTCCGTGGCGGGCGTTCGCGTCGACACCCTGCCGCCGCACCGCCGCGAGATCGGCTTCGTCTTCCAGTCCTATGCGCTGTTCCCGACCAAGACGGTGGCCCAGAACATCGCCTTCGGCCTGCACCTGAAGCGGGCGCCGAAGCGCGAGATCGCGGCCCGCGTGGCCGAGCTGGCGGCGCTGGTGCGTCTGGACGACATCACCGGGCGCTATCCGCACCAGCTGTCCGGGGGCCAGCAGCAGCGCGTTGCCCTGGCCCGCGCCCTGGCGCCGGGGCCGAAGCTGTTGCTGCTGGACGAGCCGCTGTCGGCGCTGGATGCCCGCATCCGCGCCCATCTGCGCACGGAAATCCGCCGCATCGTCGAGCAGACGGGGGTCACCGCCGTCTACGTCACCCACGACCAGGAAGAGGCGCTGTCGATATCCGACCGGGTGGCGGTGATGGATCGCGGCCGCATCGTCCAGGAAGACGATCCCGTCTCGCTCTACCGCAAGCCGCAGAGCAGGTTCGTGGCGGAATTCCTGGGCGAGTCGAACATCCTGCCGGCACGGTCCGACGGCAACGGCGCGCTGATCGTCGACGGGCTGGGCGCGCGGCTGCCGCGGCCCGCCGGCCTGCCGGTGGCCGAGGTCTATGCCGTGTCCGTCCGCCCCGAAAGCGTGGTGCTGGGCAACGGCGGGGCCGGGGCACTTGCCCAGGGCCGGCTGGTGTCGGCCGACTTCCTCGGCGCCGCCGTCCGCTTGCGGGTCGCCGTCGACGGGATTGCGGAACTGACCGCGCTCTGCCCCTCGGTGCACTGGGCCAAGTCGGGCGTCGGGGCCGGTGGGCCGGTCTCGGTACATGTGGCACCGGAAGACATGGCCGTGTTCCCGGACACCGGGGCTGCCGGTGCGTGACCTTGCGGGCCACGCCATCGCCGTTGCGGTCACTGCACTGGTGCTGCTGTTCATCGCCGTGCCGCTGGGGGCGGTGCTGCTGGAAAGCTTCCATGTCGCCGGGCCGCTGCCCCTGGAAGGGCTGAAGCGCATCACCGTCGAGGCAATCGCGCTGATCCCGGAGGAGGAGCGGGACGAGGCGGTGCAGCGCTGGGTCGACAGCGCCGACGACCGGCAATGGATGGATGGCGTCGCCGCGGCACTGGAGCTGATCGGCGAAGAGGTTCCCTGGAACCGCGCGGCCAACTACGACGACCAGATCGCGGCGGCACGCGATGCAGTATCGGCACTGCCGCCGGACCGGCGGGCGGCTTTCGATGCGGAGCTGCCGATCGCCGTCATCATGCTGCACAAGCGCATTCCACTGGCCTTCGCCGTGCGCGACCGGCTGGATGAGGATCAGTTCGCCACCCTGCGCACCGGCGCCGAAGAGCGGCTGGCGCTGGATCACTATCGCGCCTTCCTGGAAGAGCCGCGGCTGCAGAATGCCGCCAAGAACAGCCTGATGCTGGCGGGTCTCGCCTGCCTGCTGGTGGTGCCGGTCGCCTTTCTGCTGGCCTACGGCGTCAACCGGGCGGCGGTGCCGTTCGCCACGACCGTGCGCTTTGCCGCACTGGTGCCGCTGGTGTCGCCGCCGGTGATCATGGCCTTTGCCGCCATCCTGCTGTTCGGCCGCCAGGGGGTGATCACCAACGACCTGCTGGACCATGCGCTGGGGCTGATCGACGCCGATACCGACAACCTCTACGGCATCGGCGGCGTCGTGCTGGCGCAGCTGCTCAGCTTCACACCGCCGGCCTTCATCATCCTCGACAACGCGCTCGCCCGCCAGGACGGGCGGCTGGAGGAAGCGGCCGCCAGCCAGGGGGCGGGGCCGTGGGCGGTGTTCCGGCGGGTGACGCTGCCGATGGCGGCCCCCGGGCTGGTCCGCGCCGTCATCCTTGTCTTCATCCTGTCGATGACCGATTTCGGCAACCCGCTGGTCATCGGCAGGGATTTTCCCGTGGTCGCCGGCATCGTCTATGACGAGATGATCGGCTTTTCCAACACGCCCCTGTCGGCGGCCCTCTGCATCTGGCTGATCCTGCCGGCAATCGTCGCTTATCTGGTGCTGGAAGCGGCGATGGGCCGCAAGCGCTATACCAGCGCCGGCGACACCGGGGTGGCGACGGAGCTGCCGGTGCCGCGGCCGGCGCGGCTGGGCATCGCTTCGGTCACCTATCTCTATCTGGGGCTGGTGTCCCTGGTCTATCTGACCGTCGTGGTGGGATCGGTCACCCGCGTCTGGGGGCAGGATTTCAGCCTGACCTTCGACCATTTCCGCGAGACGTCCAGCGTCTACGGCTATGTGGCGTCGGAACAGGGCCTGTCGTCGGTGTGGCAGAGCATCCGGATCGCGGCGATGGCGGCCCCGCTGGGCGGCATCCTGGCGCTGATCATCGCCTACATCATCGAACGGGTGCGGCCGCCCGGGCGCAATCTGTTGAATTTCGTGGTGTTGCTGCCGGCGGTGCTGCCGGGCGTCATCTTCGGTGTCGGCTATCTGGTGTTCTTCAATGCGCCCCTGGGCATGCCGGAGCTGGCGTTGACCGGCACCAGCGCCATCCTTGTCGCCAACATCCTTTTCGGCAACATGTTCGTCGGCGTGCTGGCCGGCCGCGCGCTGCTGCAGCGCTACGACGCTTCGATCGAGGAGGCCGCGGCCAGCCTGGGTGCCTCCACGGTGGAACGGTTCGTGCGGGTGACCATGCCGATGATGCGCCACGCCATCCTGCTGGGCGCGCTCTATGTCTTCATCGACGGATTGACGACGCTGTCGGCCGTGGTGTTCCTGGTGGGGCCGGAACACGACCTGGCATCGGTGGCGATCTTCGATCATGCGTCCAACGCCTACTATGGCCTCGCCTGCGCCAAGAGCGTCGCCATCCTCGCCACCGTCGCCCTGGTGATGGGCGCCATGGGCCTGTCGGAGCGCATCGCGCGGGCGCGCGGCCGGGTCCTGGCGCCGGCGCGGCGGCCGGCATGACCGATCCGGTGCGCGAGGGCTGGTGGCAGGACGGGCTCGGACCCGCCGGCCACGACCTCGTCCGGCGCGACGCCGACGCCTTCCTGCACCAGACGGGATCGTCGCCGGTGGTGTCGGCCCTGCGTGCCGTTGACGGCATCTGGCTGGAGGATGCGGACGGCCGCCGCATCATGGATTTCCACGGCAACAGCTGCCACAACATCGGCTACGGACATCCGGCGGTGATCGCCGCGTTGAAGGCGCAGTTGGACACGCTGCCGTTCTGCCCCCGGCGCTTCACCAACGCCCCGGCGACCGAACTGGCGGAGCGGCTGTCGGCGCTCTGGCCCCATGGGCCGGCCCGCATCCTCTTCGGCACCTCCGGTACCGATGCGATCGAGATGGCGGTGAAGCTCGCCTACGTCGCTACCGGCCGGAAGACGACCCTGGCCTTCGAGGATACCTGGCACGGCGCCGCCTTAGGCGCGGTGTGGATCGGCGGCCGGGCGCGCGAGCGCGCCGCTTTTCCGGAATTTCAGGGCTGTGTCCATGTCCCGCCGTACTGGAGCCGAGAGCCCGGGATCTCAGCCGATGATGCGGCCTCGGCGAGCCTGCAGGCATTGCGCGAGGCGTTCGGCCGTGACGGTGGCTTTGCCGCGATGCTGGCCGAGCCGATCCGCTCCACCCCGCATCGCCCGCCCGACTGGTTCTGGCCGGAGGTGCGCGATCTCTGCGACCACACCGGCACGCTGCTGATCTTCGACGAGGTGGCGGTCGGTCTCGGCAAGACCGGCCGGCTGTATGCCGGCGAGCATTTCCCGGTGCGCCCGGACATGACGGTGCTCGGCAAGTCGCTGGGCGGTGCGGTGGTGCCGCTGTCCGCCGTCATCGCCCGGGCTGACCTGAACGTGGCCGGCCATCTCGCCATCGGCCACTACACCCACGAAAAGAGCCCGCTGCTGGCTGCCGCCGGCCTGGCGACGCTGCGGGTTCTGGTCGATCAGGCGTTGGCCGACAAGGCTCAGGCCCTGGGTGGGGCTGCGTTGTCGCGTCTGCAGAACCTGGCCGCCCGGTCCGGCCTGCTCTGCGGCGCCCGCGGCGTCGGCCTGCTGATGGCCCTGGACTTCGCGCCCGAAGCCCGGAACCTGGCGCCTTCGGTCCAGCTCGACTGCCTGCGCCGGGGTCTGAACGCCACAGTGTCTGAGGGCCGCTTCCTGACACTGTCGCCGCCGCTGGTCATCGATCCTGCGGATCTGGATCGGGCCATCGATATCGTCGAGGCGGCGTTGGACAGGCTATGTCCGTGAGCCCGTCTCCCACGCATTTTGCTGTCCGCTGGCGCGCCCAATGCATGTGCAAAATTGCTGTGACGCCTAATAACCGGGCAGCCGCAGCATAAGTTTGAGGCAAATGCCCGGCACCAAAGCGGGCGATGGCAGCCGCGATGCGCCGCGGGCTGCTGCGGCGCAGCAACAAGACCGGCGGATCGCCAAGCATTCCCAGGCCCCGGATATTCGACACCACAGTTGGCACAGTGCTTGCCTCAGTTAGGGGACGCACGCGTCCGCGTGGGCGCTCGTTCTCAAGAAAATCAGGAGGCGTTTCGATGGATCTGTTCGGTCGCGTTTCGCGATGGGGGGCCGCTGCGGCCCTGGCAGGCACCATCGCCTTTGGCTCGGTCGCTGCGACCGCGCAGGAAGGCGAGCCAATCCGCGTCGGCATTTTGCATTCCCTCTCGGGCACGATGGCCATCAGCGAAACGACGTTGAAAGACGTCATGCTGATGCTGATCGAACAGCAGAACGAAGCCGGTGGCCTGCTCGGCCGGCCGCTGGAAGCGGTGGTCGTCGACCCCGCGTCGGACTGGCCGCTATTCGCCGAAAAGGCGCGCGAGCTGTTGGAGCAGGACCAGGTCGACGTCGTCTTCGGCTGCTGGACCTCGGTCAGCCGCAAGTCGGTGCTGCCGGTGTTCGAGGAGCTGAACGGCCTTCTGTTCTATCCGGTCCAGTACGAGGGCGAAGAGTCCTCCCGCAACGTCTTCTACACCGGCGCGGCCCCGAACCAGCAGGCCATCCCGGCGGTGGAATACCTGATGAGCGAGGAAGGCGGCGGTGCGGAGCGCTGGGTGCTGCTGGGCACCGACTACGTCTATCCCCGTACGACCAACAAGATCCTGCGGGCTTTCCTGAACGCCAACGGCGTCGCCGATGAAGACATCATGGAGGAGTACACCCCCTTCGGCCATTCCGACTGGCAGACCATCGTCGCCTCGGTGCAGGAATTCGCGTCCCAAGGCCGGCCGACGGCGGTGGTGTCGACCATCAACGGCGACGCCAATGTGCCGTTCTACAAGGAGCTGGCGAACCAGGGCATCACGGCCGACGAGATCCCGGTCGTCGCCTTCTCCGTCGGCGAGGAGGAACTGGCCGGCCTCGACACCGCACCGCTGGTCGGGCACCTGGCCGCCTGGAACTACTTCATGTCCGTCGACACGCCGGAAAATGCGGAGTTCATCGCGGCTTGGCATGACTTCATCGGCGACGAAGCCCGCGTGACCAACGACCCGATGGAAGCCCACTACATCGGCTTCCACATGTGGGTGCAGGCGGTCGAGCAGGCCGGCACCACCGATGTGGATGCGGTCCGCCAGGCCATGTACGGCCAGGAGGTCGTCAACCTGACCGGCGGCATCGCGGTGATGAACACCAACCATCACCTGTCCAAGCCGGTGCTGATCGGCGAGATCCTGGACGACGGCCAGTTCGACGTGGTGTGGGAGACGGACGGCCTCGTCGTCGGCGACGCCTGGAGCGACTACATCCCCGAAAGTGCGGTCCTGACCGCCGACTGGACCTATCCCTGGGTCTGCGGCAACTGCCAGGAGCCTCGCTTCCCCGTTATCGGCCAGTAACGCCGGAGTGGCCGGGCGCCTCCTCGCGGCGCCCGGTTTTCGGCACAGTTTGCGTCCGCTCATCGCGGGCGACAGCCGGCGGAGGGTTCGGTGCTCGCCGAACCCTCCAACCGGATGGATCAGAGGGATCTTGAATGCCGATCGCGGTCATCCGCTGCTTGTTGGCAAGTTTCGCACTCCTCGTGGTCCTGGCGGCCCCGCAACGGGGTGTGGCCCAGGACGCGGACTTTGCCGCCCTGGTCGACACGGCCGCGAAGGGCGAGTTTGCAGAGCAGTCGGCCGCCATCAGCGCTTTGGCCGCCACCGGCGACCCGCGCGCCCAGGCGGTCCTCGAAGCCCTGGCGGAGCGCGGCCTCTATGTGACGGCGGAAGGGCAGGTGGTGATCGGTGAGGATCACCCCGACGGCCTGCGCCTGATCGATCCGCTGACCGGTGAAGAGATCGGCATCGTCGGCAGTCGTGATGTCGAACGCGTCCGCGCCAACAACAGCCTGCGCCGTGCGGCGCGTTCTGCCATCGGCACATTGACGCTGATGAGCCCCGACCCTGCGGTACGCCTGAACGCGGCCCAGACCGTGTTCAGCAGCCAGGACGCCGGTGCCCTGGAGATGCTGGAGCAGGCGCTGGAGCAGGAAGAGGACGACGACGTGCGCGGGGCCATGCAGAAGGCCCGCGCCGCGATCCTGCTGGGCAGCGACGATCCGGCATTGCGGCTGGAGGCGGTGGAAGCCCTGCGCGAATTCACCGATCCCGATATCCGCAGCATGCTGGCCGCCCTGGTCGTCCAGAGGCAGGACGGCACCTATGCCGAGACCGACGAGACGGTGCGCGCTGCCGCGGCGGAGTCGCTGGAGGCGATCGAGCGCAAGCTGGCCGCCTGGCGGATCGCCGGCTACGTCTACCAGGGCATCAGCCTGGGCTCGGTCCTGCTGCTGGCGGCCATCGGGCTGGCCATCACCTTCGGGGTCATGGGCGTCATCAACATGGCCCATGGCGAGATGGTGATGATCGGCGCCTACACCACCTTCGTGATCCAGGAGGTGATCCGCAATCATGCCCCCGAGCTCTTGGACTGGTCGCTGTTCGTGGCGATACCGGCGGCCTTCGTGGTTGCCGGACTGGCCGGCATTGCCATTGAGCGCGGGATCATCCGCTTCCTCTACGGCCGCCCGCTGGAAACCCTGCTGGCCACCTGGGGGTTGAGCCTGATCCTGCGCCAGCTGGTCCGCACGCTGTTCGGCACCACCAATCAGGAGGTGGGCACGCCCAGCTGGATGCAGGGGGCCATCGAAACCACGGCCGGCGTCACGATGACCTACAACCGCCTTTACATCATCCTGTTCTGCCTGCTGGTCTTCGCCGGACTGATGGTGGCGCTCAGGCGCACCGCGCTGGGATTGCAGATGCGCGCGGTCACGCAGAACCGGCAGATGGCGCGGGCCATGGGCATCCGTACCGGCCGCGTGGACGCGCTGACCTTCGGCCTCGGCTCCGGCATCGCCGGCATCGCCGGGGTGGCGCTCAGTCAGATCGACAATGTCAGCCCGAACCTGGGCCAGGGCTACATCATCGACAGCTTCCTGGTCGTCGTCTTCGGCGGCGTCGGCAACCTGTGGGGCACGCTGGCCGGCGCCTTCTCCCTCGGCGTCGCCAACAAGCTGCTGGAGCCCTATGCCGGCGCGGTCCTGGGCAAGATCCTGGTGCTGGTGGCGATCATCCTGTTTATCCAGAAGCGCCCGCGCGGGCTGTTCGCGCTGCGCGGCCGCGCGGTCGAGGCCTGAGCATGGCGCGTATCGCCACCTCCACCGGCTATGTCCCGCTGCTGATGCGCATCGACGGCGGCGGCAGGGTGCTGCTGGGCCTCATGCTGGCTGCGGCCGTCGCCGTGCCGGCGTTGAACCTGCTGACGCCGGCGAACTTTGCCCTGCACGTGCCGACCTACCTGGTCAGCCTGTGGGGCAAGTATCTCTGCTATGCCCTGCTGGCCGTCAGCGTCGACCTGGTCTGGGGCTATTGCGGGATCCTCAGCCTCGGCCACGGCGCGTTCTTCGCGCTGGGCGGCTATGCCATGGGCATGCACCTGATGCGCGAGATCGGCGACCGGGGCGTCTACGGCAACCCGGTCCTGCCCGACTTCATGGTGTTCCTGAACTGGGACACGCTGCCCTGGTACTGGCACGGCTTCGACAGTTTCGCCTTCGCCGCGCTGATGGTGCTGCTGGTGCCGGGCACACTGGCCTTCGTCTTCGGCTGGTTCGCGTTTCGCAGTCGCGTCAGCGGCGTCTATCTGTCCATCATCACGCAGGCGATGACCTATGCGCTGATGCTGGCGTTCCTGCGCAACGACATGGGCTTCGGCGGCAACAACGGCCTGACCGACTTCAAGGACGTGCTCGGCTTCGATCTGCAGGCCGATTCGACGCGGTGTGCCTTGTTCGCGTGCAGCGCCGTCGCCCTCGGCCTTGGCTACATCGTCTGCCGGCTGATGGTGACGTCGAAGTTCGGGCGCGTGATCATGGCGGTGCGTGACGCGGAAAGCCGCACCCGCTTCCTCGGCTATCGGGTGGAATACTACAAGCTGGTGGTCTGGGTGGTGTCGGCCATGCTGGCGGGCATCGCCGGTGCGCTCTACGTCCCACAGGTCGGCATCATCAATCCGGGCGAATTCGTGCCGGCCAATTCCATCGAGATCATCGTCTGGGTCGCCGTCGGCGGGCGTGGAACGCTGTATGGCGCGGCCCTGGGCGGCGTGCTGGTGAACTACGCCAAGACCTATTTCACCGGTGCCGCGCCGGAAATCTGGCTCTACCTGCTGGGTGGCCTGTTCATCGCCGTCACCCTGCTGCTGCCCAAAGGGGTTGTCGGCACGACCTCGGATCTGTGGCAGCGACGGCATGAGATCTTCGGCCGGCGCGGAAGTCCGCCCGTCGCCTCCCAGGGTGAGCAGCGGGAGGCCGCGGAATGAATGTCGGCGCGCCAGAGGCGATCGCGGCGGAACAGGCGATCGTCCTCTACGTCAACGGCGTCACCGTCAGCTTCGACGGCTTCAAGGCGCTGAACAACCTCAGCTACACCGTGCGCATCGGCGAGATGCGGGCCATCATTGGCCCCAACGGCGCCGGCAAGACGACGATGATGGACGTCATCACCGGCAAGACGCGCCCCGACAGCGGCGAGGTCTTCTTCAAGCAGACCCACGATTTGCGGCGCATGGACGAGGCGGCCATCGCCAATCTCGGCATCGGCCGCAAGTTCCAGAAGCCGACGGTGTTCGAAAACCACACCGTCTTCGAGAACCTGGAACTGGCGTTGAAATCCAAGCGTAGCGCCTTGCACAGCCTGTTCTTCCGCCTGTCGCGCGAACAGGAAGACCGCATCGACAGCGTGCTGGCGACGGTGGGTCTGCGGCCCCAGCGCGAGGCGCTGGCCGGCACCCTGTCGCATGGGCAGAAGCAGTGGCTGGAGATCGGCATGCTGCTGATCCAGGACCCGGAGCTGCTGTTCCTGGACGAGCCGGTGGCCGGCATGACCGATGCGGAAACCGAGCAGACGGCCGAGCTGCTGCGCCAGATCGCCGGCAAGCATTCCATCGTCGTGGTCGAGCACGACATGGCCTTCGTCCGCGCGCTCGGCGTGAAGGTTACGGTGCTGCACGAAGGCTCGGTGCTGGCGGAAGGCACGCTGGACCACGTGCAGAACGACGACAAGGTGATCGAAGTCTATTTGGGCCGGTGAGCGATGCTGCGCGTTGAGGATATCCATCTCTACTACGGTGCCAGCCACGCCCTGCGCGGCGTCGGCATCGAGGCCCATCCGGGCCAGATCACCTGCGTGCTGGGCCGCAACGGCGTCGGCAAGACCAGTCTGCTCAAGGCCATCCTGGGCCTGCAGTCGATCCGGTCCGGGTCTATCCGTTACGAAGACAAGCCGATCGCCGGGCTGCCGACCCATGCGCGCGCTGCCATGGGCATCGGCTATGTGCCGCAGGGCCGCGAGATCTTTCCGCTGCTGACGGTGGAAGAGAACCTGAAGACGGGCTATTCGGCCCTGCCGAAGTCGCAGCGGTCGCTGCCCGACGACATCTTCGAGCTGTTTCCCGTACTGAAGCAGATGATGCGGCGCCGCGGCGGCGATCTCTCCGGCGGCCAGCAGCAGCAGCTGGCGATCGCCCGCGCCCTCGTCACCCGCCCGCGGCTGCTGATCCTTGATGAGCCGACGGAAGGCATTCAGCCGTCGATCATCAAGCAGATCGAACAGGTGCTGCGCCACCTGGCCACGGCCCGGCAGATGGCCCTGGTGCTGGTGGAGCAATATTTCGAATTCGCCCGCGACCTGGCCGATCGCTACGCCGTGATGGATCGCGGCGAGATCGTTCTTGCCGGCACGCGCGATACCATGCAGGAAGCGCAGGTCCGCAAGCATCTGACCGTGTGAGCATGGATGGGGACCTGATCGATCGGTGGCACCAGGCCCTGGCGCGGCCCATGGATGTGGGCGAGCCGCCGGTCGGTCGCGCCGACGGCGAGGTCGAAGCCGTCGTCGATCGCCGCAACGGCAGGGTCCGCCTCGGCCACCTCTATCAGCGACAGCCCCTGCGCGTACTGACGCCGACTCCCGCAACGGGGGAGCCGCTGACGCTGGTTGTCAGCAACGTGTCCGGCGGCATGGTCGGCGGCGACCGCTACCGCACGGCCGTGGTGGCGGAGGAGGGGGCGGATCTGCTGGTCTGCGGCCAGGCGGCAGAGAAGGTCTATCGGTCGAAAGGGGCGGACACCGAGGTCACGGTCGATCTGTCGCTGGAAGCCGGCGCCCGGATGGAATGGCTGCCGCAGGGCACGATCCTGTTCGACGGCGCCAGGCTGCAGCGCCGGACGACCGTGGACCTGGCCGCCGGGGCACAGTTCCTGGCCGGCGAGATCCTGGTCTTCGGTCGCCTGGGCATGGGCGAGGTGATGCGCCGCGGGCGCCTGCATGACCGATGGCGGCTGCGGACGCAAGGTCGCCTTGTGTGGGCCGATGCCCTGGTGCTGGATGACGACATTGGCGGCACCCTGGACCATCCGGCGGCATTCAACGGCGCCCGGGCGCTGGCGACGGTGGTCTATGCGGCCCGGGATGCCGCCGATCTGCTGTCGCCGGTGCGCGAAGTCCTGGCCGGACATGCGGACACGGGCGTCCGTACGGCCGCGACGGTCTGGCCAGGCCTGCTGCTGATGAGGATACTCGGGGCCGATTCCGCCGCCTTGCGGCGGGCGTTCGGCCATTGCTGGTCATGGTTGCGTGCGGCGGCCCTGGGGCGCCCGGCGACCCTGCCGGTGCTCTGGCAGATCTGACGATGACAGCCTTCTGGAGGGGGCGCCCATGAACCTGACGCCGCGCGAGAAGGACAAGCTGATGATCGCGGTGGCCGCCATGGTGGCCCGCCGCCGGCTGGAGCGCGGGGTGAAGCTGAACCACCCCGAAGCCGTGGCCCTGATCACCGATTTCGTGCTGGAAGGCGCCCGCGATGGCCGCAGCGTCGCCGACCTGATGGCCGCCGGTGCGGAGGTGCTGTCGCGCGACCAGGTCATGGACGGCATCCCCGAGATGGTGCCCGAGGTTCAGGTCGAGGCCACCTTTCCGGACGGGACCAAGCTGGTCACTGTCCATCACCCGATCCGTTGAGGGAGGCCCAGCCGATGATCCCGGGCGAGATCCTGCCGGCCGACGGCGAGATCATACTGAACGAAGGCCGCGAGGCGATCGTGCTGTCCGTGACCAACACCGGCGACCGGCCGGTGCAGGTCGGCTCCCACTATCATTTCGCCGAAACGAACGCGGGCCTGGCGTTCGATCGCGAGGCGGCGCGCGGCCGGCGCCTGGACATTCCGGCCGGTTCGGCGATCCGCTTCGAACCCGGACAGACGCGCGAGGTGTCGCTGATCGCCTATGTCGGCGGGCGCCGCGTCTACGGCTTCAACCAGCGGGTCATGGGGCCGCTCGACCAGGGCGGGGAGGGCTGACGCCATGCCGTACCGGATGCCGCGCGCGGCCTATGCCGCCATGTTCGGCCCCACCGTCGGCGACCGCGTGCGCCTGGCCGACACCGATCTGATCATCGAGGTCGAGGAAGACCGCACCATCTACGGTGAAGAGGTAAAGTTCGGCGGCGGCAAGGTGATCCGCGACGGCATGGGCCAGTCGCAGGCCGCACGCGCCGATGGTGCCGTTGATACCGTCATCACCAATGCCCTGATCCTGGACCACTGGGGCATCGTCAAGGCCGATATCGGCCTGAAGGACGGCCGCATCGTCGGCATCGGCAAGGCCGGCAACCCGGACACCCAGCCCGGCGTCGATATCGTCATCGGTCCCGGCACGGAGGCCATCGCCGGCGAAGGCAAGATCGTCACCGCCGGCGGGCTGGACGTGCATATCCACTTCATCTGCCCGCAGCAGATCGACGATGCGCTGATGAGCGGCATCACGACCATGCTGGGCGGCGGCACAGGCCCGGCGACGGGCACCAACGCCACGACATGCACCCCCGGCGCCTGGCACCTGATGCGGATGATCCAGGCGGCCGAGGCTTTCCCGATGAACCTCGCCTTCTGCGGCAAGGGCAATGCCAGCCTGCCCGCGGAGCTGGAAGCCCAGGTGCGCGCCGGCGCCTGCGGCCTGAAGCTGCACGAAGACTGGGGCACCACCCCGGCGGCCATCGACTGCTGCCTGGGCGTGGCCGACGCCATGGACGTGCAGGTGCTGATCCACACCGACACGCTGAACGAAAGCGGCTTTGTCGAGAACACCGTCGCCGCCTTCAAGGGCCGCACGATCCACGCCTTCCACACCGAAGGCGCCGGCGGCGGTCACGCGCCCGACATCATCAAGGTCTGTGGCGAGGCCAACGTCATCCCGTCGTCGACCAACCCGACGCGGCCGTTCACGGTGAACACCCTGGACGAGCATCTCGACATGCTGATGGTGTGCCATCACCTCGACAAGTCGATCCCCGAGGACGTCGCCTTCGCCGAGAGCCGCATCCGGCGCGAGACCATCGCCGCGGAAGACATCCTGCACGACATGGGCGCGTTCTCGATCATCGCCTCGGACAGCCAGGCGATGGGCCGCGTCGGCGAGGTGATCATCCGCACCTGGCAGACCGCCGACAAGATGAAGAAGCAGTTCGGCCGCCTGCCTGGGGAGCGCGGCGACAACGACAACCTGCGGGCCAAGCGCTATGTCGCCAAATACACCATCAACCCCGCCATCGCCCACGGCTTCTCGGCCCATGTGGGATCGGTGGAGGTGGGCAAGCTGGCCGACCTGGTGTTGTGGAAGCCGGCCTTCTTCGGGGTGAAGCCCGACATGGTGCTGAAATGCGGCACCATCGCCGCGGCGGTGATGGGCGACCCCAACGCCTCGATCCCGACGCCGCAGCCGGAGCACTACCGCCCGATGTTCGGTGCCTTCGGCCGTGCGCTGACCGAATGCGCGGTGACGTTCGTCAGTGCGGCGGCCGTCCAGGCCGATATCGCCGGGCAGTACGGCCTGTCGCGGCCACTGGTGGCGGTGTCCAACACCCGGTCGGGCATCTCCAAGGCCTCGATGGTCCACAATGCGCTGACGCCGAAGATCGATGTGGATCCTGAGACCTACGAGGTCCGGGCCGACGGCGCGCTGTTGACCTGCGAGCCCGCGAAGGTGCTGGCGATGGCGCAGCGGTATTTCCTCTATTGAGCGGCGGGTTGCCACCCGCGCGCGCCGGCAGCGTGGCGCATCCCGGCGACTGGCCGGCGGCCGAGGCCGCCGATGCGGTGACGCTGCCGTTCGACCTGCGCTACCGCCGGCGTATCCGGCTGACGACGGACGCCGGTGTGGCGGTGCTGCTGGACCTGGACCACGCGGTGGCGCTGGCCGAGGGCGACGGGTTGCGCCTGGACGGTGGCGGCTGGATCGCGGTGAAGGCAGCGCCCGAGCCGCTGCTGGAGGTGCGGGCAGTCGATGCGCTGCATGTCGCCCGGCTCGCCTGGCATCTGGGCAACCGCCATGTGCCGTGCGAGGTGCAGGCCGACCGCCTGCTGATCCGTCCGGACCACGTGCTGGCCGACATGCTGTGTCGGCTGGGGGCGTCCGTCACCGCGGTCAGCGCACCGTTTCAGCCCGAGGGCGGCGCCTATGGGGGCGGCCATGGCCACGTCCACGCGGATTCGGACGCCGATGGCGGACACTGAGGCCCTGCTGCGGTTGCAGTCCTGGCTGTCGCCGGCCTTTCCCACCGGTGCCTTCAGCTATTCCCACGGGCTGGAGGCGGCGGTCGACGACGGCCTGGTCGGCAATGCGGATGGCCTGACGCTGTGGCTGGCGGGCGTGCTTCGCTTCGGCACGGGGCGGACCGATGCCTGGATCCTGGTCGAAACCGGTGAGGCCATGGGCTCCCGGGACGACGACCGGCTGGCGGATGTGGCGGCGCTGGCAGCAGCGCTCTGCGGCGCTGCGGAACTGTCGCTGGAAAGCCGCGCCCAGGGGGCGGCATTCCTCGGTACCGTCCGGGCCGTGTGGCCGCACGATCGTCTGGCGATGGCCACCGAGGGGCTGGCCCGCGCGCAGGTTCCGGTCACGCTGCCGGTGGCCGTCGGGATGGCCGCCACCGTGCACGGACTGCCCATGGAACTGGTCGTGCCGCTATACCTGAATGCGCTCGCCGCCAACATGGTCTCCGCCGGCGTGCGGCTGGTCCCCCTGGGTCAGACCGACGGGCAACGGGTCGTCGCGGCGCTGGAGCCGGTGGTGGCGGAGGTCGCGGCCCGAGCGCTCCGCCGGACGGATGCGGAGCCGGGCAGCGCCGCCCTGTCGGTGGACCTCTGCGCGATGCGCCACGAAACCCAGTACACACGGCTGTTCCGCTCATGAACGCCACACCGGCATCCTCGCGCGGCCCGCTGCGGGTCGGCATCGGCGGGCCGGTCGGGTCCGGCAAGACGGCGCTGGCGGAGGCGCTGTGCAAGCGGCTGCGCCAGCGCGTGGACATGTTCGTGGTCACGAACGACATCTACACGCGCGAGGACCAGCTGATCCTGACCCGCGCCGGCGCGTTGGAGCCGGAACGGATCATGGGCGTGGAAACCGGCGGCTGTCCGCACACCGCCATCCGCGAGGATGCGTCGATCAACCTGGCCGCGCTGGAGGAGATGCAGGCGCGCTTCCCCGCCGCCGAGCTGGCATTGATCGAAAGCGGCGGCGACAACCTGGCAGCCACCTTCAGCCCGGAGCTGGCGGACCTGACCATCTACGTCATCGACGTGGCGGCGGGGGAGAAGATCCCCCGCAAGGGCGGCCCGGGCATCACCCGGTCGGACTTGCTGGTCATCAACAAGATCGACCTGGCCCCGCTGGTGGGGGCCGACCTGGCCGTGATGGATGCCGATACCGCCCGCATGCGCCCGGGCCGGCCCTACGTCTTCACCAACCTGAAGACGGGCGAGGGCCTGGACACCGTGATCGACTTCATCCTGTCGACCGGTGGCATCGCGCCGCGGTAAGAACAGATTTCTTATCGACGGTCGGTCCGACCGTCAGGAACAGCGACAGTGTGGACGCCCGGCGAACGATGCGCGCAATCACCGCATGCGGACGGGACCGACCGCGGGGCAGACTGCAGGCCATGGTGAGGCTCCCCCTCGTCCTGCTGGCCGGCGCCCTCTGGCTTCAGGTGGCGGTTGCGTCCGCACAGGGCGGGGGCCGCGCCGTCATCGTGGCGCCGGTGGTCGAAAGCGAGCTGTACGACCGGATTGAAGCGCTGGGCACCCTTGAGGCCAACGAGAGCGTCGTCCTGACGGCCAATGTCAACGAGCGGATCGTTGAACTGGCCTTCCAGGAGGGGCAGACCGTCAGCGCCGGCGACCTTCTGGTGGTGCTGGAGCAGGACGAAGAGCAGGCGATGCTCGACGCCGCCCTGGCCGTGCTGGCGGAACGCCAGTCCGCCTTCGACCGCACCCAGCAGCTGAGCGATCGGGAATTCGCCGCGCGCGCGCAGCTGGAGGAACGGCGGGCCGCCCTTCAGCAGGCAGAGGCGGAGGTCGAGATCATCCAGGCGCGCCTGCGCGACCGCAGCATCCTGGCGCCCTTCGACGGCCGCATCGGGCTGCGCCAGGTTTCGCCGGGAACGTTGCTGGAGCCGGGGGACCCGATCGCCACGCTCAGCGACATCTCGGTCCTGAAGCTGACGATGACCGTGCCGTCGCGCTTCCTCAGCGAGGTGCGGACGGGCCTGCACATCCGGGCCACCACGAACGCCTTTCCGGACAGGGAGTTCGAGGGAACGATCGACGTGATCGACACGGCCGTGGACCAGGTCACGCGCACGATCACCCTGCGCGCGGTGATCGCGAACGACGATGGCCTGCTGCGGCCGGGCCTGCTGATGACGGCGGAGCTGCTGTCCAACCCGCGCAGCGGCGTGGTCGTGCCGGAAGAAGCGCTGGTGCCGCTGGACCGGCGCAATTTCGTCTTCGTCGTCGACGGCGAGACGGCGGATGCGACGGTCTCGCGCCGCGAAGTGCGTATCGGCACGCGTCGCCCGGGAACCGTGGAAATCGTGGAGGGGCTGGACGCCGGCGTCCGGGTGGTCGTCCATGGCACCGGCGACCTGGAAGACGGGGACGCCGTGCATGTGATCGGCGTGGCGGATGGCGAGACCGCCATCCGCGATATCCTCAGCGGCGGTTGAGCGGAGGGGCCGGCGGCATGGTGCTTTCCGACCTCTCGGTCCGCAGGCCGGTCGTTGCGGCGGTGCTGTCGCTGTTGATCGTCGCCTTCGGGCTGGTGGCGTTCCAGCGCCTGCCCTTGCGCGAATACCCTAACATCGACCCGCCGGTCGTGACCATCGATACCCAGTATCCCGGTGCCGCGGCCGAGGTGGTGGAAACCCGCATCACCGAGGTGATCGAAGAACGCATTGCCGGCATCGAAGGCATCGCCTTCATCGAGTCCTACAGCGAGGACGGCCGATCGCGCATCACCATCGAGTTCCGTGCCGGCCGCGACGTGGAAGCGGCCGCCAACGACATCCGCGACCGCGTTTCGGGCGTCGTCGACAACCTGCCGGCCGAAGCCGATCCGCCCGACATCCAGAAGGCGGATTCCAGCGACGACGTGATCCTGTGGTTCAACCTCGTCAGCGACCGGATGAGCGTGCTGGAGCTGACGGATTTCGCGGACCGCTACCTGGTCGACCGCTTTTCGACCCTGGACGGCGTAGCGCGGGTGCGCATCGGCGGGCAGCAGCGCTATGCCATGCGCGTCTGGCTGGACCGCACCGCACTGGCGGCACGCGGGCTGACGGTGGCGGATGTCGAGGCGGCCCTGCGTGCCGACAATGTCGAGCTGCCGGCCGGCAGCATCGAATCCGAGACGCGCAACTTCACCGCCCGCGTGGTCCGTGGTTTCCGGACCGAGGCGGACTTCGAGCGGCTGGTGGTCCGGCGCGCCGCCAACGGCCACCTGGTGCGGCTGGGTGATGTGGCGCGCGTCGAACGGGCGGCGGAGGAGACGCGCACGCTGTTCCGCGGCAACGGCGAGCCGATGGTCGGCATCGGCATCATCAAGCAGTCGCAGGCCAATACCCTGGACGTCGCCCACGCTGCGAAGGTGATGGCCGAACAGATCGGTCCGACCCTGCCCGAAGGCATGGACCTGCGGCAGAGCTATGACAGCAGCGTCTTCGTCGAAAGCGCCATCGCCGAGGTCTACAAGACCCTGGCCATCGCCATCGTGCTGGTCATCCTTGCCATCTACCTGTTCCTTGGCAGCGCCCGGGCGACGCTGATCCCCGCCGTGACCGTGCCGGTATCGATGATCGGCACCTGCATTGTCCTGTATCTGCTGGGCTTTTCCATCAACCTGCTGACGCTGCTGGCGATGGTGCTGGCCATCGGCCTGGTGGTGGACGATGCCATCGTCGTGCTGGAGAACGTCCACCGGCGCATGCAGACCTACAGGGAAAGCCCGCTGGTTGCCGCCTTCCGCGGGGCGCGCCAGGTGGGCTTCGCGGTGGTCGCCACGACCGTGGTCCTGGCGGCGGTGTTCGTGCCCATCACCTTCGTCGAAGGCGACCTGGGCCGGCTGTTCACCGAATTCGCCATCACCATGTCGGCGGCGGTGATCTTTTCCAGCATCGTGGCGCTGACGCTCTCGCCCATGCTGGCGTCGAAGGTGCTGAAGGCGGACGAGGGGACGACGCTGGTCGTCCGCCTGACGGAACGCGCCCTGGAGGGGCTGAAGCAAGGCTATGCGGCCAGCCTGCGGGCAACGCTGAAGGTGCCGTGGCTGGTCTTCCTGGTCTTCGCCGGCGTGCTGGCCGCCTGCTGGTGGCTATACGCGCAGGTACCGTCGGAATTCGCGCCGCGCGAAGACCGTGGGGCGTTCTTCCTCAGGATCTCCGGACCGGAGGGGGCCTCCTACGACTACATGGAAGTCTATATCGACGAGATCGAGCGGCGGCTGATGCCGCTGGTGGAGTCGGGCGAAGCCAACCGCCTGTTGGTCCGCGCGCCCCGGGGGTTCGGGCGCGTCGACAACTTCGCCAGCGGCTTCGTCGTCGTCGGCCTGAACGACTGGGGTTCGCGCCGCAGCGCGTGGGAGATCATGGACGATGTGCGGGCACGCGTCGCCGACCTGCCCGGGGTGCGCACGACCCCGATCATGCGCCAGGCGCTGGGCGGCGGGACCAGCAAGCCGGTGCAGTTCGTCCTGAGCGGCGCCACCTACGAGGAGCTGGCGCGCTGGCGCGACACCATGATGGCGGCGATCGCCGCCGGCAATCCCGGCCTGACCGGCGTGGAAGACGATTTCGACGAAACCAAGCCGCAGATCGCCATCGCCATCAACCGCAACGAGGCCGGTGATCTGGGCGTCAGTGTCAGCGATATCGGGCGCACGCTGGAAACCTTCCTGGGCGGCCGGGCGGTGACGACCTTCATCGACGATGGCGAGGAATACGACGTCCTGGTGGAGGGTGAGCGCAGCGCCCAGAGCACGCCGACGGACATCGCCGATGTCTATGTCCGCTCCGGCGACGGCGGGCTCGTCCCCCTGGCCAACCTGGTGGATGTGGAGGAATACGCCGGCCCCAGCCGCCTCAACCGGTATGACCGCCTGCGCTCGATCACGATCGAGGCGAACCTGGCCGACGGGACGACGCTGGGCGAGGCCCTGGCCTGGCTGGAGGCAACGGCGCGGGCGGAGCTTCCGGACACCGCGGTGATCGCCTACAAGGGCCAGTCGCGCGATTTCATCGAATCCGGCGGCGCCCTGCTGTTTGTCTTCTCGCTGGGCATCGTCGTGGTCTTCCTGGTGCTGGCGGCGCAGTTCGAATCCTTCCTGCACCCCGTCGTCATCATGCTGACGGTGCCGCTGGCGGTGGCCGGCGCGCTGGCCGGCATGTGGCTGACCGGCGGCACGCTGAACCTCTATTCCCAGATCGGCCTGATCATGCTGGTGGGGCTGGCGGCCAAGAACGGCGTGCTGATCGTCGAGTTCATCAATCAGCTGCGCGAGCAGGGGGTGGAGTTCACCGAAGCCGTCGTCGATGCCTCCGCGATCCGCCTGCGGCCGATCCTGATGACGGCCGTCACGACGGTGGCCGGGTCGGTGCCGCTGATCGTCTCGACAGGGGCGGGCACGGAAACCCGCGCGGCCATCGGCGTGGTGATCTTCGCCGGTGTCACCGCGGCCACCCTGTTCACGCTCTACCTGATCCCCATCGCCTATGCGATCCTGGCCCGGGGTAGCGCGCCGCGCGGCAGCATTTCCCGCCGCCTGGACCGCGAACTGGCGGCGCTTGAGGGCCTTCAGCCCGTCAGCGACCTGCCGTCGGACCGGCAGGCGGCGGAGTAGCCCCGGACGACGTGTCGCCGACCAGCGCGGCGGCGGTGATGCTGCCTTCCGCGACGGGCACGATTTCGAACTGGATCAGGTCGCTCCACGCGGCAACCCAGCGCTGCAACAGGGTGACGTCGTCGGCGCGCATGATCTGGAAACAGCGGCCCATGTCGGCGGCAACCCAGCTGGCTACGAAGTCCGCCCCCTCAGGGATCTGCCGCCCCCGCTCGGCGAACCGCGCATAGACCGCCTGGGCATTCTGCTGGCGGTAGTGCTCTATGACCATGAACAGCATCGCAGGACCTCTTGTCGGGGCGGAAGTCATCCCATCAACATATTGGCTGGCAACGATATTTCCCACCGGAATGCGCGCCCGGATGAGAGGGGCGGAGCGTGCCTTACGATGACGCTGCCATGACCTGGGACCATCCCAGCTCGCGCGTCTCGCGCAGGGTGCGGTAGACGAAACTCAGGCGCGTCGTGCGGCGGACCATGGCGGCGGGGAAGGGGTGATAGACCAGCTCCGCCGTACCGAACCCCGGCGTGGCTGTGCCGACCTCGAACGCGTCGGCGATGCGCACTTCCACCAGCTTCAGGCCGTCGGCCAGTTCGTGGGGCACCCGGGCCAGGCGCAGGAAACCGGCCTTGTCGCCGGCATGGCGAAAGCCCTCGATGAACGCCTCTTCCAGCAACGCCGCGTCCTCGCCGCCTGCGGCGTCATGGTCATGCGAGACGGACGACGTGTGGACGTCCACATGAACGTGGCTCCCGCCGTCCGCATGGACATGGTGGTGGTGATGATGGTGATGCCTGTGGGTCATGGCGTTCAGTAGGCGACGGGTTGGTCGATGATGGGCTTGTGCCCGCCCATGCGGCCATGCGCAACCAGCGCCCCCAGCACGTCGACGATCACGCGCGTGGCCAGCAGCGCGGTGATGTCCGAGGTATCGTAAGGTGGGGAGACTTCGACGACCTCCAGCCCACAGATGCCTTCCGCAGCGACGCGGCCGACCAGGGCCAGGGCCTCGCGCGGCAGGAATCCGCCGGGCTCGGGCCAGCCGGTGCCCGGCACGAAGCCGCAGTCGACGCTGTCGATGTCGAAGCTGATATAGACCGCGTCGGCGTCTTTCCAGGCGATGTCCAGCGCGATTTCCGCCGTCTTGTCGATGCCCATTTCCTCCACGTCGCGCATGGTGATGATGGTGGTGTCGCGCTCGCGTGCCACCTTCACCGCCTCGCGCGGCACCTGCCAGCCGCCGATACCGACCTGGACCAGATTGACGGCCGGCACATTGGCTAGATTTGTCGTGTGGTACCAAGGGGTTGTGTGCATCCGCTCATCCAGGTCCTTCTCCTGGATGTCGGCATGGCGGTCGAAATGGACGATGCCGATGCGTCGGCTGGTGCATTGGGCGATGCCGCGCACGCAGGGAAAGCCGATGGAATGGTCCCCGCCCAGGATGATCGGCAGTGCGCCGGACGAGAACACATGCGCCACCGCGCGGCTGACCTGGTCGAAGGTCTTTTCCAGGTTGGCCGGGATGGTGAAGACGTCGCCGACATCGCACAGCGTGATCTGTTCGCGCAGGTCGACGCCGAGTTCGTAGTTGTAGGGCGTGTAGAGGGCGGAGATCTTGCGGATGCCCTGCGGCCCGAAGCGGGTGCCGGGCCGATAGGTCGTGCCGCCGTCGAAGGGCACCCCGATCACGGCCGCATCGAAGCGGCCGACATCGCGCACATCCTCGATATAGGGCGCCTTCAGGAAGGTGTTGATGCCGGCATAGTGGGGAAGCTCGCCGCGCGAGAAGGTGGGGATGGTGCGGTCCTGCAGGCTGTCGGCCCCTTGCAGGCCCATCTTCAGCGCCCATTCGCGCTCACGCTGCCAGGCGGTTTCGGGGATTTCGGCCTCCAGATGCGCCGCACGCCAGCCGCGCAGGCCCTTCCTGTCGAAATCCGGATGGTGGTGGCGCCGTTCGTCGGGGCGGCCGGCGGGCGGCCGGTGGGCGGCGCGGCATTCACGCGGACGAGACGTGGTCGGCATTGCGGGCCTCTTCGCTACGGGGTCGGGCGGCCTTCCAGGGGAAGTGGACGGGGATCAGGGTCCCGTCCTCCGCCCCTTCGCCGCGGCCGGGCAGGTCATAGGTGATCGTGGCGCCGTAGGCGTCCGGCGCATGGGGGTCGTGGCGGACGCGGTCGAAGGCCAGCACGCGCGTCCCCAGGGCGAACGCCTCGCGGATATCGTGCGTGACCATGAACACGGTCATTCCGGTCCGCCGCCACAGGTCGCGGATCAAGACATGCATGTCGGCGCGGATGCCGGGGTCCAGTGCGCCGAACGGTTCGTCCAGCAGCAGCACCTTCGGGTGCAGGATCAGTGCCTGGGCGATGGCCAGGCGTTGCTGCATGCCGCCGGACAGCGACGCCGGGTAGGCGTTGCGCGATGATGTCAGGCCGACGGAGGCCAGCCAGCGCTCGCCTTCCTCCAGCGCCTTGCGGCGGGCGGCGCCGAACAGCCGGCCGAACCAGGGCGACTGGCGAAGCTCCAGCCCCAGGATGACGTTCTCCAGCACCGTCAGGTGCGGGAAGACGGAATAGCGCTGGAAGACCACGCCGCGGCCGGGTTCCGGTTCCGGCGGCAGGGGCTTGTCCTCCAGCAGGATGTCCCCGCGCGTCGGGCGTTCCTGGCTCAGCAGCAGCCGCAGGAACGTGGTCTTGCCACAGCCGCTGGCACCGACCAGCGTGCAGAACTCGCCGCTGGCGACGTCCAGGTCGATCCGTTCCAGCACCGAGCGGTCGCCGTATGCCTTCCACAGCCCGCGGACGGCAATGGCGCTCATGCCGGGCGCGCCCAGGCGAACAGCCAGGCCGACAGCCGCGCCAGCGCCAGGTCCAGCATGAAGGCCAGCAGCGTGATCCAGGCGACATAGGGCAGGATCACATCCATGGCCAGGTAGCGGCGCATCAGGAAGATGCGATAGCCGAGACCCTCGGTCGCAGCGATCGCCTCTGCGGCGATCAGGAACAGCCAGGCCGGCCCCAGCGACAGGCGCAACGCGCCGATCAGCCGCGGCAGCACCTGGGGCAGCACGATGCGCACCACCATCTGCCAGGTGTTGGCACCCAGCGTCTGCGCCTTGATCAGCTGTTCGCCGGGCAGTTCCGCGACGCGGACGGACAGATCGCGGATCAGGAACGGGGTGATGCCGGCGGCGACCAGCACCACCTTCGCCAGCTCGCCCAGGCCGAAGACGATGAACAGGATCGGCAGCACCGACAGCGGCGGGATCATCGACAG
Organism: Rhodospirillaceae bacterium; assembly: GCA_020638595.1. GTDB lineage: Bacteria > Pseudomonadota > Alphaproteobacteria > DSM-16000 > Inquilinaceae > JACKIG01. The sequence continues at coordinate 177,198 of JACKIG010000008.1, read as the reverse complement.
GACGGCGACGAAGGGCGCCAGGGTCGCACGCACATAGGGGATCAGGCCGATGGCGATCCCGAAGGCCAGCCCGATCGCCGTTGCCGCGGCGATGCCCATGCCCAGGCGCGTCAGACTTGAGGCCGTGTCGATCCACAGGATGATGTCCCCGCTGCGCACGTCCTCGGTGAACGCCACCTGCTGGATCGCGGCGGCGAGCGTGGACGGCGCTGGCAACAGCTTGTCGCTGGGGTTGTCCGCCAGCCTGGCGGCCGACCCCATCAGATAGGCGGCAATCAGCACGATGAAGGGCAGGGCGGCGAGATAGGCAGCGCCGGCCGCCCCGGGGTGGCGATTGACCAGCCGGCGCATGCGCGCGTGGGCCGGACGCGGCGCCTAGAGCGCCCCGTCCGCCACCATCTGCATGTAGGCTTCCGTGAAGCGCAGCTTGACGTTCGCCGGGTCGCCCAGGATCTCCCCGCCCGGAAAGGCGATGCCGACGAAGTCGACGCCGCCGCCCATCAACCCGTGATCGGCGGAGAAGGTGCGCACCAGGTCCATGGTCGCAATCAGGTCGGGGCTGGTGGTGAAGGCCACGGCATCCGCCGCGTCGTAGAACATCTGGGTACTGTCGAGCTGGGCCTGATAGCCGGCAAGGTCGGTGCCGGAAGCCTCGGCCATGGCCGTCAGCGCCTGGATGGCGCCTTCGTCGCCCGCGGCCATCAATGCCATCGTCTCGTACCAGGCGCCGACCAGCGCGCGGCCGAGATCGGGATTGTCTTCCAGCACCTCGGTGTTGACCACCAGCATGTCGATGATCTCGCCCGGGATCTGGCTGGAATCGAACAGTCCGGTGGCGCCGGGGAAGGTCAGGATCTCGCTCAGCAGCGGGTTCCAGGTGACAACGGTGCTGACATCGTCGGTGGAGGAGAAGACGGACACCATGTCGGCGTCCGACGTGTTGACCACGGTCACGTCCCGCTCCGCCAGGCCGGCGCTCTCCAGCGCGCGGGCGAGCAGATAGTGCGACACCGACAGCTCGACCAGGTTGATGGGCGTGCCGGCCAGCTCCTCCAGCGTCGTCGCCGTCTTGGAGACGATGCCGTCATTGCCGTTGGAAAAGTCGCCGACGATCAGCGCCGTGCTGTCGACGCCGCCGACGGCCGGGATGGTCAGGGCATCCATGTTGGTCATCACGCAGCCGTCATAGGCGCCGGCCGTGTACTGGTTGATGCTCTCGATATAGTCGTTGATCTGCACGACCTCGATCTCGATGCCGTAGCGTTCGGCCCAGCGGTCGACGATCCCGGCATCGGCGGCATAGCCCCAGGGCATCCACCCGACATAGATCGACCAGGCGATGGAAAAGCTCGTGCGCTCCTGCGCAGAGGCGGGGCCGGCAACGGCCAGGGCCAAGGTGGCCGCCGTCGCGATCCGGGTGAAACTGGGGACTGCTGACATCGCGCCTCTCCTGCCGGTTGCATTGAGGGACCCGATCAGCGAAGCCCGATAATCGGAGGCTCGGGGAGCAACAGCCGCAGGACCGCGTCGCGGTCCAGCCGTCGCCGATCGAGTCTCCCGGGTTTTTCTCCCGCCGTGGCTCCAGCCGGAGCATGCGCGCCGGCCGGGAGTGCATCTCTCGGACCAGTCACCGCCGGGCGGCCGGAACCCTAGACGCATTATGCCCAACCCGAAGCAAGCGCCATGCCAGGGCTGGTACCGCGGATTCCCCCGCCGCCTGGCGGGAATGGCGACGACTTGCGCAAATCCCGCGGGCGAATGCCTATATCATAGGCATATTGGCGACGGCGCTCGGACACACGCCATCGCCAGTCGGGCCGTACAGTGCATATACACGGATTCGCCGCCGGAAAGGCCGGCTTGTGCTTAGCGGTCCGGCCCCGCGCGGCCAGGCATTCCCGCCGCGCCGGGGGCGGGCGCGCGGCCGGCGACGGCATCGGCGATCCGTCGCCCCGTTACCCCCGGCGGGCCGCAGATGGCCTCTGCCAGCAGGGATCGGCGGGCCGCCGCGCGGGCCTGCCAGTCGTCCTCGATCGCCCCCAGCGGGCGGTCCAGCAGCTGCGCCAGGGCCGAGGGCCAGTCCGGCCTGTCCAGGTCGACGACCAGGAAGGCCGTGGCGAACCGCTGGCGCAGCGCCTCATCCTCCAGCGGGTTGACGATGCGGCTGTCCAGGTAGACCAGCGGCCGGCCCGTGCCAACGCACCAGCCCAGCGTGCTGGTCGGCGTGCTGGTCACGATGACATCGGCGGCCGCGCGGATGTAGCGGAAGTCCTGATCGCCGAGAAAGAGCAGGTTTGCCGGCCGCGGCATGCAATCGGCATAGTCGGGCTGGTACGCAAACCGCCGGGTGGGGTAGGGCTTGAAGGCGACGCGGTGGCGAATGCGGGCATAGACATCGCCGATCAGGGTCCGGTCGGTGTCGTGGATCAGCCACTCCGCGGGCGCGCCGCCGCCCGGCCGGGCATTGCCGTGGTAGAGCAGGGTGGACACGTGCATGACCAGGCTGTCGCCCGGCGCGATGCCCAGGCGACGGCGGGCCAGCCGCCGCTGCAGCCGGGGGCGCAGCAGCCGGCGCGTCTGGTCGGGCAGGCCCACGGTCGCCACCGTCACCGTCCCCTCGCGGCGCGTCTGGCGGAAGCGCCGGGCGGCCCGGTCGGATGACACCAGCAGCGCGTCGCACCGGGCTGCCTCCGAACAATCGATGCGGGCCGCCGAAAGCGCGGCCAGGCCTGTGGTCACGCCGTGTTCCAGGTCGACGATGGTCAGGCCCTGCCGGCGGAGATAGGCATAGGCGATGCCGCCCAGCGGGCCGAACAGGCCGTTGGTCATCACCACGCCCCCCGGGCCCAGGGTTGCCGCCGCAGCGGCCGCCCGCCGTTCGACCGCCGGCGCCCCTGCGGCCAGCAGGGCAACGGCCCGGGCGATGCCCTGGCCCAGCACCGCGGCGACGGCAGCTGCCTGCCGCCCGTTGAACCGGCCGGTGGCGGCGACGGCCGTGCCCACCAGGCCGTCAAGGCGATGTTGCGCCGGCCCATCCAGGCCCCCCCGCTCCTGTTGGGGCGGCAGGTCGGCAGCCCCCCCGGCCAGGCTGCCCAGCGGCAGCGGGCGCAGGCCGCGCGCCAGCAGATGCGGCAGCGCCTCGCGGATGGCCTCGTTGCTGCCGGCGATGCCGATCGGCCGGCGGCGCCCGAGCAGGCGGACGGCGCCGGGCAGCCGCTGCGCCAGCTCGTAGGCGATCATCGCCGCCGGCACCATGGCCAGCCGCGGCGCCAGTGCGCGAATGGCGGTATCGTTGACGGTCTCGGGGATCGGCGTGGGCACCCGTGTCACGCTCACGTCCCGATCGCCGAAGAACCCGGCGGCGGCCAGCAGGGGGGCCGGGCTGGCGAATCGCGACAGCACATAGGGCAGTGCCGGGTCCCAGTCCGGAACATCGGCACAGAAGACATGGACCGGCCCCGGTGCCACCTCCGCCAGCGCCGCCGACAGCGCGGCCGCGCGGTGCAGCAGGCTTGCGATCAGCCGCGAAGTGGTGCCGGCGATCCTGAGGCTGAACGGCGGTACGCCCAGCCGCTGGGCCAGGTCCGAGCCTTCGAGGACGCCGTCCACCGCATTCGCCAGCTCCAGGGCGGCACGGCCGAGTTCCGACGCCGCATCCGTCGTCAGGCACCGTTCGGCATTGCGGACGGGCTGCGGCCCGGCCGTCGTTTCCAGAAACGGATTGTCGGTGAGGATGCGGTCGATGCCGCCGCCCGCCAGGGCCTGCCCGAGGGCCGCCGGGCTGTCGACCAGGGCGATGCCGGCCACGGCTCAGTATCCGGCCGGCGGCTGCCAGTCGGGGTTCCAGCAGCCGACGAAGACCTTGTCGGACAGCACGGGGCCGCCGTCCGTCAGCTCAAGGAACTGGTCCTTCAGCCGCGCCTCTTCGGTGAAGCCGGCGGCGCAATAGGCCTTGATCGACCCCGTGTTGCGGCTGTCGATGCTGGCGGACAGCTTGCGGATGCCGAACCGGCCGAAGGCCAGCGCGATGCCCTCGCGGATCGCCGCGCGGGCGACGCCACGGCCCCAGACGGTGCGGTCGCCGATCACCGTGACCAGGTCCGACGTGCCGTGGCGGTGGTGGATCGGTCCGATCTTCAAGTTGCCCACATGGACACCGGTATCGGTACGGCAGACGGCGAACAGGTGCCAGCGTGCACCATCGCGGCCGCCCAGCAGGTGCTGGACGGCGTCGGCCCGCGTGATGTTGCGGGCGTCCAGGAAGCGCGTCACCTCTGCGTCGCGGAACCACCCCAGATAGGCGTCGGTGAAGTCGGCTTCCTCCAGCGGACGGAGGCGGATCGGCAGCGCATCCATGGGTGTCAGCCTGCGGCCAGGGACCGGATGGCCGCCGCGATCTCGTCGACGGCGGCTTGCGTCAGCCCGGGATACATCGGCAGGCTGAGGGTGCGGGCATAGTACGCCTCCGCCCCCGGCAGCGGCTTGTGTCCGCGTGCGGCATAGTAGGGCTGGCGGTAGAGCGGGATGTAGTGGACCTGCGTGCCGACACCCTGGGCCGCCAGCCGCCGCATGACCTGCCCCCGACTGAGGCCGAGTGCCGCGAAATCGATGGCGATGGGATAGAGATGCCAGGCGTGGCCGCCCGGCACGGCGGGCGCCGGGGGCAGGCTGAGCCAGCCCAGGTTCCCCAGCCGTTCGTCGTAGAGGGCGGCCAGAGCCGCGCGCTCGGCGATGCCTGCGGCCAGGCGGCGCAGCTGCGATCGACCGACGGCGCAGTTGATGTCGCTCAGCCGGTAGTTCCAGCCGGGCTCTTCCATCTCATAGTACCAGGGGGCGTCGGCCTCCGGCGCGGATTGCCAGAGCTCCGGCTCGCGCACCATGCCATGGCTGCGGAACCGTCGCATGCGCGCGGCGAGCGCGTCGTCGTTGGTCAGGATGGCGCCACCCTCGCCGGCGGCGATGTGCTTGATGGCATGGAAGCTCAGCACCGCTGCCCGGCTATGGGTGCACGCGCCGACGGCGGCCGTGCCGCCGCGCGCATCCGGATAGCGTGCCGACGGCGCGTGGCAGGCATCCTCGATGATCGCGATGCCGCGTGACTCGGCGACCGCTGCCAGGCCGGCAAGGTCGCAGGGACGCCCGGCCAGGTGCACGGGTGTGATGGCGGCAATGGGATGCGGGCTGTCTGCCAGGGCCTGTTCGACCGTCTCCGGCGTGATGTTGCCGGTCGCCGGATCGACATCGGCGAAGACCACCGGCGCGTCGCAATAGCGGGCGGCGTTGGCGGAGGCGAGGAACGTGATCGGCGAGGTCAGCAGCCCGCGGCCAGGCCCGAGGCCGATGCCATGGTAGGCCAGATGCAACGCCGCCGTGCCGGAATTCACCACCACGGCGTGGCGGCAGTCCAGGGTCTCGGCCAGGGCGGTCTCGAAGTCCAGCACCGCCGGACCCTGGGTCAGCCAGCCGCTCTTCAGCACCGCGTCGGCGGCGGCCCGGTCTTCGTCGCGGATGTCCGGTTGACAATAGGGATAGCGGATCATGCCGCCTCCTTCAGCCCTAGGGAATGGGTGAGTGCCGCCGCCAGCCGTCCGGCGCCGTCGCCGTCCACCAGGGACTGGCCGCGATGGGCGATGGCGTAGGCTGCATCCGGGTCGGCAATCAGGCGCCCGACTTCGCCGGCAAGGCCGGCAATCCCGTCCTCCGGCGCCATCGCGACGCCCGCAGCGACCCATGCGGCCACCAGCGGGCGGTGCGTTTCGGTCTGCGCCAGCAGGACGGTCGGTACGCCCAGGCACAGGCGTTCCAGCTGCGACACGCCGGGGGCGCCGATGGCCAGTTCGGACGCGGCGTAAAGGCCGGCCATGTCGCCATGGTCGACGTACAGACGCGCCTTCGGCAGATCATCGACCTGTCGGCGGATCCCGGCGAGATGGGGGGCAGCCGCGCCCAGAACCACGATCAGATCCAGGCGGTGGGCCAGGGGGGCCAGCGCACCCAGGGTCCGCCCGGTCAGGTCGGCACTGTCGCGGGCACCGAAGGCGACCAGGACGGTGGGCAGCCGCCCCGCGCGTCGATCGCCCGGCGGCGGACGCAGGCCGAGGCGCGCCCGCGCGGCGCGGATCTCGGGCGCCAGCGGCGCGAAGCCCGGGCCGCACAGATAGCCTTCCCGTGGTTCCGCCGTCGGCGAGGGATCGATGGCGACGGCTTCCGCGCGCCGGGGCGCACCGTCGCGAAACACCGCGCACGGCCTCTGGGCGGCCAGCCCGGCAATGGCGGTTTCGTCCACGCGGTAGCTGTCGACGATGATCGCGGCGATGTCGCCTTCGGCCACCGCATCGGCCAGCCTGTCGATGGCGCTGGGCGCCGCTTCGGCGACACAGTCGGGCAAGACCCGCAAGGGGGCGGGGACCGGCCCGGGATCGACGAATACCTGCACCCGGCCCGGCAGTGCTGCCGCCAGCGCTGCGCACCGCACGGCATGGCCGGCACCGTCGGCGGCGTCGGTCGCCACCCGCAGGCCCCAGACGGGGGCGGCGGTCATGCCGGGGCGGTGGCGGCGGCCAGCGCCTCCAGCTCCGCCCGGGTCATCCACCAGTCGTTGGCGTCGCTGGCGTATTCGAAGGGCGGGTCGATGGGCCGGCCGTGGCTCTTCACCGTCTCGGTGAAGCGCGTCAGGTTCCACCAGGTATGGTTGGGCTGCACGACATAGTAGTCGCCCATGTCCAGGGCCTGGCGGCTTTCGTCCAGCGGGATCATGACCTCGTGCAGCTTCTCGCCCGGGCGGATGCCGACGACGTCGAAGCGGTCCGGCCCCAGAAGGATGTCCACCAGGTCGAGGATGCGCACGCTGGGCAGCTTGGGCACGAACAGCTCACCCCCCGTCATCCGCTCCAGCGAGTTCAGGACGAAGGCCACGCCCTGGTCCAGGGTGATGACGAAGCGGGTCATCGCCGGATCGGTGACGGGCAGGCACTGCGCCCCGTCGGCAACCAGGCGCTTGAAGAACGGGATGACGCTGCCGCGCGAGCCCGCGACATTGCCATAGCGCACCACGGAAAACCGCGTCTTGTGCCGGCCGGCCAGGTTGTTGGCCGCCACGAACAGCTTGTCGGAGCACAGCTTGGTGGCGCCGTAGAGATTGATGGGATTGGCGGCCTTGTCGGTCGACAGCGCCACCACCCTCTCCACGTCGTTGGCGATGGCCGCATCGATGACGTTCTGCGCGCCCATGACGTTGGTGGCGATGCACTCCGTCGGGTTGCGCTCGGCCGCGACGATCTGCTTCATCGCCGCCGCGTGGATGATGATGTCGACGCCGGCGGCCGCACGCATCACCCGCTCGCGGTCGCGGACGTCGCCGATGAAATAGCGCAGGCACGCATGGGCGTCCTCGCCCAGGTCCTGCTGCATCTCGAACTGCTTCAGCTCGTCGCGGCTGAAGACGACCAGCCGGCGCGGCCGGAAGTCGCGCAGCAGTGTCTCAACGAAGCGCCGGCCGAACGATCCGGTGGCGCCTGTAACCAGAATGGATTTGCCGTCGATCATGGGATGTATCGGGACTCAAAGGCTCGGGGTGAGGGGCGCCGAAGCACCGGGACAGGCGATCAGATCTTGGCGATGACGTTGCGCAGCAGGACAAGCGCTTCCGCGGCGTCCACGCCGACCTCGGCACCCCTCAGGCGCGCCAGCATGGCGATGGCCTTGATCGACCGCGGATGCGGCCAATAGCGCAGCTCGCTGGCGTACTTGGCCAACGCGTCGCGCTTGGCGTCCAGCTTGGTGGAGATGTCGACATAGGTGTTGGGCCGGAACCGGTCTTCCGGCACCCCGTATTCCGAGGAGGACAGCACCTCGCCAGCATAGATCTTGGTGACTTGCGCCCCGGGCAGCGGGCGGCAGGCGGTCAGCACGGCCCGCGCGGTGATGCCGTGGTCGATGTTCAGGTCGCCCATGTGATGGGTGTAGATCAGCGTGGCCCCCGTCTTGGCGACGAAGTCAGCGATGCGCTGAACGACATGCAGCAGCGGAACCGAATCCATCTGGTTGTCGGGGAAATCCGCGAACTCGATATGCGAGACCCCGAGCAGGTCGCCGGCGGCCCGCGCATCGGCGCGAAGCTCGGCGATCGCCTCCGGTGAGACGGTCTCCCCCGCTCGCAGCCGCGAGGCCAGGCCGGTGGCCAGGAACAGTACCGAGACGGTGTGCCCGCGCTCGGCATGCAGTGCCATGGTGCCGCCGAAGCCCAGCACCTCGTCGTCCGGATGCGCGACGATCACCGCGACATTGGTGTGGCCGCCGTCAATCATGTTGGTGCACCGTCACGTGTAGCGAATCCCATGTTCGCGCAGGAAGCGGCGGGCGGCCGATCGCGCCCAATCCACGGCCCCGTCCTGGCGATGCGTGCGCATGCCGCTGAAGACATCGAGATGGTCCATGCTGGTGAGCGCCGACGGCCGGCCATAGGCATGGCGCAGGTCGTAGGTCACGACACGGTTGTTGCCCGTCACCATGTACGACCCCCAGCGACCCGGGGTCAGCACCGCTTCCAGCGACACCAGAACCGAACTGCGGCTGGCCACGCGCTGGGACATCTTGCGCCCCTCTTCGCCGTGGATGCGCGCGGTCAGGGCCTGTTCGTAGGGGTTGATCAGCAGCAGCGAATTGCCGAGGCCGGCCTGCGGGTCGACGAAGGCGGCCGTGTGGACCATGCAGAACTTGCCCGTGCCGCGGATCTCATCGATCACCCGGGGGTTGGCATATTTCTGGTCGGCGACGACGATGACCGCGCTGCCGGACGGTGTGCGCAGCAGCGCATAGCCGGGGGGCGAGAGGATCTTGCGGAAGGCCGGGGCATCGGCCTCGATATGGATCTCGACATAGCCCAGCCGGTCGCCCGCGAGCTGGCAGCGCATCAGCGGGTCCGCGACGACGTTGTCGGCCACGTCGACCGACCAGCTGTCCTCGTCCAGGCATTCGCCGTCGGCATATTGGCGGATGCTGACCGTCAGCCGCCCCGTGAAGCCGCCGCCCCCGCGCACCCGCAGCACATGGCCCAGGTCGTAGTCCAGGTACAGCGTCCCCGCGTCCGCCGGAAACAGCGGGAAGATCAGCGGCGACAGATAGTGGGCGATATTCTCGGTCATTTGGCGTTGGGGAAGTGGTTCTGGCTCCACGACCCGTCGTCATTGCGCAGGATCAGATGCTTGCAGACGGGGTCGCGGCTCTGCACGGCGACAAGGTAGATGCCGTCGGCGGCCAGCCGGCCGAACAGGTCGTCGATGTCCGCAAGGCGCGCGCCATAGCCCGGAAGGTCGATCGCGCGGGTGAGCGGGTCGCCCCCCGGCCCGCTGAGCGTAATGGTGACGGTGTTGGCGGTGCGCGAGGCGTTGATCAGCGAGATGATCGCCCCGGTCCTGCCGGCGTTGCTGAACAGGAGGGCCGCCTTGTGCCGGCAGGCCATGGACAGGAACTGCGTGTGGACGGAGCTTGCCCAACCGGCGCCGCGCACCACGATCTGCGGCCGCGTGGTGCCCAGAAGGCCGCGCCCGCGCGGGTAGAGGCAGACCAGGAACCAGCCGGCGAAGGGCGCGGCGACCAGTTCGGCGAAATCCACCTCCAGGTCGGTGCCGACCGGCAGCGCCCCCGACCGCCTGGCGACCACGCGCCCGGCGTCGCTGAAGACCCGCAGCGTCCAATCGTAGGGCACGACCTTGGAGGTATCGTCGAAGAACAGGCCGCGGTTGGCGATGCGCACCAGCGTCGTCACCTCGCCGCCGACGTGGACGAAGCCGGCGTCGCTCAGATCCTGCGGGCGCGACCAGCGCGACGGCTGGTCCTGGTCGTCGATCGCCGGGCCGGGCAGGGGGCCGGCGGGACCGGCATGCAGTTCCGACAGCAGCAGGTCCAGGTCCAGCCGGCAGGCGGTGCATTTGGTGGCGATGCGGGTTTCGTCGATCAGCGATTCGTAGGTCGCGCCTGGTCGGGCGAAATGCCGCCGCACGTCGTCGCTGCTGACCCCATGGCAATAGCACAGCAGATGGTCCGCGGTGCCGGCCGCGTCCTGTCGGTCTGCCATGGCGGCAGCGTCCACCGGCATTCCCCTACGCCGCCCCGCCCGTCGCCCGCAGGCGTACCATCCGGATCAGCGGGTCGCGGTTTTCCGGCGCCAGGTCGTCATGCCAGCCGTCCAGCGGTTCCGCCGTGAAGCCGTGGCGGGCAAAGGTCGCGTCCACTTCGGCCTGCGGATAGTAGTAATCCTTCAGGTCGTTGACCACGCGCTCGCCGGTGTCCGAGACATGGTAGTTCAGGATGAACGAACCGCCCGGCACCAGCACCCGGCGGCCTGCCGCCAGCACCTCATGCCATTGTTCCATCGGCATATGCGAGAAGACGGAGGTGGCGAAGATCACGTCGATACTGCCGTCTTCCAGATAGGGCATGGCGTTGTCGAGGCTGGCCAGCAGGCGTGGCCGCCGGTCCGTCAGGCCCTCGCGCTCGACATATTCGTGCGCCATGCGGATGCGTTCGGCCGACAGGTCGACGCCGACATAGTTGCCGGGGTCCAGGTGGTTGAGGATGGCAACCGCCGTCCGCCCATAGCCGCAGCCGAAATCCAGGAACCGGTCGGTGGGCTTGAGGCCGTGGCGGATCAGGAAGGCCGCATGGACGGGCCCGCGCGAGATGTCGTAGAGCCCCTTGTCCTTGCCCTGCACATGGCGGTCGCGCGCCAGGATGCGGTCGATGGTGTTGCGGCGTTCCTGCCGGTCGAGCATCCAGGCGTAGAAGTCGTTCCAGCCGCGCCCCAGCACGCGGAACCCCAGGCGCACCGCCGGCAACAGCCGCCAGCGCAGTCCGCTGCGCCCGGCCAGCTTCAAGCCGCTTCCTTCCATCGTCACCCTCCGCCCGTTTCCACAAGGACGCGTCGCGGCCCGGCCGCTGTGGCATCCGGGATTGCCTGCTGCCCCGCCTTTTGCAGGCGGAAGCAGTCCAGCAGCCGGTCGACCGCGCGCTCCGCCTCGCCGTCCGGCAGGGTCGTGCCGGTGCCGCGGAATGGCCGCGTCCCCGGCGCCTGGAAGGATACAGCTTCCAGCGCCTGGCGATAGCGCGTCGCGCGCACGCGGATGGCCCGGCGCTCGTCCTCGCCGATCTCGGCCACGGCATGGCGCATGACCGCCGGCAGGTCGTGGAAGCTGGTGACGGATTGGACGTCGGGCAGGAAGCTGAATTCGACCTGCGGGGCGAAGATCAGCGACCGCCGGCCGAACAGGTTGGCCTCCAGCGCGCCGGTGCTGCTGATGGTGGCAACGGCGGCGGCATGGGGCATCAGGTCGAGGCCGCGGATGCTGTGGTCGGCCAGGATGACATTGGGCAGCTTCAGCATGTCGTCGTAGAACGACAGCGCCCGGTTGCCGATGGAGTTGACGTTTTCCTTGACCACCAGGCGGAAGCCGGCCGGAAGCGCCAGCGCGCATTGCTGGACGACCGCACGGGTGTCGTTGAACTGCCGGGCCAGCGACAGCGTGGTGTATTCCGGCTCGAACTGCAGCAGGAACAGGACGAAGGGCTGGGCGCAGAGCCGGCCCATGTCGCTTTCGATGCGGCGCGCCAGCGCGTTGTGCAGCCGCCAGACCGAGACCTGCTGGCGCACCATCGCCCGGTAGCCCAGCCCCCGGTGGCGCCGCCCCTTCAATACCCGCTGCACCTTCCAGATGGCATGGTCGCGCGTGGTTCGCCACAGGCCCAGCCCCAGGTGGCGCAGCGACCGCAGTTCCTTGGCCCGGCCGAAATTGCGGCGGGAGTCGTCGGGCGGTGCCAGCGCCTCCAGCGGCATCGGCTCGGGGTCGGGCAGGCGGTCATAGGCCGCCCGGATCAGCCGATGGCCGAGATAGGGGCCGTCGGCGAACATGACGAAGCTGCCGTTGCGGGCCGGCAGCCAGAAGGTGGTCGGTACCTGGGCCGCCTCCGCCGCCATCAGGCAGCAGGTCGACAACAGGTCGCCCGGCCTTTCCACGACCAGGTCGACGCCCTCGCGGGCGATCAGGGCCTCGAAATACTCCAGGAAAACGCAGGCCTGCTTGATCGTCTCCACATAGGGCGGGGCGGTGCGATAGGCGAACGCGCTGTTGGGTGCGAAGGTCAGCCAGAAGCAGGCCAGGTTGCGGGCCTGTTGCAGGACGTCGCGCAAGAGCGCAATGCCGAACCGCTGTTCGATCGCGCGGGCGCGGGCGAACACCGCGGCCTCGTCGCCCAGCGACGCTTCCTCCGCCTCGCGGACCAGGTCGGCGGAGACGTGCAGCTGGTCGCCGTCGCGCAGATGCGGCTGATAGAAGGCGCGCCAGCTCTCGCCCGGCGCCATGACGATGAACCGCGTGCCCCAGCGTTCGCGCATGCCCGCCATCAGGATCGGGTTCAGCCAGGCGAAATCGATGCGCGAGAACAGCAGCACCGTGCGCGGCACCGGCCCGTCCGGGCACAGCGGCAGGATGCGGTCGAGGTCCGTCATGCTAGAGATACTTGTAGCCTCCGCGCTCGGCCAGCCAGCGCGGATCGGTCAGGTCATAGCGGCCGGGCGGAAAGTCCCAGCCGGCATTTGCCTTCAGCGGCAGGCGGGCGGCCTCCACACCCGGATCGTCGCGGTGGCGGGTGACGCTGTCGGTGGCCTGCCAGGCGCCGTCGGCGCCGCGCTGCCAGATCTCCGGATCGCGCAGCGGATCGACGCAGGCGATGAACTCGTCTTCCGTCATCGACACGAAGTCCAGCCAGGTGTCGAGGTCCGACGGGCGGACATGGTCATAGCGGGCGACCATCTCGATGCCCTCTTCGCGCGTCATCCGCCCGCCGCGGATCAGGGTGCTGGCGTCGTCTGTCGCGCGGCCATAGCCGAATTTCAGGTATTTCAGATAGTCGTGCGTGCCGTTGGCGTGCAGGTCGTCCAGCTTGGCATAGCGGTTGAACGTGCGCTCGCGCACATTGGCACTGGGCTGGAAGTCGTAGAGGCGCATCATATCCTCGGCCTGGGCGTATTCGTCCCAGCGCACGAAGTTCGACAGATAGATGCCGCGCACACCGACCTCTTCGATCAGATCGTCGTCGGGGTAGCGGAAGGGGCCGATATCCTGCCAGGTCAGCCCCGAGGCCTCGCCCAGATGCTCGTCCGCCTCGATCCCGCGCAGGCCGAAATCCTTGCGGTGCTTGCGGCTGAATTCGACCATGTCCTCGGGATTGAAGGTGCCGACCAGGTTGGAGAAGTTGTTCTCTGCCCAGATGATCAGTGGGATGCGGAAGCGCGCGGCGATCTGGATCGGGAAGGTCAGGATGCCGCAGTGATAGTGCCAGGTCAGGTCGCCGCAGGTCTTCAGCATGTAGCGTGAGATGCGGCGCACCGTATCGGGGTTGCTGGAAAAGCGGATCAGGTCGCAGTTCAGCTTGGAAAACAGGTTTTCCAGGTTGCGCAGGCCCAGGGGCGCGTTGAACAGGTGGTTGTAGGTGACGAACAGCGGGTTCAGGCCGTGCAGGTTCTTGATGATATGGGCCTGGAAATGGCTGTCCTTGCCGCCGCTGACCGGGATGATGCAGTCGTAGTGGGCGCCGGCCGCACGGGCGCGGGCCTTGTAGTCGGCCAGGATGTCGGCCAGGCGTTTGGCCCGCTCCGCCCAGTCGACGCGGTCATAGGCTTCCGCCACGCGGCAGCCGCTGCACACCCCGTCATCGTCGAAGATGATGTAGGGCTTGGCGTTTTCCGGATACAGGCAGCGTGCGCAGTATCGCATGGTCGATCTCGTCCCGCAGGGCTTGGCTATCGGGGGCGCACCGGGGCGCCGGCATCGATCAGGTAGGTCTTTGCCGCCCGGGTGCTCTGCTCGGTGAAATGGAAGATGTTGCCGGCGGACACGGCGTCCGCACCGGCATCGATCCCCTCCGCCAGGTGCCGCCACTCGCCGACGCCGCCGAAGGCGATCACGGGGATGTCTACCGCGCCCGCCACCGCGCGGACAAGGCCGAGGTCATAGCCGCTGAGCGATCCGTCGCGGTCGATGGAGGTCAGCAGGATCTCCCCGGCGCCGTTCGCGGCCGCGCGGCGGGCCGCCGTGACCGGATCCAGGCCGGTGGCGCGGCGGCCGCGATCGACCATCACCTGCCAGGTGTCCGGTCCGTCGCCGGCGACGTCCAGCGAGGCCACGACGCATTGCGCGCCGAACTTGTCGGCCAGTTCGCCCAGGAACGCCGGCTCGTCGAACCCCCGCGTGTTGACCACCACCTTGTCGGCGCCGTTTTCCAGCAACAACTGTGCCCGGTCCACCGTCGCCACCCAGCCGCCGGCGGTCAGCGGCAGGAAACAATGCTTCGACACATGGCGCAGCATGGCGAGGAAACGCTCCGGCACGCCTTCGTCGCGCGAGACGTTCAGCAGCACAATCTCGTCGGCATCCCAGGCATTGAAGAACTCGATCGCCACCTTCGGATCGCCGACCACATTGGTATGGCGGAAGCGCACGCTCTGCACGATGACGCCGTTGCGCCACAGCAGGCTGACGACCAGCCGCTTCCTTACCATTTCTCGGCGGCCTCGACGAAATGCTTCAGGATGGCAAGCCCGTGCTTCTGGCTCTTTTCCGGGTGGAACTGCGCGCCCATGATGTTCTCGTGCTCGACCATGGCGACGATGCCACCGTCGTGGTCGGTCTCGCCCACGACCCAGCGCTCCCGCTCGCCGTCGTCGTCGAACGTCATGGCGAAGCTGTGGGCGAAATAGCAGTAGGCGCGATCCAGCGGTCCCCACAGGGTCGCGTCGCGGCGGCGCACCACCTCGTTCCAGCCGATATGCGGGACGCGCGCCGGCGGGGCAGGGGTGATGCGCAGGACCGCCGCCTCGATCAGGCCAAGGCCGCCGGCATCGCCACCCTCGACCCCCCGGGCAGCCAACAGCTGCATCCCGGCACACACGCCCAGCAGCGGCCGCCTGCGCTGCGCTGCCCAATCGCGCAGGCCGTCGGCAAGGCCCCGGGCCTCCAGCTCGTCCATGGCAGAGCGGAAGGCCCCCACGCCGGGCAGGACCAGCCCGCGGCATTCCTCCATTTCCGCCGTGCGCTCAATCAGGCGGGCCGGTGCGCCGACCCAGCCCAGGGCGTTGAGCACGGAGCGGATGTTGCCGGCGTCGTAGTCGATGACCCCGATCATGGCACCGCCGTCCGTCGCCCTTCACCAGGCATGCAGGCCCCCGTCGACCATCAGGTTCTCACCCGTGACATAGCCGGACTGCGGCGAGGCCAGGAACAGCACGGCCCCGGCCACTTCCTCCGGCTCGGCCATCCGGCCCATAGGCACGCGGCGGCTGTAGTTGGCCAGGAACTCCGGCTCCTGCGCGCGGCGGATTCCGCCGACACTGACACAGTTCACGCGCACGCCGCGCGGCGCCCACAGGGCCGCCAGATAGCGCGTCATCTGCACCAGCGCGGCCTTGGCGCAGGCATAGGTGATCGGCGTCTGCCGGGCGGGGTCGGTATAGATCCGGTGGTCGACCGCCAGCACGCCATAGACCGATCCGACCTGGACGATGGTGCGCGCGCCCGCGTCGACCGCCGCCCGCGCACACAGAAAGGCGGCGATCAGGCTGTCGTCCAGCTCCTGCCGGAAGGCCTCGACCGTCACCTGCTCCACCGCCAGTCCCGGCGTGCGGCCGGCGGCGGCGTGGACCAGGATGTCGACCCGGCCCAGATCGGCGGCAACGGCACGGAAGAACTCCGCCGTCTCGTCTTCCCCGAAGGTCAGGCGCCGGGCCTCGATGCCTTCGGCGGCCAATGTCTCGACGGTATCGGCGCCGGCAAGCCCGCCGGGGTCGCGACTGGTGGCGACCACGCGGGCGCCGGCGGCGGCCAGTTGGCGGGCGATGACAAGGCCGATGCCGCCGCATCCGGCGGTGACGACCGCGACCGTGCCGGCCAGGGATGCCGGGCCGGGGGGCGGCGGCGGTTCAGGCGTGTTCATCGCCATGGGCTTGGGCCATCAGTGCCTCGGCGACGGCCAGGTCGGTGCGGGTGGCGACGTGCAGCGAGGCCGCTTGCGGCATGATCGAGACAGCCAGCGGCTCCCCGAAGAAATCCCCCTTGCGGCTCAGCGCCGCGAGGCGGGCGATCTTGACGGCGCCGTTGGGCCCGAACACCGCCGGCAACCCCTGGCGCACCGTCATATAGCGGTCGCCGAAGACCATCTGCCACCGCCCGTCGGTCTCGTGCATTGCCCAATGGAAATGGTGCGGGTCGACCGGCCCGACGCTGACCAGGAAGTCGGCACCGGCCTCGACGAAGCGCTGCCAGGCCTCGGCGATATGCCGGCCGGTCCGCAGCGGGGAGGAGGGTTGCAGGCAGACGACGGCATCGTCGTCCGGCCAGCCCATGCGTCGGGCGAGATCCAGGGCGACGGCGACGTTGGTGACGGTGTCGCCGGCCAATGCCGGATCGCGGAGCTCCGGCACCTCCGCCCCGCAGGCCGCTGCGACGGCGGCGATCTCGGCATCTTCGGTCGACACCAGCACGCGGTCGAAGATGCCGCTCTCGGCAGCGGCCTCGATCGTCCAGGCCAGCATCGGCCGGCCACCGAGCGGCAGGATGTTCTTGCGCGGCAGTCGCTTGGACCCCCCGCGCGCCGGGATCAGGCAGCAGGGGCGGGTCACGCGGCCTCGCCGAAATCGAAGCCGTGATCCAGCGCAAGCGCGATCAGGTTGCTCCACACCAGGTCCGCGGGCTCGTCGATGTCCAGCGCCCGCTGCCACGGCAGCTCGAAGCCTTCGACATCGTCGGTGTAGAACCGCGGATCGGCCAGGAAGCGGTCGACCGCCACCCAGCGGATCGCCCCGGTCGGGCAGACCAGCCGGGGCGACCGGTCGGTGGGGGCGGGGACACGGTCGCGGTAGGCAAAGGCCAGCCGCCGGTCCGCCGCCATGGCCAGCGCCCAATCCGGCCGGCGCCAGTCATAGGCCACCACGGACATCAGCGATGCCGCACCGGTCTGCGCGAACTGCTGGGCGGATGCCCGGATGTCGCCGGCGGTGCGGAATGGGCAGTTGGGCATCAACAGGCAGGCCGCCGTCACTTGCGCCCCGTGATCGGCCAGGACATGTTGCAAGACCCGGACCAGGGGCACGTCGTCACCGGCCAGGTCCGGCGGCCGGTCCAGGATCGTGATCCCGTCCATCCGGGCGGCGTCCGCGATCCCGCTGTCGTCGGTCGTCACCAGGATGCGTTCGAAGACGCCGCTGTCCCGGGCGGCGGACACCGTCCAGGCGATCATCGGCCGGCCGCGTACCGGCAGCACGTTCTTGCGCGGCAGCCGGCGCGACCCGCCGCGCGCAGGGATGACGGCGATGCGGCCGGTCCCGCTCATGCCATCGTCCCGCTCTCACGCTTCAGCGGGCGGATATAGCGGATCGCCACGGTCGGCGGCATGCCCTCCGACGGGGTGACGCTGATCTCGCCGGTCGCCTGATAGCCTGCCTTCTCGAACACGCGGCGGGATATGGCGTTGTCGGCCTTCACCAGCGCCAGGATGCCGGCATGGCCGAACCGGTGAAGATAGCCCTCCGCCAGGTGAAGGGCGGCCACACCGATGCCGCGGCTTCGATGGTCGGGTGCGACGTTGATGGAGATCTCCACAAGGTCGTCGTCGCCATGGCCCGTACGCGGCGGGTCGAACCGCAGGAAGGCGACCGGGCGGCCGGCACACATCACGAATTGCGGCCGTGCCGCCCCCGCGGGCGGATAGCCGTCGCGGAAATCGGGCCAGAAGTCGGCCCAGTGGCGTTCGCCGGTGTGGAACGAGCCTTCCCGTGTCACCGGGTCGTTGCGCCACTGCAAGACCAGCCGGGCATCGTCTTCCCGGCATCGGACATCCTTCAGATGACAATCCGCCATATCGCAATCGAACGCACCGCAGCGGGGGCTGCGGGCGAAACCTACTCCACCAGGTCCCAGGACATCGGCGTGCCGGCGGCGATGGCCGCGCGCGCGCGCCGGCCGACCAGCTGCCGCAGCGTCTTGACCGGCAGGCCGAAGCCGGGGCGGATGCTGCGGACATTGTCGCGGCTGATCGCTTCGCCGGCGGCGATCGGCCGGACGGCATAGAGCGAGCGGCGGAAGGCGAGGCTCTGCCGTTCGCGCTCCCCCGGGCCGAAATGCACGGTGCCCAGGGCCGCCGCAGCATCGCGGCAGTCGGCGACCAGACGCGCGAGGTCGTCCGGCAACAGCGAGAAGATGCTGTCCGCCGTTTCCGGCTCGCGGGCGTCGATCACGTGCTTTTCGATCGCGCAGGCGCCCAGCGCGCAGGCTGCCGCCGACACGGCGGTGCCCATCGTATGGTCCGACAGCCCGACGGGCACGCCGAAGCGCCGCGCCATCTCCGGTATCGTCCGCAGGTTGGCCTCGCGGGCGTCGGCCGGATAGGCGCTGGTGCATTTCAGCAGCACGACCTGGGTGCCGCCGGCCTCGTGCACCGCAGCCAGGGCATCGGCGACCTCGTCGGCATTCGACATGCCGGTGGAGATGATCAGCGGCTTGCCGGTGGCCGCACAGCAGGCGATCAGTTCGGTATCCACCGCCTCGAACGAGGCGATCTTGTGCGCTGGCGCATCCAGCGTTTCCAGCATCGCCACGGCATCGGCATCGAACGGGCTGGCGAACGGGATCAGCCCGGCCTCGCGCGTCGCGGCGAACAGCGTGGGAAACCACTCATAGGGCGTGGCGGCGCGGCGGTAGAGATCGTAGAGGCGCTCGCCCGTCCACGGATTGTCGGAGTCGATGACGAAGCCTGGGCCGCTGTGATCCAGCGTCAGGGAATCGGCGGTATAGGCCTGGAACTTCACGGCATCCGCACCCGCCGCCGCGGCCTGGCGGATGATGCGCAAGGCGCGCTCCAGGTCGCCGCCATGGTTGGCCGACAGCTCGGCGATGATGAAGGGCGGATGTCCGGGGCCGATCGCCCGCCCATCGATCGTCACCTCGCGGGCAAATCCGGTGGCGCTGGTCACGACACGGCCTCCTGTTCCGGCAGTTCCTGGTCCAGCCTTGCCGCGGGCGAATGCGCATGGCCATCCGGAAGCGCCATCATCGCGGCGTACCAGCCGCCCTCTTCGCGCAGGCGGTCCGGCGGCCCGGCTTCGACCACGCGGCCGGCGTTCAGCACGATCATATGGTCCGCCCTGGCAACCGTCGACGGACGATGGGAAATGACGATGATCGTCACGGTGCGCTCCCGCGCCAGCGCATCCAGCGCATCCTGCACCTTGCGCTCGCTTTCGAAGTCCAGCGCGCTGGTGGGTTCGTCGAGGATCAGGATCTCCGGATCGGCCAGCAGGGCCTGGGCGATCGTCAGCCGCTGGCGCTGGCCGCCCGACAGGCGCGTGCCGCCCTCGCCGATGACGGTGTCATAACCGTCGGCCATCGCCTCGATGAACTCCGTGGCGTGGGCGCGCCGGCAGGCCTGGCGGATTTCGTCCATCGTGGCCGACTGGCGGAAATAGCGGACATTGTCGGCGATGCTGGCGTCGAACAGGATGGGGTCCTGCAACACCAGCGCCACCCGCGATCGCAGCGCGTTCAGCCGGATCTCGTGGATCGGGACGTCGTCCATCAGGATCTCGCCGGCCGTCGGGCTCAACAGGCGCAGCATCAGGTCGATCATCGTCGACTTGCCGGAGCCGGAAGGACCGATGATCGCCGTCATCCGCCCGGCGGGGATCACGGCATCGACCCCGCACAGGGCCGGGATCGACCCGCCGGAATAGAGGAAGTCGACGCCGCGGAAGGTGATGCCCCGGCGCAGCTGCGGCATGTCGGCAATGCCGTCGTCGCGCTCGCGCGCCGCCTCGCAGTCCCGGAACGCGTCCAGCACGCGGGTGAGGTTCGCCGCCTGCACCGCGATGGACTGGCGCAGCGATGCGAACTGCCGCAGCAGCGGGGCCACGCGCAGCGCCACCAGCACGAACACGGTGACGATGCTGATCGGCACGTGCAGGTAGCGCACGGCGCCGTACAGCGCCAGCAGGATGATCGCCAGGATGATCAGCGAGATCGCCAGCTCCAGCCGGCCGGTGACGCGGGCGAGGCCCACCGACAGGTTGCGCAGGCTGCCGGCCAGCTGGTCGGCCGTGCCGATCTCACGGTCCAGCATGTTGCCGATCTTCAACAGCCGCCAGGCACGCCAGCGCTCCGTCACGAAGCCGGTCCAGCGTTCGCCGACGCGCACCAGCCGGCGGCTGATCGACCGGGCCTGGCGCACATAGTAGGACGCGGCCAGCACCGCCCCCATGCCCACGACCATGGCGAACAGCGCAGCCCCCGGCGCGACCGCCACCATGACGGCGCCATAGGCGACGAATGTCACGCCGAGCGCGGCCATGGTGGCGAAGGAATAGATCATCGCATTGGCGGACTGCACCTGCGAGCCGAGCAGGTAGACGAACGAACCGCTGCTGAAGTTGCGGATGTACTGCGACGACGCGGCCAGCACGTTGCCGAACAGCTTCACCGACATCTTCTGGCCGAGATCCCAGCGCACCGTGGCCAGGTAGACGGTGCGCACATAGGTGGTGGCCTGGCGCAGCACCACCAGCACGAACACGGCCAGCAGCAGCGTGGCCAGGTTGACCGGGATCCCCACCACGGCGGCGGCGTCCAGCAGGGTGGACCACATCCACCCCTCTGCCGCCAGGCTGGCCACGTCGCCGTCGGCCTGGATGTAGTCGAGCACCGGGATCAACAGCGCGACGCCGAAGCTCTCGAAGATGACCGACAGCACCGTCAACACGCCCAGCATCGCGACCTGCCGCCGGCCGACCAGGCCGAGGCCGGCCAGCATCCGCAGCGGGCCGACCCAGTCGACCAGTTCACTAAGGCGCAAGTACCGCAAGATGCGTGGCCCTAGCCCAGGTCGCCGACGGACAGACGATGGCCGGCGGGCACGTCGACGGCCAGGCGCGCATCGGCCAGCTGTTCGAACAGGTCGGGGCCGACACCGTCACCCGGCCGCCGGAAGTCGACGGCAAGATCGCCCAGCCGGTCGCCGCGGCGGCCGCCGTCGACCAGCCAGGCGGAGCGGCGGACATTGCGGCGGCGGCGGCGCTCTTCGGCATGCAGGATGCGCCGGGGCGCCCCCAGTGCGGTCTCGACCTCGCGGATGACGCGGACGAACGCGGCCATGTCGGTCGGTTCCAGCGAGAACATGTGCTCGCAGCTGCGGGTCTGCCGGTCCAGCGTGATGGTCTTTTCCACCATGTTGGCGCCCAGCGCCACGGCGGCCACATCCATCTCCCACCCGGGCGTATGGTCCGAATAGGCCACGGGGCAGGCGAACAGCCGTGCCAGCGTCGGGATGATGCGCAGGTTGATGCTCTCCAGCCGCGCCGGATAGCCCGATGGGCACTGGTGGATGATGATGCGGTCGCATCCGTCCTCCAGCGCCACATCGACGGCGGATTCGATCTCGCCCAGGCTGGCATTGCCGGTGTCGAGTTGCAGGCTCATGCCCGTGCGCGCGGCCCGGCGGATCAGCGGCCAGTGGTTGACGTCGCCCGAGGCGATCTTGACCGAATGGCAGCCCAGCTCGGCCAGAAGGTCGATCTCGTCATCGAACAGCGCCGTGGCGAAGAACGCGAGGCCCAGGCCATCGGCATGGGCCTTCACCCGCCGCCACTCGTCATGGGTCATCACCCGCCGGCAGAGGATGTCGTAGAGCGGCTCGGTCACGGTCTCGGTCGCCCCCGTCGCCCGGTCGACCAGCACGTCGTAGGAGAAGGCCATGGTCTTGTCGGCGACCAGGCGGTCGGGGTCGAGCACCTGGAACTTGATGGCGTCGGCCCCGGCTTCGGCGGCCAGCGTCACCAGCTTCAGGGCGGTGTCCAGCCCGTCATGGGTGGGCCCGGCCTCGAAGGTGATGAAGCAGGGCGCGCCGTCGCCCACCGGGCGGTTTCCAAGGTCGAAGCGGGGCAGCAGGCTGCGTGTCATGCCGGCACCGGATCACGAGTTGCCGCGGGCGACCTTGCGGAAGCCCAGCAGGTAATGGGAGGTGTAGAGGTCTTCCACGATCACGCCCGGCTTGAACCGCCGGATATTCTCCAGGGCCTCCAGGGCGCCCTGGCCGGTCTCGCGCTTGAGCCACGGCGGCGCCAGGGAGGCCCGCTTGCTCCAGCTCCGCGCATTCATGTGGCGCTCGACGATCACCGGATGCAGGTCGTTGGCCACGGCGGTGGCGACATAGTCCGACGCCGTCGGATGCGCCGGGTCGGCATAGTAGTCGTAGACGGCGGCCACATGGTCGCCGTCCACCTCCGGCTCGCATTCGCGGAAATAGCGCAGCAGGTCGTCGCGGGTCAGGCGCTGGCACAGCCACGGCGCCGCGCCGGTGATCTGGGTGGAGTTCACCGGGTACCACCAGCATTCCACCGTGAAGGTGAACACGCCGCCGTCGCCCAGCAGCGAGGCGATCTTGGCGAACAGGTCGGCGTGGTTGAAATGCGTGAGGGTGAGGCTGGAGTTGATCCAGTCGAACTGCCCCTCAAGCTCGTAGACATTGGCGACCTGGTAGTCGAACCGGCCGGACGAACTCACCGGCGGCAGCGCGAAGTTCTCGCGGCTGACCACCCATTCCCACTTGCCCATGGGGCCGCGCAGGTTGCGCAGCCCGCTGCGCTGGGCCAGCGCGATCTCCGTCAGGCGGCGGCGCACCAGGGCGTTGGACAGCGCCGTGACGCCGTAGGGGAACAGGTCCAGCGCGGTGACGTCGCGGGCATAGTTGCGCACCCAGGTGATGCGCGGCATCGCCGCAAAGCCCGATCCGATGTCCAGCATCGACTGAAAGTCGAGCCCGATGCCCGCGCGCCTGAGCGCGTCGTAGATCATGCACGCTTCGTAGTGCTTGTAGCTGAAGGCACCCAGGCCGAGCGGGGGTGCCGCCTTCGCATACTGCACTTCGTAGAGATGCGTCGGCGAATCCGCGCGGACCGGTTTGCCCACCCACTGGCGGTACTGGCCGTCCAGGGTGATCGTGTCGCCAAAGCTGGTCGTGAAGGTCGTCTGGGTCATGAAGCTCGGACTGTTGGTCAGCGGTGGGACTGTGCTGGTGCGTCGCAGGCGTCAGCGGGTGGCGGCAAGGTCGGCCTCCGCACGCGCGCGGGCTTCGGCCAGGTCGGCCGGCCGGCCGATATCGGTCCAGTATTCGTGGATCGGGAACAGGCCGACCTTCAGGCCGATCTCGCGTCCCCGGTTGATCAGTTCCGGCATGTCCATGGCGCGGTCGGGCGGTACCAACGTACAGAGATCGCGCGACAGGCAATAGATCCCGGCGGAAACGAAGTGGCGCACCGTCGGCTTTTCGTCGATGCCCAGGAACTGCCCTTCCGCCGTGTGGCGCACGACGCCGTACGGCACGGCGAATTCGTGCTGGGCCACCGCCAGCGTGGCGTCGACGCCGGCCCGGTCGTGGAACTGCACCAGCGCGTCGAAATCGACGCTGGTGACAAGGTCGCCGTTCAGCACCACCAGGCCGCCGTCCGGCAGCGCGGGCAGGGCGGCGATCGCGCCGGCGGTGCCGCGGGGCGTGCCGTCATGGATGCACGTAATCTCCATCCGGCTGTCGCGCGCCTCGACAAAGCGGACGATCTGTTCGGCCAGGTAGTGGACGGAAATGAAGACCCGCCGGATGCGGCTTTCCTCCAGCCGGCTCAGAATGTGGTCCAGGATCGGCCGGCCGCCTACCGGCAGCAACGGCTTCGGCGTCGTGCGCGTGTGCTCGCCGAGGCGCCGGCCAAATCCGCCGGCCATGACGAGGGCGGTGTCGATGACGCTGGGCCGGTCGTCCGGGATCAGGATTGCGCAAAGCCGGCCCCTGGCGTCCACCAGCGGCAGGAACGGCACGTGCGAGCTGAGGCTGCCGATCTTGGCCATATTGTCGGAGTCCGCGCCGATCCGGCCGACCACCGCCTTGCGATGCATGGCCGCGGAAACCGGGGCATCAAGGCCGACGCCGGCCAGGATCGCCCGGCGGACGTCACCGTCGGTAATGGTGCCCAGCACCTCGCCGCCGGTGCCGACGACCACCTGGAACTGCTGGTCGATGGCGAGGTCGTTCAGCCGCTCCAGCGTCTGCCTGACCGGCGTAGTCGGTCCGCAGATCCAGCAGTCTGGGTCGCTCAAGAGGATCAGCCGCGGCAGGCTCATTGCCGGACCGGAAAGCCGCGCTCGGCCAGGTAGTTCTTTGCGCCGCGCGGGGTCATTTCGGAGAAGTGGAAGATGCTGGAGGCTGCGACGGCACCGACCTGGGCGCCAGCCAGCACGTCGGCCATGTGCTGGTAGCTGCCGCAGCCGCCGGCGGCGATCACCGGGATATTCACGGCTTCATTGACAGATGCGGCCGTGTCGACGTCGTAGCCCATCATCATGCCGTCCCGCTCGATCGAGGTCAGCAGGATCTCGCCCGCCCCCTCGTCGGCCAGCCGGCAGGCGAGGGGCACCGGGTCGATGCCGGTCGGCTGGTGACCGGCGCGGACGAATACTTCCGCCGGCCTGTCGCCACCGCCGCGGTAGTCAATGGCGGCGACGATGCACTGACTGCCATAGCGGTTGGCCGCGTCGGCGATCAGGCCAGGCACCTCGACGGCGGCCGTGTTGATCGCGACCTTGTCGGCACCGACTTCGAGCAGTCGGCCTACGGTGTCAACGTCGCGGACGCCGCCGCCGACGGTGAAGGGCATGAAGCAGTCGTCGGCGAGGTCATCGATCAGCGAGAAGTCCGGCAGCCGCTCCTCCAGCGTGGCGGTGATGTCGAGGAAGACCAGCTCGTCGACGCCGCGCATGTTGAACACCCGGATCGCCGACTGCGGCACCTCGACTCGCCGCCAGGCGTCGAACGCGCGCCCCTTGACCAGCGTCATTTCCTTGAACAGGAGCACAGGCATGATGCGCGTCTTCAGCATCGTCCGGCCTCTTTCAGGAAGTTGGCAAGCAGCCGGAGCCCCATCGCCTGGCTCTTCTCAGGGTGGAACTGCACGCCCGTCACGTTGTCCACCTGCACGGCTGAGACGAAACCGCCGGCATAGGGTGTGGTCGCCAGCGCCACTGTCGGATCGGCCGGCTCGAGCACGTAACTGTGGACGAAGTAGAAGTCGGCGCCCTCGGCGACCCCGTCGAACAGCGGGCTGACGCGGGCCGGAACCACCTCGTTCCAGCCAACATGGGGTATGCGTACCCGCTCAGCCCCGCCGTCGAGGCGGCGGACTCGGCCGTCCACCCAGCCGAGCCCGGGGCTGCCGCCGCTGCGTCCCTCCTCGCCCGTGGCGGCCAGGATCTGCATACCGAGGCAGATCCCGAGAAAGGGCACGCCGCGCCGACGCACCGCCTCGTCCAGCGCGTCCAGCAGGCCGCGCCGGGCGAGGCGTTCCATCGCCTCGCCGAACGACCCCTGTCCCGGCACGATCACCACGTCCGCCGCGGCGACCGCTTCGGGGTCCTCCGAAAGCGTGGCGAAATGCCCGCATTCCTCCACGGCGCGGACGACGCTGTCCACGTTCGAGATACCGAACCGGACGACGACGATCCGCCTCATCCCTCGGCGTCCTCAGGGTTGTCGTCGTTAAACTTCACCAGCCGTCCCGCCTCGTCACGGATAAATCGGCCGTTGTTGTCCTGACGGAAGATCCGCCGGTTGGTGAAGCGGTCGCAGATCCCCTGAAACTGCTCCAGGCTCATGCCGATGTCGCGAAGGATCTCCTCCAGCGGATGGCCGAGATAGGTCGACGGGAACCGGCCGTCATGCCGTCGCACCAGGTCCATCGCCTGACGCCGGCTGAGGCGGCCCCGCCGCACGTGCAGGCTGGCCAGCATCGCCGCACGCCCGAAGCCGTACTTCAGGTACATGAAGTAGTCATGAATGCCGGTCTGGTAGTTGTCCAGGTTCTCATAGTCAACCAGAGAGCCTTCGACCGTCTTTCCATAGGTTTCGAAACCGTACGCCTTGGCAAGGATGGCATTCGATAGACCATCCCACGGGAAGAAATAGCCGAGATAGACGCCGACCGAGCCGGTCCGTTCGAGATCATCGGCGGCCGGGTAGGTGTAGGCGATGAGATCGCGCTGCGTGATGCCCAGCTGGCCGACCATGTCGGCCACCCGGAGCCCATTCATCCCGCCGAATTCCTCCAGCCAGGAGCGGTTGATGAGTCGGTATTCGCTGGCGGCTTCGTCCGGTCCGCCATACTCGTCCTCGGTGTTCTCGCCCCATATCACCAGCGGAATGTTGAGCTGCACCGACAGGCGCACCGGCACCGTGAAGATGGTCACGTGCTCGGGCCAAGAGATGTCGCCGATGCGCATCAGCGCGATGCGGTTCAGCTTGCGGCGGACGACCGGGTTGACGTCGACCTCGATGGCGTCGACGCCCAGTTTCTTCAGGTTGTCGAAGTTACGTCGTCCGATATCCGACAGCTTGTCCGTGGTCGCCATGACGATGAGCGGGTTCAACCCCATTTCCAGGACCATGAGGGTCTGGTAGTGGCTGTCCTTGCCGCCGCTGACCGGGACGATGCAGTCCCAGTTGCTACCGTCCTTCGACCGGTACTGCTCGACAAGATCGAGGAAGCGCCGCTGGCGATCCTCCCAGGCGATGGCCGGGCGCCGCTCGTAGGCCCGGCAGGCACTGCAGATCGTCTCCTCGTCAAACCGCAGATGCGGCCGAGTCTCTGCTATGCCGCACCGGCGACAGTACCGCAGCCGCGGCGCCCCCTGTCCTCGCTCACTCGTCATCGTCAGGTCCCTTCGATCCCGCAGAGCCGATCGATAAGGCCGGAGGCGTCGGGCGGCCGCGGCGCCGGGAAGTCCCGCCGCGGCGTTGCCAGGCACCGCCGAATGCACTGCCGGAGGGCCTCGGGATCGTTGTTGATGAAATGCGTGACGAGATCCGGCCGCATCGAGCCGCCGTTCGTCGCCGCCAGGACCGCCGGCGCGTAGTCGGTGTATTCGATGGTCACGCCGTTGACCTGCCGGATCGCGCCGAAGGTGGTGCTGTAGTAGTTGGCGATGAAGAAGCGCGCCCGGGTCGCCAGCGCACTCGGGTGAAGGTGGGTGATCACCAGGGGCATGTGGCAGCGGGCGTCGAGGATCTTTCGCAGAAGCGCCATGTCAGTGATGACGTGCGGCTTCAGGAAGACCGGCACGCCGGGTGCTTCCTCGTCCAGGATGTCGAGGGTCTCGGCCAGGATCTCGGGCAACCGATCGTCATGCGCCATGAAGTCGACGCCGGTGGTCTGGCGGCCGATATGCGACAGGATGAGGACGATGATGTCGTCCTGCGGCGCCACACCGTTCAGTTCGAAGTCGGCGGCGATATATCGATCGGCGGACTCCGTGACGAAGTCCAGCCAGGCGGCACCATTGTGCGCGGTGCCGCAGACCAGCCGCTCGCGGTCGGCCAGCTCCGGCCACTGCAGCTCCGGCCAGTTCGGATCGAACGCGACGATCCGGCAACCGCAGGGAATAACCCGGTCGGTCGCGCGCTGGCGCGATAGGTTGGCGATCACGACATCATCGAGGTAGGAGAACCCCGCCGCATTGGCCTGGAAGTAGTAGGTTCCGCGGGGGTGGATCAGGCACAGCACCCTGAGGGGCCATTCGTTCAGCGCCTTGAAATGGATCAGCACCACTCGCCGCACCAGCGCGCGTAGCAGCAGCGGTAGCAGCATGCCGGCGACACGCAGCCGGTGCTGCAGCCACGAGAGCGGTCCGCGGTGGCGCCGGCCGAGCAGGGTCAGCGACCCGATCCGGTCGATCCCGTCGCTGAGGACGACATTCTGGCGGATCGCATCAAAGGTGGCCAGTTCGAAGCAGAAGAAGCGGATCGGCCGCGACGGCGCCCGCCGATGCACCTCCATCATCACCGGCAGGATCGAATCGCAGGTGATCAGCTTGTTGTTCAGGAAGACCGCGATCATCAGGCGCCGGCCGGGCGGAAGGCGACAAGCTGCATGTTGGACGACAGTTTCGCCTCACTGAGGAAATCCTGCAACCGCTCCAGGACGTCGTCATCCTCCGACGCCAGCAGATGGCCCGCAAAAGGCCCCAGATCCGAGGTGGTCACGGTGCCGTCGGCCAGCGCCGAGCGCACGATGTCCACGTCCAGCCGGCCTAGCGTCGTCACCTCGATGCCGCGGAAGCCCACCCGCTCGGCCAAAAGTGCGAGCGATGCCGGATTGAACAGGTTTAGATGCTCATGGTCCACCGTCTCCGAGCGCTCGCCGAGGCACAGCGTCTCGAACCCGGCGATGTTCGGGCAGGTCATCAGCACCGCCCCGCCGGGTGCCAGGGTGGCGAAGCACCACTCCAGGAAAGCCTTCGGCGAGAAGAGATGCTCGATCACCTCGAAGGCTGCGATCAGGCCCGCCCGCCCGCCGATCGGCGCCTTCTCGTAAGACGTCTCGTGGCACTCGAAGCCGAGATCCCGGCAGATGCGGGCGAGATCCGGCGTCGGCTCGATGCCGACGATGCGCGAAAACAGGCCGAGCTTGCGCACCTCGTCGCAGAACAGGCCGAAGCCGGCGCCGACCTCGATCATCGTGCCGCCGATCGGGTGCCGGGCCACCAGATCGCGGACCCGCTCCGCGCGTGGCTGGAAGATCCGTTCGCGCCGGACCTCGGCGCTGGCCGGGAAGATCTCCTTCGCCCAATAGGAGTAGTTCGCCGACTGCGCATAGAATTCCGATAGTAGCTCGGCATCCGGTCGGGGGGCGATGTACTGCGTCGCGCAGTGGTCGCAGACGACGTGCTCCAGATCATACTTCCGGTAGAGGGGCCGGCGGGCGCTGCTGTCGCACGCCGGGCAGGCCGCGTCGACGAAGCGGTCACGGTTGCCCTGCAGGAAGGCGATGTCGGCCTGCATGGACGCCGTTTGGTCGCGCATCAGCCTTCGCGGACGAATATCGTCGGCCTTCAACGCGGCCATCGCCGTCACTCCTTCACCGATAGCGAGAAGTAAGTGCTGCAGGCCAGCATCCTCTTCCACTCTGGTATCCGGTCCAGTTCGTCCACATCAACAACCAGATAGTCGTTGAGCGTGTGACCGTCGGGCACCAAGAGCGGTGCGATCCGATGGAAGTTGAAGAAATCGCGATCCCGCTCGGCCAGCCCGAACCCTCGCAGCACCTCGCGATAGGAAAGCGGGTTTGCCTTCACCGCATAGTCGGTGCGTTGAGGCAGCTCGGGATGCGTAAGCAGCGCGCTCGCGTCGACCGACGCTGCCTCCCAGAATTCCCGGTTGAGGAATTCCCGGGTGAAGCTGTTCAGGGTGTAGAGATCGAACAGGGCGTTCACGTTCGAGACAAGCAGGCCGCCGCCCGGCTTCAGGATCCGGCTCACCTCAGAGAAGAACCGGGTTTCCTCATCAGGGGTGAAGTAGGCGAGAACGTTGAGCGCGACGATGAAGTCGAACCGGCCCGCGGGCAGTTTGGCGAGTTGTTCGATCCCGCCGACCGACAACGGACAGCCCGTGCCCTCCAGCCGTCTGCGGGCACGCTCTATCATCGCTGGCGCGATGTCGGTACCCTCCATCACGCAGCCGTCGGCCAACAGCCGCTCCATCAGGACCCCGTCCCCGCAGCCGAAATCCAAACCTTGGGCGCCGTGGCGGATCAGGCCGCTGCGGTCCAGCAGCCGCCGGCCAATGAGCAGCCGGTTGACGTGATAGACGTAGTAACGGTTTTCTGGGTCTTGGACCTCGTCGACGTATTCGTCGGCCAACCGGGTCCAGGCGTCCAGCGCGTCCACGTCATCGCCATATCGCGTACCGCTCATCCGCTTGCTCCTTCGGCTTGGTGCGGACCCTCGTCGCGCGCGTCAACCGGATAGCCCCACTGCCTCAGATCGAGGCCGCTGACCGCGAAGAATTCCTGCACCATCGGCGCGAAGAAATCCTTCAGACGCTGACGTTCCCCGGCCTTCAGGAAGTGCGCCGGCTTGTCGTTCAGCCGCAGCAGGAACCGGTAGGGCGAGCCGCGCAGCTTGCCGGTCTTGTAGTGGTCGTAAAGCGCCCGCGAGTTCATTCCCGTGAGCATAAAGAACGACTTGCTGATCAGCCGGTCGAGAAACCAGCTGCGCACGGCAAGGCTGCGGTTGACCCGCTCGGCCGACACCTCGACGTCGGGAACGGCGCCGCAGAACACGAAGACCGCTTGGACGAACCGGCCCGGCGCCTCGCAGAGATCGTCATAGAGTGCTTCGTGGTGCCGCGAGAAGAAGGCGCGCAGGCGACGGGCGTTGCAGTCGTAGCGATAGAGATCCTCGTATTGCGCCCGCAACGGCCCGTCGATGATGGCATCGGCCAGATCGTCGTCGCGGACTCGGCGATCGACCTTCAGACGGCTCGGCGTGCCGTAGAGCTGTCCGTTCTGGTACGACCACCGCTGATAGTTGTGCATCGACAGCATGACGTCGACCGGTTCCCGGTAGATGACGATGGCCGCCATCTCCGGATCGATGCGCTTCAACGCCGCCAGCGTAGCCTCGTTCTGGATGGCGTGGGGGAAATCGAGCAGTACCGGGACCGGGCTTGCCGCCACCAGGGTGCGCAGCCGGTCGACACCGTCGTCCGAAATGTCCGCTTCGGTAAGTCCACGCCCTTCGGGCGACACGAGGCGGAGGGTGGACGAGCCGGCGATCACGCCCGCCAGCCAGCGGGTGCCGCACTTGTTGTGGCCGCAGAGAACGATGCTCCTCACTCCCGGCCTCGATCGGTGGACACCTGCATGCTCAATCCCAGATGTTGCGCTTGTGCCACCGGCCGGCGTCGTCCCGCACCCAGACGCGCGGATCGCGGAAGCTGTTGGCGGTCCGGTCGAACCACTCTTCGCTGCGCTCGACATAGTCCAGCCAAAAAAATAGGTCGGAGGGGCGCACATGGTCATATTTGCGCACCATCTCGACGCCTTCCTCACGGCTCATGTAACCGGAGCGGATATCCTTACATGCGTGATCTGTGGCGCGTCCATAGCCGAACTTGATGAATTTCAGATAGTCGTGGGATCCGTTCTCGTAGCGATCGTCCAAGTTCGACATTCGCCGGTAGGTGCGTTCGAATGGTACCGGCGACGGCTCCCAGGCGTAGCGCTCGGTCACGAGCTGGGAATGGGCGTTGGCGTCCCAGGGATCGTAGTTGCCGATGAAGAGACCGCGCAGGCCGACCCGGTCGATCTCAGTGTCGCTGGGATACTTGCACCACTCCAACTCGTGCTCCTCGACCGGGTCCTCCTCGTCGCCGACCATGTCGTACCAGTCATAGCCACGCAGGAACTGGTCCTTGCGGTAACGCGCCGTGTATTCTACCAGATCATGCATGGAATGCATGCCCCCGAGATCGGTCCAGCCGTGTTCGCCCCAGAAGACAAGGGGAATGTTGAAGCGGACGGCCATGGCCATCGGCACGGTAGCGATGCCTGCATGGGCGTGCCAGTTCATATCACCCATCTTGCGGAATCCCAGCCGGTTCATCCGCACGAGTGTATCCACCCCGGGCGACACCATAATGTGGTCAACGTTGAATACTTCCTTCATGCGGTGCAGGTTCCGCCAGCCCACATCCAGGTAGTTGTTGCCATTGTAAGTGACCAATAGCGGTTTCAGCCCCAACTTCTCTTTCACGAAATGGGTCTGGTAGTAGCTGTCCTTGCCGCCGGATACGCCGATCACACACTCGTAGCCGGACGACTTGCGGTACGGCTCGACTTCCTCGAGCAGCCATTCGAGGCGCTCGTTCCAGTCAATCTGCTTTTTCTGCTCGTGCACGCGGCACCCACTGCACAGGCCCGAGTCATCGAACATCAGCTTGACTGCTGAGCTTGACGGGTAGACGCAGCGTCGGCACCACCGCATCGCGGGCAACACTAGCCCGAGGGGCGCGGCTGCGGGATCGCTCATCGGATATCCTCGCGTTGGCGGCGGAGATAGGTTTTGGCCCGGGGATAGGCGTTTTCGGTGAAGTGGAAGATGTTGCCGGCCGCAACGGCGCTGGCAGCCGTCTCGGCCAACACGCGGGCGAAATGGCTTTGATGTCCAGCGCCCCCACATGCGATGACCGGGATCTCGACGGCGCTACCCACTCGGTCGATGGTCTCCAAGTCATAGCCGCGCGCCGTGCCGTCGCGGTCGATGGCGGTTAGCAGGATCTCTCCAGCGCCCATTTCCGCTACCCAGTGTGCCCAGGTAACGGGATCTCTGCCGGTATCGCGTGTGCCATGATGTGTAAACACGCGCGCGCCACCATCGGTGATGCGATAGTCCGCGCTAGCAACGATCGCTTGGCTGCCGAAGGTGTGGGCCGCGCGGCTGACGAGGTCGGGTGTTTCGACCAGGGCACTATTAAGCGTGATCTTGTCGGCGCCATTCTGGATTATGGCGCGAATGCCGTCCAAGGTCCGGATCCGGCCGCCGAAGGTCAGCGGGATGTTGCAATCGGCGGCGATCTTGCTGACGAAGTCCATAAGGTCCACCGCCCCGCCACGGCGGGTGTCAATGCGCCCGACGTCGTATATTGGCGCATTGCGGGAGATGTCGAGCACGATCAGTTCGTCAACGTCCCATTCGACCAACCGCTCCACATGGATCATCGGGTTGCCGATCGCTTGGTGCCACGAGAAGGTTTCGCTGCGCACCATCTGGCCGTCCATCAGGTAGAGCACGGGAATGAGCCGGCGCTTTAGCATGCAGGCGCGCTTTCAGGTCTTGGCGAAAGCAGCGAGCACCGCGCGTCCCACCGCACCGCTCTTCTCCGGGTGGAACTGCACGCCGGCGATATTGCCGCGCCGGACCGCGCAGACAAACGGGCCAGCATAGTCGCTCCAGGCCAGCACGGTCGCCGGATCGTCCGGAGCGAAGGCGAAACTATGCTGGAAGTAAAAATGCTCACCATCGCCCGTACTAAGCAGGAAATCATCTGCATCAGTCCTATCAACCAAGATGTTATTCCAGCCGACGTGCGGTACTCTAACACCAGATCCTTCGGCAGCAATCCGATTCACCTGGCCAGGGATCCAATTCAACCCGGCGTGATCGCCAAACTCCCTGCAGCGCGTAGCTAGTAATTGCATCCCCACGCAAATGCCAAGAAACGGGACGCCGGCTCCGTGCACAAGTTCTTCGAGTGGTCCAATCAGCCGGCGCTCGCGAAGACTGGCCATTGCCGATCCGACGGCCCCCACACCCGGCATCACGATCCAGCTGGGCCACATCGCTCTCAACTGATCGCCGTCGGCCACGACTAGCGGGTTCGCCCCGGCCGCTCGGCACGCATTGACGACCGAGCGGGTGTTGCCGGCACCGTAGTCGATCACCGCGAATCCAGGCATCTCGTCGGCGTCCCTATATTGCGCCTATGAGCCCATGGTTGCGGGTCTTTTCCAGCAGGTACATGACATCGCGGTTGGCGGGCTGCCCGCGGTAGGCAAAGCGCTCCTCCCGCACCAGCGCGAGGTCGGGGAAGGTCTGCTGCCACAGCCGCACATAGGGACCCTTCCACATCAGGGCATCGTGGCCGCGATACGGGATCTCCTGGAACGAGTCCTCGTCGTATTCGAAGCCCCAGATCCATCGACGGCTGACCCGATGGATCTCCGCCATCGCCTTCGGCAGGTCGGCGGGGGCGATATGGATCAGCACGCCGGAGGTGTAGACGAGGTCGAAGCTGGCGTCCGGCCAGGGCAGGTCGAAGGCGGAGCCGACGCGGATATCTGCCTCCGGCAGGCGTTGGCGGGCGTGGGCGGCGGCCTCGGCCTGAAGCTCGATCCCCGACAGCTGCGTGAAGCCGGCGGCGTGCAGGCAGTCCAGCTGGTTGCCGATATTGCAGCCGACCTCCAGGATCTCGATCCCGCGGTCGAACCCATCGAGAAACCGGCGATTCATGTCCGGCCGATCGACACCGTAGAGATCGAGATAGAGCCCGCGCAGGCCTGCGGCGTCGAACGTGTTGCGCCGGGTGTATTCGGCGCCGAAAGCGCCGGTCCAGATGGTCGTCTGTTGGGTCATTATCCGATCGTCTCGGTCGTGGGGGGCCGCAACAGCGCCCTGAAGGAAAACGCCGGATCCCGGCGATAGTGCTCTTCGAACAGGGCGCGCACCTGTTCATACTCTTCCGCGGTGTCCACCGTCACGCGATCCAGTGCGAAGGGACCGGGCGCCGTGACGGCCAGCATCCGGTAGCGACCGGGCCGCCGGCGCAGGAACAGGGTGACGTGCTCGCGTTCCTCGGCGTCGGCTTCGCGGGCGGCCTCGTTGAGGGATGCCATGGTGGCGGCCTCCACGAACAGGCCGAAGGGAAAGCCCGTGCCGTCGACCGAATGGGCGTAGTCGGGCGGCGGGCGGGCCGCAAGCATGGCATCGGCCACCAGGTCCACCAGCCCGCCGTCGACCATGGGATTGTCGGCGGTCAGGCGGACCAGGATGTCCGCCGCGTGCCGTTGCGCCGCGCCGAGCATCCGGGCCAGCACATCGTCCTCGCTGCCCCGATGGACCGGCACGTCGATGCGCGTGCACAGATCGGCGATCGGGTCGTCGGCGGGGGTGTCGGTCGTCGCCACCACCAGGGCGTCGAGCCGCTGCGACCGTCGCACCCGCTCCACCAGCCGCTGCAACAACGGGGCGCCCGCCAGTGGCAGCAGCACCTTGCCGGGCAGTCGCGTGGAGCCCATGCGCGCCTGGATCGCGCCGACAAGGCGGGGGGCGCGGCTCACGCCGCCGCCCCGTCCAAGGCCCGCAGGATGAGGTCGGCGATGCGGTCGAGGCCGCAGCCGTCGATGGCGCCGCGAGCGGCGCGGCTGAACCCCTCGGCATCCCGCACCGTGGCCGCGATGGCATCGGCCAGGTGGGCGGGATCGGCGCCAGCCAGCGCGCCGGCCGCAACGCACAGTCCCAGCTGCGCCAGGCGCCCGGCATAAGTCACCTGGAACGCCTTCTGCCCGACCAGGCACAGCGGCGCGCCGCAGGCCAGCGCTTCGTAGCCGAGATGGCCATAGCTGGCGATCACGACGCCGGCGGTTGCAAGATACGGCGTCAGCGAGGGCACGCCGCAGAGGATGGCGTGGCTCTGGCCGGTTCTGAGGTCGGGCAGGGTCGACGCCAGGGGATTGACCGGCGAGTCGATGATGTCGATGTGGCGGATCGCCGGTAGCCTGGACAGGGCGTCCAGCACGGTCCACAGACCCTGGGGCCCGTGGGCGCCGCCCAGGGCGACCAGCGCGGTGTCGTACACCCTGGGGACCGGCGCCTGCGGCAGCATCTCGCGCGCCACCGGGGCATAGTCCAACCCCCACAGCAGATGGGGCGGCCGCGGCGCGGGACCGCCGGGCTTGTAGCCGATGGCGGTCACGCCGCCGGGAACCCGCGGATCGTGCGTCCCGTTGGCCATGAACAGGACAGCGCGGGCGCGCCTGCGCAGACCATCGAGGCGATGGGTGTCCCAGACTTCCGGATCCTGGATATCGTCCATGCGGTCATAGACCGCGACCCCCGCGCGCTCCGGCGACCGGGCGAACCGCACCGCCGGCGTGGCGGCCAGCCGGCTGAGCGCGCTGTCGGAGAATTCGCCTTCCAGGGCGATGTCCAGGCCGGTGCGGCGCGCAGCCAACAGCGCGGCCAACCGGGCGCAGCGGGCGGCGTGGCCGAAGCCCGTGTCCGCCGTCGCGTGGGTGCTGAACAGGATCTGTGCCATGGTCTTCAGCGGGCCGGGTTGCCCTTGACGATGGCGCCTTCGGGGACATCCCGCGTCACCACCGCCGCGGCCCCGACGACGGCCCGCCGGCCGATGGTGATACCGCCCAACACGGTCGCGTTCGCCCCGATATAGGCGCCGTCGCCGATGGTCACGCGGCCCAGCACGACCGCCCGCGGCGCGATGGTGACGAAATCGCCGATCACGGCGTCGTGCATCACCGTCGCCGCGGTATTGATGCGCACACCTTGCCCGAAGCGGCAATCGACCGACACCGATGCCTGGCGCTGGACCAGCAGGGCGTCGCCGTGGCGAAGATCGTCCGCCACATCGCCGCCGATCAGGGCGGGCAGGGCGCACGACCCGCCGGCGAAGGCCTCGAACGCGCGCCGCCGGCCCGACGGGTCGTCGATCGCCAGCACCACGCCGTCGAAACCGCCGGCCGCCATCGCGTCCGCGTCGCTGGCATGGACGGTCAGCCCGTCCCAATCGCTGCCCGCGAATCCGGGGTCGGCGACCGCGACGACACGATGGCCCAACCGGCGCGCCAGGGCCGCGGTTTCCCGGTTTGCCCCGGCAAGCAACAGCCGCGCCACGTGACGGAACCGATCGCCCTGCTGTGGAAAATGGTGGGGCTCGCACGCTACCGCACTCCAGGTGACGGCGATCACCTGGGGTGCGAATGCGGCCTGTCTGCCGGGCCTGGCGGCCCTGCCACTCACGTGTTCAGGCAGTGAACGCGCGAACTGTTCATCGCCTGAACACGCGATGTCAAGCGCTTTCTCCCGCACTGCGGAAGGGCGTGGCGGGGGCGTGGGACGGGCGATCGAACACGTGTGTGCGGTACCAGTCGTAGGTGCGGCGCACACCGTCTTCCAGCGACACCTGCGCATGCAGACCGGTGATGGCGGTGCAGCGCGCCATATCCGGGCAACGCCGGGCGGGCGATCCGGCCGTTGCCGGCTGCGGGTCGATCTCCGCGGTCCGGCCGACGACGTCCAGCACCAGCCGGCCCAGCGCCCCCATGGCCAGTTCCGGCGCCTGGGCGCCGATATTGACCGTGGCGTTCAGGCCGGCCGGCACGGTGGCGGCCTGCAGGATCAGCTGCACCGCGTCTTCGACGAAGCAGAAGGTTCGCGTGTGCTCCGTCGAATACACGGCCATGGCCTGGCCGGCGGGCAGGGTGTGCGCACGCTTCAACAGCTCCGGGATCACGTGGCGCAAGCCCATGCGCGGGCCATAGACGTTGTGCGGGCGGATGATGGTGAAGGGCAGGCCGCTGTGCTGCGTCAGCGCCTCGCCGTAGATCTTCGACAGCATGTACGAGGTGCGCGGGCGCGACAGGTCCGGCAGCGCCAGCAGGGCGTCTTCCGGGGTCGGGATCGGCAGGTCCAGATGCTCCTGCGCGCCGCCATAGACCTCGCTGGTGGAGGCGAAGACGAAGCGCTGCAGATCGGCGCATCCCCGTGCGAGGTCGAGGGCGGCCATCGTCGTTTCGATATTCTCGGCCAGCACCTGATAGGGGGCGGACGCGACCGCCGCCACACCCAGCCTGGCTGCCAGGTGGAAGACCAGGTCGTAACCCCCTGCAAGACCTGCCCGAACGGTTCCATCGCGGATATCGCCGACGACCAGGGCAGCCCGGCCGGAGGCCAGCAGCCCCGCCAGGTCGGCATCCGCGGGGTCGGGCGTTCCCACGTCCAGCAGGTCCACCCGCATGTTCCGGGCGACCAGGGCCCGTGCCAGATGCAGGCCGATGAATCCGGCCCCGCCGGTGATGAGCGCGCGGGTCACAGGCCCCGGCCCCGGCCGGTGCTTTCCACGACCATTCCCAGGCTGCGCAGGCGTGCTCGCATATCGTCCCCCAGAACGTTGTCGCAGTCATAGACGAACGGGCGGGCACCGCCCAGCCATGCTGCCACGTCCAGGTCACGGTACATCCTGTGGCCGACGGCAAGGACGACGCCGTCCACGTCCTGCGGGTCGGGCAGCCCGTCCGGAATGTCCATCGCCAGCTCCTGCCAATGGCGCACATACGGGTCATGGCAGCGGATGGTCGCCCCCCGCCGGGCGGCTTCGCGAACGAATGCCTCCGCCGGGGCCGAACGGGTGTCGTCGACCTCCGGCCGGTAGGCCACCCCCAGCAGCAGCAGCGTCCTGCCGGCCAGCGGCCCGAACAGGGCTTCCAGGCGATCGAGATTGGCGATGGGCATGCGCCGGTTCGTTTCCACGGCGGCCGCCGAGAAGGGGAACGACAGCGGCTGGCCCGCAAGGAAGGCGCGCGCGGCGACGGCCGGGAACAGCGGGTCCTTGGGCAGGCAATAGCCGCCGACGCCGAAACCGGGCTGGCGGATGTTGTCGTGCGTCGGACGGTCGCGCACGGCGGCGATCACCTGGAAAAGGTCGACGCCGCTGGCTTCGGCCAGGCGCCCCCATTCCTCAATGAAGGCGATGTTGACGGCGCGGTAGCTGTTTTCCAGCACCTTCGCGGTCTCCGACGCCGTGGTCGACTGCAGCCGCCGCAAGGGATAGTCGGCGACGTTGACGACCTGGGACAGGAAGTCGGCACAGCGGTCCGCGGCCTCGTCCGTATGGCCTGCATAGACACGCCAGAAATTGACGATGGAGTCGAAATAGCCGGGGCCCGGCATCACTCGCTCGTAAGAATGGGCCAGCAGCACGCCATCCGGGGGCAGGCCGCGGGCGTCGAGTTCGGCCGCCAGGATCGGCGCGGCCAACTGCGCACAGGTTCCCGGGGGCACGGTGGTTTCGACCATCACCAGGGCGCCCGGCCGCAGGCGCCGCCCCAGGGTGCGGATCGCCGCCTCGAAGCCCGTGAAGTCGCAGGCCGGTCCGGCATCGTCGGTGTCCGTGACATCCAGGGGCACGTCGACGACGACGATATCCGCCTGTTCATAGACCGCCTCGTCCGTGGTGCCGCGCAGGTTTCCGGCGGCGTGCGCCCCGGCGATCGCTGCCTGCAGCTTGTCATCCGGGCAATGGAACGGAAACTGCCCCCGGTCGATGGCCGCGGCACGGCGGCGCCCTTCGGGCGTGTCGAGGTCGACGCCGATCACTTCGAACCGACGGCGGCCGGCATCCTCGGCGCCGGCCACCGCCGCCGCCATGGCAGCGCCGACGAACCC
This sequence comes from Rhodospirillaceae bacterium, assembly GCA_020638595.1. Taxonomy (GTDB): domain Bacteria; phylum Pseudomonadota; class Alphaproteobacteria; order DSM-16000; family Inquilinaceae; genus JACKIG01. The sequence continues at coordinate 138,328 of JACKIG010000008.1, read as the reverse complement.
CAACCCCTGGATGCATACGGTCGGCCGAGGAAGCATGGTCTGATTGCCTGGGTGCTGCGGGCTTGTGCCGACCCCGCCGACAGGCCCATATCGCGGAAAGCCGGGCCACAGTCCTAGACGACACCGGCGTGGCCGCCAAGCGGCAGCACGGCCATACCCCAACGACTCGCGAGCTTTCCATGTCGCGCTTTCCCGCCGAAGCCCTGTCCCGCATCACCCTGGGCACGGTCCAGTTCGGCATGCCCTACGGCAAGGCCAAGCCGACGCTGCCGCCCGATGCCCGTACCCTTGCCGCAACGCTGGATGCCGCCGTCGATGGCGGAATCACCTGCCTGGACACGGCCGGGAACTATGGAGACGCCGAATCGCGCATCGGCGGGTGGCTGCGCGGGCGCCGGGACCGCCCGCTGATCGTGTCCAAGCTGCCGCCGGTGGACCGTCCGGACGAGGTTGTGCCCGGCCATGTCGACACCTGTCTGGCCGCCAGCCTGGCAGCGCTGGGCGTGGACCGCCTGGACGGTTATCTGGTGCATCGCGCCGACGACCTGCACCGGCCCGGCGTGGCCGATCGCCTGCGCGCCGCGGTCGAAGACGGCCGAATCCGGACGTTCGGCGTTTCCGTCTACGAGCCGCAGCAGCTCGACCGTGCCCTGGCAGTAGCGGGGATCGGTGCGGTCCAACTGCCGGCCAGCGTGTTCGACCAGCGCTTCGCCGATGCCGGCCTGATCGGCCGCTGCGCCGACCGTGGCATCGTCGTCTTCGTCCGCAGCCTGTTCCTGCAAGGTGCCCTGTTCCTGGAGCCGGACCGGCTGCCGCCGCACCTCCAGCCCCTCCAGCCCGCCATGCGTCATCTTCGCGCAATCGCGGCTGAGGCGGGGTGCCCGCTCGCGAGCCTGGCCCTGGCGGCGGTCCTGACGCTGCCGGGCGTGACGTCCGCAGTGATCGGCGTCGGCAGTCCGCAGGAGCTTTGCGACAATCTCGCCGCCTGCAAGGCCATGCCGCCGGACGAAGCCGCCGCCGCCGGCGCGCGCAAGGCCGCCGGAGGCCTGCCCGAGGCGATCCTGGATGTGCGCCGCTGGCCGGCTTATTCAGGCCGATCAGGCAGTTAGGTTGACGCCGGGCGGGTGGCCGCCGGACCGTCGGCTTGCAGCCGGCTTGGCGCGGCGGCGCCGACCAAGCGGGGGGCATGGATCGCGCCTGCGTCGGCATCCGAGCACGCTTGCGAGCGGTTCGCTTGCATTTTCGAGCAATTCGCGAAATGGTACTGTTGATTGTGCCAAGGTGTTGCGCCTCTGCTTGTCCAAGGTCGGACAGCCCGGCCGGCCGAGGATGCGAGACTTGGTATTTGTGGCGGAACGTCCCATGTGGGGCCGGAGTTGTCCTCTCGTGATCGTCTAGGCACTCTCGGTGCGCGGCGGAACGTCCCGCGTATAGAGCACGAGGGTCGCACCGGGCGATTTGTGTTTCCTATGGCAAGAGGAACGGTACAAGGTCATGCGAGCGTGGATCAGTGAAGAAACAGGACCGGACCGGACGGTGCCCATCTCAGACCAGCCGCGGACCTCGCCGCGGGCGACAGCCGAAGTGATGGAACAGATTGCGCAGCTGGCGTATCGCTTTGGCTTTGCCGCCGACTTGCGGCCCGCGCAATGGACGGCGCTGCGCTTCTTCGGCCGGGCCGAGCAGCGGGCTTGCACCGTCAGCGCCTTTGCGGACCACAATCTGACATCGCGCAGCAGCGCATCGCAGACGGTCAATGCCCTTGTGAAGCGCGGCCTGTTGGTTCGTCGGCCGATCCCCAGCGATCGCAGAACCCATCGGCTGGAGCTGACCGATCAGGCGAAGACATTGCTGGCCAACGATCCGCTGAAGGAACTGGAGCTATCGCTGGACGAGATGTCCGACTCGAACCGGTATCAGCTGGCGGAACGCCTGGAAGAGCTTCTCAAGCTCATGCTCAAGCGTCATGCCAAGCGAAAGGATGTTGGCTGAGAAGCCGGTTGACCGATTGCAGGAAGTCCTTGTTATCGAAGGGCTTGAAGAGGACGGCATCGGCGCCGAACATCTCGCCCATCTTCAGTGAAAGATTGGCCGACAGGTCGGCGCTGCCGCCTGAAATCGCGATGATCCGGGCGCTTGGGCAGACATCGCGCGCTTCCTTGATGACGGCGATGCCGTCGATATCCGGCATGATGACGTCGGTCACGATGAGGTCGAATTGCGTCTCGCGCATGCGCGCAAGCGCCTCACCGCCGGTGCCCGCTTCGGTCACGGTATGACCGTCGGTTTCCAGCAGGCTGCGCAGCAGCAGCCTGACATGTTCGACGTCATCAATCACCAGAACAGTTGCCATTGCTCACCTTCAATATTCCAAATTTGACAGACTCATCAACATCGTCCGCAAAGGTTGAGTGACGCATCCGAGGCTACTTCGATCAATCGCAATGTCGCCACAAAACCTATCATACCGCTTCCGCTTGATCGATTCGATGAGCCGTGATTCAGTCGAGGAACCACAAGATATGGGGTTCCAAGGATGGGCACGCACTTCTTGTTGGAGGAGAAGGCAGAAGCGTCGGCGGTACTGGAGGCTTGTCGGAACGAGCGCGACGGGGTGCGCCGCGCGCATCTCCAGGTGATCTGGCTGCTGCTGTCGGGCGAGACAGCCGCGACGGTGTGCCGGGTAACGGGCTTCTGCGATCGATGGATTGCCAAGCTGGTGGAGCGGTGGAATGCCGAAGGCCTGGAGGGTCTGGGCGACCGTCGCCGCCGCAACAGCGGCGCCACGCCGCTGCTGGACAGCGAGGGCCTGAGGGCGCTGGAAAAGGTTCTGGAAGAAGCACCGGCGGACGGCGGCCTCTGGAACGGACGCAAGGTGGCGGCCTGGATGTCGGCTCGTCTGGGCCGCGAGGTCTCGCAAAAGCGCGGCCTGGACTACCTGCATCGCCTGGGCTTCAGCCTGCAGCGCCCGCGGCCCCGCCATGCCAAGGCGGCAACGGCCGAGGAGTGCGAAGCCTATAAAAAAAACTTGCCGGCGAAGTGGCAGCGGCAAAGCGCGAGGCGCCCGGGCAGCCGGTCGAAGTCTGGGCCTTCGACGAGCACCGCCTCGGCCTCAAGCCGCTGACCCGCCGGGTTTGGGCCAAAGTCGGCCAGCGGCCTCTGGCGATCAGCACCCACAAGTACCGCTGGCTCTATCTCTATGGCTTCGTTCGGCCGGCATCCGGCGACGTTGACTGGTGGCTCGCCAGCGGCGTCAACGTCGCGCTGTTCCAATCCGTCCTTGACGCTTTCGCCACCCAAGCCGGCGCCGGCCGCGACAAGACCCTCATCCTCGTGCTCGACAACGCCGGCTGGCACAGGAGCAAGCGCCTGAAAGCCCCCGAGGGCGTCCGCTTCTGCTTCCTGCCGCCCTATACGCCCGAGCTGCAACCCGCAGAGAGGCTATGGCCGCTCGCCGACGAAGCCGTCGCCAACAAGCCCTTCGAGACCCTCGACGACCTCAGCCAGGCCCTCGACCACCGATGCTCCGCCCTCTCCGACGAGCCGGATACCATTAAGGGCGAAACCCACTTCCACTGGTGGCCCGCTGAATGACTCAACCGGAATCCGTATCATATCCCTTTCAGGACCGATGCCCCAGCGATCACTTCCCGCAGCATGATGGGACACGGGCCACGGGCACGGGTAGCGGTGACAACGGCACCTCCCGGATTCACGATATCTTGGCGAGCCATGATCACCGAAACAAGGCAACGTCGATCCCTTTCGGGGAAATCGTGCGTCCACCGCTCTGCGCAGGTATGCCCTGTATCTCTCTCGGTATATTCGCATCGCTTGCCGCGACACAATGGCATAGGGGCGAGCGGCGCCGTTGCCCGGTGCCGGACGGCCGGGGACAGGGGCATTGCGGTGCTTGTCGGGGGGGACGGAGTGCGGCGTCTCGCGCATAGCCCCTCACGGCTGTCCGGAACGACAGCCGTCGCGGATCACAGAGGAAAGTGTATGAAGTAGATCGTTCACCCCGGAGGTCCATCGCACCGGCGAAGGAAATTCGCCACGGGCATGATGGGCCGCGGTGCCGGCCGCGTGGGGCCGGCGGATCCCTCAGGGGCGTTGCGACGGCAGCGCGCCGACGGCGTCGCGGACGCGGTCCGCCAGCGATGCCGCATCGGCGATTCCGCCGGCGATCAAGGCTTCGGTGTCGACCGGTGGCCCGAAGGCGATGCCCAGGCGCGAGAGCCGCGGCCAGTGCCTGTTTCGCGGCCAGGCCTCGTAGGCACCCGTCACCCGCGCCGGTATGACCGGCGCCCGGGTGTGCAGCATCAGGTGGCCGACGCCCGGCAGGAAGCGCTGCAGCTCGCCGTCCGGCGAGCGCCAGCTCTCCGGAAACCAGACAAGGATGTTGCCGCGCCGCAGGATTTCCGCCCCCGACGCCAGGGCCGCGCCGGCGGCCCGTTCGTCCACCGGAAAGATCTGCGACGCACGGGAAAACAGCCGCATCACCCCGTTGGCGAACAGACGGCCGGCATCGCCGCTCCACCACGTGTAGCGCAGCCGCGGGCGGCCCAGCGAGGCGACGACAATGAAGGCGTCGATGTCGCTGACGTGGTTGCAGGCGATGATCGCGGGGCCACGCATCGGCACACGCTGAAGCCCGGTGATGCTGAGGCCGAACAACCCGCGGATAAGGAACTGATTCAGCGCATAGATCAGCATCCGCACCGGCTGGTGGAGGGCAGTCAGCGGCCGCAGCCAGCGTGCCTGTTCGTCCGACAGCGGCGCCAGGGCGCCGGCCGGGCGCGCCTGTGCGGGCGGGACGGCGGTCGCACTGCCGGCGCGTTGCAGCACGCGCTCCACCAGGTCGCGCAGCGTGAACAGGGTCGCTGCGTCCTCCTCGCTCAGATGCACCTGGAATCGTTCCGCCATCTCCAGCGACAGCGTCACCCATTCCAGCGAGTCGATGGCGAGATCGAGCTGCAACGACAGGTCGGGATGCAGGTCGTCGCGGTCGTAACGCTGTTTCAGGAACGACCAGAGCTCGCGGGCCAGCGGCTGGTCCAGCAGCGCCCGGTCGGTGTCCGACAGTTCCCGCCTGCGGGCCGTGGGAAGGCCGGCCTTGGCGCGGCGGTAGAGGTCCGGCAGCAGGAAGCGCTGATACTTGCCCAGGCGGTTGCGCGGCAGGGTGTCGCCGGTGATGGCGTAGCCGCTGATGCGCTGGAACGGCGCCAGTTCGTGTGAGCGCTCCATCAATGCCACGCGCACGGCGTCGGCGGCCTGCAACGTGCCGGTTTCGCGGATGGCGGCCACGTCCGGTACGACCAGGGCGGCCAGCGCGCCGTCCTGCTCCAGCACCGCGATTTCCTTGATCACCGGGCTGGCGGCGTAGACCTTTTCCACCTCTTCGGGGAAGACGTTCTTGCCGCCGCCCAGGACGATCATCTCCTTCACCCGGCCGGCGACGTGGACGAAACCGTCGGCGTCGATCCGGCCCAGGTCGCCCGTGCGGAACCACCCGTCCGCCGTGAACGTGGCGGCATTGACCTGCGGGTCGCCCCCCTGATAGCCGCGGAAGACCGACGGCCCACGGGCTTGCAGCTCGCCGACACCCTGCGCATCGGCATCGGCAACCCGTACCTCCATCCCCGGCAGCGGGCGACCTTCGCTGCCGATGCGTTTGCCGGCGCCCTTGCCGTTGTTGGTGAGTATCGACGCCGTTTCCGCCAGGCCCCAGCCGCTGCGCACGTCCCAGCCCATCGCCTCCAGCTTCCAGATCAGCTCGGCCTCGAAGCGGGCGCCACCGGAGGCGAGCAGCCACAAGTCCGGCGCAAGCTGCCGGTGCACGGTGGCGAACAGGCGCCGGCCGAGGCGCCAGCCGAAGCGCCGGCGGGCCATCAGGCTGAACGCGAACAGCGTCTTGAACGCGCGCTTGGCCAGCCATCCGCGGGCGGCGGCCCGGCTCTCGATGCCGCTCAACAGCGCGCCGTAGAGGCGGGGAACCGCGATGATGGCCGTGATCCGTCCCAGGCGCATCGCCGTCGCCAGCCGCGGGCCGTCCACCGCCTCCGGCAGCACCAGTGCCGCACCGGACGCCAGACAGGACAGGATGCCCACGGTCAAGGGATAGACGTGGTGGAACGGCAACGGCAGCAGGATGCGGTCGTCGGGACCGACGACGTCCTGGGATGTCAGGCCAACGACATTGTGTAAGCTATTGGAATGATTGAGAAGAAAGCTCTTCGGATGCCCCGTAGTGCCGGAGGTGTAGACCAGCATGTGCGGCGCGTCCGGATCAATCGGCGGCAACGGTCCGGGCGCGGCCGCCAACAGCGTCGTCCACTGCGGCACCGCCAGCGCCGGTTCGCCGCCGCCATCGTCAAGGCGGAACACGGGCCGGCCGGCATCCTGCCACGCGGCCGGCAGGCGGGGCAGGTGCTTGGACGCGACGAAGGCGCAGGCAGCACCGCTGTCGGGAACCAGCGTTGCCAGCTCCTCGTCCGTCAGCAGGTCGTCCAACGCTACCGTCAGCGCGCCGAGGGAGGCCAGCGCCAGACGCACGACGATCCAGGCGATGCTGTTCGGCCCGAACAGAAGAACCGGCGTCCCCGGCGTGATGCCGGCAGCCGCCAGGCCCGAGGCCAGCCGCAGGGACCGTTCGGCCAGGTCGGCGAAGGTGATCGTCGTCAGCCGGTCGCCGTGAACCTCCGACACGGCGGTGCGGGTGCCGTGGCGCGCCAGGGATTCGGTCAGCTCTCTCAGGGTCGCCCAGGGGGCGGGGCCGCCGTCACGCATGCTCGTCATGCTCCTGCCGGTCGCAAGGGGGTGCCGATTTCCGGGTCCGCATGGTCCTGGGTGCCGTCCTATGCCGCGGGCGCAAGCCGGTGTGACAGGCGTTCGGTCACGCGCGTCTCGCCCTCATAGCCTTCCGCCAGCAGCGCCCCGTCGACGGGGGACGCATCCATGGCCAGCCGGGTGCGTTCGTTGAGGATCGGCGGCCGCACCCAGGCCAGGTCCTCCGCCTCGGCCGGCAGCCGGGCGCGAATGGCCTCCAGCCGTTCCGGCGAGAGGATGGAATGGCTGCGGCCGAAGAAGTCGGCATTCAGCCAGTGATTGGTCACGGAGGTTGCCGGCCGGTGCACGCGCGCGCGCGTCGGCATGCGCTCGATGATGGCGCTGTCGGTCGCAGCCGTGCCCACCAGCGTGAAGAACACCGGCAGCGTCACCGGCGTTTCGGTCAGGCGGCGCAGAGCGGTGTCGAAATCGCCGCAGGTGCGGAAGACGTCGCGCAACAGCATCGCCGGCGGCGTTGCCGTGGACCGCCAGGCGATGCGCCGGGCCGCCAGCCAGTCGCCCGGCGCGCCCAGCCAGGTGGCGGGTCCGGGCGCCTGGTTGATGGCTGCGGCGAAGCGGCCGGGGGCCATGCCCTGCACCGAACCGACGAATCCGGGCCAGGTGAGGTTCAGCCAGGGTCCCGCGCGATCTTCGATCTCCACGGCCAACACCGTGGCGCCGAGCGTCGGCAGCTGCCAGTCCAGCGTGCGCAGCAGGCGCGGGCGGCCGTCGTCACCCACATGGGCGGCGGAGGTACAGCTCCACTCATAGCTCAGGTTCAAGAGCCAGGCGCCCGGGTGGCCGATTCGGTGGGCAACGTCGGCGATCTCCCGCGCTTCGGCCAGGCGACTGCGCCGTGCCCATTGCGCGGCCAGCCGGTCGCCGATCGCTACCGCAGGGGGGGTATAGCTGCGTCGGGCGGCCTTCAGGATCGCCGCCAGGCGGTCCGGGAACATGGAGGCGAGGGCAGGCAGCCCCTCTCGCCCGATGCGCACGACGGGGATGCGGGGCAGGGTGGGCGGCGCGGTCACGCGTCCACCCTTCGTCCGACGGCGGGCTCGCGCACGAACCACAGCAACAGGCCACCCACCGCGAAGAAGACCATCACCGTGGCCATGCCCGCGCGCTGGCTGCCGGCGGCCAGCGTGACCCAGCCGACCAGCAGCGGCCCGAAGGGCGAGATGGCCTTGCCGGACAGGCCGAACAACCCGAACATCTGGCCCTCGTGGCCGGGCGGCGTCAGCCGCGCCATCAGGGATCGGCTGGCCGACTGCACCGGGCCGAAGAAGACGCCGATGCCGGTCCCCAGCACGAAGAAGGCGGCTTGCGTCTGGATCAGCAACAGCGGAATGCCGAATACCAGCAGGCCGCAGAGGCTGATCAGCACCGTCCTGCGGCCGCCGATGCGGTCGTCCAGCCAGGCGAAGGCGAACGCGCCGATGCCCGCGGCGATGTAGATGAGCAGGCCGAACAGCAGGATGTCCGCCTGTTCCATCCCGAAGGTGCCCGCCGCATAGACGCCGCCGAAGAAGAACATCGTATTCAGGCCGTCGCGGTAGATCATGTGGGCGAGCAGGAACAGCGCGGTATTGCCATGGTTCTTCAGCATCGCCACCGTCTTCGACAGCGAGGCCACGCCGTCGGCGATGGCCCTGAAGGCATCGACCTTGTGCCGCGGCTCGCGCACCAGCAGAAACAGCGGCAGGGAGAAGACGAGGAACCAGGCCGAAGCCAGTACGGAGGTCAGGCGCACGGTCTCGCTTGCCCCGGCATCCAGGCCGAACGGCGGCGGGTCGGCCTGCACCAGCAGCAGCGCCACGACCAGGCACAGAATGGCGCCGATATAGCCGATGCCCCAGCCCCAGCCGGACAGCCGTCCCAACAGCCGCGGCGGGGCGAGCCCCGGCAGCATGGCGTTGTAGAACACCATGCTGATTTCAAGTCCGATGTTGACGAAGAAGGCCAGCGCCAGGGCCGGGAAGATCCATCCCGGTTCGGGCATCACGAACCAGAGGGCGCTGCCGGCCGCGATCGACAGCGCCGTGAACACCCCTAGCCACAGCTTCCGGCCCGCCCCGGCGTCGGCGACAGGCCCGAGCAGGATGGCCAGGACGGCAATCGCGATGCCCGACGCCGACATCATGTTGCCCCAGAGCGCGGTGCCCGTCGCCGTATCGCCGGCCACCGCCTCGGTGAAATAGGTGGCGAAGACGAAGCTGATGATGATCGCCGGCGGTGCGGAGCTGGCCCAGTCATAGGCGCACCAGGCCCCGATCCGCCGCCAGTGCAGCGGCGGTTCCGCGGGGTCGCGCCCAGCCAGTGTCGTCGACGTCATCGCCGCCGCCATGATAGTGATCAATCACTCACAAATGGGTGATCGCGATGATCTTACCAGGGGTAGGGCGCAAAATCGCATGATCAACGCCCCCAGGCCGGCCTGCCGGCTTGCCGGCGAATGCCGGCCGCGGGCGATACGCCGCTGCCCGCCTCCACGACCTCACCCGGTCGGCAGGGTCTGCGCGCCGGTCAGCCGATCGCGACCGGCCAGGTTTCCTGGCGATAGGCGCTGTCCCAGAACATCCATTCATAGCGGGTGGACTGGCGGAAGGCATTCAGCATGCGCGCGCGGTCGGTGTCCGTCGTCGCGGCGGCGGCGCGGTCGGTGATGGCGATCATCGCTTCCACTGCGTCCTCGAAGGCCTTGTCGGCGTAGGTGTCGATCCATGCCTGGAACGGATTGTCGGGCGCGGGCCGCGCCGCGATGTGGTGGCCGACCTCCCAGTAGATCCAGAAGCAGGGCAGGATCGCCGCCACCAGCTCGCCATAGGTGCCGATCTGCGCCGTTGCCAGCAGGAAGTTGGTATAGGCGGCACAGGTGGGCGAGGGTTCGGCGCTGCCGGCCGTGGCCGGATCGATGCCGAAACGCTGGAAGAAGCCGCCGTGCAGCGCCCGTTCCACCACCAGCGCCTCTTCCGCCGCACGGGCAAAGCGGGCCATGGCCTCCGGGTCGGGGGAGCGGGCCGACGCGATGGCCAGGGTGCGGCTGTACTGGCCGAGATAGAGGGCATCCTGGATCATGTAGCCTTGGAACCGTTCCTGGCTCAGGGTTCCGGCCATGAGTTCCCGGTTGAAGGGCAGGTCGATGATGCGCTGGCGCAGGACCGACGTGTCCTGCCAGGCCGTGTCGGTGAAGCGGGACATGGGGTCAAACGGCCTCCCTGGCCTCGTCTGGTGCCCAGAGGGCATGGAAATGGTGGACCGGCCCCTGGCCGGATCCGACGGAGAGCTGGCCGCTCGCCCCGATTGCCGCCGTCACATAGGCCTTGGCGTCCGCAACCGCGGCGGCGATGTCCGGTCGCTGGGGGATCAGCGCTGCGATGGCCGCCGACAGGGTGCAGCCGGTGCCGTGGGTGTTCCTGGTGGCGATCCGCACGGCGGGCAGCCAGATCGCGCGGCTGCCGTCGTAGAACAGGTCGGGGCTGTCGCCGCCGGTCAGGTGGCCGCCCTTCAAGAGGACGTATCGCGGGCCGAGCGCGGCGAGCGCCCTGGCCATCGCTTCCATCCCCTCCGGGCCTTCCGGTTCTGCCCGGTCCAGCAGCACGGCTGCTTCCGGCAGGTTGGGCGTCACCACGGTTGCCAGCGGCAGCAGGGTGTCGCGCACGGTGCCAATCGCCTCGGGATCCAGCAGGCGGTCGCCGCTCTTGGCGACCATCACCGGGTCCAGCACCACCGGCGGGCGGCCCGGCTGCGACAGGCGCAGGGCGATCGCCCGGGCGATGTCCGCCGTTGCGATCATGCCGATCTTCAGGGCGTCGACGCGGATGTCGTCGAACAGGGTGTCCAGCTGCTGGCCGACGAAGTCCGCCGGCACCCGATGGACGCCGCTGACCTTGCGCGTGTTCTGGGCGGTCAGCGCGGTCATCACCGCCATGCCGTAGGCACGCAGGGCGGAAAAGGTCTTCAGGTCGGCCTGGATGCCGGCCCCCCCGCCGGGATCGGACCCGGCGATGGTCAGCACGTTGGGGATCATCGGTTGCCTCCGGTACGGGAATGCGAGAAGCGCGCCGCAGCCACCGCCAGCGCGTACTGGGTCGCCGCGGCCTGCGGGTCCGGTGCGCGCAGAATGCCGGAGACGACGGCCACCCCGTCCGCCCCCGCGGCGACGACCGGCCCGGCGGTGTCGGGATCGATGCCGCCGATGGCGACGACCGGCAGGCTCGTGCGTTCGCGCAGGTCGCGGAAGCCCTCGATGCCGAGCGGCGGCAAGGCCTTGGGCTTGGTCGCCGTCGCGAAGACGTGGCCGATGCCGACATAGTCGACAACGTCGGGGTCGGCTGCGGCCAGGTGGTCGGCGTTCGAGGCGGAGATGCCGATGATCGGTCCCGGCCCCATGAGCCGCCGGGCGATGTCGGCCGGCATGTCGTCCTGGCCCAGATGTACGCCGGCCGCCCCTGTTGCCAGGGCGACATCCGCGCGGTCATTGATGATTAACGGAATTCCCAGCGGATTCAGAAGATCCATCAATGCCTTGACAACCGATATGAGATCCCTTGTTGAAGCATCCTTGTCGCGTAGCTGCACCAGTGTCGTCCCCCCGGCGACAGCGGCGGCGACGGTTTCGACCAGGCCGCTGGCGGCGGCCATGACCGGATCGGTGACGAGGTAGACCGACAGGTCGAAGCATTTCGTCTGGGTCATTGCACGCGAAGGGTCCGTTGGAAGGTCCGGGCGTCAAGCCCGAACAGGGTGTCGACGATGCCGGCGGCCAGCGTGGCGGGACCGGCGACCGAGGTTGCGGCGATCTCTCCGGCCACGCCCATCAGGGCAGCGGCCAGCACCGCCGCCGTCAGCGGGTCCGGCTCCACGGCCAGTGCCGCACCGGTCAGGCAGGTCAGCGCACAGCCGAGGCCGGAGACGCGCGTCATCATCGGATGGCCGTTGGCCACGCCGAACGAGCGCACGCCGTCGGTGACATGGTCGACCTTGCCCGTGACCATGACAACCGACGCCGTGGCCTGCGCCAGCGCCGCGGCGGCCGGCAACGCCGCCTCGACCGTGGCCTGGGCGTCGATGCCGATGCCATCCGCCAGGCCGCCCATGTCGGCCAGGGCGAGCACCTCATCGGCATTGCCGCGGATCACCGTGGGCCGGTTGGCCAGCAGTGCGTGCATCAGCCCGCGGCGATGGGGGCTGGCGCCGACGCCCACGGGGTCCAGCACCCAGGGCCGGCCCGCCTGTCGGGCGGCGGCGGCGGCGGCGACCATGGCGTCCGCACGGGCGGTGCTGGGCATGCCGATATTGACCGTGACCGCGGCGGCGGCGCGGACGACGTCGTCCATCTCCTCCAGGGCCTCGGTCATCACCGGGCGGGCGCCGACCGCCTGCAGCACCCCGGCCGCCAGCGCGATCGCCACGGGGTTGGTGATGCTGTGGATCACCGGCCGGCGATTGCGCAGGCCGGCCAGGCCGTCGGCCAGGGGCATCGGCGCGATCACAGGCCGGCCCATCGTCCCATCGGCCCCTGCGTCACCCCGGCCCATCCGGCCAGCCGCCGTTCCACCTGCCGGTAGGACGCCAGGATGCCTGCGAACGCCGCGTCGTCGCCGGCAAGACCGTCCAGCACCTCCACCGATACCCCGTGCGCTGCCGACAGCACCGCCTCGGGGAAGGCCCGCAGTTCGACACGGCCGTCGGTCTTCAACCGCTCCAGCGCCATGGCGTTCTGCCAGTTGGCTTCGGCCAGGCCGCGGATCGCCTCGGATTCGCATGCGACAGCGACCAGGTCCTGCAAATCCTCCGGCAAGGCTGCGAGAGCATTGCGGTTGACGATGCATTCGGCCGAACCGTTGGGCTTGTTGAAGCCCGGCCAGTAGTAGAACCGCGACGCCCTGTCGAACCCCATGGCCATGTCGCTCCAGGGCCCCAGGAACTCCGCCCCGTCGATGGTACCCGCCTGAAGGGCGCCGAAGATCTCCCCGGGCGGTAGGCTGACGGCGGAAACGCCGAGGCGGCGCATGACTTCGCCGCCAAGGCCTACGATGCGTTGGACGAGGCCGCCCAGGTCGTCCACCGTCTCGATGGGCCGGTTGAACCACCCCCCCATCGTCATGCCGGAATTGCCGGCCAGATAGGGTTTCACGCCGTAGGGGGCGTACAGATCGTCCCATATCGCCTGGCCGCCGCCCTCATAGATCCAGGCCTCGTGGCCGACCGGGTCCAGGCCGAAGGGAATGGTCGTGAAGAATGGCGCCGCCGGCATCTTGCCGGCCCAGAACAGCGAGGCGGTGTGGCCGATCTCCGCGGTGCCGAGAGAGACGGCGTCGAACACCTCGAAGGCGGGCACCAGCTCGCCCGCCCCATAGACCTCGACGACCAGGCGGCCTTGGCTGAGCTCGGTGATGCGCCGGGCAAGACGGTTGGCACTGGTGCCGGGGCCGGGGGCGTTGGCCGGCCACGACGTGACCATGCGCCACAGCCGACGCTCCTGTGCCAGTGCGGGGCCGGCCATGCTGCCGGCAGCCATGGCACCGCCCACGGCGGCCAGTCTTCGCCGCGAAACTTTCAACTTCATGAAGCTATGCATAAGGCAACAATCCTTCCGTTCTCGCCGGAGGAAGGCTGCCGCGACCTTGACCGAGGATTGCGCGCCGAATACGACGGTGGTCGCGACTCCCTTCGCTGGCATTACCCAGATCAGGTTCAAAGGGTATGATCTCAGCCCGCGCAGGCCGTGCGCGGGCACCCCCTTGTCGCTCTGCCTTTTCTGTAGCAGGGGCCTCGGGCCATCGTCAACGAGAGCTGGAATGCGCGCGGATGTCGAGCGGGTTGCCCGAATGTGCCACTGACCGTGCGGTCCTCGGGCCGAGGGAAGCGGCGGTCGACCGGGGCCTTCGCCGCCTGGCCGGTGGCCTGGCGATCGCCGGTGGCGCGGTTCTGTGCGGTTTGGTCGCGCTGGTCGTCGTCAGCGTCCTGGGGCGGGAGCTTTCCGATCTTGCCTGGCTGCAGGGCACCGGCCTGGGTCGGTGGCTTGGACCGGTCAACGGCGACTTCGAACTGGTGGAGCTGGGGGTGGCGGTCGCCGTCTTCAGCTTCCTGCCCCATTGCCACATCACCCGCCGCAATGTCGCGGTGGAGGTCTTCACCTGGTCGGCGTCGCCAGGGCGGCTTGCATGGCTGCGGCTGGCGGGCGACGGGATTTACGCCGTCCTGGCGGGGCTTCTCGCCTGGCAGGTGCTGCTGGGGGCTGTCGACCTGCATCGTTTCGGCGAGACGACCATGGTGCTGGCGATCCCCGTCTGGTGGGCCTATCCGCCGGCGGTGGCCGGGTTGGGCCTGCTGGTGGCGGTGACGCTGTGGACGGCCTGGCTCGGCGTGCGCGGTCTTGCGGCGGGGTGCCCGGGTGACTGACGTCGGCGCGGCGCTTGCCGGCTTTTCCGCCCTGTTCGCGCTGCTGGCCCTCAGGATTCCGGTGGGCGTGGCGATGCTGGGGGTCGGTGTTGCCGGCTACGGCCTGCTGCGCGGCTGGTCGCCGCTGCTGGCCTACCTGAAGACCACGGTGTTTGCCCAGGTTTCCGGCTATTCGCTGGCGGTCGTACCGCTGTTCCTGCTGATGGGGGAGTTCGCCGCCCGCGGCGGCCTGAGTCGCGCCCTGTTCCGCGCCGCCTATGTCTGGATGGGGCATCGCCCGGGCGGCGTTGCCATGGCATCGATCGGCGCGTCGGCCGGCTTCGGCGCGATCTGCGGGTCGTCGCTGGCCACCGCCGCCACCATGGCGCGGGTCGCCCTGCCGGAGATGCGGCGCTACGGCTATTCCGACGCGCTGGCGACCGGCACGCTCGCCGCCGGCGGCACGCTGGGCATCCTGATCCCGCCGTCGATCATCCTCGTCCTCTATGCCCTGCTGGCCGAACAGAATATCGCCAGGATGTTCATCGCGGCCCTGGTGCCGGGCCTGCTGGCCGCGGCCGGGTATGTCGCCGCCATCGCCGTCTATGTGCGATTGCGCCCCCGTGCCGGGCCGCCCGGACCGCGGGAGGACTGGTCCGCGCGCCTTGCCGCGCTGGGCGACACCTGGCCCGTCGCGGCGACCTTCCTGCTGGTGGTCGGCGGCATCTATCTCGGCTGGTTCACGCCGACCGAAGGCGCGTCGATCGGCGCCTTCGCCACGGGGCTGGCGGCCGTGACCCAAGGGGGCATGGGGTGGCGCGGCCTCATGGACTGCCTGAAGGGCACGGCCGGGGCCACCGGCATGGTCTTCCTGATCCTGATCGGCGCGGGGGTGTTCAACGCCTTCCTGGCCTTCACCGGGCTGCCGCAGCAGGCGGCGGCGGCAATCGCCGGATCCGCGGCGTCGCCCTGGCTGGTGCTGGCGGCCATCCTGGCCGGCTATCTGGTGCTGGGCTGCGTCATGGACAGCCTCAGCATGATCCTGCTGACCGTGCCCATCTTCCTGCCCATCGTCGGCGGGCTGGATTTCGGGCTGTCGGCGGAAGAGACGCTGATCTGGTTCGGCATCCTTGCCCTGGTGGTGGTCGAGGTCGGGCTGATCACGCCGCCGGTCGGGCTGAACGTCTTCGTGATCAACGGGCTGGCCGACGGCGTGCCGCTGGGGCGGACCTTCCGCGGGGTCTTGCCGTTCCTTGCCGCGGACATGATCCGCATCGGCGTGCTGACGGCATTTCCCGCCATCAGCCTCGTCCTGGTTCGCTGGCTGGGTTAGGAATGCTGCGCTGCGGTATGATTTGCATGCATCCCTGGCCGTGTTCCTTCGTCCCAGAATTGATCGAAATCATGGCGATGGCCAGGGTGCTGGGGGATTGCTTGGCGGGTCCAGAGAGCCGGGGTGCCGCCGCCAAAGCAGCGTTGGCGTGTGGCGAATGCCCCGTGAGAAACACGCCCATGCGCGATCCCGTGACACTGCCGCGGATCTTTCCCTAGGCATGACTGGGACAGCCAGACGTGACGCCCAACCGCGGAGTCGGACCTGACGATGACGGATAAACCTGTCGATATGACGACGCCGCCCGACCTGTCGCACGAGCGGCGGACGGGGCCTTTCCGCATCCAGCGGCCTCTGTATGTCGACCTGCTTCCACCCTGCAACAACGCGTGCCCGGCCGGCGAGGATATCCAGGGCTGGCTGACGCATGCCCAGGCTGGCCGCATGTTCGAGGCCTGGTCGCATCTGGTGCGCGAAAATCCCCTGCCGGCGGTGCATGGCCGGGTCTGCTATCACCCGTGCGAAGACAGCTGCAATCGCGGCCGGCTGGATTCGACCGTCAGCATTCACGCCATCGAGCGCTATCTCGGCGACCGGGCGATTGCGGAGAACTGGCAGGTCGAAGTGACGGCCGAACCCACCGGCAAGCGTGTGCTGGTGGTGGGCGCCGGGCCGTCGGGCCTGTCGGCGGGCTATCACCTGCGCCGGCTGGGCCATGAGGTGGAAATCCGCGATGCCGGGCCGATGGCCGGCGGCATGATGCATTTCGGCATCCCCAAATACCGCCTTCCGCGCGACATCCTGGATGCGGAGATCAAGCGCATCGAGAACATGGGCGTGACCATCACCCTCAACCACAAGGTTGAGGACGTGCTGAAGGAGAAGGAAGAGGGCGGGTTCGACGCGGTCTTCATCGCCGTCGGCGCGCACCTGAGCAAGCGCACCGACATCCCGGCGCGCGATGCCGGCAAGGTGCTGGATGCCGTCGCCTTCCTGAAGGAGGTCGAAGGCGGGGCGGTGCCGAAGCTGGGGCGGCGGGTGGCCGTCTACGGCGGCGGCAATACCGCCATGGACGCCGCGCGCACCCTGAAGCGGCTGGGTGTGGAGCCGATGATCATCTACCGGCGCGACCGCGAACACATGCCGGCGCACACCTTCGAAGCCGACGAGGCGGAAGAAGAGGGCGTGAAGATCCACTGGCTGCGCACGATCAAGGAGATCGACCATTCCAACTTCACCGTCGAGGTGATGCGCATCGACGAGAAGGGCCGGCCGCAGCCGACGGGCGAGTTCGAGACGATCGAGGCGGACGACCTGATCCTGGCCCTGGGGCAGGACACCGACACCGGCTTCATGCGCAACATCCCGGGGATCGACTTCCAGCGCGACGGCACCGTCATCGTCGATCCCAACATGATGACCGGCCACCCGGGCATCTTCGCCGGCGGCGACATGGTGCCGTCGGACCGCACGGTGACGATCGGCGTCGGCCACGGCAAGAAGGCGGCGCGCAACATCGACGGCTGGCTGCGCAGCGAGACCTATGTCAAGGCGCCCAAGCACGACATCGCATCGTTCGAAAAGCTGCATGTCTGGTACTTCACCGACGCGGCCCAGCGCCCCCAGGGGCACCTGGAAATCGCGCGGCGGAAGTCCAGCTTCGAGGAGGTCCTGCAGGGCCTGTCGGAGAAGGAGGCCGTCTATGAGGCGAGGCGGTGCCTGTCGTGCGGCAACTGCTTCGAATGCGACGGCTGCTACGGTGCCTGTCCGGAAGACGCGATCATCAAGCTCGGGCCCGGCAAGCGCTATCGCTACAACTATGATCTCTGCACCGGCTGTGCGGTCTGCTTCGAGCAGTGCCCATGCCATGCCATCGAGATGATTCCGGAACCGGCGGAGTGACGCCGGTCGCAAACCGATCTGTCCAGAGTGCAGGCCCCGCGGCGGCTGATGCCGGCGGGACCGAGGAATTGCGGCGCGGGCCCGTAGGCCCGCGACGTGCCGGGGGGACATAATGGCCAATCATGAAGTAACCACCATCGACGGCAACGAGGCATGTGCCTATGTCGCCTACCGGGTGAACGAGATCTGCGGCATCTATCCGATCACGCCGTCGTCGACGATGGCGGAGCTGGCAGATCAGTGGGCGAGCGAGGGCAAGGCGAATATCTGGGGCAACGTGCCCCAGGTGATCGAGATGCAGAGCGAAGCCGGGGCGGCGGGCGCCGTGCACGGGGCGCTGCAGACCGGGGCGCTGACCACCACATTCACGGCCTCGCAAGGCCTGATGCTGATGATCCCCAACATGTACAAGATCGCCGGCGAGCTGACGGCGGCGGTCTTCCATGTGGCGGCGCGCTCCCTGGCGGCCCAGGGGCTGTCGATCTTCGGCGACCACCAGGACGTCATGGCCGTCCGCTCCACCGGCTTTGCCCTCCTGTCGGCCAGTTCGGTGCAGGAAGCCCATGACATGTCGCTGATCGCCCAGGCGGCAGCGCTGGAATCCCGCATCCCCTTCATCCATTTCTTCGACGGGTTCCGGACCTCGCACGAGGTCAACAAGCTGGAACTGCTGAGCGACGACGAAATCCGCGCAATGATCCGCGAGGATCTGGTGCTGGCGCACCGTGCCCGCGCGCTGACGCCCGAGCATCCGTTCATCCGCGGCACCGCCCAGAACCCTGACGTCTATTTCCAGGCGCGCGAGACGGTGAACCGCTTCTACGATGCCTGCCCGGGCATCGTCGCCAAGGTGATGGAGCGCTTCGGCGACCTGACCGGCCGGCATTACCATCTGTTCGACTATTTCGGCGATCCGGAGGCCGAGCGGGTCCTGATCATCATGGGCTCGGGCGCGGATATCGCGCGGGAGACGGTGGAATACCTGGCCGCGCGCGGGGAGAAGGTCGGCGCGGTGCAGGTGCATCTCTATCGGCCCTTCGCGGCGGACGCGTTCCTGGCCAGCCTGCCCAAGACCACGAAGTCGATCGCCGTCCTCGACCGGACGAAGGAGCCGGGGTCGACGGGCGAACCCATGTATCTGGACGTCGTCACCACGCTGGCGACGGCGCAGGCGTCCGGCACCCTGGGGTTGGCCGCGATGCCGCGCGTGATCGGCGGCCGCTATGGCCTGTCGTCGAAGGACTTCACGCCGGCCATGGCCAAGGGTGTGCTGGACGAACTGAAGAAGGCCGATCCGAAGAACGGCTTCACCGTCGGCATCACCGACGACGTCACCCACAAGAGCATCGACTATGATCCGACCTTCCGCGTGGTCGGCAAGGGCGTGGTCCGGGCGCTGTTCTTCGGCCTGGGCGCAGACGGCACGGTCGGCGCCAACAAGAACACCATCAAGATCATCGGCGAAGACCCGGAATTCTATGCCCAGGGCTATTTCGTCTATGATTCCAAGAAGTCCGGGTCGCAGACCGTCTCCCATGTCCGCTTCGGGCCGGATCCGATCCGCTCGTCCTACCTGATCGAGAAGGCCGATTTCATCGGCTGCCACCAGTTCAACTTCCTGGAAAAGGCCGACGTCCTCGGCCCGGCCGACGAGGGGGCGACGCTGCTCCTGAATGCGCCCTATGGTCCCGACGAGATCTGGGACCATCTGCCCCGCGTGGTGCAGGAACAGATCATCGCCAAGAAGCTGCCGTTCTATGTGATCGATGCCTACAAGGTGGCGCGCGAGACCGGCATGGGCACGCGCACCAACACCATCATGCAGACCTGCTTCTTCGCCATCTCCGGCGTCATGCCGCGGGACAGGGCGATCGAGAAGATCAAGGCCTCGATCAAGAAGACCTATCGCCTGAAGGGTGACGAGGTCGTGCGCAAGAACTTCGAGGCGGTCGACCACACGCTGGCCCATCTGCACAAGGTCGAGGTGCCGGCAGCGGCCACCAGCGCGCGCGAGCTGCCGCCGACGGTGTCGGTGGCCGCCCCGGACTTCGTGAAGAACGTCACCGCCATGATGATGGCCGGGCGCGGCGACGAACTGCCGGTCAGCGCCATGCCGATCGACGGCACCTATCCGTCGGCGACGACCAAGTGGGAGAAGCGCAACATCTCGCTGTTCGTCCCGATCTGGGAGCCGGACATCTGCATCCAGTGCGGCAATTGCAGCTTCGTCTGCCCGCACAGCGTCATCCGCTCGAAATTCTACAACGAGACGATGCTGGCCGACGCGCCGGGCGCCTTCAAGTCCGCGCCGATCGATGCCCGCGGCTTCCCGGACACCCGCTACACGTTGCAGATCTACCTGGAGGACTGCACGGGCTGCGGGCTGTGCGTCGAAGTCTGCCCTGCCAAGAGCAAGGAGCAGTCGGGCATGAAGGCGATCAACATGCGCCCGAAGGAGCCCGTGCTGGAGGCGGAGCGGGCGAACATCTCGTTCTTCGAGACGCTGCCGGTCAACGACCGCGGCCGGGTCGATTTCTCCACCGTTCGCGGCTCGCAGTTCCTGGAGCCGCTGTTCGAATTCTCCGGCGCCTGCGCGGGCTGTGGCGAGACGCCTTATGTGAAGCTGCTGTCGCAGCTGTTCGGCGACCGGCTGACGGTGGCCAACGCCACCGGCTGTTCGTCCATCTATGGCGGCAACCTGCCGACGACCCCGTGGGCGCAGAACGCCGAGGGACGGGGGCCGGCCTGGTCCAACTCCCTGTTCGAGGACAACGCCGAATTCGGGCTCGGCTTCCGGCTGTCGGCCGACAAGCACCTGGAAATCGCCACGGCGCTGACCAAGCAGTTCCAGGCCGAGCTTGGGACGGACCTGGTTGAGGAGACGCTGAACGCACCCCAGCGCACGGAGGTGGAGATCCGCCTGCAACGCGCCCGGGTGGCGGAGCTGAAGAAGCGCCTGTCGGCCATCGAGGGCGACAAGGCCCAGTCGCTGATGTCGGTGATAGACCACCTGGTGCGGCGCAGCGTCTGGATCATCGGCGGTGACGGCTGGGCCTACGACATCGGCTATGGCGGTGTCGACCACGTGCTGTCGACCGGACGCGACGTCAACATCCTGGTGATGGATACCGAGGTCTATTCCAACACCGGCGGGCAGATGTCGAAGTCGACGCCGACCGCCGCCATCGCCAAGTTCGCCGCCGCCGGCAAGCAGGTCGCCAAGAAGGACCTGGCCTTGCAGGCGATCTCGTACGGCAACGTCTATGTGGCGCGCGTGGCCATGGGCGCCAATCCGCAGCAGACGCTGCTGGCCTTCCGCGAGGCCGAGACCTATCCGGGGCCGTCGCTGATCCTGGCCTACAGCCACTGCATCGCCCATGGCATCAACATGCAGAACGGCCTGAAGCAGCAGAGCCTGGCGGTGCACAGCGGCTATTGGCCCCTGGTGCGCTACAATCCGGCGGTGCGGGAAAGCGGCGAGAATCCGTTCGTGCTCGACAGCCAGCGGCCGCGCATTCCGTTGAAGGACTATGCCTACAACGAGCTGCGGTACCGCATGCTGACGCGCACCAATCCCGAGGCCGCCGACCGCCTGATGGCCATGGCGCAGGAGCAGGTGCACCGCAAGTGGGAAGTCTACGAAGAGATGGCCACGCGCGGCTGAGGGTTGCCGCATCGGCCGCCTGCGGGCACCGGCGGCCGGGGGCTTCGATGACGACGTCTGGGGACGCAAGACAATGGTCGATTTAAGCACGACATATATGGGCCTGCCGCTGAAGCATCCGGTGGTGGCGTCCGCTTCGCCGCTTTCGGAAAGCGCCGACGGTATCAAGCGCCTGGAGGACGGGGGGGCCGCGGCGGTCGTCATGTTCTCGCTGTTCGAAGAACAGCTTCAGCACGAGAGCGAAGCCTTCGAGCACCTGACCACGTCGGGGACGGAGAGCTTTCCGGAATCGCTCACCTATTTCCCGGAGGTCGAGGACTATCACGTCGGCCCCGACCGCTATCTCGACCTGATCCGCCGGGCGTCCGAGGCGTGCGACATTCCCGTGATCGGCAGCCTGAACGGCATCACCAGCCGGGGCTGGGTGGACACCGCCCGCCAGATGCAGGATGCCGGCGCCAAGGGGATTGAGCTTAACGTCTACTACATCCCGGCCGACCTCGGCATGACCGGCCGCGAAGTCGAGGACCGCTATGTCGACGTGCTGGCGGCCGTCAAGCAGGCCGTCACCATTCCCGTCGCCATGAAGCTGAGCCCGTTCTTCAGCGCCATGGGCGACATGGCACGGCGTCTCGACGGGGCCGGGGCGGACGCGCTGGTGCTGTTCAACCGCTTCTATCAGCCGGACTTCGACCTGGACAAGCTGGAGGTCAAGCCGAACCTGAACCTGAGCACGGCGACGGAAATCCGCCTGCCGCTGTTGTGGATCGCCATCCTGTACGGACGCATTCGCCCGTCACTGGCGGCCACCACCGGCGTCCACGGGGTCGAGGAGGCGATCAAGTACCTGATGGCCGGCGCGGACGCCGTGATGTCGACTTCGGCGCTGCTCAAGCACGGTCCGGGCTTCACCACCACCCTGGTCAACGGGATCCGCGACTGGATGGAAGTGCGGGATTACGACTCGATCCAGCAGATGAAGGGCTCGATGAGCCAGAAGAACGTCGCCGACCCGACGGCGTTCGAACGCGCGAACTACATCAAGATCCTGGAAAGCTACAAGAGCGACTTCGCGGCCTGACGACGCGGCGCCCGGGGGTCAGGACGGGGCGCATTCGGCCCCGTTCGGGACCGGCCGGCCGTGCGGCGGGCCGCACCGGCGGACGGCAAGAGCGCGCGCCCGCCGGGCCCAAGCCCGCGTACGGCAGCCCGGGTCTACTGCGACGTCAGCCCCTGCAGGACGTCATTGAAGGTCCGCCCGTCATTGCCCGCCGGCGGTGCGACGACACCGCTGCCCGGCGCGGCCGTCCCTTGCAGCGGCAGCGGCTGGGTGGGCGTGACCGGCGGCACGCTGACCGTGCCCGTGCTGAACGGGGGGTCGGCAAGCGGCTGCACCGTGCCCACATAGCTGCCGACCGCCCCCGACGGCGCGGTCGGAAGGGTCGCCTGCGGCTCCACCGTCAGGCGCTGGTGCGGAAACGGCGACCGTTCGGCATCGTCGCGGATCAGGGCCGCCAGCTCGCACCATCCGGGCGTGCCGCGTGCACAGAACTCCTGCACATTGGTGCGATTCTGTTGACACTGGAACGATACCCAGCCCAGCGAATTGCACAGTTCGATCGCCCGCGCATACTGCTCGTGCAGGGCGCTTCTGTATTGTCCGGCGGTCTGCGCCATCGCGGGGCCTGAAGACAGGACCGCGATGACTGCCGCCATTACCAGGTACCGCGGCATGATGGGCGCCTCCATCGGATGGGACATGCAAGTCAGGCACGGTTCAGAGGCTAGAGTGTACTCCTGAACGTGTCCAAAAGAAGGAGCCAACCGGGCAGGCGCGGGCAATCCCGTCGTTGCGTCGGCGGCGAGCGGGCCGGACATGGCGGTGGTCCGTGGAGAATTCACAAGACGAAGGCGCGGGAACCGTGGATTCTTAGGACACTCAATGATAGGCTCGCCAACCAGTGTTGAGGATTTCTTCAGCCGCTTAGCATATTCAAGACAGTGACGTGGGTGGTGGCGCTGTCGGGAGGGGACTGGCGATGAACATTTGGCGTCTTTGCGGCGTCGTCGTCGTGGCAGGGGCACTTGCCGGCACTATCGGCACCGGCTACGCGGAAGAGACGAACGACGATCTGTTCGCCGGCTGGCTGGCCCAGCTGCGCCACGAGGCGGCAACGATCGCGGCGGAGATGGACCAGCCCCGTACGCTGGTGAGCTATGGCCCCATGCTGCGCGCCGGCAGTGCCGGCCCGCGCGTCGCCGAGCTGGCGCAACGCCTGCATGAGCTGGAGCTGCTGGACGATGCCGGCCTGGAAGCGTCGGGTGGCGTCTTCACGGAAGAGATTGAAGAGGCCGTGCAGGCGTACCAGGCGCAGCTGGGCCTGTTCGTCGACGGCGTCGTCGGACCGCAGACCCTGAATGCCCTGAACCGCAGCCGCGAGGATGCCCTGCGGGCCATCGCCTGGACGATCCGGGAAGTGGAGGAGCTGCGCGAAGAGGCGCCGCCCGTCTTCCTGCAGGTCAATGTGCCGTCGATGGAAGCGCTGCTGATCCGCGACGGCAGCGTGGCGCGCCGCATGCATGCGGCCGTTGGCCGCGGCGACCGCCAGACGCCGATCATGGAAGACCGCGTCGTCGAGGTCGTTCTGAACCCGGTGTGGTCGGTGCCGCCGACCATCATGCGCGAGGACGTGTTGCCGCGCTTGCGCTCTTCCGGTGCTCCTGGGGTGTCCCAGTCCCGCGTCTATCTGGACGGCCAGGAGGTCGACCCCGGCGCCGTCGACTGGTCCGAGGTGGATCCGTCGCGCATCTATATCACCCAGCGTCCCGGCGGGCATAACGCGCTGGGCCGCTATCTGTTCTACCTGACCAACAACCAGGGCATCTTCCTGCACGACACGAACACGCCCGGCGTCTTCTCCCGCGCCCATCGGGGGGTCAGTTCGGGGTGCGTGCGGCTGGAACAGGCGGCGGAGCTGGCGACGCTGCTGCTGCGGCCGCAGGGCCTGGATGCGGAGGATATCCAGCGGCGTGTGGCGCAGGGCGGTACCCAGCGTTTTCCGCTGGATGAGCCCCTGCCGGTCTTCATCACCTACTGGACGGCCACGGTCGTGCCCGATGTCGGCATCGTCATCCACGACGACATCTACTATCGCATGAACGGTTTCAGCGCCGAGCTGCCGACGGACGGCAACGCCGTCAGCGGCTAGTTGCCACGGTTGCAATCCGCTCCCCGGCAGCGTACTTGACGCCGGGGGGCGTGCATGTGTCCGTCGCGGCGGTGGACGCAACGCATCCCGGTGATCGCGGTAGAGCGCGGCAGCGCGCGCGTGCCTGCGTGTCACGGGCCGGAGGCAGGGGCGAAGTGACGGATATCGACGACGGGGCGGCGCAGTCGGGTTCGGATCGTCGGCAGCATCCTCGGCTGCGGGTCGACGACAGGGGCGTCGTCCTGAAGGACGGGCGGATGCATCCCCTGATCGATTGCAGCCTCGGGGGGTTCCTCTGCTACCTTCCGCAAGAGGCCCTGCCCCCCGCGGGGGAAGCGGTGGAAGTGCGGCTGGTGCTGTCAGCCGACGGGACGACGGTGGGGGATTTCGACGTCTCGGCCAGGGTCGTGCGCAAGGCCGGCGACGAGGGCAATGTCGGCGTCAGGATCGTCGGCGTCAACGGTGTGGCCGCCCACCGCTTCGAGAGCTTCCTTGAGGAATGCCGGCAACAGGGGACGCTGCGCCGCCCACCCAAGGCTTGATGCGGCCGGGCAGGAACCTGTTGCGAGCCCTTTGACCTGTGGCGGCCTGGGGTCGCGCCGTGCTGTGGCCGGCGCCTTGCCCTATTGGGCGATCTTGATCAGGAAGTGCCGCAGCGGCTCGGCGAAGGCACGACTGTCCACGGCCAGGTTGGCGACCTCGCCCTTTTCGGTGTCGACGAACTGCGAGTCGACGCCGACGATCATGAAGCGGCCATCGCGTTCGATGAACAGCGGCGACCCTGAATCGCCGTGCGTGGTATCGCATTCATGCAGGAAGCCGAAGGCCTCGTGCGCTTCAAGAACGCGACATCCCTGGTTGGCGGTCATGCGGTCGGGACTGTCCCAGCTGTAGCCGCCCTGGCTTAGGCTGTCCCAGGTTCCGGCATTGATCGCGCTGACATCCTGGGCCGTCAGCGTGTGGATCTCGAAGAAGCCGACGCGGTCCCCGATCGGCCAATCCAGTTCAAGAAACGCCCAGTCCTCACCTTCCTGGTCCGCCTGCGGCGCATAGCGCGGATTGATGACATAGGACACGATCTGCGCGCGGGCGGAGTGTGAGTCGCCGTCGTAGCCCGCCAGGAAGGAGTCGGGCGGCGAGGGGGCCCCGTTGTCGTCCACCACGCAGTGGGCGGCCGTCAGCGCGACGGTGGGCGACACCAGGGCAGCGGTGCAGCTGCCGCCGCCGTGCTTCACCAGAAGGCCGATGGACCGCCAGGGCGGCTGCTTCGCGGGGGGCACGAACCGGTCGTCGTGGCCGAAGAAATGGTCGCGGATGCCGTGCGGCGTGTCCCGCCCGAGGCAATCGACCGTGTCTGTCCTCGCCTCGCAGGTGCCTGGCCCCGACCCCGGCTCTTCGCACTGGTCGTTGAACGCGGTCTGGCAGGAATTGTCGCGATGCCGCCGGTCCGCCACCTGGCGGCAGTCGGTCACGTCGGTGCCGTCGGTGCAGACGCCGGTCCCGATCCCAGGCTCGTC
Organism: Rhodospirillaceae bacterium; assembly: GCA_020638595.1. Taxonomy (GTDB): domain Bacteria; phylum Pseudomonadota; class Alphaproteobacteria; order DSM-16000; family Inquilinaceae; genus JACKIG01. Next base: position 112,489 of record JACKIG010000008.1, on the reverse strand, counting down.
ACATTCGCCGTCGAGCGCCCACCGGCAGGAATCGTTGCCGCCGGCCTCCAGCGCCTGGCAGTCGGCGGTGTCGGTCCCGGGCAGGCACGCACCGGTGCCCAGGCCCGGGTGGTCGCATTCGCGGTCGAACGCCCAGCGACAGGTGTTGTCGCCGCTGGCCAGATGACCGCAATCGGCCGTATCGGTGCCGTCGGTGCAGGCGCCGGTGCCGGCATAGCGCGGCTCGTCACACTCCCCGTCATGGGCCCAATGGCACGAATTGTCGCCGCCGATATGCACCGCCCGGCAATCGGCCGTGTCGGTGCCGGGCCGGCAGGCACCGGTCCCCACATCGGGCTCATCGCATTCGTGATCGAAGGCCCAGCGGCACGTGTTGTCCCCGCTCAGCAGCGGGCGGCAGTCGGAGGTGTCGGTGCCGTTGTCGCAGGCGCCGGTGCCGCCGTATCGGGGCTCGTCGCATTCGCCGTCCAACGCCCATTGACAGCTGTCGGTGTCGGCAGCGGCGCCCGTGGGCCAGGCGACCCCGGCGGCCAGCACGATGGCGGCCAGGGCGTGCAGGACGATGGCAGCGAAACCGGCGACCGGCGTCAAACGGCCTGGCGCGCCTGCGCAAACCGTGTCAGCCGGTATCCAAGTCCGTGGGAGGATTCGATGGCCAGTCCGGAATCGCATGCGTCAAGCAATCGTCGAAGACGGTAGATAACTACCGCCAGGACCCGCGATTTGGAAGCATCTTGGCGATTGCTTTCCTGCTGCGACAGGCGCACCAGCCGGTCGCTGTCGATGTAGCTGTCGAATTGCCGCGCCAGGGCGAACAGGATGGCGAACTGCTGCTTGGTCACATGCACGATGTCGTCGCCGGTGCGCACGGTGCCGCTTGCGGGGTCGAGCACAAGGGTGCCGGCGCGCAGCATCGGATCGACCAGGCACCTCGGCCGGCGCGATACCGCGTTCAGGCGGGCGAACAGTTCGACATGGGACAGCGGCTGGGACAGGCATTCGTCGGCGCCGACCTGCAGAACCGACGCGCGGTCATCGGCATTGCCGTCCTGCAACAAGGCAACCACCGGGATCGAAAAGCCGGCCCGGCGGATGTCGCGCACCATCGGAACGGCCACCTTGGCGCAATCCACGGCCAGGACGACCATCTCCGCCGCGGTTGCCGACAGGGCGTCGCCGATGCCGTGCGGCGCGCATGCAGTGACCTGCCAGCCTTGCGCCTCAAGGGCAATCAGCAGTTTGGCGCCGCTGCGTTCGTCGGCGGTGGCAAGCAACAGGCGCGTCTTGGCTTGACTGCTGCTCGGGCTGGCCGTGTCGACCTTTGACCGGTTCGCATGAAGATACCTGACCTCGCCCATCGATCGTCCCCCGCGCCGTGATGGGTTCGTTATGCCAGCCAATGGTTAGCGAACGGTTGAGCCTCTTTGCGAAAGGTGGGGCGGGCGGGGATGCCTGTCGGCGGCTAGGCGCGCACCTGGCCCCGCGCAGGCAAGGGCGCTGCGGGGACCGATGCGATCGAGCCCGGGTGCCGGCACCCGGACATGGTGACGCGGATCACGCGGCAAAGGCCCATAGGCCGACGCTTGCCACGACGAGCAGGCCTACCCAGGGAAGGGCGAATGCCAGGCTGCGTCGCGCGGCGCGGCGGCTGGCCGCCTGCTCAAGCGCGGGGATCCGGATTTCATGCGTTGTCATCTCCACCTCCGTCTTTGCGGGATCTTGCTTCGGACTCTTCAAGTTTCACACACAACAATTAAAGAATGATTGTCGCATCCGTCAAGATTTTGCAGCGCAACAATTTGGCATTTCGTCGGCGGAATCCGAACAAAGCGTCAGGTATCCGGTTGTGGACGGCATTTGCTTTCGCAACGAAGTTTTGACGATCTGCCGCAGAAAACGGGTGCGGAATGCCCATGGAACTCCGTCGCCGGCGAATGCTTCAATATGGATGCTTTTTCTTTAACCGTTTTTTCAGGGGACGGCGTCCGGGCGGTCTGTGAGTCGGATCACAGGCATGGGGCGCGGGGATGGATAGGATCGCGGGCATGGGCCGCATCAATTGCAGGAGGCAACAGGCCATGGGCCGTTGGTTCATCGCATCATTGGGGACGGTGTTCTTGGGAATGGCCGTGCTTGCGGCCCCGCGCCCGTCGATGGCGCAGACGTGGCAGGCACAGTTCGTCGGCGAGTTCTTCGGCAATCCCGCCACGGTCGAACTGACGTTGGAACGGGAGGGGACCCTGTTCCAGGTGATCGGCGAGGTTCAGTCGCTGGGGCGGGTCTATCACTTCACCGCCGATGGCTGGTCGGGTGTCGGCAGGATGGTCGCGCATCCGGTGGAATCGGAAAGCGTCGTCATTCAGCTCTCCGACCGGCGACGGGGATTTGCGCTGCGGGTCAGTCCCGATCAGGGCGGGCCGATCTTCTATTTCGACCTGACGTGACCGCGGCGGCCGCACCCTGTCGTCGGACCGGGTGTCGGCGAAGACGAAAGATGGGTGACAAAGCAAGAGCGGCGCCCCGAAGGCGCCGCTCATTCACTCTCTAAGGCCTGGGATGCGTCTTGGCGGCAGCCGGGTGACGCAGAGGCCGGATCCTATCCCAGGTGATTGGACACCGTCTCGAAGGTGGCGATCAGGCTCTGTCCGAAGCTGTCCAGGGCAGTGATGCTGGCCACGGCGACCAGCGCGGCGATCAGGCCGTATTCGATGGCCGTGGCACCGGCCTCGTTCCTCAGGAAACGGCGGATCAGCTTCGACATCGTGCAATCTCCCGCTAGGGCGAAGTTAGTTCGTATTTGCTGAAAGCTAATATATACGTTGCGCCCAATATCGTCAAGTATGTTGGAACAATGCTGAGCAAATTTTTCAAGTTAATTTTGCGTATCCGCAAATTTTACTGAATGGCGTGGAGAACTGTTTGAGAATTTTGAAGAAATTTTCTTGATAATGGTTAAAGGGGTGTGTCGGTGATTTGGCTCAAGTGCCGGTCTTGCGCGCACGATGGCATCCGCGGGTCTGGGGGGGAGGTGACGCGGTCCGCATCGCCGCACGCGCCCAAACGCAAACGGCGCCGCTGGTGCGGCGCCGCTGGACTGTCGTGCGGGGAAGGAAAGGCAACACCCGTTGCCCGCAGCCGCTCTGCGGCAAACCCCTATCCGAGATGGTTGGACACCGTGTCGAAGACGGCAATCAACGATTGCCCGAAGCTGTCGAAGGCGGCGATGGACGCGACGGCCACGAGGGCTGCGATCAAACCGTATTCAATGGCAGTGGCGCCGGACTCGGTCTTCAAGAAGCGACGGATCTTCATCAACATTATCCCACTCCCGCTCGGATCAAAATTGTGGCCAACGGATGAAGCACACGATACCATTCGGGGCAAATTCGTCAAGTATATATCTACAATTCTATGAAAATTATTTCCGGTTAACAGCGTGCAGCAGGCATCTTAACTTAAAATCCGGCGATATTGCTTAACAGACTGGGGGTCTCTTCAGTAAAAGCGGTTAACGGATGCGTCGGCGGACCTGCCCGCTGCACCTGTCACGGGCGCACGAAGGCTTGCCGTTCCAGCTCGGTCGCGTCGCGCGCCCAGCATCCTTCGACGTGGTCGTTGACCAGTCCCACGGCCTGCATGAAGGCGTACATCGTCGTCGGTCCCACGAAGGTCCAGCCGCGCCGCCGCAAGGCCTTGCTGAGGGCGGCCGACTCCTCGGTGGCTGTCAGCGTCGACAGGGCCTCGTAGGTACAGCGTGCGGGCCGCGAGGCTGCCGCCGGCTCGAACTGCCAGACGAAGGCCGCAAGGCTTCCCCGCTCGTCCGCAAGATCGCAGGCCAGCCGGGCGTTGTTGATGGTGGAGGCGATCTTGCCGCGATGACGGACGATGCCCGCGTCGCCGACAAGCCGCTGGATATCCGCGTCGTCGAATTGCGCGACCCGGCGGAAGTCGAAGCCCGCAAAGGCACTGCGGAAGGCGGCCCGCTTGCGCAGGATCGTCAGCCAGCTCAACCCGGCCTGGAACCCTTCCAGGCAGATCTTCTCGAACAGCCTGATATCGTCGCGGACCGGGCGACCCCATTCATCGTCATGGTAGGCGGCATAGTCGGGCAGCCCGCCATGCCACCAGCAGCTGGGGCGGCCCTGCGCATCCGTCACCAGGCCCGGTACCTGTACGCCCATCGTCGCCTCCCGTTGCCCGACCGGGTTTGCCGGTCCGGTCGCCGCCCGATCGGTGCAGGCGGCGGCCGGCGCGTTCGGGCTGGTAACAGATCGGGCGTCGTCGCGACAGCTTGAACGGGCTGGCGAGCGCGGCGGCCGGCCGGGCTTCAGCGCTGCGCGATCTGGGCGATGACGTCTTGGATCGTCGCGGAGATCTGGTTGATCATGTCGATCAGGGTCGCGCCGATGGCGTCCATCGCCGTGATCGCCGCGACGGAGACGACGGCGACAACCAAGGTGTATTCCACCGCCACCGCGCCGGACCTGTCGGACAGGAAACGGCGATACAGCGTTCGCATGGCGCTAGTCCCTTTTCGGCGGATGTGCTGCCTGGTTCGATTAATCGGAGTATAGGTTCAATTTGTCGAACAATCCAAGATTTATCGCGAAGGTGAATAGAATTTTATTGGTTTATGATGCATCTATTAACTGTCGGGCGGCAAACTGGTTAACGCCGCGATTTTAACCTTAACTTCGGCCTGGCTGCTTGATCTTCACTGTGTCTGCCGAATTCCTTGATCACCTGTGCCCCAGGCGCCACTGCGCCGGGATGGATCGGCTTGCACTGCGCAGGCCGGGGCGGCGATGCTACCTCTCTGTCGCAGATGTGAATCCCCGACCGTTGGCAACCGGGCAGCCCATGGCGATCGACCGTCGCTTTTCCGTAGCGCCGATGATGGACTGGACGGACCGGCATGACCGCTTCTTCCTGCGCCTGATGACGCGCCACGCCCTTCTCTATACGGAAATGGTCACAGCCAATGCCGTTCTGTTCGGCGACCGCGACCGGCTGCTGGCGTTTTCCGCGGAGGAGCATCCCGTCGCCCTGCAACTGGGCGGGGCCGATCCGGGCGCGATGGCGGAGGCGGCCGCGATCGGCGCCGAGCGGGGCTACGACGAAATCAACATGAATGTCGGCTGCCCGAGCAGCCGGGTGCAGACGGGGCGGTTCGGCGCGTGCCTGATGGCCGAGCCCGGGACGGTGGCGGCCTGTGTCGCTGCCATGCGCGCGGCGACGTCGCTGCCGGTGACGGTGAAATGCCGTATCGGCGTCGACGACCGGGATGGCGAGGACGACCTTCACCGGTTCGTCGACACCGTGGCGGGTGCCGGCTGCGGCACCTTCATCATCCATGCCCGCAAGGCATGGCTGCGGGGGCTCAGCCCCAAGCAGAATCGCGAGGTCCCGCCGTTGCGCCATGGGGTCGTGCACCGCGTCAAGGCGCGTTTCCCGTCGTTGACGGTTGTACTGAACGGCGGACTGGCCGGCATCGACGATGCCTTGCCCCATCTGGACAGTGTCGACGGGGTCATGCTGGGCCGTGCAGCGTACCAGGACCCCTATCTGCTGGCGGCGGTCGATGCGCGCGTCTTCGGCGACGACAGGGCCGTGCCCGACCGCTGGCAGGTGGCCGAGGCCATGGCCGGCTATGCCGACCGCATGGGGCTGGCCGGTGTGCGGCTTCCTGCCATCACGCGCCATATGCTGGGTCTGTTCAATGGCTTGCCCGGTGCCCGCCAATGGCGGCGAACCCTGGCGGAACAGGCCGTGCGGGCCGGCGCCGGCCCCGATCTGATCGTCGCGGCCGCCCGGCTGGTCGCCCGGCCGTCCTGCACGGCCGCCGCCTGATCCGCACCGCCTGGCGCCGCGATCGTCCGCCGGTGCCGGGGCACGGCAACACCAAGCATTTCCCTAAAACATCTCGGTAACTCCGCAGAAATGCCGGATGATCGAATTGTAAATAAATAAACAGCGCATGTGTCTTTAGTTATCGCCAAATAAAAACACATCGTGCGTTTACGATTATTTCAGATCATTCATGTATTAACTGATTTGTCTTTCGAAGATATGGGGGATGTCATGGGCCACTTCGGTTCAGATGATGAAGAGTATGTCGAATCCAACGTCACGATCTTGCGGACACCTTTGACGATGGCCGAACTGCCGCCACCCGACACCAAGCGCTGGGGCATCCGCAGGAAGGCTGCGGTGGTCGAAGCGATCCGGTCCCGGCTGATGACGGAGGAAGATGCCTGCCGTCGCTACGGTCTGTCGCCGGAGGAACTGGCAAGCTGGATGAAGCGCATCAAGGCGCACGGCGTGCCCGGCCTGCGGGTGACGCGGCTGACGCGCTATCGCGCGATGGAGCGCGAGTGCTCGGCCGTCCGCGAGGGATAGGCTGTCGGCGGCGACCTATGACGTCTGGCCGGGATCGGCGGACGAAGCCCCCCGGTCGCGCGGCGGCGGGTGCACTTGGGCCCCGTCGCCGGCGAGCAGGGTGCGAAGCTCCCCGACCATCGCCTCGGCGGCCGCCGCGCCCTGGGCGATCAGTTCGTCGGCACGGTCGAAGTCGGCGAAACCGATATGCCCGATTCTCGGGGCGATCATGACATCGGGGGCATCCGCCGCCAGCCGCGTTCGCGCGATGCGATCCAGCATGATCCCCATCGTCGCCATCATCACCGATACAACGCTGGGTTCGTCCTGGCGCCGCTGGAACAGGCGGCGCTCGAACCCGCCGGCCTGAAGCGCGCGCAAACGCCCTCGACCGGCGGACTTGGCGCCGGCGTCCAGCTCGTCGACGCTGCCGGCCCCGGGCAAGGCGCGCAGGTCGCGCCTGCCGCGATCGGCCGTCAGGTTGACGGCGGCGACCACATGCGCGCCCATGGCCAGGCATGGGGCGACCGGCACCGGGTTCAAGAGCCCGCCGTCCACCAGCAGCCGGCCGTCGTGCCGCACGGCCGGAAAGACGCCAGGCAGGGCATAGCTGGCCCGCACCGCTTCGGTCAGCGGACCCTGGCGAATCCACACCTCCCGCCCGGATGACAGGTCGGTCGCAATGGCGGCGAACGGCCGCGGCAGCGCCTCCACCCTGCGGTCGCCCAAGTGCCGGTGCAGCACGCCCGCCAGCCGGTCGCCGGCCAGCAGGCCCGACCGGCCGATCTTGAAATCCAGGTAGCCGATGACCTTGAGCCGGTTCAACGACCGCGCCCAGCCTTCGAACGCGTCCAGCACGCCGGCCACATAGCAGGCGCCGGCAATGGCGCCAATGGACGTGCCGGCGATCACATCCGGCACGATGCCGGCGCCCTCCAGCACACGCAGGACGCCGATATGGGCGAACCCGCGGGCCACCCCGCCGCCCAGCGCCAGGCCCAGCAGCGGCCGTTGCGGGCGCGCGCCCCCGTCGCCGCGGGGCGGTGTCGTGGCATCGGTCGCGCCACGCCGCCTGCGCGACGCTCCGCCGGTGCCGCCGGGGGCGGTCCCATCGGACCCCCGCGCGCTCATTCGACCAGGGCGGGGGAGGTCGGTCCCCTATCTGAAGCGGCCCCGTCGGCGGAGTGGTCCGCACCTTCGGGTTCGGCCGGCGGACCGTGGTAGTCGGTGACGCCCGATGTCAGGGCAAAGCAGGCCAGCCTTACGGATTTCGGGATCTCGATCGCTTCACCCTCGCGCTCGCCCTTCTCGTAATACTGCACGACCCGGCGTTTCAGGCCGAGCGCGGTGGCCGCCTCCTTCTGCGACATCCCCAGGGATTTGCGCCACCGACGAAAAGCTTTCGGTTGCACGCGTGTGCTCCTTCGATCTCTCGCGAGATACCACACCGCAGTGTAACGCAAAAGCGCACGTGGTGCACATTGTCTCTTGAAAGGGCGCACGGTGTGCGCATATATTAGGTACGGAAGCGTCGTCGAAGCCAAAGGGGAAGTCCGATGCTGAAACGCTCCATCCGTTGGCGGGGATATGTGCGCAAGCCCCGGCACCCGGTCGTTCTGCGCCCGGATACCGGCGGTCATCATATGCCGCGCGAATGGGCGCTCTGCCGCCGGTCGCTGCGTGAGTGGACACCGTTCCACATCGTGCGGCTGTAACCACGGCAGCCGGGTGGGGTGCCAAGGGCCGATGAAACGGCCAGGTATCCCCGCCTGAAAGGACAGGCAACGGCAAGGCAATGGTACGCGGCGGCAGGCGCTGCCGCGAAGGAGGTGACTCGGGCCTAAAGGCCCATGGCTGGAGGAGCTACGCCCATGTCGCGATTCATGATCCTGTGGAGAGGATATATCTTTCCCGCCTGGCGCCCGGCGCTGCGGAAATGCGGAGGGGATGTTCACACGGTGCAGGAATGGGCCTCCTACCAGCGTGCCTTGCGGCGAGGGACCCCCTACCGGCCGGTCTATTGAGTTTCCGGTGCCTGCGGCGCCGGACACCCCGCGGTCCGGCGTTGCAGGAAATCCAGGACGATGCGTCCGGCACCGTGCGCATGCAGGTCGACATGGCCGCCTTCGGGCTGCCACCAGGCTTCCTTCGGGTCCGCGGCGGCTGCGAACAGCCGCCGCCCGAACCGCACGGGCACCGTGCGGTCGCGTTCGCCGTGCATCACCAACAGCGGTGCACCGATGGCGTCGATCCGTGCGAGGCTGTCGAAACGGTCGCGCACCAGCAGGCTGACCGGAAAGATCGGATAGTGTGCCGCCGCCACGTCGGCGATTGACGTGAACGGCGATTCCAGCACCACTGCCGCCACCCGGGCCTCCGACGCCAGGCGGACGGCGACACCCGAACCCAGCGATTCCCCATACAGCACCGTACAGTCCGCCGGTACGCCCTGACCGGCCAGCCAGGCCAGGGCCGCGCGCCCGTCGGCGAACAGCCCGGTTTCGCTGGGGCTGCCGGGATTGCCGCCATAGCCGCGATAGCCGGCCAGCAGCACGCCATAGCCCTGATCCCACAGGTATCGCGCCACCGGCGCCCGGTCGCCGAAATGGCCCGCATTGCCATGGAAATAGACGACGGTCGCGTATCCTTGACGAGCGGCCGGCCGATACCAGGCGGCCAGGTCCAGGCCGTCTTCGGTGCGGTAGCCGGCAACCGCGATGTCGCCGGACAGGCCATAGCGGGCTGGATCGGGCGTGCTGGGATCGGGAAAATACAGAAGCGCGCGCTGCCCCAGATACAGCGCCGCAGCAAGGGCGGCGTAGAGCAGTCCGGCAACGGCGACGAAGGTGATCATGCGGCGGGCGGATATCCTGACGGCGGGGCCCATGCCGGGGCGGTTCCTCTGCGACCGGATGCTGCTGCGCCTGGCCCGATGGCTGCGCGCGGCCGGCTATGACACCACGGTGGCGGGCGCCGGCGACCGCGATCGCGACATCCTGGCCGATGCGGTCCGCGAAGGGCGCCTGCTGGTGACGTGCGACCGCGGGCTGGCGCGCCACAGATACGCCGACGGCACCGTCGTTGTCATCTCCGGCGACGGGCTGTCCGCGCAGACGGAGTCGCTGCAGCACCAGGTCGCCATCGACTGGCAGCATGCCCCTTTGAGCCGCTGCCTCGTGTGCAACGAAACCCTGCGTCCGGCCGAGGCCACTGCTGGCGCGTCCGTGCCTGCGGGGGTTCACGGACCGGTGCGCACCTGTCCGACGTGCCGGCGCCTCTACTGGGCGGGTGGCCACGAGACCCGGATCCGCCAGACCCTGGCGAGCCTGGCTGCCGGGGGCGAGCGGGGCGGGGCGTGAGGCCGACCCCCGCAGGGGCGGTCGGTGCGTCAGCGCCGGCGGCGATGCTCAGCCTGCATGCTGGCCGGTGCCGGTGTGGTCGATCTGATACGACCGCGCAGGCTCGCCGGCGATGGTCCTGTCTTCCACGAAGCGCAGGCCCAGCTTTTCCGCCACGCGGATCGATGCGTGGTTGTGCGGATGGATATCGGCGATCACGGCGGTCACGCCGACGGTGTCAAAGGCGTGGCGCAGGACCGGGCGGGCGGCCTCGGTGGCGTAGCCGTGGCCCCAGTGCCGGTGCGGCAGCCGCCAGCCGATTTCGATCTCGTCGCCGAAGTCCAGGCACGGCAGCAGCAGGATCCATCCCAGGAACGTTTGCGGGTCCGCACGCGGGACGATCGTCCAATAGCCGAGACCGTCGGGCCATCGTGTCTGGATCCGGTCGACGACGAAGGCACGGTGCCTGTCCGGGTCCGTCCACGGACCGGCGATATGCTGCGTGACCCGCGGGTCACGGTCCATCGCCAGGCAGTCTTCCAGGTCGCCCATGGTGCGCGGCCGCAGCAGCAGCCTGTCGGTGCGGAAGGTCGGCAGCATGCGGTCGTCCCGGAAGCGCCGGGCTCACCACATGGACTTGCGGGCGCGTTCCGGCCATTCGCGGTCATACGTCTCCCCGCCGACCTGGCCGTCGCTGAGCGCGGCCAGAATGCGGCCGGGGGTTGGCAGGCTTGCCGGGTCGACATGGCGGTCGGGGTTCCACAGCTCCGCGCGCGCGATGGCGCGGGCGCACTGGAAATAGACGGTCTCGACCGTGATCTCCACGACGCACCGCGGTTCCTTGCCGTCGACCGCGAAGGATGCCAGCAGGGCGGGGTCGATGGACAGCCGGGCCCGACCGTTGAGCCTGAGCGTGCTGCCGCTGCCGGGGATCAGGAACAAGAGCGCCACGCGCGGGTCGCGCAGGATGTTGCGCAGCGAATCCACCCGGTTGTTGCCGCGCCGGTCGGGCAGCAGCAGCGTGCGTTCATCCTGGATGCGCACGACCTCCTGCCGGTCGCCGCGCGGCGAGCAGTCCAGCCCTTCCGGCCCGGCCGTCGCCATCACGGCGAAGGGTGAGGCTTCGATCATCGTCCGATAGTGCGGCGTGATGCGGTCGACCTCTTTCACGATGGAGGGTGCCTGCGGCAGGCCGTAGAGGGACTCGAGCTGTTCGATCGTGGTGATGGCGGTCATGGGTCGGGCCCGGTCGATGCGATGAACGTTCAGCATACAGTCTCGGTGCCGGAATGCCATGGCGGCGCCCGCATGTGTGGTGTGTACCGATGTCCCACGGTGGGAATGCGGGCGGATCGACCTAGGTTCTGTCATCGACGGCGCGCGGTCCCACGAGGGTGCGTGCGCCGGCGGATGAACTTGCGAAAGGTGACGATCGCCCATGAGATCGGAAGATGCCGGGGCGCCGGGCCTCGGGGCGTCGTCTGGCGCTGTGGCTGCCCCTGCGGTGATGGCCGGTTCGCGCCTGGTGTCCCTGGCGACGGCTGTACCGGCCTACAGGATCGACCAGGCCCAGGCCGCCGGGGCGGCGAGGAGGCTCTTCGGCTCGCGATCTGCCTGGTTCGATCGCCTGATGCCGGCCTTCGACAATGCCGGTATCGCATCGCGCGGGTCATGCGTGCCCGTGGACTGGTACCAGGCCGATCACGATTGGCCCGAGCGTAACCGCATCTATGTCGACAGCGCCCTGTCGCTGCTTGAGCAGGCGGCACGCGCGTGCCTTGCCGATGCCGACGTCGCGCCGGAAGCCGTCGATGCGATCGTGACCGTTTCCACCACCGGCATCGCCACGCCCAGCCTCGACGCGCGGCTGATGGAACGGCTGGCATTTCCCGCCACCGCGCAGCGGCTGCCGGTCTTCGGCCTGGGCTGCGCCGGCGGTGTGCTGGGGCTGGCCCGGTCGGCAGCCCTCGCCCGTGCCATGCCGGGGGCCAGGGTTCTTCTGCTGGTGGTGGAGCTGTGCGGCCTGACCTTCCGCCGCGCGGATACGAGCAAGAGCAACGTCATCGCCACCGCCCTTTTCGGCGACGGTGCGGCGGCCGCCCTGATCGAAAGCGGGGGGCCCGCGGGGGCCGCGCCCGGCACGATCCTGGCCTGGGGCGAGCACCGATGGCCGGACAGCCTGGGCATCATGGGGTGGTCGGTGGAAAGCGACGGCCTGGGCGTGATCTTCTCGCGCGACATTCCGGCGCTGGTGCGCCGCGACCTGCGCCCGGCGGCCGAGGCGTTCCTGCAGCGTCACGGGGTCCGCTTCGCCGATCTTGACGGCGTGATCTGCCATCCCGGCGGAGCCAAGGTGATCGACGCCCTGCGCCATGCTTTCGAGCTGGGTCCCGACGGCCTGTCGGCCGAAGCGGCGACGCTGCGTGACCACGGCAACATGTCGGCGGCGACCATCCTGTTCGTGCTGGAGCGGCGGCGCCGCGAGGGCCTGAAGGGGCTGTACCTGCTGTCCGCCCTCGGCCCCGGCTTCACCGTCGGCTTCGTGCTGATGGCGCTGTAGTGCCGGTGCTCTGGGATTGGATCGGCCTGCCGCAGGCCGTCATCCTGGCGGTGGCCGTGCAGCGGGCGGCCGAACTGGCCTATGCGCGTCGCAACACCGCCCGCCTGCTGGCTGGCGGCGGGCGGGAACATGGGGGCGGACACTACCCGCTGTTCATCCTGCTGCACGGGGGATGGCTTGCCGCCCTCTTGGCGCTGACGCCTGCCGATGCGCCGGTTTGCTGGCCGCTGCTGGGCGCCTTCGGGCTGTTGCAGGCCGGCCGCGTCTGGGCCGTGGCCACCCTCGGCCCCTATTGGACCACCCGGATCATCACCGTTCCCGGTGCCCCGCTGGTCCGCGGCGGGCCCTATCGGTACCTGCGCCATCCCAACTATGCCATCGTGGCGGGGGAGATCGTGCTGCTGCCCTTGGCCTTTGGCCAGTGGACCATTGCCGCCGCCTTCGGCCTGGCCAACGCCGCACTGCTGCTGCACCGCATCCGCGTCGAGGACGGCGTGCTGGCCGAACGCTCGCACGGGTGAGCGGCGTTGGCCGGTTGCCCGGCTTTGCCCTCCGACAAGCGGGCATTGCCGATGCGATAGTCAAAGACTTGACCCCGGACACTTGGGCGGCTTGCGTCCGTGGGACGAAAGGGATATCAACAGGAATTAGAAGAAGTAGCGGGCAATCAAATCTACTACTGAGAAAATCGATTCAATCGCCAGTCCCGCAATGATGCCTGTCAGAATGCTCAATCCGAGGGCTCTGATAAGCTGCGCTTTCGAGTATTTATGCTTGAATCTATCTATTGTGTCCCGGATCATCAATTCTTCTGTGGCCGGGGAGATACGTTCCCTGTCCTTTATCAACCAGTCCGCTTGATTTCTCTCGACTTCCTGAAGAAGCTGGTCTTCAAGAAGCAAGAGGCCTCTCTGACTGTAGATCATGATCGGCAGCTTCTTGGATGAGTATTTCGTGCGGATTTGCTTGAGAACGCTTACGCCGTCCGGCACCCATGCCTGGTCGACGGCTCGCTTGACGTCCTTTACGCTTTCCGACAGGTCGTGCAGCTTCTCGTTGGCGATTCTCCGCTTTTCCTCGTAATCGTCGACCGGCTGCGGATGATAGAGGTCAAGAAGCAAAATATCCGGCAGCTCCTTGGAGGACTCAAGGTATTCCATGACCTCTTTTGCGTCCGATATGAAATGGATATCGAATTGATTTCCGTGTTTTTCCTTGAAATCCTTGCGAAATTGTTCCTGATCTTCACAATATACAATTCTTGTTTTCATTGCGTGCTCGTCATTCCTGTGCGTCAGGGCCGGCCCAGCCCTTGCCATCTGCGGGGACGGTTGCCGATAGCGGACAGGCGATCAGATTCAGGATCGGAAAGCGATCTGCCAGCCGTAGCCGCCGCAGCCTAGGCACACGCATGCACACAAGCAAGCCGACAGACTTTCAAGCCATGCGGGAGGCCGATGGTCGTCCCGGCTGCGCCCGCGCGATGGCCGCGCGGGCCATCACACCCCCAGATAGGCGCGCTTGACGTCGTCGTCGGCCAAGAGGTCGCGGGCGGGACCGTGCAGGACGATGCGGCCGGTTTCCATGACATAGCCGCGGTCGGCGATGGTCAGCGCGGCGAAGGCGTTCTGTTCCACCAGGAACACGGTCATGCCGTCGTCCCGGAAGCTGCGGACGGCGGCCAGGATCTGCTGTGTGATCAGCGGGGCCAGGCCCATGCTGGGCTCGTCCAGCAGCAGCAGCTTCGGCCTGGCCATCAGGGCGCGGGCGATGGCCAGCATCTGCTGCTGTCCCCCCGACAGGGTGCCGGCGGCCTGGGCGCGGCGCTCCTTCAGGATGGGAAAGCGCGTGTACTGGGCTTCCAGGTCGGCTTCGACGGTCTGCCGGCTGCCGGTGAAGGCGCCGAGACGCAGGTTGTCCTCCACGCTCATCGGCCCGAACACCTGGCGGCCTTCGGGCACCTGGGCGATGCCCAGGCGCACGCGCCGGTGCGGGACCAGGCGGGTGATGTCGCAGCCGGCATAGGCGATGCTGCCGCCGGTGGCCGGCTGCACGCCCGACAGCGTGCGCAGCAGGGTGGTCTTGCCGGCGCCGTTGGCGCCGACCAGCGCCACCAGTTCGCCCTCGGCAATCGCAAGGTCGACGCCCTTCAGCGCCTGGATACGGCCGTAATGGCTGGTCAGGCCCTGGACCTCCAGCAGCATCGCCGGCCTCAGCCCGCGTCCGCCGCGAGGGGGACGGCGTCCGCACCCTCGGTGCCCAGATAGGCCTCGATCACCGCCGGGTTGGCGCGGATCTGCGCAGCGGTGCCCTCCGCCAGCTTGCGGCCGTAGTCCAGCACCAGGATGTGGTCCGAGATGCCCATGACCAGGCTCATGTCGTGCTCCACCAGGACGACAGTGATGCCGGCGGCGGCGACGCGCTGAATCAGCGTGTCGATCTCCTTCGTCTCCGTGGCGTTGCAGCCGGCCGCGGGCTCGTCCAGCAGCAGCAGTTTCGGCTCGCCGGCCAGGGCACGTGCGATTTCCAGGCGCTTCAGGGCGCCATAGGGCATGGCGCCGGCCGGCATGTCGGCGTAGGCGGAAAGGCCGACGAAATCCAAGAGCTGCAACGACCGCTCCCGCGCGTCGCGGTCGGACCGCACGATCCCGGGCAGGCGCAGCAGCGAGGGCACCAGCCCCCGCAGGATATGCAGGTGGCGGCCCACCATCACGTTTTCCGTCGCCGTCATGGTGTCGAACACTTGCAGGTTCTGGAACGTGCGCAACAGGCCCATGCCCGCCAGCCGGTGCGGCGGCTGGCCTGCAATCGGCTCGTCCAGGAAGGCGATGCGACCACGGCTGGGGGCATAGAGCCCGGTGATCAGGTTGAACAGCGTGGTCTTGCCGGCGCCGTTGGGGCCGATGATCGAATGGATGGACCCGGCCCGCACCTGGAACGACAGGCCCTGGATGGCGTGAACGCCGCCGAAATCCTTGCACAGGTCTTCCACCGCCAGGATGGTCATGGCCGTCGCGCCCGCACCAGGTCCAGCACGCCCGGCAGCAGGCCGCGGCGCAGGAAGATCATGCAGGCGATCAGGATCGCCCCCAGCAGCACCGGCTCGTAATCGTGGAACGCCGTCAGGAACTGCGGCAAAGCCACCAGCACCGCCGCCCCGACGATGGCACCATAGGTCGACGCCATGCCGCCCAGCACCACCATCGTCACCAGCTCTATCGAATGCAGGAAGCCCACGGCATCCGGCGTGATGAAGCCGCCGTAATGCGCGCTCAACGATCCCGCCACGCTGGCATAGACGGCGGAGACGACGAAGACGATCAGCTTGTGCTGGGCCACGTCGACACCGCCGACGGTCGCCGCCACCTCCGACGCATGCAAGGCGCGCAGGGCGCGGCCGACGGGTGAATCGATCAAGTTCAGCGCCAGCCAGACGGCCACCAGCAGCAGCACGGCCACCAGCGCGTACCATGCGCCCTTGTCGCGGCTGCCCAGGGCATAGCCGAACAGCGACAGGCCGGGCACCGACATGCCGTCGGGGCCGCCGGTGATTGCGCGTTCGTTGGTGATGACCATGAAGATCAGCAGGCCCATGCCGAGCGTGGCCATGGCCAGGTAGTGTCCCCGCAGGCGCAGGATGGGCCGGCCGACCAGGAAGGCGAGCGTCGCCACCGCCAGTGCCGACGCCAGCAGGGCCAGCAGCGGCGGCCAGCCATGGGTGCCCGACAGCACGGCGGAGCCATAGGCGCCAAGGCCGAAGAACCCCGCATGACCCAGGCTGATCTGCCCGGCATAGCCGATCAGCAGGTTCAGCCCGATCACGGCGATCGCCGCCAGGCCCACATGGATGGCCACATCGAAATGGAACCGGTTGGACAGGACCAGCGGCAGCATGGCCAGGATCAGCGCCAGCGCGGCCAGACCGCCGCGGCGCGGGTCGTCCAGCCACCGGCGTGGGGGCAGGGGCATCCGCATCACGCCTACACCCGCTCCACCGACTTGCCGCCGAACAGCCCCCGCGGCAGGAAGAACAGCACCAGCAGGATGATGACGAAGGCGACCGCGTCCTTGTAGTCGGACGAGATATAGCCCGCGCCCATCGCTTCGGCGATGCCGACCAGAAGGCCGCCGGCAACCGCGCCGGCGGCACTGCCCATGCCCCCCAGGATCGCCGCCGCAAAGCCCTTCAGCGCCAGCATGGCCCCGGCGTCGTAGCTGGTCAGCGTGATCGGCGTCACCAGCACCCCGGCAACGGCACCGATGGCGGCCGAGAGAGCGAAGCTGAGCATCAGCACGAAACGCACATTGATGCCGGCCAGCTGGGCGGCCAGGCGGTTGTGGGCGGTTGCGCGCATGGCCTTGCCCATCAGCGTGCGCGTGAAGAACCAGCCGAGCGCCAGCACCACCACCAGCGCACCGCCCAGGACCCAGAGGGCCTGCGGCTGCAACGCCGCGCCGCCGATGGTGATCGGCGTCTCCCCGGAAAAGGCGGGCAGGGTGTGGAACTGCCGGTCGAAGACGATCTGCGCCAGCCCGCGCAGCAGGATCGACGCGCCGATGGTGATGATGATCAGCGTGACGACCGAGGCGCCGCGCGCCGGTTCGATCGCCAGCACGTTCAGCGCGATCCCGACGGCGACCGCGATCGCCACCGCCAGCGCGATGGCCAGCGGCAGCGGCAGCCCCGCGGACAGCAGGAAGACCGATGTCATCCCGCCGATCATCACGAATTCGCCCTGGGCGAAATTGATGACCTCGCTGGCGTTGTAGATGATGGTGAATCCCAGCGCGACCATGGCGTAGACGGCGCCGACGGTGATGCCGGAAAAGAAGAACTGAAGGAATTCCGCCATGGTCAACCGCCGGCCCGGGCCTCTCTGGCCGCAGGCGGCACCGCCCCCGGTGCGGGTATCATGGCAGGGGGGACGGTGCCGGCAGGGCCGATCAGCGTGTCAGCGTCAGTCGGCGATGGTCCAGGTGCCGCCCCGGATTTCCAGCATCCGGAAGGCCGAAAGGTCCAGGCCCAGGTGGTCCTCGGGCGAGAAGTTCACTTCGCCCGCGGTGCCCATGAAGCCGGTGGTCTGTTCGATGGCGTCCCGCAGCGCCTCCGGCTGCGTCGTGCCCGCACGCTCCATGGCGTCGACGGCAATGAACAGCGCGTCGTAGGCATGGCCCCCGAAGGTGGAAACGGGCTGGTCCCACTGCTCCTCGAACTCGGTCTTGTAGGTCACGACGACGTCGCGCTGCGGGTCGTCCGCCGGCAGGTCCTCCGCCACCAGCAGGGCCGCGGCCGGCAGGCGCACGCC
Organism: Rhodospirillaceae bacterium; assembly: GCA_020638595.1. Classification (GTDB taxonomy): domain Bacteria; phylum Pseudomonadota; class Alphaproteobacteria; order DSM-16000; family Inquilinaceae; genus JACKIG01. The sequence goes on along the minus strand of JACKIG010000008.1, from coordinate 94,907 downwards.
CTCCGCCGCATCGCCGGCCAGCTCGATGAACGAGGCGCTGGCGACGCCGTGGCTCTGGTACAGGGGCACGTCGATGCCGAGCTGCGCGAAATTGCGGGTGACGATGGCCGGGCCCTGGCCGAAGCCGGGGTTCAGCACCGCCTCGACGCCGTCGGTGTTGCGGATGTTGGTCAACTGCGGGGTCATGTCGCTGTCGCGCGGGCCGTAGGTCTCGTCGGCCACGACGGTGATGCCGTAGTCGCCGGCGACCTCAAGGCACTGCTCGCGCATGGAGGTGCCGAACCCGCCGGTGCCGGAGATCATGCCGATCGACGAGATGTCGCGCGCCTGCATGTCCTCGAAGATCTTCTGGCAGGCCATGCGATCGGTATGCGGGGTCTTGAACACCCAGGCATTGACCGGATCGATGATCACCACCGCGCCCGCCAGGGAGATGAAGGGGATGTGCGCTTCCTCCACCAGCGGCACGACGGCCATGGTGGCACCGGTGGTTGACCCGCCGATGATGATGTCGACCTCGTCGTCGTCGATCAGGCGGGTGGCGAAGGTTCGCGCCTCGTTGGCGTCGCCGGCATCGTCATAGACGACCAGCTCCAGCTGGCGGCCCAGCACGCCGCCGTCGGCGTTGATCCGGTCGACATACATCTCCAGCGTCTTCTGCTCGGGATCGCCGAGGAAGGATGCCGGCCCCGTGATGGACAGGAACGAGCCGATGCGGATCGGGTCCTCCTGCGCGTAGGCCGCCGAACCGGCGGCCACCGCCGCCGCAGCGCCCAGGACGACGCCGGCGCCAAGCACACGCAAAGGCTTCTGTGACATGGTGTTTCCCTCTCCCTCGTCGTGGTTCTTGTTGTCGCCGCCCCCGTTGCGGGGTCGTCGGCGAGCGTTTCGTTTGCACCGATGCAGGGTGGCTGTCTCCGCCACGGCTGGGCAACAGGAATCACTGCCCAAAAGAGGCGCGCAGCCGCACATGGAGATCGGAAATATGACACACCCTGCAACAGGTAAAGGACGCTATCGTATCACTTCGGGGCTGTCAAACGCAGACCCGAAGGCAGGCTGGGGGTGTCGAAGCAGGGTCGCCGGCCGCTGATCCCGCGGCCGGCGAAACGACACGTAATCCGCCGGAGTCCGGCGCAAACCGTCTCAGGTTCGGCTTGGCTTCGCTCCGCCGGACTGGCTTAATGGCCGCACGCCCAAAGGCAAGTTCGGGACCGTTCGTCCGTCATGTCCTCCAGCCGATTACAGGAGACCGTTCGCGACCTGGTCGCGGCCCGGCCGCCGCGCGCCAAATCGTTGATCATCAGCGTCTTCGGGGATTCTGTTCTGCCCCATGGCGGTACGATCTGGCTGGGCAGCCTGATCCGGCTGGTCGAACCGCTGGGTTTGAGCGAGCGTCTGGTCCGGACGGCCGTGCTGCGGCTGTCGCGCGACCAGTGGCTGACATCGCAGAGCCTGGGCCGGCGCAGCTACTACAGCCTGTCCGAAGCGGGGCGGCGCCGGTTCGACTATGCCCATCGGCGGATCTATGCCGGCCCGGTTCCGGAATGGGACGGGCGATGGTGCATCGTCCTGCTGCCGCCGGGCATGCTGTCGGCCGACCGCCGCGATGCCTTGCGGCGTGAGCTGGGGTGGATCGGCTTCGGGGTGGCCGCGGCGAATGTCCTGCTGCATCCGTCGCCGGACCGGCCGAGCCTGCAGCAGACATTGCAGGAGCAGGGGCTGGGCGCCTCCGCAGTGGTGGTGGAGGGGGGCGGGGTCTCGGCCCTGGTCGGAACGCCTGCCGAGGGGGGCGAGGCCTTGCGCCGCCTGGTGCGGACATGCTGGAACCTGGACCAGCTGGCGGACGACTATCGCACCTTCCTGGAGCTGTTCCGCCCCATCCTGCGCGCTCTGGAAGGGGCGTCGACGCTGGATCCGGTCACATGTTTCCTGATCCGCACGCTGATCGTCCATGAATACCGGCGGGTCACGCTGCGCGACCCGCAGCTGCCGGCGGAATTGCTGATGCCCGACTGGGCCGGCAATGCCGCCCGGCTGTTGTGCCGCAACATCTACCGCCTGACCGAGGCGGCAGCCGAACGCCACCTGCTGGCCACCGTCCAGACGGCCGACGGTCCGCTGCCGGAGGCGGCGGCATCCTACTACCAGCGGTTCGGCGGCCTGCGGCAGCAAGAGACGGCCCTGGCGGCGAACGGCTGAGCCATGACCGGTGCCGATGCCGTGGCCAGCCTGGGCATGTACGACATGCCCGAACTGCAACCGGCCAACGACTGCCTGTGGCAGCGCATTGCGGAGGCATTGCGGGCGGCGGGCATGGGCGGGGTTCCGCCGGCGCTCTGCCGCGACCGTCCGTTGGCGGAGATCTGGCGCGATCCCCGGCTGCTGCTGGCGCAGGCGTGCGGCGCACCGTACGTCACGGGGTTGAGGGGCCGCGTGCGCCTGGTCGGCGTGCCGACCTACGACGCCCCGGGATGCGGGCCGGGGACCTATTCCAGCGCCATCGTCGTGGCCCGCCGGTCGGCCCTGGCCCGGCCGGAGGATCTGGTGGGCCGGCGGGTCGCCGTGAACGACCTGGGGTCGCATTCCGGCGCCGTGGCGTTCCGGGCCTGGCTGGCGCCCCTGGCTGCCCAGGGGGGCGACACGGTCGTGTCCGGCGTGGCGCTGACCGGCAGTCATCGCGAGAGCCTGCGGGCCGTAGCGCGGGGCGACGCGGCCGCCGCGGCGATCGACGCGGCAACGCTGGCGCTGCTGGGCGACGTCGCTGCGGGGGAGGTGGCGGGCGTGCGCGTCATCGGCTGGACGGGCATGGCGCCGGCCCTGCCGTACATCACGGCCGCCGGCCGGCCCGGGCGCGAGGTCGACATCGTCCGCCGGGCCCTGGCGGAAGCCGTGTCGGACCCCCAGCTGGCGGAGGTGTGCCGGTCGCTGCGCCTGGCGGGGATCGCCCCGGCGCGGGAGGAGGACTATGGCCGGATCGAGCGGATGATGGCGACCGGCGGGCGGCTCGGCAGCTGGGACGGCATCAGCACGCCCGCGCCGGCGTCAGGCGGACAGGTCTCGGGCTCCTGACCCCGGCCGGGCGGGGGCCGGACGGTCGCTCAGCCGGGATAGTCGTGCGTGTGGCGCGGCAGCCGGTCGACCGTGTCGAACCAGGCGATCCGGCTTGAGGTCCAGCTGTGATGGTCGGGCGGGACGGCTTCCGGCGTGTCGAGGCTGGCCACCGTCACGTCGATATCGTGCAGGCCCGGCGTGTCCGGTGGCATGTCTTCGGGGAACTCGAACGTCAGCGGCGTGCCGCATACGCCGCAGAAGCGCCGAAGGCCGCGGGGTGACGACCTGAAGACGGCCGGGTCGCCCCGCGTGAAGGCGAAGGCCGTACGCGGCACCGTCAGCCACGCGACGGCGGGTGCGCCCGCCGCGCGTTGGCACATGCGGCAATGGCAATAGCCCGCATTCAGCACCGGCAGCCGGACCTGATAGCGCACCGCACCGCAAAGGCATCCGCCCGTCACCGTATCGCCCATCGCTTGGCCCGCCCGTGTCAGTCGCCTTCGATCGTCACCAGTACCGGGGTGTGGTCGCTGGCCTTGGGTTCGCCCCGGGGCGCCCGGTCGATGCGGCATTCCACCAGCCGGTCGGCGGCCTGCGGCGACAAGAGGAAATGGTCGATGCGAATGCCCCGGTCCATCTGCCAGGCGCCGCCCTGGTAGTCCCAGAAGGTGTAGGCACCGCGGTCGTGGTGCAGGGCGCGGTAGGCCTCCGTCAGGCCGAGATTGAGCAGGCTGCGGAACGCCCGCCGCGTTTCCGGCCGGTAGAGGGCGTCGCCTTCCCACACGGCCGGGTCGTGGCAGTCCTCCGGCTCCGGGATGACGTTGAAGTCACCGCCCCATATCACCGTATGGTCCTCGGCCAGCAGGTCTGCGGCGCGCTGGCGCAGCCGGTCCATCCAGGTCAGCTTGTAGCGGAACTTGTCCGACCATTGCCCATTGCCGGGCGGGTTGCCGTTGGGCAGGTAGAGGCACGCCACCCGGAGGGTGCCGATATCGGCCTCAAGATAGCGGGCATGGCTGTCTTCCGGATCACCCGGCAGCACGTCGGTCACGACCGCCAGCGGGCGCTTCGACAGGATGGCAACGCCGTTATACGCCTTCTGGCCCGCCACGACGACGTTGTAGCCCAGGTCCTCCAGCGGCTCGGCCGGGAAGGCGGCCGCCTCGCATTTCACCTCCTGCAACAGGGCGATGTCCGGCGCGGCCCGGGCCAGCCAGTCGTGTACGGTCTGGAACCGCGCCTTGATGGAGTTCACGTTCCAGGTGGCGATAGTGACCACGGGCGATCTCCGCCGCTGTCGGCCGGACGGTCGCGTCCCTACAGCGAGAACGACGATCCGCAGCCGCACGACGACGCGGCGTTGGGGTTGCGCACGCGGAACGATGCGCCGATCAGCTCTTCCACATAGTCGATCTCGGCCCCCGCCAGCAGTTCAAGCGAGGTCTCGTCGACCACGACGGTGACGCCGTCGCGATGGAAGGTCAGGTCGTCCAAGCGCACTTCGTTGTCGAAGCTGAAGCCGTACTGGAATCCGGAGCATCCGCCGCCCGACACGGCGACCCGCAGCATCAGCCCCTCGTCCCCTTCGGCCCGGCGCAGGGCTGCCACCCTTGCCGCAGCACTTTGCGTCAACGTCAGTACCGGGCCTGTTTCGGCGGTCTGATGGTCCACGGGTCATCTCCGTTGGATCGCGCCGGGGAAACGGCACCCGCGGCGAACCTGTCCCGATAGCAATGTAGGCGGCAAGGCCCGCCGCTTCAAATCGTCTTGCGCGGGCGGACCGCCGGTCCTTCATTCGGCCGCGATCACCCGGTATCCTCAACGCCCGGCCCGCAATGGCGGGCGCGCGAGTGCGGAGGGGGGCAAGCGGACATGGCCATGATCGGTCGATGGGCCGTCGCGGCGGTGCTGACGGCGCTGGCGGGCGGCGCGGCCGCGGCGGAAACGCTTCCGTCGGCGGGGGCGCATTCCTGCTGGGGCCGCGTCTATTCCGACACGCATCTGGCCGAGACGCCGGGCCAGCGCGTGCGCGAGATGCGGCTGACCCTGGTCAACCTGGAGGACTTCGACCAGGTGTCGTTCCTGATCCAGGTGGTGTCGACGGAGGACGCGAACCGGCTATGGATCACCGACGGGGAGTGCCGGCAGGATGCCGGCACCCCGCGCGCCGACTGCTATGTCTGGTGCGATGGGGGCGGTTTCGCCCTTCAGGCCGAACCCGACGGCGACAGCCTGTTGCTGTTCAACAACGGTTTCGTGCTCTCCGGCTGCGGCTCGCCGGAGGGCAGCGAGGACGATGAGGCCTTCCTGCGCCTCGACGCCGATCCCGACCACCAGGTCTTCCGCCTCTATCGGCTGCGAGAGGAGATGTGCGGCGGCGGCTAGCGTGGCTGCCGTGCCCGTGGATGATGGCCGGGCCTGTCGCGGCGTGATAGCGTCGCCACCACCATGCCAGCGCCCTTTGCCTGCCGGCCCGGGGGGAGCCGGGGTCGCCGTTTCGATGAGGCGGAAAGCCCGTCGCGGACGCCGTATCAGCGCGACCGCGATCGCGTCATCCATTCGGGGGCCTTCCGCAAGCTGCAGTACAAGACGCAGGTCTTCATCTATCACGAGGGCGACTATTACCGGACCCGGCTGACCCACACGCTGGAGGTCGCCCAGATCGCCCGGTCGATCGCGCGGACGCTGGAACTGGACGAGGACCTGGCCGAGGCGATCGCCCTGGCGCACGACCTTGGCCACACCCCGTTCGGCCATGCCGGCGAGGACGCCTTGAGCGGGGTCCTGCAAGAGGTCGATCCCCGCTGCGGCGGCTTTCGCCACAACGACCAGACGGTGCGCGTCCTGACGCTGCTGGAGCGGCGGTACGCCGCCTTCGACGGCCTGAACCTGACCTGGGAGACGCTGGAAGGCGTCGTCAAGCACAACGGGCCGCTGGTGCTGTCGCCGGCGGAGGCCGCGGCCCATCCGACCATCCTGGCGCTGGATGCGGCCTGGGGGCTGGACCTGGCGCGCCAGCCCGCGGCCGAAGCGCAGGTGGCCGCCCTGGCCGACGACATCGCCTACATGAACCACGATATCGACGACGGGCTGCGGGCCGGGCTGTTCGATATCGCCGATCTCAGCGACCTGCCCCTGGTCGGCCCCGCCATCGCATCGGTCGAGCGCCTGCATCCGGGGCTGGAGCGGCGCCGCCGGACCCATGAGATCGTCCGGCGCGTGATCGACCGCATGGTGGGCGATCTGGTCGATGAGAGCCGCAGGCGCATCAGCCTGCTGGCGCCGGCCGACGCCGATGCCATCCGTCGGGCCGAAGGCCCCGTGATCTCGTTCTCCGCCGGCCTGCGCGGGGACGAGCAGGCCCTGCGCCGCTTCCTGTTCGAACGGATGTACCGGCACTACCAGGTCAACCGCGAAACCAGCAAGGCGCGCCGCATCGTCTGCGACCTGTTCGGACTGCTGTTTCGCGAACCCATCTGTCTGCCCGGCGAATGGCAGACCCTGGCCGTGGATATGGCCGACGGGGAACGCGCCCGCCTGGTGGCGGACTATATTGCGGGAATGACCGACCGGTACGCTTTGTTGGAACATCAGCGGCTGTTCGACCTCTCCCCGAGACTTTGATCCTGTAAGACAGGATTCCCTTGATATCCTGCGAGGATCACACGCGTTTCTTGGATCGTTCTGTTTGCTTGCGATCTATGGCGGCGCCCGTGTTAGACTTGGTATGAATCGAGGACAGTGGATCGAGCGGCAGGGGACCCGGCGCCTCGGAGACGCGCCGGAGACCTGGGCGGCGAACGCGAGTGGGCGATGGACGAACTGCGGCAAGTCGAGGGCGCCCAGGTTTCCGCATCCTATGGCGGCATAGAGGGCCGCGCCGCCGGCCGGGCCGGGCTGCGCCGTGCCGCGGTGCTGGCGGTGCTGGTGGTCGTCTTGTTCGGCTTTGCCGGCATCGTCTGGTACGCCTACGAGCAGTATCGCGGATCGTCCCAGGACGGCGAAGCGCCGCTGATTCGCGCGGACAGCGAGCCTGCGCGAATCCGGCCCGACGAACCGGGCGGGCTGGAAGTCCCGCACCAGGACCGTCTTGTGCTGCGCGATCCTGCCAGCGCGGCCGAAGGCGAGGGGGGGGACGAAGCGGTCCGCCCGCCGCCGGAAGAACCGATGCCCCGGCCTGACCTGGGGCCCCGCGGGCAGCTGTCCAGTTCCGAGCTTCCCGTCTTTGCGGTGCAGCCGGGTGCCGGCGGACCGGCCGCCTCTGCGGTGGACGAAGCACTGGACAGCGAGGGCGCGGAAGCCCTGATCGCGCGCGAACTGGCCCAGGCGCCCGACCTGATCACCGAGCCGCAACTGGGTGCCGCCGAAGGGCGGCCGCCGGTACGTGATACGGCGGTGGGCCTGATCGGCGGGGGCTTGCAGGCGGTGCCGGTGGCGCCGCCGACCTACCTGGCGGCAGCCGAACCGATCGGCGGGCTTGCCGACAGCCCGGCCGGGAGGATCGAGATCGCGGAAGGTGCGCTCGGCGTGATACGGACGCATCCGGCCCGGGCCCCGGCTCCGGCGCAGCCACCCGCGGAGGCGACCGCCGTGACGGCCCCGGCGGTGGAGGCCGACCGGCAGCCGGCATTGCCGCTGCCGACCGTCCCGGGTGCTGAGCCGGCAGAGCCGGAGCCGGCCCCGCCCCCGGCCAGCGAACAGGCAAGCGCCCCGCAGCCGCCCGCAGCCGCACCGCCACCACCACCGCCCGCGCCGGAGCCCGCGCCGCCGGAGGCGCTGACCTATCGCGTACAGCTTGCCGCGGTGAACACGGACGAGGCGGCCCGCACCGGCTGGGAGGGGTTCAAGAGAAGCCATCCCGATCTGCTGGGCAATTTGCAGCTGTTCATTCAGGTCGTGGAGGTGAACGGGCGCACCTATCACCGCATCCAGGGCGGTCCCCTGGACGGCGACAGCGCGCGGAGGCTCTGCCAGCAGCTTCGCGACCGGGGGACCGACTGCATTGTCCGCCCTTGAGGGCAGCAAGCCGCTTGCCGTGATCTTCGGGTGCAGCGGTCCGGTGCTGACCCCGCGGGAACGTCGGCTGTTCCGCCAGGCCGACCCGCTGGGGTTCATCCTGTTCCGGCGCAACTGCCGTGATCCGGTGCAGGTCGCGCGCCTGACGGCCGACTTGCGGGAGGCGGTGGGACGGGAAGATGCCCCCATCCTGATCGACCAGGAAGGCGGCCGCGTCCAGCGCCTGCGGCCGCCGCTGTGGCCGGACTATCCGCCGGCCCAGCGCTTCGGCGATCTTGCGGCCCGCGATGGCGATGCCGCGGCCGAAGCGGCCCGGCTGAACGCCCGTGCCCTGGCGGCGACCGTCCGGGCGCTGGGCATCGACGTCAACACGCTGCCGCTGCTCGATCTGATCGTTGACGGTGCCAGCGAGATCATCGGCGACCGGGCCTTCTCCCACGATCCGGCGATCGTCGCCCGGCTGGGCATGGCCGTTTGCCAGGGAATGCTGGCCGAAGGCGTGCGGCCGGTGATGAAGCACCTGCCGGGACATGGGCGGGCGCCGGTCGACAGCCATCATGCGTTGCCCATCGTCGATGCTGCCCGCGACCGTCTCGAGCGCGAAGACTTCCGGCCGTTCCGGGCGCTGGCCGGGCACGACTGGCCCGTCCTGCCCTGGGCGATGACGGCCCATGTGGTATATACCGCCGTGGATGCCGAGCGGCCGGCCACGCTGTCGGATGTGGTGATCAAGCAGGTGATCAGGGATTTCATCGGGTTCCGGGGTGTGCTGGTGAGCGACGACCTGTGCATGGAGGCGCTGGACGGCCCACCGGCCCTGCGTGTCGCGGCGGCGCTGGCGGCGGGCTGCGACATCGCCCTGCATTGCAACGGCGATGCGGCGGAGATGGAGGCAATCGCGGCTTCCGCGCCCCGCTTGCGGCCCGACAGCGTCGATCGCCTCGGCCTGGGAGGGCGGCCGCGGAGGCCGAGCGAACCGGGCGATCCCGCAGTCTTGCGCGCCCAGGTGCGTGAGCTGATGGCAACGGCCTAGCCCGGCGCAGGACGAGCCATGGGCGACACACTCTATCTGGCATCCACCTGGGTGCTGCCGGTCATCCTCGCGATCACCATGCACGAGGCGGCCCATGGCTTCGTCGCCTGGAAGCTGGGCGACGATACGGCGCAACGGCGCGGCCGGGTGACGTTCAATCCGCTGAAGCACGTCGACCCGTTCGGGACGATCGTGCTGCCGGCGATGCTGATGCTGCTGCGCGCGCCCTTCCTGTTCGGCTGGGCCAAGCCTGTGCCCGTCAATTTCGCGCGGCTCGGCCGGCCCCGCCGCGACATGGTGCTGGTCGCCCTGGCCGGTCCCGCGACCAACATCCTGCTGGCGGTCGTCGCGGCCGCCTGCCTGCATCTGGCGCTGCTGCTGCCGCCGATGGCGCGCGGCTGGACCGAACAGACATTGCAGAACGCGCTGATCCTGAATGTCATCCTGGCCGTGTTCAACCTGCTGCCGCTGCCGCCGCTGGACGGCGGGCGGGTCGCCGTGGGCATCCTGCCGACGCCGCTGGCGCTGCCGCTTGCGCGGCTGGAACGCTATGGCCTGCCGATCCTGCTGGGCCTGATCATCCTGCTGCCGATGCTGGGGCGCGCCATCGGGGTCGACCTGAACGTGTTCACCCGGATGGTGGTCGGCCCTTCGCGCTGGCTGGTGGGGGCGATCCTGCAGGCGGTGGGGCTGCGGTGAGCGGTGACGCCGCAGGGCCAATGCAGCCGGGCACGGACGATTTCGAGGATCCGCCGCGCCGGCCGGCAAGCGACGACGACTTTGTGCTGCGCCTGGAAGCCTATGAAGGCCCCATCGACGTGCTGCTTGACCAGGCGCGCCAGCAGCGTGTCGACCTGACGCAGATATCCATCCTGGCGCTGGCGGACCAGTACCTGGCGTTCATCGAACGGGTGCGCCGCCTGCGGCTGGAGCTTGCCGCCGACTATCTGGTGATGGCGGCCTGGCTGGCCTACCTGAAATCCCGGCTGCTGCTGCCGGAGCGCCCGGGCGCGGAAGAGCCGAGCGGCGAGGAACTGGCGGCGGCCCTCAGCCTTCAGCTGCGCCGGCTGGATGCCATGCGCAATGCGGGTCGCCAGCTTATGGCCCTGCCGCAGCTTGGCCAGGCGTTGTTCGCCCGCGGCGCGCCGGAGCCGCTGTCGCCGTTGCGCCGGCCGAAGTTCGAGACATCGATCCTGGAGTTGCTGCGCGCCTTTGCCGGCATCCACCAGCGCAAGCGGATGGCCGATGCGCGGCTGGATGTCGAGCCGTCGAAGCTCTATTCGACCGAACGGGCCTTGCAGCGGTTGCGCAGCATGCTGGGCGACACCGCCGACTGGCGGGCGCTGCCGGAATTCCTGCCCGATGGCCTGGAGGAGCCCATTGTCGCCCGGTCCGCCCTGGCGGCCACCTTCTCCGCCGCGCTGGAACTCACGCGCGACGGTGCCGCCAGCCTGCGCCAGGAAACGCCGTTCGCGCCGCTCTACTTGCGTGCCAGGGCGGCGGCCGGCGGGGGCAGTCGCGAATGAGCCCGCCGTTCACCGAAGCCGTCCGGCTGGTCGAAGCGCTGCTGTTTGCGTCGGCCAGGCCGATGGATGCCGCAGCGTTGGCCGAACGCCTGCCGGCCGGCACCGACCTTGATGCCGTGCTGCGGCGCCTGGCCGCCTTGTATGACGGGCGGGGCGTGGTGCTGATGAACGTGGCCGGCGGGTGGGCGTTCCGCACCGCGCCGGATCTGGCCTTGCGTCTGCGCAGCGAGGCGATCGAACCGCGGCGCCTGTCGCGGGCGGCCGTCGAGACGCTGGCCATCGTCGCCTATCACCAGCCGGTGACGCGCACGGAGATCGAGCAGATCCGTGGCGTGGCCACCAGCAAGGGCACGTTGGACCAGTTGATGGAAACGGGATGGGTGCGCCCCGGGCGGCGGCGGCAGACCCCCGGGCGGCCCCTGACATGGATCACGACCGAGGATTTCCTGGACCATTTCGCCCTGGCCTCCGCCAACGACCTGCCGGGCCTGGAGGAACTGGCGGCGGCCGGGCTGATCGACCGGGGACCCGCCGTGGCGACGCTGCCCGGCGGGCTGCTGCCGGGGCTGGAGGAACAGCTGCCGCTGCTTGAGACCGTCGGCGCCGTGGACGGCGAAGCGGAGGCGCCGGACACGGCGGACGCAGCGGAGGAGGAGCCATGAGGACGCCCGATCCGGCGACGCAGGGGGAGCGGGGATGGCGGCGATAGGCCTGCCCGCCGCCGCGCCATCGGCACAGCACGACTCGGACGTGCTGGTTGTCGACCAGGTGGTGCGCCGGTTCGGTGACGTCGTGGCGGTGGACCGCGCCAGCCTGTCGGTGGGGGCGGGCGAGATCGTCTGCCTTGTCGGTCCCTCCGGTTGCGGCAAGACGACCCTGTTGCGGCTGGTGGCGGGGCTGGAGCCGCCGCAAGCGGGATCCATCCGCCTGTCCGGCCGCATGGTCGCGGATGCCGGCGGCGGCCTGCCGCCGGAAGACAGGGGCGTCGGCCTGGTGTTCCAGGACTATGCCCTGTTTCCCCATCTCACGGTTCTGCAGAACGTCCGGTTCGGCCTGGCCCGCGCCGCGCCGCGCAAGCAGCTGCTGCGTGCCGAGGCGATCCTGGAGCGTGTCGGCATGGCCGGGCTGGCCCATGCCTATCCCCACACCCTGTCCGGCGGGCAGCAGCAGCGCGTCGCGCTGGCCCGTGCGCTGGCGCCGGAACCCAATGTGCTGCTGATGGACGAGCCGTTCTCTGGGCTCGACCTCAACCTGCGGCGAAGTGTCCGCGAAGAGACCCTGCGGCTGCTGAAGGATGCGAAGGCTGCGACGCTGATCGTCACCCACGACCCGGAAGAGGCGATGCACCTGGCCGATCGCATCGTCCTGATGCGCCAGGGCCGGATCGTCCAGACGGGCAGCCCCGTCGACCTCTATTGCCGGCCGGAAAGCGCCTTCGCCGCGGCGTTCTTCGGCGAGGTCAACCGCCTGTCGGCGAAGGCGAAGGGCGGGCAGGTGGACACGCCGCTCGGTCTTCTGCCGGCACCCGACCTGGCCGACGGCGAAATCGCCGAGGTGCTGGTGCGTCCGGAGGGGCTGTCGATCGCCGATGCGTCGACCGATCCGGACGGCGTGACGGCGACGATCGTCGATGCGAAGCCCATCGGCCGGTGGACGGTCGCGCATCTCGTGGTCGGCGGCGCGGAGGGCACGCTACAGCTTGTGATGCGTGTGCCCGGTGTCCGGGCGATGAACCGTGACACATCCGTGGCAATTCGAACGGACCGCAGCCAAGCGTTTGTCTTTCGTGCGGAGAGTCGCTAACTCCTAGGAGTACCCGGGGTCAACGGGACGGACATTGCGGGGGCGGATCGAAGTCTGCCATCATCGCCGCCTGTCGTCCGACTATCAGCCCGGCCCGGGCAGGGAAGGCGGGACAACGGAGACTATAATGAGCATTGGTGTTTGGCAGGTCATCCTCATCCTGTTGATCGTTCTCATCATTTTCGGCGCGGGCAAGCTGCCGAAGGTGATGGGCGACGTCGCGAAGGGGGTCAAGAACTTCAAGAAGGGCATGCGCGAGGAGGACGAAGAGCCCACCGAGACGACGCCCCGGCAGATCGACTCGGAGCCGACGCCTCCGGCATCCAACAGCGACACCGCGGCCAGGCGGCCCGAAGACCGGGCGCAAGCGAACTGACACGCCGGTTGTCGTGACCGGGGCTAAGGACCCCAGAGATGCTGGATATCGGCTGGCCGGAGTTTGCCGTCATCCTGTTTGTGGCGCTGCTCGTGATCGGGCCGCGCGACTTACCCAAGGCGCTCTACACCGCAGGCAAGTGGGTGCGCAGCGCGCGCAAGGTCGCGCGCGAGTTCCAGCGGCATGTCGATGACGCGATGCGCGAGGCGGAGCTTGACGACCTGAAGAAGGGCGTCGATCAGGCACGCAAGCTGAGCGTCAAGAAGCAGATCGAAAAGCTCGTCGACCCAGAGGACGAGCTGAAGGGTGCCTTTGACCCCAAGGACCCCGGCCCTGCGGCCAAGAAGGGTCAGAACGGCGCGGCCAAGACGGACGCGGCCCTGCCGAAGGCGAAGGCCGACGGCGGCGAAGCGGCCGTGCCGGAGAGCGACGCCGGCACCGCTGGGACTGGGCCGGCGTCGGCGCCGCCGGCGGAGCCGTCGCAGCCCACGGGCGCCGAGCCGCGGCAGTGACCGGAGCACAGAGATGACCGCCGCAGGCGATGAACTGCACGACAAGGAAATGCCGCTGGTCGATCACCTGATCGAGCTGCGCAACCGCCTTGTCTACGCGGTGGGCGCGATGTTCGTCGCGTTCCTGATCTGCTACATCTTTGCCAGCGACATCTTCGACTTCCTGGTTGCGCCGCTGGCGCAGGAGCTGCGGGATGCCGGCCAGGCGGAGCTGGCGGTGTCGCTGGAGACGGCGACGGAGGCCGGGGATTCCAGCGGTGCGGTGATCCAGCTGGAAACACCGGCGGAGCCCGTGGATCAGGCCGGCCCGACGCTGGTCTATACCAGCCTGCCGGAAGTCTTCTTCTCCTACGTCAAGGTCGCGTTCTTTGCGGGGGCCTTCATTGCGTTCCCGATCATCGCCACGCAGCTGTATCTTTTCATTGCGCCGGGTCTGTATCGCCGCGAGAAGCACGCGTTCCTGCCGTATCTGGTTGCCGCGCCAATCTTGTTTTTTCTTGGCGGCGCAATGGTTTATTACGCGATCTTCCCATTGGCATGGAAGTTCTTCCTGAGCTTCCAGACCACCGGCGAGAATGGCGGCGTCTCCATCGAGGTGCTGCCGCGGGTCGGTGACTATCTGAACCTGGTCATGAAGATGATCTTCGCGTTCGGCCTGGCGTTCCAGCTGCCGATCGCGCTCACGCTCATGGCCCGCGCGGGCATCGTCAGCGCCGATGCGCTGCGCAGGAAGCGCAAGTTCGCCATCGTCGGTGTCTTCGTCGTCGCGGCCATCCTGACGCCGCCGGACATCATCAGCCAGGTCGGCCTTGCCGTGCCGATCCTCGCGCTCTACGAGGCCTCGATCTTCCTGGCGCGGATGATCGAGAAGCGCCGGGCCGAGCGGGAGGCCGCGGAAGAAACCGGATGACCGCCGATGCGGGTCTGCCGCGGGGTGGATTGGACCCCGCAAGCTTTCTATAAGGGGCGTCCGCTCAGGGACGCGTCCCGCGAGGACTGACCGGGCCGTCCGCCCACCGACAGGGCTTAGCCGCCGACATGCATGACATTCGCTGGATCAGGGAGAACCCTGAGGATTTCGACAGAATCCTGGGCCGCCGCGGCATCGCCCCGCAGGCGTCGACGATCCTGTCCCTCGACGAGACGCGCCGGTCGCTGCAGACGGAGCTTCAGCAGCTTCAGGCGCGCCGCAACGACGCCTCGCGCGAGATCGGCGCGGTGAAGCAGCAGGGCGGGGACGCGGGACGGCTGATCGACGAGGTCTCGCGCATCAAGGACCGCATCGCCAAGCTGGAGGCGGAGGAGCGGCAGGTGGGGACCGGCTTGCAGGACCTGCTGGTCGGGCTGCCGAACCTGATCGCCGATGATGTCGCCGATGGCCAGAGCGAAGCCGACAACGTGGAAATCCGCCGCTGGGGCGAGCCGATCGTGCCGGCCGGCGCGCGCGAGCATTTCGAGCTGGGCGAAGCGCTGGGCATGATGGACTTCGCCGCGGCGGCGAAGCTGTCGGGAGCCCGCTTCGTCGTGCTGCGCGGCGCGCTCGCCCGGCTGGAACGCGCATTGGGCCAGTTCATGATCGACCTGCACACGCGCGAGCACGGGTACCTGGAGATCGCCCCACCGTTCCTGGTGCGTGACGAGGCCGTGTTCGGCACGGGACAGCTTCCGAAGTTCGCCGATGACCTGTTCAGGACCGGCACGGGCCATTGGCTGATCCCCACGGCCGAGGTGCCGCTGACCAATTTGGTCGCCGGCGAGATCCTGGAGGCCGAGGCGCTGCCGCAGCGCGTCACCGCCCTGACCGCCTGCTACCGGTCGGAGGCCGGGGCCGCCGGCAAGGATGTGCGGGGCATGATCCGCCAGCATCAGTTCAACAAGGTGGAGCTGGTCAGCGTGACCGCGCCGGAGGAGTCCGACGCGGAGCTGGAGCGGATGACCGGCTGTGCGGAGACGGTGCTGCAGCGGCTGGGCCTGGCCTACCGCGTGATCTCCCTGTGCTCCGCCGATATCGGCTTTGCGTCGCGCCGGACCTACGACATCGAGGTGTGGCTGCCTGGGCAGAAGGCCTATCGGGAGATTTCGTCCTGTTCGTCCTGCGGGGATTTCCAGGCGCGGCGGATGAATGCGCGCTGCCGCCCGCGCGGGGAGAAGGCGACACGCTTCGTCCACACGCTCAACGGTTCGGGCGTCGCCGTCGGCCGCGCGCTGATCGCGGTGATGGAAGCGGGCCAGCAGCCCGACGGCAGCATCATCGTGCCCGAGGCGCTGCGCAGCTATATGGGCGGAACGGAAGTCATCCGTCGTGACGACCATGACTGAGGGCCGGCCACCCCGGATCCTGCTGACCAACGACGATGGCCTGAACGCGGCGGGCCTGGGGGAGCTGGAGCGCCTGGCGCGCGAGCTGTCGGACGACGTCTGGCTGTGCGCACCGGCGACGGAACAGAGCGCCGCCAGCCATTCGCTGACCATCCATCGTCCGCTGCGCCTGCGCGAGGTGGGCGAACAGCGGTTCACCGTGGACGGCACGCCCACGGACTGCGTCCTGCTGGCGATCAACCACATCCTGGCCGACCGCAAGCCGGACCTGGTCTTGTCGGGCATCAACCACGGCTTCAACATCGGCGAGGACGTGACCTATTCGGGCACGATCGCCGCGGCCATGGAGGCGACGCTGCTGGGCATCCGGTCGATGGCGCTGAGCCAGGAGATGGCGGACCGGCCCATCGACTTCGCCACGGTGCGGCATTGGGCGCCGGGCCTGCTGCGGCAGCTGATTGCCGCCGAGTGGCCCCGCAATGTCCTGATCAACATCAACTTTCCCGCACGCGGCCCGCAGGAGGTGACGGGCGTCGCCGTGGCCCGGCACGGCAACCGCAAGATCGGCGACGAGCTGACGGAACGTCTCGACCCCAGGGGCCGGACCTATTTCTGGATCGGCACGGCCCGCAGCGACGGCGAGATCGCCCCCGATACCGACGTGTTCGGCCTGCAATCGGGCAAGATCACGGTGACGCCGCTGTTTCTGGACCTGACGCACTATCCCACCATCCAGACCCTCCAGCAGGCCCTTTCGTGAGCGCCGATGCGCGCAAGATCAGGCTGCTGATGCATCTGCGCCGGTCGGGGATCACCGACCACAGGGTTCTTGGGGCGCTGGAGCGGGTGCCGCGCGAGCAGTTCGTGCCCGAGAACTTCATGGACCAGGCCTACGAAGACCGTGCGCTGCCGATCGGCATGGGACAGACGATCAGCCAGCCGCTGGTTGTGGCGTACATGACCCAGGAACTGGAGGTCGGGGACCTGCACAAGGTGCTGGAGATCGGCACCGGATCTGGCTACCAGGCCTGCGTTCTGGCGAAGCTCTGCCGCCGGCTCTATACGGTGGAGCGCCACCGCGCGCTGCTGGATGTGGCTGAAGCCCGCTTTGCGGCCCTGCGCATCCATAATATCACCACACGCGTCGCCGATGGGATGAGGGGCTGGCCCGAACAGGCCCCCTTCGACCGGATCATGGTGACGGCCGCCCATAGCGGCGTCGCACCGCCACCGGCCTTGACGGACCAGCTTGGAGTTGGTGGTGTTCTGGTCATCCCCATGGGGGATGAACGGCGCGAACAAAGGCTCGTCCGGATCCGCCGGACGGAAGCCGGCTTGGAGCGTGAGAATCTGTGGCCTGTCCGCTTCGTTCCACTGCTGCCCAACCTGCCCGACGAGGACGACTCGCGGGCAGCATCCTGGTAGCTGCGCTGGGACTGACCCTGGCGGCCTGCAATGCCCCCAGGCCGCCGGTACATTTTGCCGCACCGGCCGGACCGGCGCCCGACTACGTCGAGGTCATGACGGGCGACACCGTCTTCGACGTGGCGTTGCGCCATGACGTCGACCCCGACCAGGTGATTGCCCTCAACGGATTGAGCGCACCCTACAGCCTGCGGCGGGGCCAGCTTCTGCGCATACCGGTCCCCGACGAACACATCGTCGCGTCGGGCGAATCGTTGTCGGCGATCGCGGCGGCGCATGGCGTCGATCAGGCGGACCTGGCTGCGGCCAACGGCCTGACCATCCCCTACACGATTCAGCCCGGCCAACGGCTGCGGCTTCCCGCGCGCCGCAACCCGATCATTCTGACGGCGGAGCACTACCAGGTGGTATCGCCGTCCCAGGCGCCGGCGCAGTCGGCCAGCGCCCGGCCGATGGCGCTGACGCAGGGCGAGGATATCGGGTTCGAGGCGCCCCCTTCGCCGGGCTCCTCGGCGGTGACGGTGGAAACGCTGGCCCCCTTGCCGGCCCAGCCGCAGTCGGCGGCCGATGGCGCGCCGCCGCGCCAGCCCGGGCAGCCGCTGGCGCTGGTGCCGTCCGCGGTCTCGCCCACCGTGGAGGCGCCGGCCAGGGTGCCCCTGGCCATCGAGCCGGCGCCGCAGACCCCGGCGCAGGCATCGCCGGCGCCGCCGACACCGGCCCAACCTCTGCCGGCACCGTCGGGACTGTCGCTGGGGCCTGCACCTGGTTCGCCGGTCTCCCCACCCACGCAGACGGCTGCGTTGCCGCCGCCGGCGGTGGCGGATCCACCCGCGGCGGCCGCCGGTCCGCCGCCGCGCGGCGACCGTTTCGGCTGGCCGATCGTCGGAACGGTCATCTCCGGCTTCGGACCCAAGCCCGACGGCACCCACAACGACGGGATCAATATCTCAGCCGCGCGCGGGGCCAGTGTCACGGCCGCGGCCGACGGTGTCGTCGCCTATGCCGGCAACGAACTGCGCGGGTACGGCAACCTGCTGCTGGTCCGCCATGAAGGCGACTGGGTGACGGCCTATGCCCATCTGGACGAACTGCTGGTGCAGCGCGGCGAGACGGTGCGGTACGGCCAGCCGATCGCCACGGTCGGGGCCAGCGGCACGGTCAACGCCCCGCAACTGCATTTCGAAATCCGCCGGGGGACCGAAGCCGTCGATCCGGGCGGCTTCCTGCCCCCGCTGTCCCGCTAGAGCCCTGCTTGGCGCGGCTGTCCTGAGGGGGAATGATGAGCGAAGACACCGTACCGCGACAGCTGCTGCACCTGGTCTTCGGCGGTGAACTGGTCGAGCCCGGAAGCAACCAGTTCGCCGACCTCGAGAAGGTCCATATCGTCGGGGTGTTTCCCAACTACGCCGAAGCCTACGCCGCCTGGCGCGGCGCCACCGGGGCGACCGTCGACGATGCGCATGTCCGGTACTTCATCGTCCATCTGCACAAGCTGATGGACCCTGCGCATGAGCAGGAACGGGCCAGGCTGACCGGCCACGACGGTTAGCTGACCACCCCCAGGGCATGCAGGGCGGCACCGCAGGCCGCCGCCCCCGCCAGCAGGGCCACGGTGTTCACTTTGAAGACGAAGGCGGCGGCCAGCGCGGCGCCAGCAAGGCCGGCCGCGGCGGGGTCCAGCGTCGCCAGCCGAGGTACGGCCACCTGCAGCCCGGCCCCCTGAAAGCTGCCCACCTCGCGGAACAGGGTGTGCAGGGCGAACCAGACGGCCAGGTTCAGAACGACGCCGACCACCGCCGCCGTGATGGCCGCCAGCCCGGCCGACAGCGCCAGGTTGCCGCGCAGCCGTTCCACATGCGGCGCGCAGACGAAGATCCACAGGAAGCATGGGGCGAAAGTGACCCAGGTGGTCAGCAGGCCCCCAAGCGTCCCGGCCACCAGCGGCGCAAGCGCACCGGGGTCGCGAAACGCGCCCATGAACCCGACGAATTGCGTGACCATGATCAGCGGGCCGGGCGTCGTTTCCGCCATGCCGAGGCCGTCCAGCATCTCGCCCGGGGCAAGCCATCCGAAGGTATCGACCGCCGCCTGGGCCACATAGGCCAGCACCGCATAGGCGCCGCCGAAGGTCACGACCGCCATCCTGCTGAAGAAGCCGGCGATCGCGCTGAACACGTGATCGGGGCCGAGCACGAGAAGCAGCACGGCCGTCGGGGCCAGCCACAGCACCAGCAGGGCGCCGCCGATGGCCAGCGTCCGTGCCCCGCCCGGCCGCGCGTGGGGGGGCAGGGCGTCGCCCAGCACCGTATCGCCATCGCAGGCGTCGGCGGCATCGGGGCCGCCATGCGTGCCGACGATGCGGAATGCCCGGGCGCCGACGCGCTCGGCAACCAGGCCGGTCAGGGCGGCGGCCAGGATGATCAACGGAAACGGCACGTCGAAGGCGAAGATCGCCGCGAACGATGTTGCCGCCACGGCAACCATCGGTGCGCTCTTCAACGCGCGCCGGCCGATTCGCACGACGGCCTGAAGCACGATGGCAAGCACCGCCGCCTTCAACCCGAAGAACACCGCCGTCACCAGCGCCACCTGGCCGTAGATCGCATAGATCCAGCTCAAGGCCATGATGGCGACGGCCCCGGGCAGGACGAACAGCAGGCCGGCGACGATGCCGCCGGCCGTGCGGTGCATCAGCCAGCCCACATAGACGGCCAGCTGCTGCGCCTCCGGTCCCGGCAGCAGCATGCAGAAGTTGAGGGCGTGCAGGAACCGGGCTTCGCCCAGCCAGCGCTTCTCCTCCACCAGGATGCGGTGCATCACCGCGATCTGCCCGGCAGGCCCGCCGAAGCTCAGCAGCGCCACCCGTGTCCAGACGACCAGGGCCTCGCTGAAGCTCGGCCAGGGCGGCCTGACCGTGCCGCTGGGACCGGGGACGGCTATTGTCGCTCCAGCTGGCGACCCAGGCGGCCGGCGAGATCCTGGATGAACTGCCAGGCGACCCGCCCGGACCGGGCGCCGCGGGTGATCGACCATTCGTGCGCGGCGGCCCGCCAGTCCGCCTCGGCGATCTCCAGCCCGTAGGCGGCGACATAGCCGCCCACCATCTGCATGAACGTCTCCTGGTTGCAGGCGTGAAAGCCCAGCCACAGGCCGAACCGGTCCGACAGCGACACCTTTTCCTCCACCGCCTCGCCGGCGATGATGGCGGTGGACCGTTCGTTCTCGATCATCTCGCGCGGCATCAGGTGGCGCCGGTTGGAGGTGGCGTAGAAGATCACGTTCTCGGGCCGGCCTTCGATCCCGCCCTCCAGCACGGCCTTCAGCGACTTGTAGCTGGTGTCGGACTGGTCGAAGGACAGGTCGTCGCAGAACAGCACGATCCTGCGCCGTGCCGGCCGCAGCATGGTCAGCAGCCGCGGTAGGCTGGCCACATCCTCGCGGTGGATCTCCACCAACGCCAGGGTGCCGGGTTGCTCGGCGGCGACGGCGCCGTGCACGGCCTTGATCAGCGAACTCTTGCCCATGCCGCGCGCCCCCCACAGCAGCGCGTTGTTGGCGGGCAGGCCCACGGCAAAGCGGCGGGTATTGTCCAAGAGGATCTCGCACTGGCGCGCGATGCCTTGCAGCAGGTCCAGGTCCAGGCGGGCGACCTTGTCCACCGGTTCCAGCGCCGATTGATCGGCATGCCAGACGAAGGCGTCGGCGGCGTCCAGGTCGGCCGGGCGCAAGGCCGGCGGCGCCTGCCGTTCGATCGCGTCGGCGATGCGGGTCAGCTGGGCAAGCATTTCGCGGTCGAATTCCGCCACGGGAAACACCATCTGGCAGCAGGAACGAGGGCGGCGGCGTCGATGCCGGCACCGTCGCACCGGCAAGACCGGCGCTGACCGGGCCGTAGGGCGCCGGCGGGAACGGTAACAAGCGGTGGGCGCCGGGACAACCATTCGCCCCCGGATCGAGGAAGGTCATTCGCCGGATGGTCGTCACCGTTGCGCGGCGCCCGTGCCCCGCTATAGTGCCGCACCTTTGCCGCAGGGACCGGCCGCCGGCCAAGCCTACAGGCATGCCATGGGAGAGGGGCCTTGGAAGGACAAAACCCGTTAGAGCTATTTCTGCCGCTGATCCTGATCTTTGTGGTGTTCTATTTCCTGCTGATCCGTCCGCAGCAGAAGCGGATGAAGGAACATCGCAACATGTTGCAGGCGCTGCGGCGCGGCGACAGGGTGGTCACGGGGGGCGGCATCATCGGGACCGTCGCCAAGGTGGCGGATGACGAACTGACCATCGAGATCGCGGACAATGTGCGCGTGAAGATCGTCCGTGGGACGGTGTCCAATGTCCTGGCGCGCACGGAGCCGGCCAAGGGCGGCGGGCGACCGCGTGACCGCGCCAGGGACGAGGACGAGGCCGAGGAGCCGGAAGCCGCTTCGGCCGATACGGTCCCTGCGGACGAGCAGGAAGACCGGCCCGCACGGCGCGGCCTGGGGCGCGTGCTGTCCCGCCGCTGACGAACGAGGAAACGCGGCGAAGCTGCGGCGAGTGCAATGGTCTATTTTCCCAAATGGAAGATCATCCTGGTCTTGGCCGTCTGCGCCCTGGGGATCATCTATGCTTTGCCCAACATCCTGCCCCGGGCAACGGTTCAGGACTGGCAACAGTCCTTGCCAAGCTGGATGCCGACCAGCCAGGTGAACCTGGGTCTCGACCTACAGGGCGGATCCCATCTGTTGCTGCGCGTCCAGTGGGAAGACGTGCTGACCAACAGGCTCGACTCGATCGTCGACGGCTTGCGCCGCGGCCTGCGCCAGGCGGATATCGGCTATGTCGAGCTGGGCAGGACCGACACCACCGCCGGGTTCACGCTGCGCGACCCGGACCGTCGGGACGAGGCCCTCGCCATCGCCGAAGAGGTCGACGATCAGGTCACGGCTTCGGTGGATGAGAACGGGCGGGTCACTGTCGCCTTCGCGGAGGGGGCGTTGCCCGACCTGCGGGACAATGCGCTTGGCCAGTCCATCGAGATCATCCGCCGTCGAATCGATGAGCTTGGCACGACGGAACCGATCATTCAGCGCCAGGGTGAGGACCGCATCCTGGTCCAGGTTCCGGGAGTCGATCCGGAGCGTGTCCGCGACCTGATCGGCCGTACGGCGAGCATGACCTTCCAGCTTGTCGACCACGAAACGTCGGTTGTCGACGCGCGGGCAGGGCGGCTGCCGCCGGGATCGCAGCTGCTGCCGTCCAGCGAAGCGGACGAAGCGGGCGAACCCCTGCGGGACTATGTCGTGCGCAAGCGGGTGGAGCTGAGCGGCGACAACCTGGTGGATGCCCAGCCGACCTTCCAGGACGGCGCGCCGGTCGTCAGCTTCCGCTTCGATTCCGCCGGCGCCCGGCGCTTCGCCGATATCACAGAGGAGAATGTGGGCAGGCAGTTCGCCATCGTGCTGGATGGCGAAGTGATCAGCGCGCCGGTCATCCGCACCCCGATTCTCGGCGGCGCCGGCATTATCGAAGGCGGGTTCACCGTACAGAGCGCCACCGATCTCGCCCTGCTGCTGCGCGCCGGCGCCCTTCCGGCAGCGCTGACGATCCTGGAAGAACGCAGCGTCGGCCCCGGCCTGGGCGCAGACAGCATTGCCGCCGGCAAGATCGCCGCCGCGATCGGCTTCGTTGCCGTCGTCATCTTCATGTTCATCAGTTACGGCATGTTCGGGCTGATGGCGAATTTGGCGCTGGTGTTCAATCTGGCGCTGCTGATGGCCGGGCTGTCGATCCTGCAAGCAACCCTGACACTGCCTGGCATCGCCGGCATCGTGCTGACGATCGGCATGGCCGTCGATGCCAACGTGCTGATCTTCGAGCGCATCCGCGAGGAGATCCGCCAAGGCCGCTCGCCCATCTCGGCCATCGATGCCGGCTATTCGCGGGCGCTGACCACCATCGTCGACAGCAACGTGACGACCCTGATCGCCGCGGTCCTACTGTTCGCGCTGGGCTCGGGGCCGGTGAAGGGCTTCGCCGTGACCCTGTCGCTGGGCATCGTCAGTTCGATGTTCACGGCGATCATGTTCACCCGACTTCTGGTGGTGACGTGGCTGCGCCGCACCAGGCCGAAGACGATCCCGATCTGAGGACGTAGGACCCTATCCGAATGCGACCGATCCATTTCGTTCCTGCCAGCCTGAAGGTGAACTTCCTCGGCGCGCGGCGCATTGCCTATGTCTTCTCCGCATTGCTGCTGATGGGGTCGCTGGCGGCGCTGGCGGTCGAGGGGCTGAATTTCGGCATCGACTTCCGCGGCGGCATCCTGATCGAGATCGAGACCGACGGACCGGCCGACGTTGCGGGCATGCGGGCCGAACTGGGGACGCTGGGCCTGGGCGAGATCACGTTGCAGGAATTCGGCGGCCCCAACGACGTGCTGATCCGCATTCAGCGCCAGGAGGGCGATGAAGCCAGCCAGGCGGCGGCCATCCAGGCCGTGCAGGCCGTGCTGGGCGAGGGGGTGGATTACCGGCGCACCGAATTCGTCGGGCCGACCGTGGGCGAGGAACTGATCGAGGCCGGTACGCTGGCCGTGGTTCTCGCGATGGCGGGCATCCTGATCTATGTGTGGTTCCGCTTCGAATGGCAGTTCGGGCTCTGCGCGGTGGTGGCGCTGGTCCATGACGTCATCTCGACGGTGGGACTGTTCTCCGTCATCCAGCACGAGTTCAACCTGTCGACGGTGGCCGCGCTGCTGACCATCGCCGGCTATTCCATCAACGACACCGTCGTCGTCTTCGACCGGGTGCGCGAGAACCTTCGCCGCTATCGGCGGGCGACGCTGATCGAGGTGTTGAACCGCAGCCTGAACGAAACGCTGTCGCGAACGATCCTCACCAGCTTCACCACCCTGCTGGCAGTTCTGGCGCTGTACATCTTCGGGGGTGCGGTCATCCGCGACTTCGCCTTCGCCATGATGTGGGGCATCCTTATCGGCACCTATTCGTCGATCTTCGTGGCTGTGCCGCTGCTGCTGTCGCTGGACCTGAACCGGCCGTCGGCGAAGCGGGCGCCGAAGGCGGATCCCGGCCATGCCGGCAAGGACCGGGCGGGCACGGCGGCGGCCGACGCCGGCTGAAGGACCGTTTCATGGAGCTGAGCTCGACCCTGCGGCCCGCCGGGCGGACCATCGACGCCTATGTGCCCGGGGGGTTCCGGGTCGGCGGGGAGCGGCTGGCCGGATCCCTGCTGCTGCTGCCCGATGCGACCCTGCGCTGGGAGGTCGCGGCCGTCGGCGACATCACCGCGGAGAACCTGGCGCCGGCCTGCGATGTCATGCCGCCGGTCGACATGCTGCTGATCGGCTGCGGCGAACGGATGGCGCTGCTGCCCGCCGGGCTGCGGCAGATGCTGCGGGGGCGCGGATTGACCGTCGACCTGATGGGCACGCCCGCGGCCTGCCGGACCTTCAATGTCCTGATCTCTGAGAATCGGCGGGTGGCGGCAGCTTTGATCGCACTTTAAGCCGGCCCGGCGATCGTATAGTGTCGGGTGTTGATGAATTGGTAGCGGCCGCGGGGGATTGAGCGCGCGGGATTATTTCGGGAGCGGCAAGTGGCGACAGCACGCAAGTTTCATGTCGAGCTGATCAAGCCCTCGCACTACGACGACGACGGCTACGTCATCCAATGGCAGAAGGCCTGGATACCGTCCAATTCCCTGGCGTGCCTTTACGGTATCGCCTTGCAGGCGGCCGCCGACAAGGCCCTGGGACCGGATGTCGAGATCGCCGTCGACGGCTATGACGAAACCAACACGATCATCCCGCTGGCCGACATCGTGCGCCGGATCTGCGAGGCTGCGCAGTCGGCCGGTGACGGGGCGCCGGGTGGCGTGGTCTGCCTGGTCGGCGTTCAGTCGAACCAGTTCCCGCGCGCCATGGATCTGGCGCGCCGGCTGCGTGCCGAGGGGATCGAAGTGGCCATCGGCGGGTTCCACGTCAGTGGCTGCCTGTCCATGCTTGCTGAACTGCCGCCGGACTTGCAGGAGGCGGTGGATCTGGGGATCACCCTGTTCGCCGGAGAGGCCGAAGGGCGGTTCGCGCCGTTCCTGAGCGACGTCTGGCACCGCCGCAGCTCGGGCGTCTACAACTACATGAACGACTTGCCGGGCCTTCAGCAGGCGGTCACGCCCTTCCTGCCCAACCGGATCGTGGAACGCTACATCCAGTGCATCGGGGCGTTCGACGCCGGGCGCGGCTGTCCGTTCCAGTGCAGCTTCTGCACCATCATCAACGTCCAGGGCCGCAAGTCGCGCTGGCGCGACGCCGACGACGTCGAGCGCCTGGTCCGCGACATGCTGGCCCAGGGCGTGACCCGGTTTTTCATCACCGACGACAACTTCGCCCGCAACCGCAATTGGGAGCCGATCTTCGACCGCCTGATCCACATGCGCGAGGAGGAGAAGCTCAGCCTCCAGTTCATCATCCAGGTCGACACGCTGTGTCACCGCATCCCGAACTTCATCGCCAAGGCGAAGCGGGCCGGGTGTACGCGTGTGTTCATCGGGCTTGAGAACGTCAATCCGGAAAACCTGATGGCGGTGAAGAAGCGACAGAACCGCATCAAGGAATACCGCCGGATGCTCCAGGCCTGGCGGGCGGAAAAGGTCATCACCTATGCCGGCTACATCCTGGGTTTTCCGGCCGATACGCCAGCCTCGATCGAACGCGACATCCGCGTCATCCAGCGGGAACTGCCGATCGACCTGCTGGAGTTTTTCGTGCTGACGCCGCTGCCGGGCTCGGAAGACCACCAGAAGCTCCACCGGGACGGGGTCTGGATGGACCCTGACATGAACAAGTATGACCTGGAGCATGTCCTGACCGGCCACGCCAAGATGGGCCCCCAGGAATGGCAGGACATCTACAACCGCGCCTGGTCGCTGTACTATTCCGACGACCACGTGAAGACCCTGATGCGCCGGGCCAGGGCCAGCGGGATCAAGCCCGTACGCCTGATGCAGCACGTGCTGCAGTTCCATGGCTTCTTCAAGTTCGAACGCGTTCATCCGCTGCAGGCCGGCAATTTCCGCCGCAAGGTGCGGCGGTCGCGGCGATCGGGTCTGCCGATCGAAAGCCCCCTGGTCTTCTACCCCCGCCGTGTCTGGGAGATGGTGACAACCTATGGCGGGCTTGCCCTGTATGCGTGGCGGCTGAACCGCATCCGCAAACAGGTCCAGCGCGAACAGGCGGGATACACCGATCTCGCGCTCACGCCGGTGAGTGACGACGACGAGGAGACGATGGAGATGCTGCAATCCGCCAAGCCGGCGAAGCCGACGGCGGCGGTCGCGGCGGAGTAGCCGGCACCACCGTCATCCGGTCCCGCCCGCGTCGGCCATGACCCAAGCCATCGATCGCCTGTCGCCCTGCGGCCGGCTGGCCCGGCACCATGACCGCGACCGCTATCGCGTTGCCCTGCTTGCGCCGCCGGAGGCGCGGGAGGCGCAGTTCGCCGTCATCGCCTTCAATTTCGAGATCGCCCGCGTGCGCGAACTGGTCAGCGAGCCGGTCCTGGGGCAGATCCGGCTGCAATGGTGGCGCGAGGCGATCGGGGAGATCTACGAGGGCAGGCAACGCCGTCACGAGGTGGTGGGCCCGCTGGGCGACGCGGTGCGGCGCCACGCGCTCAGCCGCGATCATTTCGACCGCCTGATCGACGCGCGTGAGCGCGATCTGGACGACGGCCCGTTCGACACCCTGGCGGAGCTTGAGTCCTACGCCGCAGCGACGGCGGTTCCGGTGATTCGGCTTGCCTTGCAGTCAGTCGGCGAGGGGGAGGGCGGCGCACCGGCCGAGGCGGCTGTGCATATCGGCACGGCCTGGGCGCTGACCGGGCTGCTGCGGGCAGTGCCCCACCATGCCCGGCAGCGTCGCGTCCTGCTGCCCGCACAGCTTCTGCAAACGGCGGGGATCGCCGCGGGCGACGTCATCGCGACCGGCGCGGCCGGCCGTGTCGCCGGGGTTGTCGAGGCGATTGCCGACCGGGCACGCCGGCACCTGGCGGCGGCGCGCGCGCTGCACCGGTCGATACCGGCGCAGGCGAGGGCCCCGCTGCGGGCGGCGGTCATCGTCGACGCGCATCTGAACCGCCTGCGCCGCGCCGGGTACGACGTGTTTCGCCGCCCGACGGGCAGCGACGCGATGCCCGGATTGCGGCTGCTGTGGTCGGTTCTGCGCGGCCGCTACTGACTTCAGCCCGTCGCCGGCACCCCCAGCCAGCGGCCGAGGTCGTCAAGCGCGCGGGCGGTGTAGAGCCGTTTGCGTTCCCGCCCCTTGGGGGGCTTGCCGGGGCCGGCCACCGGGGGCGGAAACAGCCCGAAATTCACGTTCATCGGCTGGAACGACTCGGCATCCGCGCCGCCGGTGATATGGGCCAGCAGTGCCCCCAGGGCGGTGGTCGGCGGCGGCGGCATCGCGGTCGTGCCCAGCCGTTCCGCCGCGGCGAAGCGGCCGGCCAACAAGCCGATGGCGGCACTTTCGACATAGCCCTCGACACCTGTCACCTGGCCGGCGAAGCGCAGGCGCGGCATGGCCTTCAGGCGCAGGCCGGCATCCAGCAGGCGCGGGCTGTTGAGGAAGGTGTTGCGATGCAGTCCGCCCAGGCGTGCGAATTCCGCCTGCTCCAGCCCCGGGATCATGCGGAAGACCCGGACCTGTTCGGCATGCTTCAGCTTCGTCTGGAAACCGACGAGGTTGTAGAGCGTGCCGAGGGCGTTGTCCTGGCGCAGCTGCACGACGGCATGGGCGCGCCGGCCGGTGTTGGGGTCCGTCAGGCCCACGGGCTTCATCGGCCCGAAACGCAGGGTGTCGATGCCGCGTGCGGCCATCACCTCGATCGGCAGGCAGCCTTCGAAATAGGGCGTCGAGGTCTCCCAGTCCTTGAATTCGGTCTTGGGCGCGGCCAGGAGGGCATCGATGAAGGCGCCATAGGTGGCCTCGTCTAGGGGACAGTTGATGTAGTCCTTGCCCGTCCCGCCGGGACCGACCTTGTCGTAGCGCGACTGGAACCACGCCTTGGTGAAGTCGATGCTCTCACGGTAGACGATCGGTGCGATGGCATCGAAGAAGGCCAGCGCGTCCTCCCCCGTCAGCCCGCGGATCGCATCGGCCAGCGCGGGCGAGGTGAGGGGGCCGGTGGCGACCACGACGTTGTCCCACGCTTCGGGCGGCAGGCCGGCGATCTCACCGCGCTCAAGGGCGATCAGGGGGTGGGCAGCCAGGGCCTGGGTCACGGCCGCGGCGAATTGGTCGCGGTCGACCGCCAGGGCTCCGCCGGCCGGCAGCTTGTGCGCGTCGGCCGCACGCAGGATCAGCGACCCGGCGCGGCGCATCTCTTCGTGCAGCAGCCCGACCGCATTGTAGTCGGGATCGTCGGAGCGGAAGGAATTCGAGCAGACAAGCTCCGCACAGCGGTCGGTGTGATGGGCTTCCGTCGGCCGCAGGGGGCGCATTTCGTGCAGAACGACCGGCACGCCGGCCTGGGCGATCTGCCACGCCGCCTCGCTGCCGGCAAGCCCGGCACCGATGACATGCACCTGCTTGATGTCGTTGCTGGCCGTCATCATCGGGTCCGGAAGTCACGAAATGCCATGCGGCTGGAATCCGAAGACATAAGCTTGCCCTTAACCCGCCGCAATGCTTGGGCCATCATTCCCCATGCACCCCCTGGGCCGCTGTGGCACACTGCGGGGAACGATAACGGGCCGATAGACCGACTTTGGGGAGGCGCGATGAGAACGGTCATTCGGCTGGCAGCCCTGGTCGCGGCGGCGCTGGTCGGTTCGACCGCGGGGGGCCAGGCCGGCGAACCCCAGATCCTGGGCGTGATCGCCAACAGCATGCCCTTGCCGATGCTCTGTGACGACGGTCTGTGCGCGGCTGAAGCTTCGGCCTTCTGCCTGCAGCAGCATGCCGGCGTGCCGCGGCCGGGAACCGCCTATGTGCTGGCCGACGGTTATGCCGACCGCGTCAAGCTGGAAGGGCACCTGCCCGGGGGTGAGGCGACGCAGCTGCCGCCATCGGTGCTGGCCGTGACATCCGCGCGGGGCAATCGCGCCGTGCGGTTTGCAGTGCCCGCCGCCGACTTGGCGACGCTGGGGGTGGACAGCGCCACCCTGGTTATCGGGGACGGCGTATCGGCCGTTCCGGCAACGCTCCACGCCCGGGCGGCGGCAGACCCCGCCGCAGCGCAGCAGATCGCGCAGGTGACGGGAAGCCTGCGCGGCCTGGGTTCGCGGCTGGTCGACGACGGCGGGGCGCCGGTGGAGGCCGCACGCCTGCTGGGCCGGCTTGTCAATGCGATACCCAATGACCGCCTGGGCGATGTGCCGGACCGGCACGGTCTCTGGGACCGTGTCGTCGGCGATGGCCCGGCCGGGCCTGCGGCGGATGATGCCTATACCCGGTTCGCGGGATGCGCACATCTGCCGGGGGGCGGCTTTGTTACGTTCAGGGAATGTCTTGCATCCCAGCACGACATGCTGATCAATCCACTTAACCGTAGCTACTGGGGCGCCGTCGATACGGGCAGTTGACGGCCGTTCTGCACGACACTCCAACCCCAAGCGACGGCAAGCCCATTCGGACACAAGGACGACGAGGAGGACCGACTGTGAGACTTGAGCTGCGACGCGCAGCCCTGACCCTGGGGGCGCTGGTGTTGGTGGGCGGGCTCGCTTGGCCCGCTGCCGCCCAGAAGGGGGGAACCTGCAACTGGGTCGAAGACGGCGAATGCGATGAGCCGGTCATCGGCACCGGTGCGTGCCCTGCCGGCTCCGACGAAGTCGATTGCGCCGGCGTCGGTCAGAACAGCTGCCAGTGGGCCAACGACGGCGAATGCGATGAGCCCGGGATCGGCACGGGCGCCTGTGGCGCCGGCACCGACACGGCCGATTGCCGACCGTCCCAGGCGACAGGCCCCGGCGGTGGCGGCAAGCCGCCGACCCAGCCGGGCGGACAGGCTGGGGGCGACAACAATTCCTGCCAGTTCGCGAATGATGGCGAATGTGACGACACCCGCTATATCGGCTTCGTCACCGGCGCTTGCGAGCATGGCACGGACGGCAATGATTGCCGCGGCTTGCAGCTGCGGCCGGCGCAGGACCTGGCCGGCAACGACTGCCAGTGGGCGTTCGACAACGAATGCGACCATCCGGGCGTCGGCACCGGTGCCTGTGCGCCAGGCACGGACACGGCCGATTGCTCCAGGCCGGGTCCCGGTCCGGGACCGGCGGGTCAGGACAACAGCTGCCAGTGGGCGCATGACGGCGAGTGTGACGAGCCCGGCATCGGCACCGGCGTGTGTGCGGCCGGCACCGACAGCGCGGACTGCCGCGGTGGTGGCCCCGGCCCGGGTCCGGGACCGGCGGGTCAGGACAACAGCTGCCAGTGGGCGCATGACGGCGAATGCGACGAGCCCGGCATCGGCACCGGCGTGTGTGCGGCCGGCACCGACAGTGCGGACTGCCGTGGCGGTGGCCCCGGCCCGGGTCCTGCGGGTCAGGAGAATAGCTGCCAGTGGGCGTTCGACGGCGAGTGTGACGAGCCCGGCATCGGCACCGGCGTGTGTGCGGCCGGTACCGACAGTGGCGACTGCCGCGGCGGTCGTGCCGTAGGTCCGACGACGGGGCAGGATCCCGGCAACACCGGCAATGCCGGCGCCACCTGCCTGTGGCCGAACGACGGGGAATGCGACGAGCCGGGCATCGGCACCGGGCTGTGCCCGGCGGGTACGGACCCCGACTGTCGCTAGAGCCCGGTCCGGTCACGTCGGGTCGGCGTGACCGGCCACCGGTCTCTATCTGTCGGAAGAGGAGAGCAAGGAGGCACCAGGCTGACCCGGCCTGGTGCCTTCTTGCACATCCGGGCGCCGCGGTCGGCGATCAGGCGCGCCGGCGCCGGTCGCCGCCGCCCAGATAGGCCCCGAGATACCGGCCGGTATAGCTGTCCGCCGAGGCGGCGACCTCTTCCGGCGAACCGGCGGCAACGATGCGGCCCCCTGCGCCGCCGCCTTCCGGCCCCAGGTCCAGAATCCAATCGGCGGTCTTGATCACTTCCAGATTGTGCTCGATGACGACGACGGTGTTGCCCTGGTCGACCAGCTGGTGCAGCACCTCCAGCAGCTTGCGCACGTCGTCGAAGTGCAGTCCGGTTGTCGGCTCGTCAAGGATGTACAGGGTGCGGCCGGTCGCCCGGCGCGACAGCTCCTTGGCCAGCTTGACGCGCTGGGCCTCGCCGCCCGACAGCGTTGTGGCCGCCTGGCCGATCTTGATGTAGCCGAGGCCGACGCGGTCCAGCACCTTCATCTTGTCGCGGATCGCGGGCACGGCCTTGAAGAAGCCCGCACCCTCCTCAACCGTCATATCCAGAACGTCGGCGATGGACTTGTCGCGATAGAGGATCTCCAGCGTCTCGCGGTTGTAGCGGTGGCCGTGGCAGACGTCGCAGGTGACGTAGACATCGGGCAGGAAGTGCATCTCGATCTTGATGACACCGTCGCCCTGGCAGGCCTCGCAGCGGCCGCCCTTGACGTTGAACGAGAAGCGGCCCGGCCCGTAGCCGCGGGCCTTGGCCTCCGGCAGGCCGGCAAACCAGTCGCGGATCGGCGTGAAGGCGCCGGTATAGGTGGCGGGGTTGGACCGCGGCGTGCGTCCGATCGGCGATTGGTCGATGTCGATGACCTTGTCGATCAGCTCGATGCCGTCGATGCGGTCGTGGTCGGCGGCGTGCTCGCGCGCGCCGTGCAGGTGGCGCGCCAGCGACTTGTACAGGGTCTCGATGATCAGCGTCGACTTGCCACCGCCGGACACGCCCGTGACGCAGGTGAAGGTGCCAAGCGGAATATCGGCCGTCAGGTCCTTCAGGTTGTTGCCGCGCGCACCGATGATGCGCAGCCGGCGCTGCGGATCGCCCCGGCGGCGCGTCCGCGGGACCGGGATCTGGCGCATGCCCGTCAGGTACTGCGCGGTCAGGCTGGCCGGATTTGCCATCACCGTGGCCGGCGACCCGTGGGCGACGACTTCGCCGCCGTGGACCCCCGCGCCCGGCCCCATGTCGATCAGGTAGTCGGCCTGGCGGATCGCGTCCTCGTCGTGCTCCACCACGATGACGGTGTTGCCCAGGTCCCGCAGGCGCTTCAGCGTTGCCAGCAGGCGGTCGTTGTCGCGCTGGTGCAGGCCGATGGACGGTTCGTCCAGCACATAGAGGACGCCGGTCAGGCCGGACCCGATCTGCGAGGCCAGGCGGATGCGCTGGCTTTCGCCGCCCGACAACGTGCCCGAGGCGCGTGCCAGCGTCAGATAGTCCAGTCCCACGCTTTTCAGGAAGCCCAGGCGCTCGTTGATCTCTTTCAGGACGCGGCCTGCGATCTCGGCCTGCTGCGGCGTGAACGTGGTGGACAGTCCGGCGAACCATGCCTCGGCCTCCCCGATCGCGCGGTCGGTGGCCTCGAAGATGGTGCAGCCGCCGACCTTGACGGCCAGCGATTCCGGCTTCAGCCGCTGTCCGTTGCAGGTCTCGCACGGCATCGTGTTCTGGAAGCGCGACAGCTCCTCGCGCACCCAGGCGCTGTCGGTTTCGCGGAAGCGGCGCGTCAGGTTGGGGACCAGCCCCTCGAACGGCTTGACCGTCTGATAGCTGCGCAGGCCGTCGTCGTACTTGAAGGTGACGTCGTCCTTGCCGGTGCCGAACAGGATGGCGTTGCGCACGGCCTCCGGCAGCTGCTCCCACGGCTCGTGGACGCTGATGCCGTAGTGCTGGGCCAGGCTGTCCAGCGTCTGCATGTAGTATTTCGACGAGGAGTTGGCCCATGGCGCGAGCGCGCCGTCGTACAGGCTCTTGCGCTCGTCCGGCACCACCAGCTGGGGGTCGATCACCATCTTCGATCCCAGTCCGTCGCAGACCGGGCAGGCCCCGTGCGGGCTGTTGAACGAGAACAGCCTGGGTTCGATCTCCTCGATGGTGAAACCGCTGACGGGACAGGCGAATTTCTGGGAAAACAGCGTCCGTTCGCCCGTGTCGGCGTTTTCGGCAATGGCGATGCCGTCGGCCAGGGACAGCGCGGTCTCCAGGCTGTCGGCCAGTCGGTTGCCCAGCCCCTCGCGCACGACCAGGCGGTCGACCACCACTTCGATGTCGTGCTTGAGCTTCTTGTTCAGCGCCGGGACGTCTTCGATCTCATAGAGCGTGCCGTCGACCTTGACCCGCTGGAAGCCCCGCTTGCGCAGGTCGGCCAGCTCCTTCCTGTATTCGCCCTTGCGCCCGCGGACGATCGGGGCGGACAGGTACAGCCGCGTACCCTCGGCCATCGCCTGCACCCGGTCGACCATCTGGCTGACCGTCTGGCTTTCGATGGGCAGGCCGGTCGCCGGTGAGTAGGGTACGCCCACGCGCGCCCACAAGAGGCGCATGTAGTCATAGATCTCCGTCACCGTGCCGACGGTGGATCGCGGATTGCGGGACGTGGTCTTCTGTTCGATCGAGATGGCCGGCGACAGGCCCTCGATGGAATCCACATCCGGCTTCTGCATCAGCTCCAGGAACTGGCGCGCGTAGGCCGACAGGCTTTCGACATAGCGCCTCTGCCCTTCGGCATAGATCGTGTCGAACGCCAGCGACGATTTGCCCGAGCCGCTGAGGCCGGTGATCACCGTCAGCCGGTCGCGCGGAATATCGACGTCGACACCCTTCAGGTTGTGCTCGCGTGCACCGCGCACGCTGACGACCTTGCCGTCCAGCTCCGTCATCGCTGTGCCGCCGCCTCTGACATCCATATCCGGGGAAACCGAGCCATCAGACATAGCACGAGCGGCCGCGGAGAACAGGGGTCAAGAACGAATGGCGTCCAAACCCAGTGCCGACGGCCGGTCCACGCCGATCCCCTGCGGCCATGGCAACGCGGCCGCGGCCGTCGCGGGCGACTCGCCGGCTTGACGGACGGGGCCGGGCGGCGCCAACTCGCGGGTCTTGGGCTGCCGCCGGCAGCCGGATGGCATGGGGGTCGTCATGGCCGATGTGGTGCTCTACGGGATGGCGTTCAGCAGCTATGTCCGCACGGCGCGGCTCGCCCTGGCGGAAAAGGGCGTGGACTATGTGCTTGAGCCCGTGGAGCTTGGGTCCGAGGCTCACGGCGCGCTGCATCCCTTCCGCAAGATGCCGGCCTTCCGCCATGGCCCCGTGCACCTGTTCGAGACCTTCGCCATCACCCGCTATGTCGACGAGGCCTTCGCGGGGCCGCCGCTCCAGCCGGCGGAGGCCGCCGATCGCGCGGTGATGACCCAATGGATCGGGGCCATCTGTGACTATGGCTACACGGCATTGGTGCGCGACTATTTGTTCCTCTATCTGTTTGCGACGATGCGCGGCACGGAGCCCGATCGCAGCGCCATCGATGCGGCGGTGCCGAAGATGCAAGCGACGCTGTTGACCTTCGAACGACTGCTGCCGCCGGGCAGCCCCACGCTGGTGGGCGGCGACACGCCGACGCTGGCGGATTTCTTTCTGCTGCCGATCCTCCACTATCTCCGCCGGACGCCGGAAAGCGCCAGCCACCTGGCCTCGCTGCCCGGGCTCAGCGCGTGGTTCGACGGCATCGCCGCACGGCAGAGCGCGATCGACACGCTTCCACCCCCGCCGCCGGGACCGAAGGGATGAGCGCGCCGCAACCCCCCGGGTGGCGCCCAGCGCTTGTGCGGGGACATGGCGGACCGCTAAGCTGTGGCCAATGCGCCGCCGGTGCCGGCGCAAGGAGTGAGTGGGGTTCGTCATGGCGGGCAGCGTCAACAAGGTCATCCTGATCGGCAATCTGGGGCGGGATCCTGAGATCCGGTCGTTCCCCAGTGGCGGCCGGGTCGCCAACCTGACCGTGGCAACCAGTGAGCGGTGGACCGACCGCAATTCGGGCGAGAAGCGCGACAAGACGGAATGGCACCGCGTCGCCATCTTCAGCGAGCCCCTGGTCAATGTGGCCGAGCGGTATTTGCGCAAGGGATCGAAGGTCTATCTCGAAGGCCAGCTCGAGACCCGCAAATGGCAGGACCAGTCGGGGCAGGAGCGCTATACGACCGAGGTCGTGCTGCGGCCCTACAAGGGCGAGCTGACCATGCTGGACAGTCGTGCGGACGCCGACGGCGGTCGCGGCGAAGTGGGCGACCCGGGATACGGCGGCGGCTATGGGGCTCCGCAGCAGTCCGGCTACGGCGACAACGGCCGTAGCGGGGCGCCGCCCATGGGCGACATGGACGATGAAATCCCCTTCTGAGTGACCCGCTCCGCTGCCCCGGCGTCGGCCGACGCGGGGCCGGGCGGCATACCGCCTCCAGCGTCACATCGACGCGGTTGCGGCCAACCTTGAGGCACGATCATGTACGACGTTCCCGTCCGCAAGGGCGAGAGCTGGCTTGTCGCCCGTGTCCGGCGGCATGTCGGCGAGCTGCTGCGGCTGGCGCTGCCGGTCGTGGTCGCGCGCATCGGCCTGCTGACCATGGCGCTGGTCGACACGATCATGGTCGGACGCTACGACACCGACGACCTCGCCTATCTCAGTATCGGCCTGACGATCCCGATGACGTGCCTGGTGGTCGTCATCGGCCTGCTGATCGGCACCATCGCCAAGACGTCCCAGGCTTTCGGGCGCGAGGAATGGGCGGCCTGCGGACGGGTCTGGCGCTGGTCGCTGCCCTACACGCTGATCCTCGGCAGCGTCTGCACCGTCGTCAGCCTGTTCGGGGAGCCGTTGCTGCTGCTGTTCGGCCAGACGCCGGAAATGGCGGCGGCCGGCGGCCGGATCATGTGGATCGTCGGCCTCGGCCTGCCGTTCGGACTGGTCTTCACCGCCACCAGCTTCTTCCTGGAAGGGATCAAGCGGCCGATGGCGGGGATGGTAATGATGATCGCGGCTAACGTGATCAACGTGCTGCTGGACTGGCTGCTGGTCTACGGCAAATGGGGATTGCCGGAACTGGGGGCCGAGGGATCGGCCTGGACGACGACGACGGTGCGGCTGTTCCTCGGCGTCGCGCTGGTGACGTATGTGCTGCACATGCGCGATCGCGACCGGTTCGCGGTGCGGGTGTGGCCGGGGCTGCGGTGGCGTGCCTGGGCCGACCAGCGCCGCATCGGCTATGCCGCGGGCGTCAGCCACGGGATCGAAGTCGGGGCGTTCACCACCGTCGCCATGTTCGCCGGCTGGCTGGGCGAACAGGCGCTGGCGGCCTATTCCATCGCGCTCAATGTCATCTCGATCATGTTCATGGTGGCGATCGGCTTCGGCGTGGCGACGGCGGTTCGCGTCGGGATTGCCCATGGCCGCCGCGACTGGGCGGACATGGCGCTGGCCGGCTGGACGGGACTCGGCGTGAACACCGTCGCGATGGTCGCCTGCGGCATTGTCCTGCTCGTCTTTCCCGATGCGGTGGTCGCGGTGTACACCGAAGATCCCGCCGTGGCGGCGACGGCGACGGGCCTGGTCGTGCTGTCGGCCTTCCTGCTGGCCTTCGACGGCGGGCAGGGGCTGATGGCGACGGCACTGCGCGGCCGGTCCGACAACGTCGTGCCGACGGCGCTGCACTTCGTATCCTATATCCTGGTGATGATCCCGCTGTGCTGGTGGCTGGCGTTGCCGCTGGAACGGGGGGCGCGCGGGCTGATCGAAGGCATGCTGGTGGCCAGCGTCGTTTCGCTTGGTCTGCTGTCGGCCCGATTTCACGTGCTGGCGCGGCGCGATGCCCGTACGATGGGCCGCGAGCCTGCCATTGTTCGCACCTGCGGGACATGATAGTTTCACGGCAGATTTGCGACAGGGGCGTGGCCGCGGCGCCCCGGCGCAAGGATTTCCGACAGTGCGGGCCAGATCAAACCGGTGAGTGACACTCCGCCCCTGCCGCCGGATTTCGACATTCGTCCGGTGACCATCGAAGAGGAGATGCGACGCTCCTACCTCGATTACGCCATGAGCGTGATCGTGGCACGGGCGCTGCCCGACGTGCGCGACGGCCTGAAGCCGGTACACCGGCGCATTCTCTTCGCCATGAAGCAGAACGGCTTCGACAGCACCAAGCCGTACCGCAAGTCCGCCCGCATCGTCGGCGACGTCATGGGCCAGTACCACCCCCATGGCGACGCCGCCATCTACGATGCCATGGTGCGGATGGCGCAGAACTTCTCCATGCGCCTGATGCTGATCGACGGGCAGGGCAATTTCGGGTCCATGGACGGCGACCCGCCGGCGGCCATGCGCTATACCGAGGCGCGCCTGGCCAAGGCGGCCGAGGCGATGCTGGACGACATCGACCGCGATACCGTCGACTTCCAGCCCAACTACGACGAAAGCCTGCGTGAGCCGGTGGTGCTGCCGGCGCGCTTTCCCAACCTGCTGGTCAATGGCGCCGGCGGCATCGCCGTCGGCATGGCCACCAACATCCCGACCCACAACCTGGGCGAAGTGATCGACGCCTGCTGCGCGGTCATCGACGACCCCGAGATCGGCTTCGAGGAGCTGCTGGAACTCGTGCCGGGGCCGGATTTCCCGACCGGTGGCATCATCCTCGGCCGGGCAGGGATCGTCAGCGCCTATCGCGAGGGACGCGGCAGCATCCTGATGCGTGCGCGCACCCATGTGGAGACGCTGCGCAAGGACCGCGAGGCGATCGTCGCGACCGAGCTGCCGTACCAGGTCAACAAGGCGAAGCTGATCGAACGCATCGCCGAACTGGTGCATGACAAGAGCATCGAGGGCATCTCGGATCTGCGCGACGAGAGCGACCGCGACGGCGTGCGCGTGGTGATCGAACTGAAGCGCGACGCCAGTGCCGAGATCGTGCTGAACCAGCTGTTCCACTTCACGCCGCTGCAGACCTCGTTCGGCGCCAACATGCTGGCGCTGGATGGCGGCCAGCCGCGCCTGCTGACCCTGCGCGGGATCATCGACGCGTTCCTGCATTTCCGCGAGGAGGTGATCACCCGGCGCACGATCTACGAGCTCGGCCGCGCGCGCGAACGGGCGCATATCCTGGTCGGGCTTGCCGTCGCCGTCGCCAATATCGACGAGGTCATCGCCCTGATCCGCGCCGCGCCCGACCCGCAGGCGGCGCGTGCCGGGCTGATGGCACGCGCATGGCCCGCGGCGGACATCGAACCGCTGGTGGCGCTGATCGACGACCCCGGCCAGTCGGTTGCGGCCGATGGCACCTATCGCCTGTCGGAGGTGCAGGCGCGCGCCATCCTGGACCTGCGCCTGCACCGCCTGACCGGGCTGGAGCGGGAGAGGATCTCCGCCGAGCTGTCGGAGATCGTCGAGAAGATCAGGGGCTTCCTGGCCATCCTCAGCGATCGTCCCCGCCTTCTGGCGCTGCTGCGCCAGGAACTGGTGGAGATGAAGGAACAGTTCGCGACGCCGCGTCGCAGCACCATCGAGGACAGCGCGGCCGACACCGACATCGAAGACCTGATCCAGCGCGAAGACATGGTGGTGACGGTCAGCAACGCCGGCTACATCAAGCGAGTGCCGCTGTCGACCTACCGCTCGCAGCGCCACGGCGGCAAGGGCCGCTCCGGCATGACGATGAAGGAAGAGGACTTCGTCCAGGACCTGTTCATCGCCAGCACGCATACGCCGATGCTGTTCTTCTCCAGCCGCGGCCAGGTCTACAAGCTGAAGGTCTACCGCCTGCCCGTCGGCACGCCGACATCGCGCGGCAAGGCGCTGGTCAACCTGCTGCCGCTGGAGCCGGGGGAGAATATCAGCGCGGTGATGCCGCTGCCGGAAGACGAGAGCACCTGGGAATCCCACTTCGTCATGCTCGGGACGGCCACCGGCAATGTGCGCCGCAACCGGCTGTCGGATTTCATCAGCATCAACCGCAACGGCAAGATCGCCATGAAGCTGGACGACGGCGACCGGCTGATCGGTGCGCGCGTCTGTTCGGAAGACCAGGACATCCTGCTGGCCACCAGGCTTGGCATGTGCATTCGGTTCGCGGTGGACGATGTCCGCATCTTCAGCGGCCGTACCTCCACCGGCGTTCGCGGCATCCGGCTGATGCGCGGCGACGAGGTGATCTCCATCTCCATCCTCGGCCACGCATCGTATACGGCGGAGGAACGCCGGGCCTATCTGAAGCTGGCGAACGAGCGCCGGCAGGCCGAGGGGGAGGAGACCGACGGCGAGGACGAGGTCGACAGCCCCGAGATCTCCCTTTCGCCGGAACGCTTCGCCGAGATGGAGGCGGAGGAGGAATTCGTCCTGACCATCAGCGAGGCGGGGTACGGCAAGCGCAGCTCAACCTACGGCTATCGCGTCACCGGACGCGGCGGCAAGGGCATCTGGGCGATGGATATGGGCGGCCGCAACCAGGCCATCGCCGCCTGCTTCCCCGTGGCGCACAACCAACAGATCATCCTGGTCACGGATGCGGGCCAGCTGATGCGCTGCCCGGTCAGCGGCGTGCGCATCGCCGCGCGCAAGACCCAGGGTGTGACCGTATTCCGCGTGGCGGAAGACGAACGGGTCGTCTCCGTCGCCGCGGTGCCGGACGACGGCGATGACGAAGACGACACCACCAGCACCACAATCACAGCAGAATGATCCACGGATCGTCGCCCTGGCGGCGAGGGGGAGAGAGACGGGCATGCCGAAGGAGCGTATCGGCCTCTATCCGGGCACCTTCGATCCGATCACCAACGGTCATTTCGACATCATCCAGCGGGCCGCCCCGCTGGTGGACAAACTGATCATCGGGGTCGCCTACAACGCCGGCAAGGGTCCGCTGTTCAGCGCGGCGGAGCGGGTGGAACTGGTGCGCAACGAGATCGGCGTGATGATCCAGCGCGGCTTCGACATCGAGGTCAGGGCCTTCGACGTGCTGCTGATGCATTTCGCCCAGACGCTGGGGGCGACCATGATCATCCGCGGCCTGCGCGCCGTCTCGGATTTCGAATACGAATTCCAGATGGCCGGCATGAACGCCAAGCTGAACCCGCATATCGAGACGGTGTTCCTAATGGCGTCGGACCGCAACCAGTTCATTTCCAGCCGCTTCGTCAAGGAAGTGGGACGCCTGGGCGGCGACATCACCCATTTCGTCAGCCCCCGCGTGGCGCTGCGCCTGAAAGGTCGCTTCGCGGTGACAGAGGACTCCGCCGTGGCGGAATAGACGGGCTGGGCTGCGGAGGTAACGCCTGCGGACCTGGACAATCGCTGCGCGCCGCCGATATTGACCCGGACCGCCCGCGGCCATAAGGTCCGCCCCGTTCCCCAATCCATTGGCACACCAAGGATGACCGCTTAGCTCAGCCGGTAGAGCAACTGACTTTTAATCAGTAGGTCCAGGGTTCGAATCCCTGAGCGGTCACCAAATCCCTTATCTGCGATCCGGGAAAAGACCGTCCGCCGGCCTCGGCTTCGCCTATTCGCCGTGGACGATCCACATGATCATTCTTGACTGCGGCGTCACCCGCCCGGGCGACGGTATTGCGGGCAGCCCGGTCGTCGTCGACGATGTGCCGGGCGCGGTCCTATGGTGCAGGGCATACCATGGTATAGAATGGTCATCCCGGCAAACTGTCGTGGCTTGCCCGGCATCGGGATCGATGTATCCGGCCGGATCCATGGGGACATATGCCTGACGCGGGCCGCATGTTCTGTTCGCCACCTCTTGCTTGCTGATCCGACTCGTCATGCCACATGCCGTCGGTTTCGACATTGGAACGTCTGGCCTCAAAGGAGTTCTTGTCGACCAAGGTGGGCGGTCGATCGCCGTGGCAAGCCGGCCGTGGCATATCCGGTTGCCCCGCCCGGGTTGGTACGAGCAGGACCCCGAGATCTGGTGGACCGCGCTTGCCGGCGTCGCCCGCGACCTGTTGAGCCGTGGTCCCGCACCGGACGTCATCGGCCTGACCGGACAGATGCATGGGCCGGTCTTTCTGGATGCCGCCGGGGCCGTCCTTTCGCCGGCCATCCTGTGGAACGATCAGCGTACCGAGCACGAATGTGCCGAGATCGAGCGGCTGACCGGCGGGCGCGTCGCGGACTGGACCCTGAACCCGCCGCGCACCGCCTATACGTCGACGAAGATCCTGTGGGTTCGCCGCAACCTGCCCGACGTCTATGCCCGCATCGCCGCGGTACTGCTGCCAAAGGACTTCGTCCGCTTCCGGCTGTCCGGACGGCTGGCCACCGATGTCACCGATGCCTCCGGAACCGGGCTGTTCGACGTGGGGGCCAGGACATGGTCGCGGCAAACGACCGACGCGCTGGGCATTCCGTTGGAATGGCTGCCCCACGCCCATGAATCGACGGAAGTGGTCGGGCATGTCGATCGCGAGGGCGCCCTGGCGACCGGGTTGAAGGCAGGCACGCCGATCGTTGCCGGCGCGGGCGACCAGGCGGCCGCGGTCATCGGCATCGGCGATGTGTCCCCGGGCATGCTGTCGGTGAACATCGGAACGTCCGGTGTCGTCCAGTCGCAGATCGACAGCGCCGTCATCGAGCCGCAGCGCATCTTCCACACCTTCTGCCACGCGATGCCCGGCACATGGCAGCTGATCGCCGGCGTACAGTCGGCCGGGGGAACCTTCCAGTGGTATTGCGACGTCGTCGGAATGCCGGAGACGTCGGCCGCACGCATGGTGGGTGCGGACCCCTTCGAGGCGGTCTGCCATGCCGCCGAAGACGCGCCGCCGGGGGCGGAGGGGCTGGTCTTCCTGCCCTATCTGACCGGGGAAC
This sequence comes from Rhodospirillaceae bacterium, assembly GCA_020638595.1. GTDB lineage: Bacteria > Pseudomonadota > Alphaproteobacteria > DSM-16000 > Inquilinaceae > JACKIG01. Next base: position 53,079 of record JACKIG010000008.1, on the reverse strand, counting down.
GGTCGCCCCACAACGACCCCCGGGCTCGCGGATGCTGGCTGGGCCTCAGCCGGCGCCATGAACGGCGGCACCTGGCCCGGGCCGTGGTCGAGGGTGTGTGCTTCGCGCTGCGCGACCTGGTGGATGTCGCCATCGCCATCGGCTGCTCGGGCGAGGGGATCCGCGTGGCCGGCGGCGGTGCCCGCAGCGCGCTGTGGCTGCGGGTGCTGGCCGACGTCCTCGGTCGCCCGCTGCGGCCGGTCGCGCGTTCCGATGCGTCGGCACGGGGGGCGGCGGTGCTGGCGATGCAGGCGCTGACCGGGCAGGACACAGCGGATGTCGCCCGGGCGTGGGCCCGCTCGGGCGCGGAGATCGCGCCGGAGCCGGCCAATGTCGCGCTCTACGAATCCCGCTATCGGATCTTCCGCGATCTCTATCCGGCGACGCAGGCGCTGATGCACCGGCTGGTCGCGCAGACGTGAGGCCGCGGCGGTCCAGCCGGGGGCCGTTTCGTCCTAGAGCCTGATGCGAAGATGTCGGATCGACATCTTCGCATCAGGCTCTAGCTATATGAATGAGAGCAAGATTCAGACATCAGGCCGATTCAGCCTGATGTCATCTTGCTCTAATACTTGGCGAGCGTCTTTCTGGCACCGAGGTCGTGGAGGCTTTCCAGCGCATCGCGGACCTGGTCAACGAAGACCGCGGATTGCGGCAGGTCCTCCCCGAACACCTCCCTGACGGCGAGAAAGGCCCGCGGGTCCCGCCCCGACGCTCGCGCCCGTTCGGACAACTGGGCGGCCATCGGATCGGCAACGGCGATCGGCGCACCCTGGTCGTCGGTTCCGGCCATGGCACGGCACCAGCTGGCGATGACCAGGCTCAGCCGCTTGGTGGGGCCGCCGCGGCTGAGCTGCTCGCTGAGAGTGGGCAGGACGAATTTCGGGATCTTCGACGATCCGTCCATGCAGATGCGCAGGACCTGATCCTTGATCGCCGGGTTGGAGAACCGGTCCACCAATGCCGCCTTGTACGCGCCCAGGTCGATGCCCGGTACCTCCTCCAGGATCGGCGTCACCTCCTCGTTCATGAACTCGATGACGAAGCGGCGGAACAGCGGGTCGGCCATGATCTCGTGGATATGGGCGAACCCTGAGAGAAGCCCGAGATACCCCATCGCCGAATGGCTGGCGTTGAGCAGCCGGATCTTCATCATCTCGTACGGGCGCACATCGGCCGTCATCTGCACGCCGACGCCGTCCCATGGCGGCCGGCCGTCGCAGAACCGGTCTTCGACGACCCATTGCCGGAAGGGTTCGGTAACGACGGGCCAGGCATCGTCGATGCCGAAGGTGTCCCGCACCGCTTCCCGGTCGGCATCGGTGGTTGCCGGGGTGATCCGGTCGACCATGCTGTTGGGAAAGGCGCCGTTCTGTGCAATCCAGTCCCTGAGCTGCGCATCGCGATGCCCGGCCACCGCCAGCAGCAGCCGGCGGGTGACGTCGCCGTTGCCCTGGACGTTGTCGCACGACAGGACGGTGAACGGTTTCAGGCCTTGCCGGCGGCGGCGATCCAGGGCCTCCGCAAGATAGCCGAAGGCGGTCGACGGCTGCGTCGGGGCCTGCAGGTCACGGACGATATCGGGATGGTCCAGCCTAGGGCCGCCGGTCTTCGGATCCAGGTAGTATCCCCCTTCGGTGATGGTCAGCGAGACGATGTGCGTGTCCGCTGACGCCATCTTCTCAAGCACGGCTTCGGCGTTGCCGGGGGCAAACAGGAACCCGGTCAGCGAGCCGACGACGCGCGCCTGCGGGTCCGCCCCCGGGCCGCGTTCGATCATGGCATACAGGCAATCCTGCGGAACAAGGGCGTCGCGCATGCGGCTGTCGTGCGCCAGCAGCCCGACACCGCAGATCGCCCATCGGCCGTCGCCCGTCGCGGCGATGGCATCGTCGACATAGACGGCCTGGTGGGCGCGGTGAAAGCCGCCGACGCCGATATGCAGGATGCCTTCGGTCGTGGTCCGGCGGTCATAGGCCGGCCCCCTGACGGCGGGGGGCAGGCGTCCCAGTGCGGCATTGTCGAGCTTCATGGGCGGCGTCGCTGTCGTCATGGTCTTCATTGTCCTGCCTCCCCGTCCGGGGCCTTCACAGCGCAGCCGGCGCTGAACGGTGTGGGGCCTGCTGGTCCAAGAAATCCAATACGCGCGCACGATCGGGAAGGGCGGGGATCGCACCCCGCCCGGTCGTTGCCAGGGCGCCGGCGGCATTGGCGAAGCGGCAAAGCTCTCGCAGGCGTGCCTCGTCCTCGCTGACGGTCGGGTCGGCCAGCAGCCCGGCCAGCAGGCCGGCCACGAACGCGTCGCCGGCCCCGGTGGCATCGACGGCCTCGACAGCGAAGCCGGGCAGGTCGCCAGCGAACTGCCGCGTCAGGTACAGGCAGCCGTCGCGTCCCCGCGTCACCACCAGCAGCCTCAGGCGGTCATGCCACAGGCTTCGCGCCGCACGGACCGGGTCAGCCTCGCCGGTCAGGAAGTCCAGTTCGTCCTCGCTGACCTTGATGACGTCGGCGTTGGGCCAGCCCAGCATCATTCCCGCCCTGGCCGCATCGCTGTCGCGCCACAGCGCAAGGCGCAGGTTCGGGTCATAGGAAATCAGCAGCCCCGCCGCGCGGGCTTCCCGGACGGCATGCAGGGTGGCACCCCGGCACGGTTCGTCGATCAGGCTGATCGACCCGAAATGCAGAAGCCTGGCCCGGGCGATCAGGTCGACATCCACGTCTTCGGGGGCAAACAGCATGTCGGCGCTGGGATGGCGGTAGAACATGAACTCGCGTTCGCCGTCGGCACGCAGCGAGACGAAGGCCAGGGCGGTACGGGCCTTGCCGGTGAACACCAGCGGCGCGACGTCGACCCCGGCCGCGGCCAGGGTATCGGCCAGGAAATGGCCGAAGGGGTCGTCGCCGACCTTGCCCATGAAGGCGGCCGACGCGCCCAGGCGCGCCAGCCCGACCGCCACGTTCGCCGGTGCGCCCCCCGGGGCCTTCTTGAACGCCGGGGCATCGACCAGGCTGGTTCCCGTCACCGTCGGGACGAAATCGATCAGCAGTTCGCCAAGGCATACGGCGTCGGTCATGGCGTCACCTCGACTCCGGAGGGTTCTGCGGGGGGTGGCCGTGCGCGGGCAGGGGCCGCGCCAGAAGGTCCGGCAGCGCGGCCATGGCGTCGAAGACCAGGTCGGCACCCGCGGCCAGCAGCCTGGGGCCATGCACGGCGCCGTCCACATGGCCGGCGCCGGTGAAGCCGAACACGGTCATGCCGGCGGCCTTGCCGGCCCGCACGCCCGCAATGCTGTCTTCGATGACGACCGAGCGGTCCGGCCGCGCCCCCATCGCCTTGGCGGCATGCAGGAACAGGTCCGGCGCCGGTTTGCCCTGCGCGACCATGGTCGCGCTGAAGATGTGGCGGCCCAGACGGTGATCCAGATGGGTGAGTTCCAGATAGCGGCGGACACGGTCGGGATTGCTGCTGGAGGCGACGCAGCAGGGGATGGCGAGGTGGTCCACCACCTCGCGCACTCCCTCGACCGGCCGCAGCTCGTCCTCGGCGGCACTGATCAGCCGGGCGCGCAGGGCCTCCAGGAAGCCGGCCGGCAGCGGGCGGCCCATCTCGCCTTCGATGATGGCGCACATGGTCGGGTTGCTGATCCCCATGAACCGGGCATGCACGCCGGCCTCGTCGATGTCGTAGCCGGCCTGTCGCAGGGCTTCCGCGACGCAACGCGCGCTGATCGCCTCGCTGTCGACCAGCACGCCGTCGCAGTCGAACAGGACAAGGTCGAATGCGGTCGTCACCTTCCGCCTCCTTCGCGCCGCGGGGCTTTGTCGCCGCGGCCGCTCAACTCATCCAGTTGCCGCCGTCGACGTTCAGCGTCTGGGCGACGACATAGTCGCTGTCGGACGACGCAAGGAAGACCGCCGCACCGGCATGGTCTTCCGGCAGTCCCATGCGGCCATAGGGCACCGCTTCGCCGACAAGCCGCTTCTTCTCGCCCGGCGGCCGGCCTTCGTACCTGGCGAACAGGGCATCGACCTCGTCCCACATCGGCGTATCGACGACACCGGGCGAGATGCCGTTGACGTTGATGCGGTGGGCAATCAAAGAAAGACCGGCCGACTGGGTGAGGCTGATCACCGCCGCCTTGCTGGCGCAGTAGACGGCGACCAGCGGCTCGCCCCGCCGGCCGGCCTGGGAGGAGAGGTTGATGATCTTGCCGCCGCGGCCCTGCTTGACCATCTGGCGCGCCACCGCCTGAAGGCTGAACAGCAGGCCCTTGACGTTGACGGCGAAGACCTTGTCGTAGGACGCGGAGGTGATCTCCAGCAGCGGCCCCATGTCGAAGACCGCGGCGTTGTTGACCAGGATGTCGATGCCGCCCCAGTGGCCGACGACGCGCGTCACCATGGCGTCGATCGACGGCTGCTGCGTCACGTCCAGTTGCAGCGCCAGGGCGCTGCCGCCCAGCGCCCGGGCCGTGGCATCCGCCTCGTCCAGCAGCAGGTCGGCGACGACGACCTTCGCCCCTTCGGCGCTGTAGCGCTCGGCAATGGCGCGTCCGATGCCGCGGGCGCCGCCGGTGACGATTGCCACCTTGTCCTTCAGCTTCATCTGCCCAACTCCCGTAAGGTGCGGGTCCGGCGGGGACCTGGCCGCCGTTCCCGGCGGTGCCGGTCCCCGCGACGGCCGTCACCGCCTGCGAGGCCGACGCCAAGCCCCAGGTCAGCCGTCCGACCGTCCGCCCCGCTTCGCGTCCGCCAGGGGGTGGCGCTGGGCACGCGGGACCGCCTTGCCCGTCTCGTCGAACAGGTGACAGGTTTCGCCGGCCACCTGGATCGCGATGCGGTCGTGGGTCCGGGCAGGATTGTCGCCCGATGCCTGCACGACGATCTGCTCGCCGCCGGCGACCTCGATATGCAGGAAGGTTCCGCCGCCCAGCCGTTCGACCACCAGGACCTCGCCCTTCAGCTGGCCGTCGTCGCCGCAGATCAGGTGCTCCGGCCGGACGCCGACCGTCACCTTGTCGCGGGGGCGCAGGTGCCCGCCTTCCACCGGCACGGCCACCGTGCCACCGCCGGGCAGCGTCACCGTCGTCGTCGGTCCGCCGGCCGCCGTCACCTCCGACGGGAAGAAGTTCATCTTCGGCGAACCGATGAACCCGGCGACGAAGATGTTGCGGGGGTGGTGGTACAGTTCCAGCGGCGATCCGACCTGTTCGATCCGCCCGGCCTGCAGGACCACGATCCTGTCCGCCATGGTCATGGCTTCCACCTGATCGTGGGTGACGTAGATCATGGTGGCGTCCAGGCGCTCGTGCAGGCGCGTCAGCTCAAGGCGCATCTGCACGCGCAAGGCCGCGTCCAGGTTGGACAACGGCTCGTCGAACAGGAACACCTTCGGGCTGCGGACGATGGCCCGGCCGATGGCGACGCGCTGGCGCTGGCCGCCCGACAGCTCCTTCGGCTTGCGGTTCAGCAGCTGGTCCAATTGCAGGATGCGCGCGGCATCGCGGACTTTGGCCTGCCGCTCCTGCTTGGAGACGCCGGCCAGCCGCAGGCTGAACGCCATGTTGTCGGCGACCGTCATGTGCGGGTACAGGGCATAGGTCTGGAAGACCATGGCCAGGCCGCGTTCCGCCGGCGGCATGTCGCCGACATCCTGGCCGTCGATCTGCAAGGTGCCCGACGTGATGTCTTCCAGGCCGGCGATCAGGCGCAGCAGGGTGGATTTGCCGCATCCCGACGGGCCGACGAACACGGTGAAGTCCCGATCCGCGATGTCGAGATCGACGCCCTTGATGACATCCGTCTCGCCGAAGGTCTTGCGGATGTTGTGGAGACTGACTGTGGCCATGACGAGATCTCCTTGATCGGGCCTATTTGACGGCGCCGAAGGTGAGGCCGCGGACAAGCTGCTTCTGGCTCATCCATCCGAAGACCAGGATCGGTGCGATCGCCATCGTCGATGCAGCCGACAGCTTCGCCCAGAACAGGCCCTGCGGGCTGGAGAAGGAGGCGATGAAGGCCGTCAGCGGGGTGGCATCCGACGTGGTCAGGAACAGGCTCCAGAACGCCTCGTTCCAGCACAGGATGATCGACAACAGCGCCGTCGACGCGATGCCGGGCAGCGAGAGCGGGACAAGCAGGTGATAGAGCTCGTCCTTCGGCAGGGCGCCGTCCATCCGCCCGGCCTCCAGGATCTCGCGCGGGACCTCCTTGAAGAAGGTGTAGAGCATCCAGACCACGATCGGCAGGTTCATCAGCGCATAGACGATGATCAGGCCGATCTGCGTGTCCTGCAGCCCCATGTCCCGGAACAGCAGGAAGATGGGCATCAGCACGCCGACCGGCGGCAGCATCTTCGTCGACAGCATCCACAGCAGGGTCGACTTGGTCCGCTTGGTCGGGAAGAACGCCATCGCATAGGCCGCCGGCACCGCCAGCATCAGGGACACGAGCGTCGCCACGCCGGAGATGAAGATGCTGTTCCAGGCGAACTTGAAGTAGTCCGCACGCCGCATGACTTCTTCATAATTCTCCAGCGTCGGCGCGAAGAACAGGCTGGGCGGCGTTGTGACGGCTTCCGTCTCGGTCTTGAAACCGGTCAGAAGCATCCAGAACAACGGGAAGAAGATGACCACCGCAACGAACCAGGCGAGCCCGGTGATCATCAATTTGTCTTGGTGTTGCTTTGTCATGACGCCCTCACTGGTCCAAATTGCGGGCGACGGCGCGCACCAGGAAGATGGCGACGATGTTGGCGAGCACGACCGCGATGATCCCGCCTGCCGACGCACCGCCGACATCGGAGTCGAGCAGCGCCCGGGCGTAGATGAGGAACGGCAGATTGGTCGTCGCCAGGCCGGGTCCGCCGGCGGTGGTCACGAAGATCTCCGCGAAGATGGTCAAGAGGAAGATCATCTCGATCATGATCACCACGCTCAGCGCGCGGCTGAGATGCGGCAGGATGATGAAGAAGAACATCGACACCGGCCCGGCGCCGTCCATGCGGGCGGCTTCCTTCTGCTCGTTGTCCAGCGATTGGATTGCCGTCAGCAGGATCAGGAAGGCGAATGGGATCCATTGCCACGACACGATGATGATGATGGACAGCAGGGGCGCGTCGGCGAACCAGTCGATCGGCTCCAGGCCGATGCCGCGCAAGAGAGAGCTGAACACGCCGTTGATCGGGTGCATCAGCAGGTTCTTCCAGACCAGGGCGCTGACGGTGGGCATGACGAAGAAGGGCGCGATCACCAGCAGCCTGGCGATGCCCCGTCCGTAGAATTCGGCATCGAACAGCACCGCCAGCAGCGTGCCGCAAACGACGGTGATCACCAGGACCGATCCCACCAGGATCAGGGTGTTCCACATCGCCGTCCACAGCGCCGGATCGGTCAGAAGGTATTCGTAGTTCTCGATGCCGGCAAATCCCGTCAGGAACGGGTTCTGCAGGTTGTAGCGGATGAGCGAGAAGTAGATCGTCATCCCCAGCGGCACGATCATCCACAAGAACAGGACGATCACGGAAGGGCTGACCAACGGCAGGGTGTTGACCTGGCGCCGGCTGCCCTTTCGTCTTGCCGCGGCCGAATAGCGTATCCGCCGCTGTGCGGTACCATTCGCGGATTTGGTCATCGCCATCATCGTTCCTCCGGCACCGCGGGCCGTCGACGGGAAGCGGCTGACAGCGGGGGCGTGGCGTCGCGTCCGACAGGCGGACCTACGCGGCGATATCCGGTCAGCGTTCCGTCAGAAGGCCGAGGCGGCCAGGTATTGCACCAGAGCCCGGGGGGGTCAGAGGCAGGCTGCCCTTGCCGCCGACCCCGCCCGCATGGCTGGCGGGGGCCGGCCCGTCAGCGCAGATAACCCGCCTGACGCATCGTCCGCTCGGTGCTGCGCTGGGCGGATTCCAGGGCTTCGTCCAGCGACATCTGGCCCGTCAGCGCCGCCGCGATCATCTGGCCGACCTGCGTCCCGATCGCCTGGAATCCCGGGATGCCGACATACTGGATGCCGGTATAGGGCGAGGGGTTCAGCGTGTTGTCGATGGGATCGGTGGTCTGGATCGCGTCGAGAACGAACTGGGCGAAGGGGGCTGCCGCCTGATACTCCGGATTGGCGTAGGTCGAGGCCCGGGTGCCCGGCGGGACGGAGACCCAGCCGCGTTCGGCACCGACCAGCTGGATATACTCCTTGGACGTGGCCCAGCTGATGAACTCCAGCGCTGCATCCTGCGCATCGCTGGAGGCCGGAATGGCCAGCGCCCACGACCACAACCAGTGCGAGCCCTTGGGCGTCACGGCGATCGGCGTGGCGGTGAACCCCAGCGTATCGACGACCTGCGACTGGTCCGGGTTGGACAGCATGCCGGCGGCAACGGTGGCATCGATCCACATGGCGCATTTGCCCGTGGAAAACAGCGCCAGGTTCTCGTTGAAGCCGTTGGAACTCGCCCCCGGAGGACCGTAGGAATTCAGGAGATCGACGTAGAAGCCGATGGCCTCGCGCCATTCCGGGGAGTCGATGGTCGGGTTCCAGTCCATGTCGAACCACTGCCCGCCGAAGGTGTTCACCATGGTGGACAGGAACGCCATGTTCTCCCCCCACCCGGGCTTGCCGCGCAGGCAGATGCCATAGACGTCGTTGGCCGGGTCGTGTACCGCCGCGGCCCAGTCGCGGACCTGCTCATAGGTCGGCTGGTCGACGACTTCGATGCCGGCCGCCTGGAACAGGTCGGTGCGGTAGTACAGCATCGTGCTTTCGGCATAGAACGGCAGGGCATAGAGCGTGCCGTCGTAGGACAGGCCGTCGCGCACCGGCGCCAGCACGTCGTCGAGGTCGTAGTCCGCCGGCAGGGTTTCGAGCGGAACCAGCCAGTCCTGCTGCGCCCAGATGGGCACCTCGTAGGTGCCGATGGTCATGACGTCGAACTGGCCGCTGCCGGTGGCGATGTCGGTGGTCACTCGCTGGCGCAGCACGTTTTCTTCGAGAACCACCCAATCCAGCGTGATGTCCGGGTGGGCCGCTTCGAACGCGCCCGACAGCGCCTGCATGATGATCATGTCGCCGTTGTTGACGGTGGCGATGGTGATCGTTTCCGCCTGAGCGAGCGCGGTGCCGGCCAGCAGCGCGGATGCGAATGCTGCTGTAAAGCGCTTACCCATGTCGATGTCCCCCCATTTGTTGGTTTTCGAGCATTTGCTCATTGCATGAGCATATAATCGCTCTTCCGCCTGGGTCTGTCAAATCGAATTGGGCACCCGACGACGGCCGGGCGTGACGGCTTCGGCCGGACGTCCCGATGGTTCGGACCGGGCAACGGGCAGGGATCTGCGGCCCGCCGGAGGGCGCGGGCGGCGATGGGGAAGGGTCAGGCGTCCAGAACGGCGCGCGCAGTCAGGTCGTCGGTGATCAGCCCGGAGATCAGCCGGCCGCGCAAGGCGGCGGCGATCGGGACGATCTTGCCGGGGCCGTTGCCGACCGCCACGACCAGGCGGCCGGGCGGCTGCTCCAGCGGCAGGCTGACGACACGCCGGTTGATGGACCCGTCCAGCAGGCGACCTTGGCCGTCGAACGCCCAGCCGGTGATCTCGCCGACGGCCCCCCGCTCGCTGAGTTCCGCCAGCTCGGCGTCGGTGATGAAACCGTCCTTGTGCATGGGCGCGTTCCAGCCGATCTCGGCAATCCCGACGACCGTGGCCTTGGCCTGGGCCGCCAGGTCGCACAGCACGCGGAACGGCCGCTGGGCCTGCAGCAGGTCGCGCTCATCCGCGGTATCGGCAACCACCGGCGTCGGCATCGGATAGCGCCGGCCGCCGATGCGGTCGGCCAGCCGCATGACCACGTCGAAGGCGCTGGCGGAACCGTCACGCGCCATGTTGCCGACGCGTGAGATGATCTTGTGCTGCGGCCGGCTGATCGTCGTGACCTCCGCCACGGCCGCCCGCAACGTCCGGCCCGTTCCCAGCGCCAGCACGACGGGTGCGGTCTGCGAGGCATAGTGTTCCAGCCATCGCCCGGCCGACAGGGCCACGCCGCCGCGCGCGTCCGGCTGCGACGGGTCGCCGGGCACGATATCGCAGAAGGTGAGGCCGAAGCGGTCCGTCAGCCTGGAGGCAAGGTCCATGCAGTCGGCGATCGGATGGTCGAGGCGGAACTTGATCAATTTCTCCGACACCGCCAGGGCGACGAGGCGCTGGGCGGCCGGCCGCGAGATGTCGAGCGCGGAGGCGATCTGATCCTGCGTGCGGCCGGCGATGTAGTAGAGCCAGGCCGCGCGCGCGGCGAGATCGAGTTTTTCCCCCTGTGTCTCAGAGCCGCCAGACACGTGTCACCCCTTCCGGTCGCATGGGGGCCGTCCGCCGCCCCGGGGGACGAACCACCGCTTGCCGGGTCGCGCCGGATCCCGGCCTTCCGTTCCTCCAGCCTCGTCTACGGGCAAGACTCCCCCCGAGCAGTTCAATCGTCATCTTTAGCACAGTCTGGGATTTTGCCCAAGGGGTGCGCAGTTGCTCACGCCGGCGGGCTGCGATCACGACACAGGGCCGGGGCCGACCCGACACCGCCGCCGATGATGAACGAGAACGCGGACAAGATCATCGCCCACCTGCGGCCGTCGTCGACAGGCCCGCGCCCGCGCCCGGGTCCAGGTCGCAACGGGGTACAGGCGGGGGCGGTGCTCGCTTAGGCTGTTCTAAACCATCTTGCATGCAGGCTCGTGGTATCCAATGGTGTGCGCTGTCGTCGGCCGCCGGCCGCGACGCGAAGGGGGCTGGCAGACGGCAAGGCCGGGCACAGTCTCCGAGGGGGCCGCCCTGCCGAGGCGGGTGGCCACGGCCCGAGACAGTCCAGCGGGAACTGGCGTGTGACGACATCAAGAGCTACAGCGGCGGCGGTTGTTCGGGCCGGGCAGGCCGACAGCAGCCGCTGCGACGGCGTGTATCCGGCGCTGCCCGACCTCTTCTCGATGCAGCTGCAAGGCTTCGTCGTCGATCTCGACGGCGTCGTCACCCAGACCCAGCGCTGCCACGCGCTGGCCTGGAAGGAGCTGTTCGACGACTACATGGCCGAACGCAGCCGCCGGGACGGCTCGCCCTTCACGGCATTCGATGCGACACGCGACTTCGCCACCTTCGTCGACGGCCGGCCGCGCTATCAGGGCGTGGTGTCGTTCCTCGACAGCCGCAGCCTCGACCTGCCGTACGGTGCGCCCGACGATCCGCCCGGCCAGGAAACCGTGTGCGGGCTCGGCAACCGCAAGAACGCCCTCTACAACGACATGATCCGCCGCGAAGGGGTGGAGGTGTTCGGCGGTGCGGTGCGGTTGATCCGGGCGCTGGCGGCCACCGGCGTGCGAATCGCCGTGGTGTCCGCGTCGCGCAACTGCCGCATGGTGATCCATCGTGCCAAGCTGACCCCGCTGTTCGAGGTCGTCATCGACGGGATCTATGCCGACGAGGCCGGGCTGCACGGCAAGCCGGCGCCGGACACGTTCCGGCGCGCGGCGGACCTGCTACACATCGACCCCGCGCGCTCGGCCATGGTCGAAGACGCCGTGTCGGGCATCAAGGCAGGGCTGTCCGCGGGATACGGGCTGGCGATCGGGGTCGATCGCGGCGCCGGGGTCGAGGCCATGATGGCGGCCGGCGCCCATGTCGTCGTGCCCGACCTGGGCGCCTTTCCGCTGGCGCCGTAGCCGACAGGCGGTATCGCCGGGTGGGCGTCACGCGCGATACAGGTGCGCGCGGTGGAAGACGCGGGAATCGTTGCTCTTCACCAGCTTGTACCGGCCCATCGCCACCTTGTTGAGGGTGACGATGATGGCGTGCTGGCCCAGCGCCTGAAGCTGGCCGACGACGTAGCGGACCATGGGGCGGGGCGTGCGGCGCCATTGCACCAGGCAGACCGCGACGTCGGCCAGGCGGGCCACCATCAGCGCGTCGGGGTAGGCGGCGATTGCCGGCGTGTCGACGACGATCAGGCCGTAGGCATCCGGCAGACCGGCCACGATCTCCCGCAGTCTTTCCAGGCCCATGGAGATGTCGAACAGGTCCGCCACGGCGATATCCAGGATGTCGAGGCCGGTGCGTTCGTCCCGATAGAGCTTCAGATCCAGCGAGCGCCCGGTGTCGATGGCGATTTCCGCCGAATGGATCGGGGCGGCCGGCCCCACCACGCGTGGCCCAAGATGTGCCCGGCGCAGGTCGCCGTTCACAACCAGCGTCCGCCGTCCGGACAGCGCGCCCATCTGCCCCAGCGTGGCCGCGGTCAGCGACTTGCCTTCGCCCTTGTCGGCCGAGACGATGGCCACCCAGGCGGGGCTGCCGTCGCCGGAGCATGCCCGGACGGAATACAGCAGGCTTTGCAGGGCAATCGTATGCTGGCTCTGCCGGCCGGGCCTGCCGCCCAACAGCGGTCGGCGGCGCAAGGCCCAAGACGGACGCAGGGACCGCCCGACGTGGGGAATGACGCCGGTCGACATCAGGGCGACATCGCGCGCGATCTCGCTGGTGCTCTGATAGCCGCCGCGGGTCAGCTCGATCCCCAGCGCGATCCCCAGGCTGACCGACAGCGACAGGAACAGTACCGCCGCCAGCGTCACCTTGCGGCTGGGGGTGATCGGCTGCGACGGTGGAAGCGCGCGGGAGATGATGCGGGCATCCGCCCGGGCCAGGCCGATTTCGTCCTGGATCAGGTTGACGCGGGTTCGCAGCACTTCGTACAGCGTCTGACCGACTTGTTCACTGGCCTCCAGGGTTCTCAGCGGGATTTCGGCTTGGATGCTCTCCCGGTTCTGGCGGGTCAGGCCGGCCACCTGCTCTTCGATCAGTGCAACGCGTTGCGCGGCCGCGGCGGCACGGTCTTCCATGGCGGCGACGAAGCCGCGGGCCTCCACCTCGATCTGGTGCAGGGAGGCCTGCAGCTCGATCTGCGCGCTGACATAGCTGGGATGCTGGGTGCTGTAGGTGGCTTGCGCGTCGGCCATCGCCGCCCGCGCGCGGGCCTCGTCGTCGCGCAGTCGCGCCAGAAGGGACGAAGCGCCGGCCAGTTCCAGCGCCGACAGATAGAGCCCCTGGTCCAGCGCCGCCCGCGCGCCGCGGGCGCCTGCCTGCAGGGCCAGCAGTTCGTCCTGCGCGGATGACAGATTCGCCATGGCGACGGCCAGCTGGCCTTCGATCAGGCCCTGGTCGACCACGGGTTCCACGGCATCGGCGGCCGTGTCGGGCGGCGCGTCCGAACCGGCGGTTGCCGTCATGCTGCGGCGGACGTCCTCCAGGTCACGCTGGATCTCGAACAGCCGCTCGCGCGCCCAATCCAGCGCCTCGTTGGCATCGGCGACCCGCCGGATGCGCAGCATCTCCACATAGTAGTCGACGATCCGGTTGGCCACATAGGCGGCGACGCGCGGGTCGGGATGGTCGAACTGCACGTCGACGACGCTGGAATTGGCGACGGGTTGCACGACCATGAGGCTGCGGAAGCGTTCCAGCGTGGCCAGCTGGTCCGCCGTCAGGCCGATCTCGTCCGGCACCGGCGGTCCGTCGTCCCCGTCGTGCCCGGCTTCGTTCGGGACCAGCCGGGCGAGAGCGGACCGCACGGGGGCCAGCAGGCGCCCCAATACCCCCTGCCCGGCAGGCGGGGCGAGGGCATCGAAATCGATCTGGCCGACCACGCCGATGGCCAGGTCCGTCGACCTGAGGATCTGCACCTGGCTGTTGACGGCTTCGCTGTCGATCCTGACGGTTCCCTGGGCCCCGTCGCTGGCGATGATCGGCCGTTCATCAGGTGCCACCATGACCTTGGCGGTCGCCCGGTAGAGAACCGGCCGCTCCATCACCAGGAGGGCGCCGAGGGCGGACAGGGCGATGAAGAAGAAGCCGATCAGGAACTGCCTGCGGCGCAGGAACAGCCAGATATCCAGCAGGCCGAAACCATCCATCTCTTCCGATCCGGGGCTCCAGGCCATCCGGCGGCTGACGTCGGGCGGCGCGCCGGTCGGGCGCTGCGGCTGGTCGGGCGGGGCATCGGCCGGTCTGGCGACATCATTCATGGTCGGGCACTCGCGCGATCTCGGATGCCGACGGTGGCCGGCAGCCGCGGGGGATTGCGTGTATCGACCGTCACGCGGCCATTGAGCCGGAACGGAACCTCCGGCACCTTGGCGGCGGTTCGGGCGCTTTGCGGACATGTGCGGGTGTTGCGACCCCGGCGCCATCGCGACGATGGCCATAGCGGACGGCACGACGATGTCGAAAACGCATGACAACCTGGTCGTGGTGCGCGCGGGGCCAAGCTCACTGCACCCCGGATGGCTGCGGGAACGCGGCCGGCGTCGCAATTTCGACCTGCATGTCACGGCGTTCCATCCGGACGCGCCGGCGGTCGAGGGGGCGGGGACATTCCGGACGGAGGTGCCGGGATCGAAGGTGAAGGGGTACCGGGACTTCCTGCGGACCCGCGCACGGGACGTGCGGCAATACCGCGCAATCGCGCTGATCGATGACGACATCGACAGCGATGCCGATGCGTTGAGCGACTGTTTCGACATCGGCGAACGGTACGGTTTGCAGGTCTGGCAGCCGTCGCTGACATGGGACAGCTACCTGTCGTATGCTGTCTTCCTGCAAAACCGACGGTTCCGGCTGCGGTTCGTCAACTTCATCGAGATGATGTGTCCGTTCTTCACCGCCGGCGCGCTTGCGGGTGCCGGGCCGCTGTTTGCCAGCGGCCGGGAAACGGGCATCGATCTCGCCTGGTGCCGCCAGTTCGACGCGCCGCTGCGCAAATGCGCCGTTGTCGACGCCGTGGCCGTGCGGCACACCCGGCGCGTGGGCACGACCAAGACGGCCCACGGGTTTGCCGCCGATGAGCGCTATGACGATGAAATCGCACGCGTATTGCAAGCCCTGGGCATCACGTTCCGCGGCGCGGTCGCCTATGCCGGCGTGGCGCGGGGCGGCGGTGCGGTATCGACGCGTGCAGGCGTCGTCATGCGGTCGCTGCACGTGGCCGCGGCGCTGCGGCGTTCGCCCATGCCCAAGGGGATGCTGTTGCGCTTTCTGACCGATCATTGGCGTCATACGCTGTTCCGGCCGCTCAACCTGGCAAGGGTCGACCTGTCGCGGCTTGAGCGTGCTGTGACGCCCTGAGCACTTCCGCCGAATTTCCGTCCCGCGGACCCCGGCGGACGGCGTACGACGGCCGACATCGACCTCGCCGAATCGATTGTCGTCGAGACCATAGGCGCAAGCGTTTGTCCTTTCAATTCGATAGATTTATTTAAATTTTCTCTAAAAATATTTGCCTGTACTCTGCGTTTCGCATCTGCGATATCACCGACGCAGAATTCAGGATCGAGGAGGCAGGAGCAGACGTCAGAGCGTGCGCCCCCTGCCGGGGCGCATCGGCCCGGAGGCAAGACAAGCGGGTAACGCGCCCCCATGAATCAGCTGCGCCTTGTCTTTAACGGAAAGTTCCTGACCGCCCCCCCGACCGGCGTCCATCGCGTCGCGGAGGAGTTGATCCTGGCCCTTGACCGGCTTGTCGCGGAGACGCCGGGCCTGGGCAGCCGGATCGCCGGCGAGGTGGTTCACCCGGCCGGCGCGCGACGCCAACTGCCCTTGCAGGCCTTTTCCATCCGGCAGACCGGGCACCTGCGTTCGCAGCTTTGGGAGCAGTTCGACCTGCCGAGAAGCGCCAACGGCCATCTGCTGGTCAATCTCTGCAATCTCGGTCCGGTGCTCTGCCGCCGCGCCGTCACCATGTTCCACGACGCGCAGGTGCGCATTACGCCGGGGTCGTATTCACCGGCGTTCCGGTCGTTCTATCGCGTCATGCAGCCGCTGATCGGCCGACGCCATTTGCGCATTCTCACCGTGTCCGATTATTCGCGCAGCCAGCTTGCCCACTATGGCGTCGCAAGGCCGGAGGCGGTTTCGGTGATCCACAACGGCGTCGATCATGTATTGCGGACCACGGCTGAGCCCTGTGCCGCGGCGGCCGTCGGCGTCGAACCCGGACGCTATGTCGTCGCGCTTGCCAATACCCAGGTCCACAAGAACGTGGGCGCGCTGTTTGCCGCATTCAGCGATCCCGCGCTGGAGGGGGTGAAGCTGGTACTGTTCGGCGCGGCCGGCCGCAGCGATTTCGTCGCCGCGGGCCACGCCGTCCCGCCTTCTGTGGTGTTTGCCGGCCGGATCACGGATTCGCGTTTGCGCGGGCTGTTGGAATCGGCGCTGTGCCTGGCGTTCCCGTCGACGACCGAAGGGTTCGGCCTGCCGCCGCTGGAGGCGATGCTGCTGGGCTGTCCCGTTGTCGCGGCACCGTGCGGTGCCCTGCCGGAGGTGTGCGGGGACGCCGTGCTGTATGCCGCGCCCGATGCGCCGGCAGCCTGGGCCAGGGCGATCGCCGAGCTGGCGGCCGATCCGCAACTCCATGCCCGGCTGGGCGCCAAGGGGCAGCAGCATGCCCGGCAGTTCACCTGGGCAGCGGCGGCCGAGCGGCTTCTGGATGTGCTGGAGGCTGTCGCGCAATGACATCCCAACCGACACCGGGCGGGGGGCTTCGCCTTGCCGTCGTGATCGCGACCCTCGGCCGGCCGGGGGAGGTGGCGGGCCTGCTGCGCCGGCTGGCGGCCCAGACCCGCCCGCCGGACCGGCTGGTCCTGTCCGTGACCGATCGCGCCGACGTACCGCCGGACGCGGCGGACCGCTGGGGCGCCGAAGTGGTGGCCGGGCCGAAGGGCCTGTGCGCGCAGCGCAACCGCGGGTTGGACCTGGTACGGGGAGACTGCGACATCGTGGTCTTCTTCGACGACGACTATGTGCCTGCGTCGTCCGCGCTGGCCGGGATCGCCGCGGTCTTCGCGACCTTCCCCGACGTCGCCGGGATGATGGGTCGGCTGCTGGCCGACGGCATCAACAGTGCCGGCATCGCCGATGCGGACGCCGCAGCGCTGATCGCCACCTTCGAGGCGACGGAGCCGCAAGGCCGTCCGCCGCGGATCGTCAGCGAGCATCGCGGTCTCTACGGTTGCAACATGGCGTACCGCACGGCCATGATCTGTGACGCGCGGTTCGACGAGAACCTGCCGCTCTATGCCTGGCAGGAAGACGTCGACTTTGCCGCCCAGCTGCTGGCGCGCGGGCGGCTGGTGAAATCCGACGCCCTGGTCGGTGTGCACAAGGGCGTCAAGGGCGGTCGCCCGTCGGAGCGGCGCCTCGGCTACAGCCAGATCGCCAACCCCGTCTACCTGATCCGCAAGGGAACAATGCGCCTGGCATTCGCGGCGAGGCTGATGCTGGGCAACATCGCCGCGAACCATCTGAAGGCCTTCGCGCCCGAGCCGTGGGTCGACCGGCGCGGGCGCATGCGGGGCAACTGGATCGCCATCAAGGACATGGTGCTGGGCCGGCTGACGCCCACGCGGATGCTGGACCTTTGACGCGCGTCCCGAACGACCGCGCGACCCGGCCGTCGACGGCGCCGGCCGATGGGCGTGCCGGTGCGCCCGCCCCGCAGTTCAGCCTGGTGATCGCGACCCTCGGCCGTTCGGCGGAGCTGACCCGCCTGCTGAAAAGCCTCGACGCCCAGAACATGACGGATTTCGAGGCGGTCATCGTCGATCAGAACCGGGACGACCGGGTGCGCCAGGCCATCGATGCCGCCGGTGCGGGCATCCGCATCGTCCACCTGCGCAGTACCGTTGCGGGGGTCTGCCGCAATCGCAACATCGGCGCACAGCGGGCGCAGGGGTCATGGCTGCTGTTCCCCGATGACGACTGCTGGTATGCGCCGGACTTCCTGGACCGGGTGGGCGCGCTGCTTGCGCGCCACCAGGTCGACATGCTTTCGGGGCGGCCGACCGACGAAACCGGGCGCACGATCAACGGGCGGTTCGCCCAGGAGGCAGGGCCGCAGACGCGTGTCAGTGTCTGGGTGACGCTGATCGAGTGGCTGTTCGCAATCCGCAGCGATCTGTTCGAACGGGTCGGCGGCTTCGACGAGCGCATCGGGCCGGGGGCGGGAACGCCCTATGGCAGCTGCGAGATCCAGGATCTGGTGCTGCGCTGTCTGCAGGCCGGGGGGCGTGGCTACTACGACCCCGGGCTGACCGGCCACCATCCGGAATGGGACCTGTCCAATCCGACACCGCGTGACCTGGAAAAGGTCCACACCTATGCCTGCGGCTTCGGCCATGCGCTGCGCAAGAACGGCTATGGCCTGGGCGACCTGGCCTATTGGCTTGCCCGGCCGCTGGTCGGCGCAGGGCTGAACGCCGTGCGGGGGCGCTTCGCCCTGGCCAGGAAGGGCCTGGTGACGACCAGCGGGCGCTGGCGCGGATGGCGGGAAACGTCGCCGGGCCTCGGCCCCGATGCGTCCGATCGGACCTGACCCTGACCGAAACGGAGGCGGCATGGAGATCTTCTATTGGCGGTCGGACCACGGGAATTTTGGGGACGACCTGAACGATTGGCTCTGGGATTTCCTGCTGCCGGGGATCAGGGAGATCGAGAACGACCAGCTGCTGGTGGGCGTCGGCACGCTGTTGAACACGGAACTGCTGCCGGCGGAACGGCGCAAGCTGGTGATCGGCAGCGGCGTCGGATATGGCGCCACGCCAAGCGTCGCCGATCCGCGGCTATGGGATGTCCGCTGCGTGCGGGGACCGTTGAGCGCACGTGCCCTCGGCCTGGACGACGACCTTGGCATCGTCGACCCGGCCGTCATGGTTGCGGACATGCCGGAGTTCGCGGGGCTTGAGCCGACGGGTTCGGCGATCTTCATTCCCCATTGGGAAACGGCGGCGTACGGGCCGTGGGAGATCCCGCGCGCCTGTGCCATCGCCGGCCTCAGGTACGTGTCCCCCTGCGACGAGGCCAGGTCGGTGATCCGCGCGATCGCGCAAGCCGGGCTGGTGGTCGCCGAATCCATGCATGCGGCGATCCTTGCCGATGCCTTCCGCGTGCCGTGGATCGCCGTCGCCGGCTCGCGGCGCATCAACGCGTTCAAATGGACCGACTGGGGGGAAACGGTCGGGATTACGTATGATCCCGTCCGGCTGCCGCTTGGTGGGCGCTATCGCGGTCTTCGCGCGGTGGCGCGCCGGTTCGGCGTCAACCTCGACCGCCTGAAGGGGACGGCCCAGTCGTCACCGGTGCCGGCGGCATCGGGCGGGGCCGCACGATCCCGGCGTTTGCAGTCGCTGGTCCGGCAGTCGCTGGCGGTTCCGGTCGGCCTGGCGCTGCGCCGTGCGCGCAGCCGCGAGCCGCAATTGAGCCCGCCGGGCCGGCTGGAGGAACGCAAGGATCGCCTGCGTGCGGTCCTGGCGCAGGTCAGGGTCGAACTGGGGCTGGCCTGAGGCAGGCGCCGAAGGGCGTCCGGCTCTATGACGCCGCAGCGTCCTTGCCGTTGCGCCGCGGGGCGATGGCCAGGATCCGACCGGCCACATCGAACAGCTCGCGCCGGTAGCGTGGAACCGCCAGGCAGAAGCCGAGATGCAGGCAGCAGATGACCGCGAGCCCCAGTGCGAAGGCGGCCGCCATTCCCGGCCCGCCGGGACCGGTGGGCAGAAGCCGGTACGCCGCCGACGCGGCAATGGTGATCGCGGCCATCGCCAGGACGAAAGGCAGCAGCATGGCCAGGGTTCGCCGGGGTGGGGGCCCCCCCTTGGCACCGGCAAGCCAGATCAGCAGCGGCAGGAACACGGCCAGGCTGAGGGCGCCCTGCGCCGCGGCCGTCTGGGCGAGGCCGAACTGCGTTGCGACGCCATAGGCGGCCAGCGTCACGGGCATGGCCAGTAGGGCGAACCGCCGCAGGACCGCGGTCCCGCCGGACGCAATCAGCCGCCACTGGATGACCGATGTCAGGGGCACGGTGAACGCCCGCACGCCCAGCGCGGCCAGCAGGATCGTCGCCTCGCGCCATTGTTCGCCCAGCAGGATCAGCGTGATCGGCTCCGCCAGGGCGACGAAGGTGGCCCCAAGGGGCACGGCGACCATGGCGGTCTGGACCAGCACACGATCGTGAACCGCATCCAGCCGGCCCGGAACGCCGGCGACGCGGGCAAGGGCCGGCGTCAGGACCGAGCCCAGCGGTCCCATCACCTGTGTCACCGGCCAGTTGGCGATGTTCCAGGCCCGCAGGAACAGGCCGGCCTGCACGTCGCCCAGGACGCGCCCGACGACGACCACGCCCAGCCCGTGGCCAAGCTGCGTCAGCAGGCTGAAGACGGCGAGGTTGCCGCCCGTCGATACCAGGCCGCGTGCCTGCGGCAGGGTGGCCGGGCCGTCGGGCAGCCAGCGCGACCACCAGATGCGCAGCACGAGCAGGGCCGCCTGGCGGACCAGGATCTGGATGACGATCGCCCAATAGCTGAGCCCCGCATAGGCGGCCCAGACGGCACCGGCGATACCGCAGATCTCCGCCAGGATTGCCGAACCCTGAAGCGCCCAGAACCGCATCTCGCGGCTGAGGATGGCGGAAAACTGCGACGCAGCGCCCGACAGCAGCGTGCTCAAGGCAAGCGCCATCAGCACCGGTGCCACGCGGTGGTCGTCGTAGAAGGCGGCAACGGCGCCGGACGCCACGGCCAGCAAGGCCGTCACCGCGCCGGCGATCAGCAGGTTCGCCCAGAACAGGGCGCTGACCTGGGCCTGGGTGATGTACTGGCGCTGGACCGTGACCTGCCCCAGCGCATACTGGGCGATGTCCGAAGCGAGATAGGCGATCGGCAGCGCCAGCGCCACGACGCCGAATTCCGCCGGCGGGATCAGCCGGGCCAGGATGGCGATGGACAGGAGATTGAGCGCGATCCTGAGCACCTGCGCGCCGATGGAGATCATGCCGCCGGAGATCACGCGACGGCCGAGCTGATCGCGCAGGTGGTCCACATCGAACCGCCCGCTGGCGCCGTCCGGGCGGCCGTCCGGCTTGCCGATGCCCGCGTCAACCATGGGGCTGCCCGGCTGCACGCAGGGGGATGGCCGGCCTGACGGGCGGGCCGCCCGGCCGGGGCATGCGCGGCGCTGCGGCGGCGGCGCGCCCCTCGTGGCCCGGGACGGCGATGCCGTGCCCGGCGAGGACGGCGGACATTCCGTCGATGAACGCGTCCTCCCCGAAACGGGCGGCATGGGCCACAAGCGCGGCGGGATCGAGATGCGGTTCGATCTCGTGCTCGAACCGCTCCACGGCGTCGATCAACCCCTCGACCGACTGGTCGTGGAACAGCAGTCCGGTGCGGCCGTCGGCAACGGTATCCAGCGCGCCGCCTACGCCAAAGGCGATGACGGGGCGGCCGGAGGCCATGACCTCGACGGGGATGATGCCGAAATCCTCTTCCCCCGGGAAGATCAGCCCGCGGCAGCGGGCGAAATGGTGGCGCAGGGTGTCGAACGGCACCTTGCCGAGGAACTCGACCGTCGGGCCGGCCCGCTTGGCCAGGCGGGCGGCTTCCTCGCCGCCGCCAATGACCAGCAGCCGGCGGCCCATGCGCGTGAAGGCGTCGACGGCGATGTCCGGGCGCTTGTAGGCCACCAGCTCACCCGCGCAGAGGTAGTAGTCCCCCACCTCGTCGTCCCGGCAGGGTGAGAAAGCCGTGACGTCCACCGGTGGGGCGACGACGGTCGCCTGGCGCCGGTAGTATTTGGCGATCCGCCGGGCGACGTGGTGCGAGTTGGCGACGAATTCGTCGACCCGCATGGAATTGAGCGCATCCCATTTGCGCAGGCCGTGCGCCAGCAGCGGCATGAGGGTGCGCGTCAGCCGCCCCGCCCCCTGGCGATACAGGTGGTACTGGTCCCAGAGGTAGCGCATGGGCGAATGGCAATAGCAGACATGGGTTGCCCCGGGCGGCGGGATGATCCCCTTGGCCGGCCCGGACTCGCTGGACAGGACCAGGTCGTAGCCCGACAGGTCCAGCGCCTCCAGCGCATGGGGCATCAGCGGCAGGTAGGACTTGTAGCGCGAGCGGGCGAAGGGCAGGCGGGCGATGAAGGTGGTCGTGACCCTGTGGGCGCGGATGGTGTCGGACACGCCGGCCGGATCGTAGACATGCGTGAAAATGTCGGCCTGCGGGAACAGCCGGCACAGGCTTTCCACGACCTTCTCGCCGCCACGCATGTGGAACAGCCAATAGTGGATGATCGCGACCTTCATCAGGACCGTACCCCCAGGTTCGCCTGGCGATATCCCGGCGCACCCGGCGGGCAGGCTGCCACCGCGGGGGCCGTTGCGGGCCGTCTCTGTTGCCAGGACACGGCCATGACGATGCCGAACATGGCACCGGTGAAGACGCCGAAATCCGTGGTGGTGCCGGCCATGGAACTCATCGACAGCGACACCAGGATCGCAAGCCGCGTGCCCAGCGCCGCTTCGGGGCGGATCCGCTCGCGTCGCGGAACGGGCTTGACCATGCAGACGACAAGAAACGCCACCATCAGGCCCGTGCCGATCAGCCCCGCATTGCTGAGGACGGCGACGGCCCAGCTGGACGTGCGCGTGCCGCCGATGCCGACGCCGAGGCCATATGTCTGGGCGAAGACATCCATGCCGATGCCGTTCCACAGCATCCGTTCGTCGAACGAGGAGGTTTCCGCCTTCTGGAACACCATCCGGTCGACGAAATCGGTGACGACGGCCAGGGTTTCCGGCTTGAACACGAAGATCGCCGCCAGCACGACGACGCCGACATAGGCGGCGGCCATCTCGCCGGCCAGCCGCCGACGTTCCCCGGGTGTGGCATCCCCCGGCAGCGCGCGCCGCAGCCAGTTGCAGGCCATCAGCGTCATCAGGACCAACAGGCCCAGATACGCGGTCGTCGAGGTCGACAGGGCGGCCATCGCCAGCAGCAGCACCACGACCCAGGCCTGGAGTGTCGGATGCACGAGGCGGATATCCGACGTCGACCGCAGGAAATAGAGGATCGCGGCGAATTTCACGCACAGCGGCCCGAAGGTCGAGGCTTCGGGCATCAGGCCGATGGCCCGGTGCATCCCGTGGATCGCACTGTCGGCGAAGATGGCGTAGCTCGCCGTGCGAAACGGCGCCAGCAGCGCGCTCAGTCCGGCCGCGGACGCGGCCATGTCCACGAGCCCCGTGATACAGAGGATCAACCCGCCGAAGCACAGCGCCCGCACGACGACGGCCAGCCTGTCGATGCGCCGCAGATACACCGCCGTGGCGATGGCGACACCCAGGGACAGGGTCAGGTAGGCGGCCTGGGTGAAGTTCGACGACGATGGCCACAACAGCTCGGTCGCCGCCCCGTCGGCGCGCACCGGAACGATCGTGACCTGACCGGCAAACAGCCGCGGCATGATCAGGGCCGAGGCGACGGAGTAGGCGACGAAAGCCACCAGCAGCCCGAAGCGCCGCGGATCGATGGCCGCGTCCAGGGCCTGCCGCGCCGCAACGGGGCGCAGGATCACCTTGGCGACAAGGAACACCGCCACGATCGCCTGGGGCAGCAGGGTCACGCCGCCCGTCAGCTGCGACGGGACGGCGGCGAGCGCCCCGAACGGCATGACGCCGAAGAACAGGAACCAGATCACCGCAGGCCGCGCCGCCATGGCATAGGCCAGCAGCAACCAGAACACGGCCAGCGGGACGGCATTCATCGGCCGGCCGTCCCGCACCTGGCCAGTAGGCGCATCCGGCGCCGGACGGATGCGCGCCGCGGCCACCCGCACAATGGGCGATGGCCTGCCGCCGGCACATTAAAGATCGGGTAACTGGCAGGTGGTACCAAGGCGGAGCACCGATGAGGAGATCGGCCCGTGGCCAACCCCATGATCCGTACCGGCGACGTCGTCTTCGTGGCGCATCTTCCCCTGGACGCCGACCCTGCCGCATGGCCGGCGGCCGCACGCCTGGTCAAGGCCGCCATGGTGGTGGCGGGCGGCCTTGCCGTGTGGGCGGCCGCGCTCAGCCTGATCCTGTAGGCCGGAACGGCGGGCGATGCGCCGGCGGGGGCAGGCACGGCCGGTCAGGCCCTGTCGCCGACGCGGGCGAAGTCGTCGTCCAGGCGGACGATGTCGTCTTCTTGCAGATAGGGTCCTGACTGGACCTCGATCAGCAGCAAGGGCAGCTTGCCCGGATTGCTGAGGCGGTGGGCGCAGCCGAGCGGCAGGTAGACCGACTCGTTCTCGCGCACGAACATCTCTTCGTCATCGCGGGTGACAAGCGCCGTGCCGCTGACCACCACCCAATGCTCTGCCCGGTGATAGTGGCGCTGCAGCGACAGCCGTGCCCCGGGATTGACGGTGATCAGCTTGACCAGGAACCGGTTGCCCGACTGCAACGTCTGATAGGCCCCCCACGGGCGATAGACCTGGGCGTGATAGCGTGCCTCCGCCCGACCGCCGCTGCGCAGGCGTTCGACGACCCTGCGGACATCCTGGGTGCGATCGCGCGGTGCCACCAGCACGGCGTCGGCCGTGGTGACGACGACCAGGTTGTCGGCCCCGACAACGGCCGTCAGCAGCCCGTCACTGCGCACGTAGGAATTGCTGGTTTCGACCACCACGACATCGCCGGCAGTGGCGTTGCCGTCGCCGTCGTGCGGGCTTGCCTCCCACAACGCCGACCATGACCCGATGTCCGACCAGGGGAAGTCGGCCGATACGACGGCGGCCAGGCGCGTCCGCTCCATGACCGCGCAGTCGATCGAGATCGCCGGACACGCCTCGAAGGACGGGGCGTGCAACCGGTAGAAGTCCAGGTCTTCGTATCCCTGCGACAGCGCCTCGCGCGCAGACGCCAGGATGTCGGGGGCGTGGGCCGCCAGCTCATCCACAAGGCGGTCGGCCCGGCACAGCACGATGCCGCTGTTCCAGAGATGGGTGCCCTCGGCCAGGAACCGGTTCGCCAGCGCCTCGTCCGGCTTTTCGACGAACTGGTCGACGTGGCTGGCATCGTTGCGGCCGTCATAGGGCGCACCCCTGCGGATGTAGCCGTAGCCCGTGTCCGGCCGCGTGGGGCGGATGCCGAACATCACCACCGCACCCGACGCCGCGACGGCGATCGCCCCGTCCACGGCCGCCCGGAAACGTCCGGCGTCGGCGATATGGTGGTCGGCGGGCAGCAGCAGGACCATGGCCTCGCCATCGGCCTCCAGTGCCCGCAAGGCGGCCACGGCGGCCGCCGGCGCGGTGTTCCGGCCGACCGGCTCGAGAATGATGTCCGCGTCGGCGATGCCGACCTCACGCAGCTGTGCAGCGATCAGGAAGCGCTGGTCTTCCGCGCACAGCACGATCGGGGCGGCGAACACGTCGCCGGCGACGATCCTGAGCGCCGTTTCCTGGATCAGCGAACGACTTCCATTCAGCGCAATCAGCTGCTTGGGATGGCATTCGCGCGACAGCGGCCATAGCCGCGATCCGACCCCGCCTGACAGGATCACGGGAGCGATCTTCCGGTCGACCATTGCCTGGAACCTCCGTCTGCGCGCGGGCCGATTGGGCCGCCGGCGATGTCTTCGGGCCGAACCCTGGACCCGCCGGCGGCCATCGGGATCCGCCCTAATAGGCGCCGCGCGCCCGGACCACGGCGAGGGGCGTCATCAGCAGGATGTACAGATCAAGAAGAACGGTGCGGTGGCGCGCATACACCGACTCCAACGCAACGCGTCGGAAATAGGTGACGTCGTTGCGGCCGTTGATCTGCCAGAGCCCCGTGATGCCGGGCTTTACCGAAAGGATGCCGCCCAAACGGCAGCCGAGGCGCGCGGCCTCGTCCGCCACGATCGGCCGGGGGCCGACCAGGCTCATCTCGCCGCGCAGGACGTTGATCAACTGGGGCAGTTCATCGAGGCTTGACCGGCGCAGCAGGCCACCGGCGTGCGTAATGCGCGGGTCGCGCGTCAGTTTGCGCTTGACGCTCCATTCCAGCCGCGCGTCGGGGGATGCGTCCAGCAACGCAGCCAGCCGTGCATCGGCATCGACGGCCATCGTCCGGAACTTGATGACGCGGAACGGCTGCCCGAAGCGCCCAAGACGGGTCTGGCAAAAGAACATCGGTCCACCATCCCGTGACACTATAATGCCAATAATAACGAACACAGGAAGAAGAACGATAAGGAGAATGGCGGAGATCGCCATATCAAATGTTGTCTTCATCATGTCGTACCGTCGTGCAGTGCCAGTCATTGTCTGTCTCCACACTTGAGCATGATTCGATCATGCGGTGCACAATAGTCCAATGCACTGTAATCGGCATGCGAATAGCGTCAAGCAAAATATACTATTGATTGTATTTTAGATATTCTTGTCCCTTTGTTTATCGGTATCTGCGTCAAATCCCGGCGATCGGTGCTGCGTTCGGCAATTGCCCGATCGGGACTGCGCCATTGCTTCCGACGAGGGTGAAAACCCATGATCGCGCGCGCCCGGCGGCATGCGGACGACGATTGACGGACATGCGTCGGGATCAACGCGACCATCGCGAGGCGGCACGCGAGTCTGCGTCAGATGCGATTGACGCCTATCTCATGCGACCCGGGCCGTCGGAACCTGGATGTCGTTGACCACCGCGTCCGACAGGATGCGTTCTGCGGCCGCCCGAACGGACGTTGCCAGTTCGGGGCGGCGCAGGCTGAAGGCCAGGTTTGCCGAGATCAGCTGCGTGCAATCGCCGCAGTCGAACCGTTCGCCGGCAACGCGCACGCCGTGCAGCGGCTGGCGACCGATCGTTCCGGCGATCGCGTCGGTCAGCTGGATCTCCCCGCCGGCGCCGGGCGGCTGGCGGTCCAACTGGTCCAGGACGTCGGGCTGCAGGATGTAGCGGCCGATCACGGACAGGCGCGATGGGGCGACGTCGGGCTCCGGCTTCTCGACCAGGTCGCGGGCGGCGGCGATGTGGCCGTCGTCGGATGCGGGATCGAGAATGCCGTACCGGTTGGTCATGTGCAGCGGCACTTCACGCACGCCGACCAGGTTTCCGCCGGTGGTGGCGAAGGCCTGCAGCATCTGCTTCAGCGGCGGCACGCTGGCCAGGAAGACCTCGTCCGGCAGCAGCACGGCGAAGGGTTCGTTCCCGATGAACTGGCGGGCGCACCAGACGGCATGGCCCAGGCCCATGGGCTCGGGCTGGCGTACGAAGGCATAGCGGCCGGCCGCGATCTCGCTGCTGCGCGCCTGGGCCAGCTGGGCGGATTTGCCGCGGCCTTGCAGGACGCTGTAGAGCTCGGCCTGGTGGTCGAAATGGTCCTCCAGCGAGGTCTTGCCGCGGCTGGTGACGAAGATCAGGACCTCAATGCCGGCCGCGCGGGCCTCCTCGACGGCGTACTGGATGATCGGGCGATCGACGATCGTCAGCATCTCCTTGGGGATGCTCTTCGTCGCCGGAAGAGAGCGGGTGCCCAGACCCGCGGACGGAATCACGGCCTTGCGTACAGGTTGCACGTCGACTGCCTCTCTGTTGCGTGAGAACTGCGAGTGTCGTTCGGCGCATGGCGTTGGGGCGATTCCCTTGGTTCCAACCCTGGAGTCTTGTGTTGGTTGTCCGCCGCGTGTGGATCCGCGGCTTGGCTGACGTGACGGGTGTGAGGGGTGCGGCCGCCGGCAGCCCGTCCCGCCGGGGTATCACCCGGCAGGCAACGCGCGATGGCCTGGCGGGCCCGGATGCGGCTGCGGTCAGCGACGTGACCCCGCGCCGGCGGTGCATCGGCCGCGGCCTGCGGGGTGCAGGGCCGCCGTGTCCCGTCGCCCGGGGGCGGCGCGCAATGCAAGCGTATTCACCAGCTTAGCCATATCAATCACCAAGTCTATGGTCGTTCCAGACCAGATATTAACGGGAAGTTAACCATATTTAGTCGACGTGTAAAGTCATTATCGATGACAGTTCAAATGCAGCGGAGTTTTATTCTATATTTCATCAAATTTTGTATTCGCGGATTTATCTAAAATGCAATTGCGCTGAACGATACGGGCCGCAACAGTCGGCTTCGGGAGGGTTTGGGCGCGGGCGCGTCCCGGTCCTTCGCTGCGCCCCGTTTGGCACGGTGCTGCCGACGTGTCGTTTTCCGTCGAACCTGCCATCGGCCTTGAACGGTTTCGGAAACTTCGACATAGAATGCATAGGAACGTGGGGACGACCCACGCAGTCGAGGGCCGGCGCCCATGCAGGATTTCGGAGCTGCCTTTGGAAGCGCCTTCACGCTGATCGCGACCGCGGATTCGGAGCTGATGGAGATCATCGCGCTCTCGCTTCGCGTCACCCTGTTTGCCGTTCTCGTTGCCTGCCTGATCGGCTTTCCCCTGGGCGCCACGCTGGCGATCGCCCGTTTCCCCGGCCGGGGTGTCCTGGTGGTGCTGACCAGCGCCCTGATGGGCCTGCCGCCGGTCGTGGTCGGACTTGCGGTCTATCTGCTGCTGTCGAATGCAGGCCCGCTGGGGGTGTTGCGGCTGCTCTATTCGCCGACCGCGATGATCATCGCCCAGACCGTTCTGGTGACGCCGATCGTGGCTGCACTGACGCGGCAGTTCATCGAGGATCTGTACGGCGAATACCGCGAGCTGCTGGAATCCATGGGGGCGGGGCGGGGCGCCACCATCGCCACGCTGCTCTGGGATGCGCGCTATTCCCTGGTGACTGCGGCACTGGCCGGCGTCGGGCGCGCCTTGGCGGAGGTCGGCGCCGTGATGATCGTGGGCGGCAACATCAACCACGTCACCCGGGTGATGACGACGTCCATCGCGCTGGAGACGTCGCGCGGCGAGCTGGCGCTGGCGCTGGGCCTCGGCATCATTCTGGTCCTCATGTCGATTCTCGTGAACGCCGGGCTGATCGGATTGAAGGCAAGTGCCGAGCGTCGAGCCTACGCGTAAGCCCGCACCACCGCCGGCCGCCCCGCCGGTCCCCGCCGTTGCCGTCCGGCAGGTCGCGGTCACGCTGGATCGTGTGACCTTCGAGCGCGGCGGCAAGCGGCTGCTGGACGATCTCACCCTGTCCCTCACGCGCGGCGGCATCACCGCGCTGATGGGGCCGAACGGGGCCGGCAAGAGCCTGACATTGCGGCTTCTGGCCGGCCTGATCACGCCGACGCAGGGCCGGATCGTCTGGGACGGCGACAGTCCGATCCCGGCACGCGACGTGGCCCTGGTCTTCCAGAAGCCGGTGCTGTTCCGCCGGACGGTGCGGGCCAATCTCGACCATGCCCTGTCGATCTACGGCGTTCCGCGGCGGCTTCGGTCGGCCCGCGTCGACGAGCTGCTGGAGATCGGACAGCTGCGCGGGCTCGCCGACCGGCCGGCCCGCGTGCTGTCGGGCGGCGAACAGCAGCGGGTGGCGATGGTCCGTGCCCTGGCCGCCAGGCCCCGGATCCTGCTGCTCGACGAACCGTCGGCCAGCCTAGATCCTCCGGCGACGGCGGCCATCGAGGGACTGGTTCGCGGGGCGGCGGCCGACGGCGTGAAGGTCGTTCTCGTCACCCATGAAAGCGGGCAGGCGCGTCGCCTGGCGGATGACGTCGTGTTCCTGCACCGCGGGCGGGTCGTCGAATGCGGCCCGTCGCCGGCATTCTTCGACCGGCCCCAGTCGGCCGAAGCGCGCGCCTACCTCGCGGGGTTGCTGCTCGTCTGATGCCGCGCGGGCGGGCGACGCCCGCCGTCCGCGGCTATGGGCCGTTCCAGTGGACCTGCCCGTGGTCGCGCAGGTCGTAGCCGCCGAGTTCCAGCGCCTTGGCCTGGAATGCATCGGTGCGGCAGAAGCCAAGCAGTCGCTGCATCGGCGGCTGGAACCAGGCACGGCGGTCCACCAGCAGGTCGAAGCGTTCCTCGATCGTCGGCAGGAACGCCAGGCCGAATTGCCGGGCCATGGCCTCCAGCCCCGGGGCGGCGTCCGCCCGGCCCAGGGCAACCGCGGCGGCGGCTTCCGTCTCGGTGCGCATGACGTCGGCCAACAGGTCGACTTCGTCCATCGCCAGGGCTTCGGCGGCCATCAGATGCTGAAGCAGAAGTCCGGCACCGGCCGCCGCCTGGCGCTGGACCAGCCGCCGGCCGCGCAGGTCGGCGATCGACCGGACCTCGCGCGCCGTGGCCGGCGCCATGATCAGCCCCTGGCGACGGCGCGCCCATTCGACCAGGACGACGGGCTCGCCCCCCAGGCGCTGGGCCACGTGATCGGTGTTCCAGCCACGGTTTGCCGGTTCGTACACATGCATGCCGGCGGCGATCGCCTGGCGCGATCCCACGCGCTCCAGCCCGTCCAGGCTGCCGTCGAACAGGGTCGCCAGCCGGGAACCCGACTCCCGGATGGCCCAATCCAGTAGCGGGTCATGGCTGCCGGCGATGACGTCGGGGGCGGGCGTGCGTTCTTGCGGCGCATCGGCGGGGCCGCCCGACAGCCAGGCCTCGATTTCAAGGCGCGGGAACAGCAGCTTGCCGGTCAGGCGCCGGCACGGAATCTCCCCCGCGGCGGCAAGCTCGTAGACCTTGCGCTCCCGCACACGCAGCAGGGCCGCGACCTCCCGTGTGGTCAGGTAGTCGGGGGAGGTGGTTGTCGCTGCCATGCCGGTCTCTTGTCCCATGGACACCGCGCCCGTGGGGCGGGCGTCGGACTCGACCACGGCGGCCGGCCGCTTTCAAGGGGAACGGCGGTCGGGCATGGTTCGCCGGTGCTGGCGGCCATGCGCGATCCCCGACCGGGAGCCCCGCCTGCGCGCGCGCCGCTGCGCCTGGTCGTGATGTAGCTACCATTCCCCACAGCTTGTCTGATGTCTGCCGTCTGGGGCTGCCGGGAAGTCACCCGTTCAGGTCTGCAATATCGAGAATCGTTTTCATTTGTGGTGGGCGCTCGGCCGCAAGGGAACAATCAATCCACTATCGTTCGACGGCGAATGAACAGTTGCGGCTGTCGCTATCTCGGGGTACGAATCGTCCTTGAAGAGTAAGGATCGTCTCTGTGCGGCAGCAGACATCATCCGCAGATCGGGCACGGGTACCGGCAGACCCTGTAGCTGAGGAAGACCGCCTTCGCGCGTATGCCTATGGGTTGCTGTCACGGCTGCTGGCACGCCCGCCGTCGCAAGCGCTGATCGATGAAGTCAAGACGCTGTCCGGCGACGCGTCGGACCTGGGCCGGGCGTTCACCGGCTTGGCCGCCGCGGCGGCCGGTGGCGATATCCGGACGATCGGGCGGGAATATCACGCCCTGTTCATCGGCGTGGGGCGCGGCGAACTGCTGCCCTATGCGTCGTACTATCTGACCGGCTTCGTGCATGGCAAGCCGTTGGCATCGTTGCGCTCTGCGATGCTGACCCTGGGGATCGCGCGCGATCCCGCGTTCAAGGATCCCGAAGACCATATCTGCGCCCTGATGGGGATGATGGCGGGGCTGATCGGCGGTGCCTTCGGCGCCCCCGCCGCGCTGGACGTCCAGCGATCCTTCTTCACCGCCCATGTCGCGCCATGGGCCACGCATTTCTTCGCCGACCTGGAAGGCGCTGCGGCGGCCGACTTCTACCGCCCCGTGGGCACGATCGGCCGACTGCTGATGGAGATCGAGGAGACGGCCTTTCGTATGATCTAGGGGGATATCGGCGGCGCCAACCGTTCCGCCCGCCGGTCGTCGACCCCACCCGTACCAGAGCGAACGGATAACCGAAGGCCCGAACGCGCATCCGCCGCCAACCGGGCCGAACAAGGGGAGAGGCCCGCATGTCCGAAGGCGAGCACCCGGAAGGAACCAGCAGGCGCAGCTTCCTGCAGCTGGCCGGCGCCGGCACGGTGGCCAGCGGCGTGGCAGCGCTGACCGCGGGGGACGCTGCGGCGTCCGAGGCCGAGCCGGCCCCCGGGTCCGGCTATCGCGAAACCCGGCACATCAAGTCCTACTACGACAGCGCCCGCTTCTAGGGCGCGGACGGGACGCAATCGCACGCTGGCCCACTGCGGTGGAACGGTTCGCATGCGGCCGTGAACCGCCGTCAGACTAGGTGGAGGAAACGATGCTCAGGAAGAAGACTAGCCGGGTCGCCGGTCGTGCGCGTCCGTCGTCCGCACCGGCAGAACCGATGGGCCATACCGTCGATCGCCGCACCTTCCTGAAGACCTCGGGGCTCGCCATCGGCGGTGCGGCGGCTGTCTCCGCCGGCGTCGACGGCGTGGTGCGCCCGGCCGCAGCGCAGCAGACCGTCGCCGGCGACACCGGGACGGTCAAATCCATCTGCACCCACTGTTCGGTCGGCTGCACCGTCGTGGCGGAAGTGGAGAACGGCGTCTGGGTCGGGCAGGAGCCGGGCTTCGACTCCCCGTTCAACCTGGGCGCCCATTGCTCGAAGGGTGCGGCGGTGCGCGAGCATTCGGTGGGCGAGCGGCGCCTGAAATACCCGATGCGGCTGACGAACGGCGAATGGACCCGCATCTCGTGGGACGAGGCGATCGAGGAAATCGGCAACAAGATGCTGGAAATCCGCGAGGCCTCGGGCCCGGACTCGGTCTACTGGCTGGGGTCGGCCAAGCACAGCAACGAGCAGGCCTACCTCTTCCGCAAGTTCGCGGCCTTCTGGGGTACCAACAACGTCGACCACCAGGCGCGGATCTGCCATTCCACGACGGTCGCAGGTGTTGCCAACACCTGGGGCTACGGCGCGATGACCAACTCCTACAACGACATCCACAACTCGCGCGCCATTTTCCTGATCGGCGGCAACCCGGCCGAAGCGCATCCGGTGTCGCTGGTGCACATGATGCGCGCGAAGGAACGCAACAACGCGCCCCTGATCGTCTGCGACCCCCGGTTCACCCGCACTGCTGCCCATGCGGACGAATATGTCCGGCTGCGCCCCGGTTCGGACGTGGCGCTGGTGTGGGGCCTGCTGTGGCACATCTTCCAGAACGGCTGGGAGGACCAGGAATTCATCCGCCAGCGCGTCTGGGGCATGGACCAGATCCGTGCCGAGGTCGCCCGCTGGACGCCGGAGGAGACGGAACGCGTCACCGGCGTGCCGGGTTCGCAGCTGGCGCGCGTCGCCCGCACGCTGGCGAACAACCGCCCCACCACGGTGATCTGGTGCATGGGCGGCACCCAGCACACCAACGGCAACAACAACACCCGCGCCTACTGCATCCTGCAGCTGGCGCTGGGCAACATGGGCCGGGCCGGCGGCGGCACCAACATCTTCCGCGGCCACGACAATGTGCAGGGTGCCACCGATCTCGGCGTCCTGTGCGACACCTTGCCGGGCTATTACGGCCTGTCGGCCGGCGCATGGCAGCATTGGGCGCGCGTGTGGGATGTCGACTACGACTACCTCGCCGGCCGCTTCGCCAGCACCGAGATGATGGAAAGCGGGGGCATCCCGGTGTCCCGCTGGATCGACGGCGTGCTTGAGGATGCGGACAATATCGACCAGCCCGACAATGTCCGCGCCATGGTGCTGTGGGGGCATGCCCCGAATTCGCAGACCCGTCTGCCGGAAATGAAGACGGCGATGGAGCGCCTGGACCTCATGGTCGTGGTCGATCCCTATCCGACCGTCTCGGCCGTGCTGTCCGACCGCACCGACGGTGTCTACCTGCTGCCGGCCAGCACCCAGTTCGAGACCTATGGCTCCGTCACCGCGTCCAACCGGTCGCTGCAATGGCGCGAGCGCGTGTTCGCACCGTTGTTCGAATCCCTGCCGGACCATGTCATCATGGCGCGCCTGGCCGAGAAGTTCGGCTTCGCCGACCAGCTGTTCAAGCATATCGCGGTCAGCGAGAGCGGTGAGCCGCTGGTCGAGGATCTGACACGAGAATTCAACCGGGGGATGTGGACGATCGGCTACACCGGCCAGTCGCCGGAACGGCTGCGCGCGCACATGGCCCACCAGCAGACCTTCGATCGCACGACGCTGCAGGCCGTCGGCGGACCGCTGGACGGGGAATTCTACGGCATGCCGTGGCCCTGCTGGGGGCCGCCGGACATGGGCCATCCGGGCACGCCGATCCTCTACGACACGTCGCGGCCGGTGGCCGAAGGCGGCCTGACATTCCGGGCACGTTTCGGCGTGGAACGCGACGGCGACAACCTGCTGGCGGAAGGATCATGGTCCGCCGGGTCGGAGATCGAGGACGGCTATCCCGAATTCACCATGGCGCTGTTGAAGAGCCTGGGGTGGGACGGCGACCTGACCGATGACGAACGCGCGGCGATCGACGCCATCGCCGGTGACGAAACCAACTGGAAGACCGACCTGTCCGGCGGCATCCAGCGGGTGGCGATCGCCCATGGCGCGGCCCCCTTCGGCAACGCCAAGGCGCGCTGCGTGGTGTGGAACTTCCCCGATCCGGTGCCGGTCCATCGCGAGCCGCTGTACACCAACCGCCGCGACCTTGTGGACCGCTATCCCACCTACGAGGACCGGAAGTTCTTCCGGCTGCCGACCGCCTATGCGTCGATCCAGGCGAACGACTATGCGACCGATTTCCCGATCATCCTCACTTCGGGCCGTCTGGTCGAATACGAGGGCGGCGGCGACGAGAGCCGGTCGAACCGCTGGCTGGCGGAGCTTCAGCAGGACATGTTCGTCGAGATCAACCCCCGCAACGCCAACGACATCGGTGTGCGCGACGGGGAGATGGTCTGGGTCCACGGACCCGAGGGCGGCAAGGTGCGGGTGATGGCGATGGTCACGGAACGCGTCGGTGCCGGCGTCGCCTTCATGCCGTTCCACTTCGGCGGGCATTTCCAGGGCGAGGACCTGCGCGGGAAATACCCGGCCGGTGCCGATCCCTATGTCCTGGGCGAGAGCAGCAATACCGCCCAGACCTACGGCTATGACTCCGTGACCCAAATGCAGGAAACCAAGGCAACGCTTTGCCGCATCGAGCGCGCTTGAGCGCCAACCCCGGGAGGATCCGACCATGGCGCGTATGAAATTCCTGTGCGATGCCGAGCGCTGCATCGAATGCAATGCCTGCGTGACGGCGTGCAAGAACGAGAACGAGGTGCCCTGGGGCATCAACCGCCGGCGGGTGGTGACGATCAACGACGGGTCGCCGGGCGAACGGTCGATCTCGGTGGCGTGCATGCACTGTTCGGATGCGCCGTGCATGGCGGTCTGTCCGGTGGACTGCTTCTACCAGACGGAAGACGGCGTGGTCCTGCATTCCAAGGACCTGTGCATCGGCTGTGGCTATTGCTTCTATGCGTGCCCGTTCGGCGCGCCGCAATTCCCCCAGGCCAGCGCCTTCGGCTCGCGCGGCAAGATGGACAAATGCACCTTCTGCTCCGGCGGTCCGGAGGAGGATGGCTCAGGGGAGGAATTCACCAAATACGGCCGCAACCGCCTGGCGGAAGGCAAGCTGCCGCTGTGCGCGGAGATGTGTTCGACCAAGGCGCTGTTGGCCGGCGACGGCAACGAGGTGTCCGACATCTACCGCGAGCGGGTGGTCGCCCGAGGCTTCGGTTCCGGCGCCTGGGGCTGGGGCACCGCCTACGAGCTGAGGGGGGAATAGCCGCCGGGCGGCCGCCGCCGGGCGGGGAACGGGCGCATGACCATGGGGGGTCGAGCCGGGGCAGATCCGGACGCGGTGCGGATGCGGGCATCGGCGTGGCGATGGGGCTTGGCGCTTTGCGTCCTGGCGATCGTCGCCGTGCTGGCCTGGGCCGGCCCGGCCGATGCGCAGGATGCTGCCGTAGACCCCGGCCCGCCGGGCGGCACGCTGGGCCAGCAGTCGGATGCGGATATCTGGCGTGCGCTGCGGCAAGGCAGCCCGGCGACGATCAATATCGAGAACCCCAATGCCGGCGTGCTGATCCAGTCGGAAGGTCAGCGCTGGCGCGAGGTCAACAGCGAGGCGCTGCCGACCTATGGGGCGATGTACATCGTCGGCATGCTGTTCCTGATGTGTCTGTTCTTCGCCCTGCACGGGCGCGTGCGTCTCAGGCACGGGCGCAGCGGCCGGAAGATCAAGCGGTTCTCCACGCTCGAGCGGGCGGCGCATTGGATGCTGGCGTCAAGCTTCATCCTGCTCGCCGTGACCGGGTCGACCCTGCGCTATGGCCGCGAGGCGCTGATCCCGCTGATCGGCCATGACGCGTTTTCCACGCTGGCGAGCACGGGCAAGCTTATCCACAACTGCGTGGCCTTTGCCTTCATGGCCGCCCTGGTGACGGTGTTCGCACTGTGGATCCGCGAGAACATCCCCAACCGGCACGATGTGGTCTGGGTCTTGCGGGGCGGCGGGTTGGTGCCGGGGCTGCATGCGCCGGCCAGGAAGTTCAATGCCGGCCAGAAACTCGTGTTCTGGGCCGTCATGCTGTTCGGCATTCTGCTATCCCTGTCGGGGTTGGCGCTGCTGTTCCCCTATACCACCGGCTTCACGTCGGGCATATTTTCCATAGTCAACTACGTGTTTTCGACGGACCTGCCGACCGTCCTCAATCCCATTCAGGAACAGCAGTATTCGCAGCTCTGGCATTCGATCATCAGCGTCGTCTTCATCGTGATCATCATGTTCCACATCTACATCGGGACGATTGGCATGGAAGGCGCGTTCGAAGCGATGGGCACCGGGAAAGTTGACCTCAACTGGGCGCGCGAACATCATAACCTTTGGGTCGAAGAGATCGAGCGGGAGCGGGCCGCGCCGGCCCGGCCGTCGGAATCCCCGGCCGAATAGCCAAGCCACGGAGGCATCGGGCCCATGAAGGCATTCGCGATCGGTGTCGTGATGATGGCCGTCGTCGCCGTGTCGGCGGCA
This sequence comes from Rhodospirillaceae bacterium, assembly GCA_020638595.1. Classification (GTDB taxonomy): domain Bacteria; phylum Pseudomonadota; class Alphaproteobacteria; order DSM-16000; family Inquilinaceae; genus JACKIG01. The sequence continues at coordinate 16,363 of JACKIG010000008.1, read as the reverse complement.
ATTGTGCTGGGACAGATGGACTTCAGCACCGCAACCGCGCGCACCAGCCCGACCGCATCGGTCCGTCTCTAGGCCGCTGCCATTCACTTGATCCGCCGACCGGCGCCAGGAGGTACCCCGTCCCATGAGCGAAGAAGCGTTCAACATGTCGATGCGCAAGTTCCTTAAGCAGGTGGGCGTCACCTCGCAGCGGGAGATCGAGGCCGCCGTGCGGGCCGGCGCGCCGCAGGGACAACGCACCCTGAAGGTCAGGATGCAGCTGACGGCGGAGGGAGCGGCCCTCAATCACGTGGTCGAAGGCGAGATCGAACTGCCTTGACCGTTGGCCAACCTGCCGTTGAAGGCACGGCAGCGGCACTAGAGCCTGATGCGAAGATGTCGGATCGACATCTTCGCTGAATCAGTCTCTAACTATATGAATGAGAGCAAGATTCAGACATCAGGCCGATTCAGCCTGATGTCATCTTGCTTAGGGGGCAGCGATGACCCGCACCACATCGGCGGTGGATTCGAAGTGGGCACGCCTTGCCGCCTTGTGCCTGGCGGTGGCCCTCGCCGTGATGTTCTACAGCCTTTGGCGCGACGACGTGGTCGCCCTGTTCGGCGACCTGACGGAGCCGCAGGCCGACATGGCATCCGCCGATGGCGATCCGGTGCTGGCGGCGTGTCTCGCGACGCGGATTGGCGATGTCGACCGCATGCGTGCCGACGGGCTGATCGGCGACGCGCAGTACGAGGCATTCAGGTCCCGGGCGGTCTCACTCTGCGTGGCCCAGGCCGCGGGACGGTGAGGCGACCGGCACCGGCGTGCCGTTCGCGCCGGTCCCATCCGACAATCCCAGCCTGGACCGCAACGATGCCGGTCCCGACCGGCGGGGGATCTCCGTCGCTGCGCCGGTATCCGGTTCCGGCGGGCCGGCGGCGGGTGACTGCGGGGCGACGGCCCTGGCGGGGGTGAGTGTGCCGGCCGTCCCGTCGGCGGGCGGCGGCGGGTCGGATTTGTCGGCCGGTGGCGGCGCCTCGTGTGCGGTGGTCGTCCCCTCCGTCGGCCGGTTCAGATAGCCGCGACCGGCCTGCCACGCCGACCGGAACGTGCTGAGCGTCATCGACGGGCTGCGGAAATCATCGTCGTAGTCGACCAGCCCGTCGAGATTGGCGAGCTTCGGATTCAGCCGGTAGAGCTGGCGCAGCGCGGCCTGGCGCAGGGCCGGCGGCACCCCGGGCTTCAGGAACGGCGTGACGTCGGGGTTGTCCCCGAGGCTCGCCAGGTCGATCGCTTCCGCCGCTTTCCGGTTGGCCAGCTGCTGCGCCTGCTCGCTTGACGAGGCAGCGTCGTCCCGCTGCTGCGCCCCGTCGTCGGCCGGCACCGGCGGTGCTGCGGCCCCGGCGGATCGTGCGGCCGCCTTGCGCCGTGCCCAGCGCGACAGGGCGCTGCCGGCCGGTCTGTCGTCAGTCATGTGCGGCACCGCGACTGCGCTTGCGCGGCCTCAGGGCGATCGGTGCGCCGCGGCGGTCGCCATCGTCGGGGCCGTCGGGGTCGCGCTTGCGCTTGCGGAACGGCTGCTCGACGAAAAAGGCGTCCACGAACTGGGCCAGCCGGGCGTGGATGGCCTCCGGTACGGCAACGCGCTCGACGATATCCTCGCCGCTGTCCAGATAGTCCTGCGCCTCGTACGGCGATGCCGTCACCAGGTGTGGACGGACGGGAAGGGGGCCTTCCTTGGTCGCCCTCAGGACGACGTAGAGGGCCGGCGTCCGGCTGTCGAGGTTGAACCTGTAGGCTTCCGCATCGCTGGCAAACAGGCAAAGCGTGGCTTGCCCGGCGAGATACTGGACCGTTTCTTCCGTCTCGCGCAGCACCATGCCGTCCGGCGCCGGGATCGGTCCGGGCAGCACGGCCACCGGCAGCCACGCCGCGTCGGCCCAGGCGCTTGCCAGCTGCCGTCGCTCGACGATCACGCCGACGGGGATGCGAATCTCTCTATCCACGCGTGCTTACACCAAAGCTTTGAAAGCGCTGGATTGAACGGATGTAGCCGATCGCCGACAATGGGCAAAATGAATTCTCTAAAATGAACAATGGGGGGACGCCGGTGAAGCTTGGCCGATGGCAGGTCGGGATCTGCGACTGCGAAGGAACGATGAAGATCGATTGCGGCCGCCTGTCCAGGGCCCTCGATGCGGATCTTCCACCCCTTCATCACCAGCTGTGCCGGGGCGATCTGGCATCGTTCGAAAGGATGATCGGGCAGGCGGACGGCGTGCTGGTCGCCTGCACGCAGGAGGCGCCGCTGTTCCGGGAAGTGGCGGACGATGCGCGGTTCGCGGGCAGGCTGGCCTTCGTCAATATCCGCGAGCGGGCAGGCTGGGGCGAGGCCGGTGCGTCGGCCCTGCCGAAGATCGCGGCCCTGCTGGCCGATGCGGCCGCGGAGATCCGCCCGGCGGAGGTCAGGTCCATCGAGAGCGACGGGCTGTGCCTGGTCTACGGCAGCGGCCCGGCAGCGGTGGAGGTTGCGCAGGCGCTGTCGGCGCGGCTGTCGGTCATCCTGCTGCTGGATCAAGCGGACGACGACGTCATCCTGCCGCCGACCCTGGATTTCGCGGTGTATTGCGGCCGCATCACAGGGATCACCGGCGCGCTGGGGCAGTTCGACGTCACGGTGGCCGGCCATGCCGCGATGCTGCCGTCCTCGCGCCGGTCGCCGGCCTTCGGGCGACCGCATGACGGCGTGCAGACCCGATGCAGCATCATCCTCGATCTTTCCGGCGGGCCTGGCCTGTTCCGCCCGGCGGCGGCGCCGGACGGGTATTTCCGTGCCGACCCCGGCAGTCCCCTTGCGGTGATGCGTGCCGTCTTCGACGCCAGCGACATGGCCGGCAGCTTCGAGAAGCCGATCTATGTCGACTATGATCCGGCGATCTGCGCCCATTCCCGGGCGCGGCAGGTCGGGTGCCGCAATTGCCTGGATGCCTGCCCCATCGGGGCGATCGCCCCCGCCGGAGACGGCATCGCCGTCGATAGCGCGGTCTGCGGCGGCTGCGGCGGCTGTGCCGCCCATTGCCCGACCGGCGCCCTGTCCTATCGCCTGCCCGACCGCGCGGGCCTTGTGCACCGCATTCAGACCCTGGCCCGCACCTTCCGGTCCGCCGGCGGTAGCCGGCCGGTGTTGCTGCTGCACAGCGAAGGCCACGGGTTCGACATCATCAACGTTATCGCACGACGGGGGCGGGGCCTGCCGGCCCATGTCATTCCGCTGGGGTTGCACGCCGTCACCAGCATCGGCCACGACGCCCTGGCCAGTGCCTTTGCCGTCGGGTTCGAACGGGTCGTCATCCTTGCCGACCCGCGCTCACCGGACGCGGCCGCGGCACTTGACGCCGAAATCGCGCTGACGACCACCATCCTCGCCGGCTTCGGGTTCGCAGCGCCCGGCCGCATCGTGACGCTTGCGGCCGAGGATCCCGATACGGTCGACCATGCACTTCATGCGCTGGAACCGCTGGGACCGTGCGCTGAGGCCGCGATCCTGCCGGTGGGCGGCAAGCGCGAGGTGGCGCGCATCGCACTGAAGGCGCTGGCCGACGCGGCGCCCCGGCCACCGGGTATCGTTCCCCTGCCGCCGGGCGCGCCCTACGGCCGTATCCGGATCGAGACCGGCGGATGCACCCTCTGCCTGGCCTGCGTATCGTCCTGCCCGGCCGACGCCTTGTCCGATGATCCCGACCGGCCCACGGTCCGCCTGACCGAGGCAGCCTGCGTGCAATGCGGCCTGTGCGCCAGGATCTGCCCGGAACGGGTCATCACGCTGGAACCGCGGCTGACCCTCGGGCCGGAGGCGATGCAACCGGTCGTCCTGCACCAGGAGGAGCCGTTTGCCTGCATCGAATGCGGCAAGCCGTTCGCCGCCAAATCGACCATCGACAGGATCACCCGGCAACTGGCGGGGCACTGGATGTTCCAGTCGCAAGACCGCATCGCCATGCTGCAGATGTGCGACGACTGCCGCGTGCGGGTGCGCCTGGCGAAGGACGCGCACCCGATGGCCGCAGGCGATCGGCCGCGCCCACGCACCACCGACGACTACAAGCAGGCCGATGCCTCCGGTCAGTCGATCGAGGATTTCCTCAAGGACGACTAGGCCTGGGTTTGCGGGCATGGCGACAGCAGCCTCGCCAAGCCCGGCCCTGTGCCTGTATGCCTGCGCATCGGAGCACCTGGGACGGGGGCGGGACGGAGCGGTCGATGCTGGGCTTGGGCATCATGACGAAGGTGAAGGCGGCGGCGCGGTCGTTGCAGCGACACGCAAATCCGGCCGCACCGCTGCGCGATCCGACACCGCTGTCCGCCGCCAACCGGCTGGGTCCGGAAGACCTGGCCCAGCGCCATCGCGTGCTGGACCGGTTGGGGGTGCGACGGCTGCCGTATCCGTTCAGCGGCATCCTGGCGCTGGCCAGCGATACCGACGGGTCTTCGCGAGCCGACTATGAGTTCTACAGTCGGCTGTTCGTCGCCGAGCGCGGGCTGGATTTCGGCGATTCCGTGCGGCTGATCGATTCGCCCGTCGGCGATTTTCCCGGCATGAAGCTGTTCGGCTGGAACGCCGAACCCCCGCCGGCCGGCGAGTACCGCGCGCCAGCGGATGGACTGACGTTTTTCGAAACGTTGCGCGAGGCCTATCTCGGCAACATCGACCATTTTCACGGTCTGATGAACTCCGGCCCCAAGATCGTCGTGCTGCCCGTGTCGCCCGCGGCGGATGGCATGCTGGTGCTGCCCGACGCGGACGCCTTCTGCCGGGGCGGCATCCATGGCGCGGCACCCATGCCGGCCCTGGGAATTCTGCTGCATGGGCGCGTGGCTGCCCCCGACGGGGCCGCGACGCTGACCGTGGCACTGCGGTCCGGTGGCACCGTCGGCTATCGGCGCGTCACCGATACGGCGACCGGCTGGACGCCGAAGCTGGAGGCCGAGGGGGCCGCGACCCTGTTCGAACCGGCCGGCGAGATCCCCGTCGTGCCCGCGGTTGCCGATATCCGCAGCATCCATTGGGGTGACGCGGGCACGCCTGTCACCACCGTCGGGATCGTCAACCTGCACAGGGCCGCGATCGCCAGGTGCGCCGACCGCCTGTCGTGCCGGTACGGTATCCGGCTGCCGCTGCTGACCGACTGCACGGCCTTCGCCTTTGCCGGCGAGGGGTCCGCGGATCACCACGCCCGGCGCAACCTGGAGATGCTGCAAGGCGACCCGTTGCCCGCACGCTACGGCCGGCACAAGGGGCGGGACGTGTTTCACGCCTGCTATGTCGACGATCTGGAGTCCTTCGCCTATGCCTTGCCGGAGCTGGCCCGGGACCTGGGCTTGCGGTTCATCAACCCGGCAGGCTGGACGGGCGAGACCGGTGCCGACATGCCGATCCTGAACCTGATCGTTCCCGCCACCGCCCGCGACGGCCAGGGCGTCTATGTGGCGCGTCGGGCGCTGGCGCCGCTTGCCGACCGGGACGGCGCGCCCGATCCCGACAGCGCCAACCAGGGGACATTGACGATTTCCCGGCGCATGGCGGCGCTGCTCGACCGCTTTGCCGAAGGTCCGGACGGGTGTGCCTGGGTGCTTTACACCCATCTCGGCAATCTGCGGCCGAAGCCGGCCGATCCCGGGGACCGCAAGGCCCATTTCCCCGACAGCGTGATGGACCGCTTGCAGGATGCCATGTTTGGCATCACCGCGGCAGCACGCACCGCCCCGCGCATGATGTTCACCCGGGCCTCGCTGGCCTATGACTACGCCCGGGTCTTGCGCGGGCTGGCGGAACACCCGGGCTGTCTGCGGCGCTCACGCAACCGCATCGACATATCATCCTGGACCGACCCGGTGCTGGGCGGGCGCTGTCCCGACGCCGTGGATGAACTGAACGGCCTTACCCTGCAAACCGACGATCCGGCGGGCTGTGCCGTCTTCCTGGACGGTCGGCCGGTCCCGTGGCTGGCGCGCAATCCGCCGGACGAGGGCGGGCGACCATCGATCACCGTCGTCGGCCGCGGTGTCCTGCACGAACCGTTGAGCCCCGCGGCCTTCGCGTCGCTGCCCGACACGGTGACGGCCGAGAACTGCCGGGCCGAATGGTGTGCGGACGGGCTGGCGATCGCCATCGACGCGTCCGGCCATGCCTGCCTGCGGGTTGACCCAGGCGAATTGACACCGGTCGGGGCGCAGTCCCTGTTGATGCACCTGGCCGCGTCCAGCGCGGGCCTGTCGTACTGCGTGGAGATAGACACCCGGACCGGCGGCCGGTTCCGGCTGTTCGATGCCGCAACGACCGATCCGGCGGATCGATGGCCGGCGGGTCCGTTGACCGCGTGGTATGCGCCGTTCGGCAGCGCGGGGGGAAGGGCGCTGGCGATACCGTTCGCCGGCCTCCGCTGGACCGCCGCGGCCCGGCCCGGCGGCCCGCTGCCCAGCCATCCGACGGCGGCGGTGACGATCCGCCTGCACGGCGCGGCCGGCGACCGCCTGATGGTCCACAACCTTGCGTTCAACCGGCCGGGCGTGCGGCCGCCACTTGGGGACGGGGACCCCTTGACCGTCGGCGGACGGGCGGACGGGGCAATGCCCGGCGACCGCGTCGTCGCGTCCGTCACCTGGAACGGCCGGACGACCCAGGCGCAGACGCAGGTCGTGGATGCCGCGGGCTGGTTCCTGTTCGACGATCTTCCCTGCGGGGCTCAGGCGACGATCACTGCCCCAACGGGCGCCACGGCCACGATCGATGTGCGCCGCCGGACGATGGCGCTGGACTTGCGGCACGGCGCGCGGGGGCGGGCATGCTGAAGGCCGCCCTGCCGCGCCTGTTCGGCCGCCCGGCGACCCCCGGCATCCGCCCGTGGCGGACCAGCGCGTCGGGCAAGGCGACAGAGGCCGTTCTGGGGGCAGTCCACCGCAGCTTTCACACCGGCTCCGGCCCGGACCTGCGCCTTGGGAAAGGCGACGGCAAACGGCTGGCCAGTGATATTTCGGAATATCGGGACCTGCTGCACCGGCTGTGCGCGATCCCGCATTTGCGCTTTCGGACGTTCCGCGCCGTGGCGGGCGAAGAGGGGACGCCGGACGGTCCCTGGGCCGTGCTGCGCCACGACGTCGACGGCGACATCGAGACGGCGCTGCACATGGCCGAATGCGAAGCCGAACACGGGATCCGCGCCAGCTACTACCTCCACTACGGCAGCCGCTATTACGGCGACTATTGGGTGCGCGGCCGCGACGGGTCGGTACGCCGCGATCTCTTCCTCCGGCACGAGGGCATGGCGGACCTCTATCGCCGGATCGAGGCGCTGGGCCACGAGGTCGGCATCCACGTCAACCCCTACGGCGTGCCCGAGGTCAAGGGCATGGACGGGGTCCAGGCGATGCGTGTCGAAACCGCATGGCTGCGTGCCCAGCGCCTCGCCATCACCGGATGCTCCGGCCACTCCAGCAAGGGGGTCTTCCGCATCGACCCGATGTGCATCTTCAAGGAGTACGAAGACCTGCCGCGCTACGACCGCGGCCCCGACGAAGACACGCGCATCCACGCCGGGCGGCTGTCGCTGGACGATCTCGACCTGGCCTATATGGCCGATTTCTTCTATTGGCGGGGTGAGACGCTGATCTGGTCGGTGCGCTCGCAAGAGCGCGCAGCGCCCTTCCGGCCCGGACAGGGGGCCGTCGGACCGGTCGTCAGCTTCCGGGCGATGGTCGACGACATCGCCGGCCGGGTACGCTCCGGCAACTGGCCCGACCTCATGGCCATTCACGTCCATCCCCTCAGCTTCGGTGCGCGCCTGGCCGAGAGCCGCAATGACGAAACGGCGCTGCGGGCGCGGGCGCCATCGCTGCCGCAGGCCGCGGTGCCGAAGCGCTATGTGCCGGGGGCGCCGCATCTTCTGCGGGCCAGGTCCGCGACCGGGGTCCAGATCGAACTGCCGGTCGTGCCCAACGCGATCGGGGTCATCGACTTTTCCTGGCAGGCGGCGCCGATCGCCGGTAGGCCGCGGGTCCTGCTGGTGGGTGACGAGACCTTCGACACGCCCCTTTGCGGTGTTGCCGGCCGTGTGGGCGGCTGGCTGCGCGATGCCGCCGCAACGGACGGCTTGCCCGCCGCCGATGCGCGGACCCTGGCCGTTGCGGGTGCGGGAACGGCCGACTACGAGGGATACCTGGATCTGCTGAACGGTGTGCCGCCGTTCGACGCCGCCGTCGTGGTCGTCGGCAGGCACCTGATCGGCGACGCATCGGCCTGCGGCACCGCCATGGCGGTCGCCAGACGGATTGCGGATGTGGCCGTGCGGAATGGCGGTCTGGCCAGTCTGCTGATCGTCGATGCCGGATGCGGCCTTGTCTCGGCGCTCGGCGATGCGGCGCTTGCGCGGGCACTGGCGCTGGAAGCGGGCGCGCAGGGCTTGGACACACCCTTCCTGTCCGACGTGATCGGTCCGGGCGGCCCCGGTCGCGGGGCCTACTGTGATGCCGAAGACTGCCGACGGATCGCGCGGTGGATCGCCGCGCGCCTCGATGGCATAGGCAACCGGTGACGGCCCATGACCAACGCCGTTCGCTCCAGCCCTTTCCCGACGCAAGCCGCCGTCGCCGATCGGTTCAACGCGCTCTTCGCCCCGCTGGACCTGCGGCCTTTCCCCGGCCTTGCGGATCAGGCGCGCAAGCTGATGACCGCGGAGGGGATGAGGGCGAAGTACCACGCGCTTCGCGGTCATCTGGTCAATGTGCCGGACCTGGCCGGCTCTCGCGGGCTGGATGTGGGCTGCGGCTACGGCCTGCCGATCTGCCTGATGCGCCTGATGGGGGCGGGACGCCTGCTGGGGTGCGATGTGCTGGCCGAGCGCATTGCCGGGGCCAGGCACTGGCTGGCGCAGCTCGGCATGCCGGACATCGATTTTACGGCCAATCCGCCCGACGGGTTGCCGCTGGGCGACGCCAGCGTCGACTGGGTCACGGCGATCGGACTCTATGCGAACCTCAACCTGGCTGCGACGCGCCGGCTGTTCGAAGACGTCCGGCGCGTGCTGCGCCCGGGCGGCCTGTTCCTGCTGAACGAAAGCACCAACCCGCATTTCCCGCCCGTCCGCCAAGCGATCGCGGACCGTTTCCGCGAGGAAGAACAGCCCGGCGGGTCCCTGTTCGAGGAGCGGCGCGCCCATATCCGCGATCGCGCGCCCGGGCTGGGGGAGGACGCGCTGGCGACGCTGACGCGCAGCACATGCTATCTGTGGGGCGCGGCGCTGGACGATGCCGTCATCGCCTTCCTGTCCCATGGCACCATGCCCGCGTCGCAACTGGACGTGGCGGACCTGTCCCGCGTGCCCCTGCGGGCACGGTCCGGCAACCTGGTGATGCGGCCCTGCGACCCGTGGGATCTGCGGGGGGAACTGGCTGCCTGCGGGTTCTCGGTGCGGTTCAGGACGCCGGCCGCCGACCGGTTCCTGGAAGAGGGGGACATGGAGGCGTATTTCAGCCGCTCACGCGGTGTCTTCGTGGTCGCCCGGGCCGGGGCGTGACGCCGTCGCCGGGACAGAACGCCATGTACGCCAGACTTGCCCGCAAGTACCGGATCCTCCGCGAACACCTGGCCGCCCGCAAGATCCGGCGCGAAGACGCGGTCGTGACCGGCTTCGCGCCCTGGACGGCGCGCGCCGGCCATACCGATGCCCAGACGATCCTGGCTTCCGTCCACACCTCGCTGCACCGCGGCTATGGGCCGGACCTCACCCTGGGGGGGCAGGGCGTCGACAAGATCCAATCGTCCGACGTCAGCGAGTACGACGACCTCTTGCGCCGATTGAAGCGTCTCGGCGGCCTGGCGCCGGCGACGATGGCCGACCTCTTCCTCAGGCGCAGCCAGCTCAAAGGGGTGCCCATCGCCTTCTGGCACGATGTCGATTCCGACATCGAGACCGCCCTGAAGATGGCGCGTATCGAGGCGGAGCATGGGTTTCGCGGCACCTACTACATCCACTATTGCAGCCTCTACTATGGCGACTTCTACCGCCGAAGCCTGACCCGGCGGGGTCGTCTCGCCTTCGACGGGTTCGAGCGCAACGTCGCCATGGCCGGGCTGTACAGGGAGATCCAGTCGCTCGGCCACGAGGTCGGCTTCCACTTCAACCCCTATGGCGTGTTCCGCCAGAAGCATATGGACGGCCTGCAGGCGATGGCGGTGGAGCTGGCATGGATGCGCCGTGTCGGACTGACCATCGAGGGCGGGGCCGGCCATTCGTCCTACAACCGGCAGGGGGCAGATCCGTACGAGATCTTCCGGGAACTGACGGACGACTTCACGCATATCTACGAAGGCGCCCGCCACGCGCGCACCAGCTTCGACTTCGACAATGTCCGCATGCCGCGGCTGGCGCTGAGCCACAAGGCATTCGGGCTGGACTATGTGGCGGACTTCATCCTGCGGGACTCGCGGTTCGAGTTCTGGGCCAAGGCGGGGATCGAGCGCTACCGCACGGGCAACCCGGGATCGTTGCAGAGCCATGATCCACGGCTGACCACCAGCATCGACGCCGTCGCGTCGGTGGAACGCAGCCTGGACACCCCCCCGGCGTGGATCATCTTCAACAGCCATCCGGCGCATTACGGGCAGCGGGCCCATCCCGACCGCGCCCGCGAGGCGGAGGCGAGGGCGGGCGGCATCACGACGGTGGACGTGCCGGCGCTGGGTCGGATGGCCTATGCGCCGGCCCGCCTTCATGTCACGCGCTATGCGGCGCCGTCGGGGGCGACGCGGACGGTGCTGGTCCACAGTGACGGCGAAGGCTTCCTGGACTATCCGCTGGGGACGGACAAGGATCGCGGCCGCCCCGTGTGGCTGCTTCTCGGCGGTACGCTGATCGACTGCCCGCACCTGGCGCTGTCCGTCCAGCCCCAGGGCTGGCTGAGGGACATCAGCCGGCGCGCGGGGGACCCCATTGCCGCCCACAAGCGCGCGCTGCCCGACAGTTCGACCAACGACCTGGAACGATATCTGGACGCCTTCGCACCGCTGCAGCCGGTCAGCCGGCTGTCGGTCTTCCTGGGGGCGGATGTGCTGGCCGGCGAGCCCGTCGGGGGCGATATCGGCCGGCTTGCCGCCTGGTGCGGGCGGATTGCCGAAAGGGCGCCGGCGCAGGTGTGCGAGTTCCTGGTGGGCGACCTGGCACAGCCGAATGCATCGACCGCGCTGCCGCCCGACCGGCTGGCGGCGCTGGAGGGCGCCTGTGATGCCATCGCCGCGGTGGTGGGGACGCGGTGCAGGGTGGTCCGGCTCAGCGCCGTCATCGGCGCACGATCCTGGGCCAGGACGACGCCCTTTGGCCTGGATGCGCACGACACGCTGTGCATCGCCAGGGACCTGTGGTCACGCCACAAGGCCGGCTGACGATGGAAGCGGATGTGACATCGACGCGCGGTCCCGGGCAGCCCGGCCCAGGGCATGTCCTGATCGTATCGACCACCGACCTCGCCGTTCCCACGGCGTCGAGCATTCATCTGTTGAGCATTGCGCGGGCGCTGAAGGCCTTGGGCAAGACGGTGGAGATCTTCGCAAGGGCGGGCTGCGACCATGCGCCGGACCTGGCGATCCGCTGCTGCGAGGCCGTGGTCGGCACGGACAGGGGCGTGCGCAAGCTCTATAACGCATTCCTGCAGCTCGTATTCTTCGTCAACGCCTGTCGCGAGCTGCGGAAGGTCGACCATGACCTGATCTACATCCGCGTATCGTCGATCACGCTTCCCTTCACCCTGGTCGCGCGGATGGTCCTGCATGGCCCCGTGGTGACGGAGCACAATGGCTGGATCGCCGACGAGGGCGAACTGCTGGGCCTGCCGCGCTGGCAGCGCTGGCTGCAGCGCCGGATGCAGCTCTGGGATGCCGGGGCATCCCACCTGGTGCGCGTAGTGACAACGGGTCTGAAGCGCGTGCTGGTCGAAAACGGCGTGCCCTGGGACAAGATCGTGGTGATCGGTAACGGCACCGATACCCGGCATTTCCATCCGGTTGACAAGTCCGAGGCCTGCGCACGGATGGGCCTGGACCCCCGGCGCCCGACGGTCGGATTCATCGGCAACCTGGCGCCCTGGCAGGGCGTCGACCGGCTGATCGATGCCATGCCGCATCTGCTGGCACGGTTTCCCGACCTTCAGGCCGTCATCGGTGGTGGCGGCATGCTGCTCGACGACTTGAAGGCACGTGCGCGCGCACTGGGCGTGCTGGAGGCGACGCATTTCATGGGGTGGGTGCCCTATGCCCAGGCGAATGACCTGATCTGCTGCTGCGATGTGGCGGTTGCCCCGTTCATCGAGGCGCGCAACAGCAGGATCGGCCTGTCGCCGCAGAAGATCCGGGATTTCGCCGCCGCGGGCCGTCCGGCGGTGGCAAGCGAGATACCCGGCATCACCGAACTGTCCGGCGACGGCATCCTGATCACCTGCAATACCGCCCATGCGGAGAGCTTCGCCCAGGCGATCGGCGACCTTCTTGACGACCCCGGCCGTCGGGCGGCGATGGCCCGCCATGCGCGCCGGCATGCCCAAGCGGTCTTCGATTGGCGGGAGATCGGCGGCCAGCTGCTGGCGGCCAGCGCCGGCCCACCGGGTCGCGCCCGCCCCTTGGTGGTGCACATCATCTCGGGCCTGCAAACCGGCGGCGCCGAGAGAATGCTGACCAACTACCTCACGTCGGACCGGTCGCCCGACATCGACCACTTGGTGATCTCGTTGACCGGTGCCGGCGGCTTTGCCGCACAGATCGTCGCCGGCGGCACGCCGGTCGTCGAAGTCGGGATGAGCCGCTCGATCCTGGGCCTGATCCTCGGTGTGCGCAGTCTGCGCCGGATGCTGAAGGCGCTGGATCCCGATATCGTCGATGGGTGGATGTATCACGGCGCCGTCTTCGGGTTTGCCGGCACGTTCGGGCGGCGCGGTCGTCCCGGGCGCCGCCGGTTCATTCATATCCGCTGCACGGTCATGGACCTCAGCAAGTATTCGCGAACGCTCAGGGTTTCCTACGCCCTGTGCCGGCGGCTTACGCGCCGGGCCGATCGCGTCATCTACAACTCCAACGCCGGACTGGTCGAACACGGCCGGGACGGTTTCTGCAATGCGCGCGCGATCGTCATCCAGAACGGCGTTTCACCCGACATCTTCAGGGCCGACCTGCAGCGGCGCGACGCCCTGCGGGCAGAATGGGGGATTCCGGCCGGGCGGCCCGCCGTCTGCACCGTCGCACGGTACGATCCGATGAAGGGCTACGACATCCTGATCGAGGCCGCCGATCGGCTGGCCGACAGGTGCCATTTCGTCGTCGCCGGACTGGATACCGATCAACGCCTGCCGGCCCGGCCGAACCTCACCCGCCTCGGGCTGCGCAGGGACGTGCCGCAGCTGCTGTCGGCCTGTGACATCTACTGCCTGACGTCGACGTTCGGCGAAGGGTTCCCGAACGCCCTGGCAGAGGCCATGTCCGTGGGCCTGACCCCGGTGGCCTTCGATGTCGGTGACAGCCGCGAGATCATCGGCGCGACCGGCATCGTCGCGCGCGCAAAGGATGCGGCATCCCTGGTCGCTGCCATCGAGCAGGCGATCGCGCTGCGCAAGGGGGCGGGTGCGATCGACGACACGCCCCCGCGCCGACGGGTTGTGGAGTATTTCAACCTGCGCGAGGCCGTCGGCAAGTTCGATACGCTCTACCGATCGTGACGTCGTTAATCATCTCGTCCCAGATCGGATGCATTTTAGGCAAAGCCAAACGTTCGGCCATGAAATCGCCCATGGCTGGCCCCTTTTTCGACATCGCCATACCGCGGACATGGTTGTCGCGCTAAATGGAAGCAGGCGGATGCTTCGTCCCGGCGGTCATGACTTCTTAACCCGGATCGCTGATATTGAATGGGGATGTGCCGCATCGGCAGGCAGGACGACCGGATGCACGGATAGATTTGTCTATGTCGACGGAAACTCGCTCGAAGCTGTTGTCCGGATTGCCGGATGGCTTCCTTTGGCCCGATTTCGGCCCGTCGCATGCTGCGACGGCCGCTCGGCTGGCCGGGTTTGGGACATGGGCGGGCGACAGCTGGGATGCGCTGGCTTTCCAGGCGTCCGACGCCCTGGCGCCGGGCCTGGCGGGCGGTGCAGCGGCCCTTGCCGCACCGGATCAGGACGCCGTCGGCGCCCTCGACGGGGGTGACGACGCGTGGGTGGATACCGCGCCGGCGGACAGCATCCCTCCCGACGCCGTTCCCGTCGCGGCCGGGTTTACCGCACAGCCGGCGACGATCCTGTCATATGGCGCCGCGGTCGCGGACGATGCCGGCACCTGGCACGGCAGCGTCGCCGCGACGGCGGTTGCGGTGCGGTGGGGCGATGACGGCGCCCCGCGGCCCCTGGGGGTGCTGAGCGTCTTCAAGGCCGGGCTGGCCGAAGCGGATTCGGCACCGTGGCAGGGCGACGGCGCTGCGGGCAAGCCGGCGGCGGCCGTTGCCGTTTCCGCGGTCGGGTCGGATACGCCCGTCTATCTGATCGGGGAGTTCGCCGACGCCGATACCAGCGTGTCGCCGCTGACGAACACATCCGGCCCCCTGATCAATATCGACGATTTCCGCGCCGATCCGGATTTTGCGGGGATCGACGGCAGCGGTTTCGCCACGGTCATCCTGGATACCGGCATCGACCTGAACCATCCGTTCTTCGGTGCGGATGCCAATGGCGATGGTGTCGCCGACCGCATCGTCTATCAGTACGACTTCGCCAACGGCGACGCCAACGCCAGCGACGTCCATGGGCACGGGTCCAACGTTGCCAGCATCGTCGCGTCGGAGAACGCGACCTACAAGGGGATGGCGCCGGGCGCGGACATCATCGCCTTGAAGGTGTTCACGGATGCCGGCGCCGGCTACTTCTCGTACATTGAAAACGCCCTCAGATGGGTGGTGAACAACGCGGTCGCCTACAACATCGCCAGCGTGAACATGTCGCTGGGCGACAGCCGCAACTACAGCTCGTCCGTCCAGCTTTACGGCCTTGCCGATGAACTGGCGGCGCTGGCCAATCTCGGCGTCATCGTCGTCTCGGCCTCGGGCAACAGCTTCTATGAATTCAACAGCGTCATGGGGGTGTCGTACCCGGCGGCCGACCCGAATTCGCTGTCGGTGGGGGCGGTCTACGACTCCAACAGCGGCGGGTGGAGCTACGGCAGCGGTGCCGTCGCCTATTCCAGCGGCGCCGACGTCATCACCCCGTTCAGCCAGCGCGACGACCAGCTGACCGACATCTTCGCGCCGGGCGCGCCGATCACCGGGGCCAGTGCCACCGGCGGCACGGTGACGATGCACGGGACCAGCCAGGCCGCCCCGCATATCGCCGGCATTGCCGTGCTGGCGCAGCAATTGGCGGTGCAGGAACTCGGCCGCAAGCTGACGGTGACGGAGTTCAAGGATCTTCTGAACTCCACCGGCGTGACCATCGTCGACGGCGATGACGAGAACGACAACGTCGCCAACACCGGCCTGTCGTTCAAGCGCGTGGACGTGAAGGCGCTCGGCGACGCGATCAAGGCCATGGGCGGGCCTGACCTGCCGACGCTGTCGGCCGCCAATATCACGGTGACTGAAGGCAATTCCGGTTCGGCCAATGCCGTGTTCACCGTCACCCTGTCGGAGGCGGCCGATGCCGCGGTGACGGTCGACTACGCGACGGTTGCCGGCGGGACGGCCACGGCGGGCGCCGACTACACCTCCGTCAGCGGTACGCTCACGATTGCGGCCGGTGCTACGTCCGGGTCGATCCTGCTGCCGGTGCTCGGCGACACGGTGTCGGAGGGGTCCGAGACCGTCACACTGCGCCTCAGCAATGTCAGCGGTGCGGAACTGGCGGGCGGCGGGTCCACCCTGTCCGTGACGGCAACGATCCTGGACAACGATCCGGTGGTGTCGATTGCCGCAGCGTCTGCGGACAAGGACGAAGGGGATACCGGCACCACCGCATTCACCTTCACCGTGACCCGGTTGGGCGGGGCGGCGGCTGCATTCACTGTCGGCTATGTCGTGACCGGCAGCGGGGGATCCCCCGCCGATGCCGCCGATTTCGGCGGCAGCCTGCCCGGCGGCACCCTGTCGTTCGCGGCGAACGAGATGTCGAAGACGCTGACCATCCAGGTCAGCGGCGACACCGACTATGACCCGGACGAGGCCTTCACCGTCACGCTGGTCAACCCGACGGGCGGCGCCGCCATCGCCACGGCGTCGGCCACCGGTACCATCCGCAACGACGATCCCGGCCCTGGGCCCGACCTTGTCGAAGGGACCAACGGCAGCGACCTGCTCTATGGCC
>JACKIG010000007.1 GCA_020638595.1 Rhodospirillaceae bacterium | reverse complement strand
CACGCGCCCGGCAGGCCCTGCCCCTGGCGCCGTTGTTCCAATCGGCCAGACGCCACGCTGAACGGACGGCCGAACTGAAGGCCGCCGTCACCGACGCGGCAGACAACCTGGCCAAGGCGCACGCCACGGTCGAAACCCTCGCAGACGACCTTGCCGACAAGGTTCGCCGGGCGGACGCGGCGGAGCAGGCCTGCATCGCGGCCGAGCCCGACCTGGCCGCGGCGGCGGACCTGGATGCGCGCATTTCCGGCGAGTCCGCCCATCTGGACGCGGCAAGGGATGCGCTGGACAGGGCCGAACGCGCGGCCGCCCAAGCGGACGCCGACCTGGCTGCGGTTTCCGGCGAACACGGGGGCGCCGGTGAGCGCTTGCAAGCGCTGGACCGCTGGCTGGAGGAGCATGCCGGCGACCGCGCCTTGGCGGAAGACGTCGACCACGTCTCGCAGGACATCGATGCCCTGGCCGAGGCGCGGACCACCGCCCGCGAGGCCGGCGAGCGGGTCCGGACCCTGCGCCGGGAGGCCGAGGCTCTTGCCGCCGTCGCGGATACGGACCGCGATGCGTTGGCGGAGATCGACCGCCAATCGGCGGACCTGCACACGCATCCCGCGGCACCGGACGTCGATCCCGCAGCCGCCGACATGCCCCGGCTGATGGCCCATCGCGACGGACTGATGCGGCTTCGCCAGGCCGTCACCCGCATGTCGGAGGCCGCCCGCCAGATCGAGACCCAGTCAGGCCGTCTGGCCGCAGTGGAGTCGGCGATCGACGCCGCCCATCGGTCCATCGCCGAAGACCGCAGGTCGGCCGATGCGCTTGCCCCGGCGATCGAAGAGGCCGAAGCGGCGCTGGCCCGGGCGCAGCGTGCCGCGGACCTGGCAACCGCAACGGACAGCGACGCAGCAGCACGGCTGCGCACCGTCCTGATCCCCGGGCAACCCTGCCCCGTCTGCGGTGCGTCCGAGCATCCCCTGGGCGAGGCCCATGACCTTCCGTCCGGTCCGGCGGGTCCTGCCGACGCCCAGGCGGAAACCCTGCGGTGCGGACTGGCCGACCTTGTCGCCAGGGCGGCGGAGGTCCGCGAACGGATCTTGCTTGCCGAAGCGGCGATCGGCACCGCACGCACCCAGCGGACCGTGACGATCCACGACCTGGAGAGCGCCCGCGGCGATTGGCAACGGGCCTGGCAAACGGCCCAGGACGGTCAGTCCCTGGTGGCTGCGGGGCGCATCCCGTCGCAACCCGGCGATACCGCCCCGCTGGACGGCCTGTGCCGGCACATCGATGCGGCGCTGGCCGAGGCGGATGCCGCCATCGCCCGGTCGACCCAGGCAGCGGCCGAACGGGACCGGCGATCGCGGGCATTGGCGCAGCTGGAGGACGCGCGCCGCACACGCCAGCGGGCGCTGACCGAGGCGACACAGCGCCTGCACCGCATCGGGGTCGAGCTGGCGACGGTCGAAGCGCGGGCGCGCGAATGCGAGGCCGCAGAGGCCCGGCTTGCGGCCGGCCTGCGGCGGATGCTGTCGTCGATCGAGGGGTGGGACCAGTTGCTGGCGCAGGACGCCGGCGCGCTGAAGGACTGCTGCGGGGAGACCGCCCGGGCCTGGCGGGATCACTACGGCCGCCGGCAGGGCGAAGCGGAGGCCCTGACACGCCTGTCCGTCACCATGGGCGGACTGCGCACGGCAGCCCAGCTCGCCCGGGCCGATGCCGACGCCAAGCGGTCAAGGCTTGAAACGCTGGAGGGCGATGTCGCCGGCTTCAACCACCAGCGGGCGGCCCTTTTGCAGGGGCGGCCGACCGCCACGGTGCGTGCCGCGCTGCAATCGGCATTGGCGGCCGACCGCAAGGCGATGGAAGCGGCCCGGCAGGCGGCCGCCGACGCCGCGGCCACCGCGGGCCGCCTGGGCGCGCTGCTGGAGGAGCGGCGCCACCGTCTGGACGCGTCCGAACGGGACCTGGCCGAGGCGAACGCCGAGCGTGACCGCCAGCTGGCCAGGGTATCCTTCACCGCCGAAGAGGCGGAAGCCGCAATCGCGCTGGGGGAGGCATGGGTGGAAGCGACCCAGGCGCGGCTCGACGCGCTTGCTGCGGAGGTCGCACGCACCGGCACCGTCCTGGCGGAGCGCCGGGCGGTCCTGGCCGGTCACATCGTCCACCGCCCTGAGCGCGCGTCGGACGCACTGGCAAGCGCCCTGGCCGAAACGGTCGCAGAGCTGGACCAGTGCCGCCGGCGATCGGCGGACCTGGCCGGACGGCTGGCCCAGGACGACGACCGGCGTCGCCGACGGGCCGCGGCCGAGCGGGAGGCCGCCGACCGCCGCGCCCGGGCGCGGACCTGGTTCGCCATCGACGACCTGATCGGATCGGCGGACGGTTCGACCTTCCGCCGCATTGCCCAGAGCCTGACGCTGGACCGTCTGCTGGCGCTGGCCAATCGGCATCTGGTCCGCCTGGCGCCGCGATACCGGCTTCAGCGCACCGCGGGCGCGGATGTGGACCTGCAGGTCGTCGACCAGGACATGGGCGACGAAATGCGCAGTATCGCCAGCCTGTCAGGCGGGGAAACCTTCCTGGCATCCCTGGCATTGGCGCTGGCGCTGGCCAACATCACCTCCGGCGACGCCTTGGCCGATTGCCTGTTCATCGACGAGGGCTTCGGCGCGCTGGACGCCGACAGCCTGGAGATCGCCGTTTCCGCCCTGGAAGCGTTGCAGGCCACCGGCCGGCGCGTCGGCATCATCTCGCATATCGAGGCCATCATGGAGAGGATCTCGGTGCAGGTGCGCGTGCAGCGCACCGCCCCGGGCAGCAGCACGGTTTCGGTGATCCGCAGCTGATGCCCCCGGCATCGCGCTTGCCGTGGTGCCGCCTGCCGGCCGACCCCAAATAACAAGGCGTGGCCTGCGCGCGTGCCGCCCCGTCGCGGCGCCAACGCCCGCGTCAGCACGGCACGCGCCGATCGAGCGGAGGCGAGTGATGCTACGGGTCAAGACCAGCCGGAAGGCCGCGCCGGTCCGGCCGATGACGGGCAGGCATGCCCGACTGAACCGGACCTGGGGCCAGGGGCGCAGGCGCGGCAGCTAAGGCGCAGGGTCCCGAACGACAGCGGGGCTGACGAAGGGGGGGCCCCCCTCCGTCAGCCCCCGGCGCTGTCGGTAGCGCTGGCGGACTATGCAGTCACCACCGCTGCCGTCTGGTTCTCGTCGACATAGACCTGGACGCCATATCCCGCACCGATGTCCTGGATGATGGCGATCTCCGTCGCGCTGGAGAAATCGCCGGCCGTCGTCGTCACTGCGACATGGCCGTCCTGAACCGTGTTTCCGTTGATGTCCACGCGGTCCTGCACATCGATGCGCACATAGTCGTCGATATTGGTCTGGTCGATACCGCCGATGCCGCTCAACAGGTCGGAGATGTCGAGCGTATCGGTATCCCCGTCGGCGTCGTTGACGAAATCGAACGCCAGGATCGTATCGATACCGCCTTCACCGGCGTTGAAGACCATCACGTCGTTGCCCTTGCCGCCGATCAGGATGTCGTCCCCGGGTCCGCCGACCAGGATGTCGTTGCCCGGCCCGCCGTTCAGCGTGTCGTTGCCGCCCGTGAGCAGCGTGCTGTCCGGCTGCGTCGGATCGCCGAACAGGACATCATCGCCCTCGCGGCCGAGCAGGGAGTCGTCGTCCAGTCCGCCGATCAGGATGTCGCCCGCGCTCGTGCCCTCGATCACGCTGCCCGGCCCGCCGTCCAGCGCATAGACATGGTCGCTTCCGGCGCCCGCGACGATATAGGCCTCGTGTCCGAAGGTCTGGGACGCTGGGTCGGCGGCCGTCACGTCGACATCGACGACGACGTCGGCGTCCCCGTCCAGGTCCACGTCACCCAGCACCATGGCCTGGCGCAGCTCGGTATCGGTCCCGGTGACGATCGACGGCGCACCGCCCGTCGCGATGGCGGACACATCGACCTGGGTCGTGCCGTCGGAGCTGAAGATGACCCAGCCCTGTTCGGCATCGTCCGTGCCCGCCGGCGCGGACACCATCAGCTCACCGTTCCCGTCGCCGTCCAGGTCCTCGATCGTGCGGACATCGACGATCAGGTCGCCCATGGCTTCCGCACCCAGCAGGATCACCCCGGCCGCTGCCGCCATGGTGTTGGCTTCGGCGACCGACTGCGCCCGCTGGCTCTCGCCGAGGGCGACAATGCCACGGTCGAATTCGGCCAGCCGCGTGTTCGGCCCGGCAATGCTGCGGGTCGTCCCGTCGGCACCCGGTTCGATCAGGTTGATGTACAGGTCGGCGCTGTCCTGATCGCCGTCCTGGTCCTCGATCGTGTAGGTGATCTTGTCCTGCGGGATGATCTCCCGCGTGGCCTCGACCGAATGGATGACGAAGGACGACTGCGCCGCCTCCGAACCCAGGGCGAAGGCCGGATCCCACACCGCCGGGGAGTCCAGCAC
Source organism: Rhodospirillaceae bacterium (assembly GCA_020638595.1). Classification (GTDB taxonomy): domain Bacteria; phylum Pseudomonadota; class Alphaproteobacteria; order DSM-16000; family Inquilinaceae; genus JACKIG01. The sequence continues at coordinate 234,186 of JACKIG010000007.1, read as the reverse complement.
GACGGAGTCGATGGTCACGGGACCCACATAGCTGGCAGGGCGGATCTCCGTCGTCGCAAGCACACTCTGGGTGATGTAGTACTCGCTCGGATCGAAGCTGTTCGGATCTTCCGGCGTACCGATGCCGACGAAGTTGCCGACGAAGGTGACGGGCTGGCCGTTGGCGTCCGTTCCCGTCACCGTCCAGCGTACCTGCCGCGGATCATTGGCCGGCATGTCGCCCAGCTCGAACCGGATGCTGGTGACGCCGGTATTGAAGTCGATCTGGATGGCCTCCTGGTTGTAGACCTTCAGCAGCGCTCCGCCGATGCCGTCAGGCTCACCCGCCTTCTTCACACCCATGCCGCCCTCATCCTGCGCATAGTAGGTCAGCGTCGCGCTGCCCCCGTCCTGGTTGATGGCGGTGAAGGTGATGTCGTCGCGGGTATCGGCGGTGCCGTTGTCGAAGGTCCACGAGGTCTCGCCCACCCACGGCTGCGGCGAGCTGAAGTCGACCACCTGAAGCACCGTCTCGTTCGTATTCACGTCCGGCGCCGTATACGAGTAGTCGCCCGTATCCAGACCCGGCACGCTGGTGCCGTCGAGGACGATGGAGATGCTGCCGCCGATATCCGTGGTGAAGGTCAGCGACTGCGTCGCGGCATCGAAGCTGTAGTCGAGGATGATGCCACCCGGATTGTCCACGGTCACATCACTGCCGTCGTCCAGCAGCGTCCAGGTAACGATCGAGCCGTTGAAGTCGTGGGAGATCGACCGGATGATGGCCGGCGCGTCGCCCTCGAAATCCTTGGCGATACCGTCGTCCTGCGGATCGTCGGCGGGCTGGTTCGGGTTCGTGACGATCCGCTCCAGCGGGTCGGTGTCCGGATCGATACCGGTGATCACGTTGCCGGTCGTCTCGTCGCCGCCGACAATCGCCCGGTCATAGTCGTCGCGCGCGATCGGCCCAAGATCACCCTCGACCTTGATGGTGAAGTTGAACGTCTCGTTGACGACGTTGTTGCTGTAGATCACCTCCTCGCCGCTGGCGGGCACGGCGCCTTCCGGCGTGTTCGCTTCCGCCGTGCGCGTGACGACCTGGATGCCGAAGCTGCCCGCATAGCCGGCCGGCACCTCGGCCTGCAACGCGGCGATGATCGTCTGCTGTGCCGCCAGGGTCGGCGCCTCGATGACGCCCTCGCCGGTCAGGCTGTTGAAGGTGAAGGTTCCCCCGGCCAGCGTGAAGATGCCGGGGAAGCTCTCCGTTGCCGGGGGAACCGGCAGCGACAGCTCGATGGCAAGGTCCGTCACCCGCACGATCAGGTCGGTGATGGATTCCGACCCGTCGGTATCGGCCCCGTCCGCATCCAGCGGCTGGGCGAACGGCTCGCCCTCCGCCCGTGCGGTGTCTTCCAGCGACAGGGTCAGGCCAAGGGCCACGACCTGTGCGACCGTGTCCTGCAACAGCACCTGGCCGTCGCCGTCCACCTGTGCCCGCTGGTCCAGCACCGCGTCGACGACGATCGTCGCCGACCCCGTGCCGGTCGCCTGCAAGGTCGGTTCCGTCTTGTCCTGCGACGTCGCCGACAGGGTCAGGCCCGACAGGTCCACGTCGGTGTCGGCCGGCGGGGTGACGGTCAATGTCCCGGTGAAGCTCTCGGGCTCCGCCCCCGGATTGAAGGTGATCACCAGCGTCTGCAAGCCGCCGCCCGCGGGCACCAGGCTGACCGTGCCGTCGGCGCCCACATCGGCGATCAGCTGGGTGATGTCGAAGGTCCAGCCGGTGGTCGGCAGGCCTTCGATGCGGATTTCCACCAGCTCGTCCGACGGGTCGGCAACCGCCGCCTGCAACGTCAGCTCGTTCGCCGTGTCTTCAAAGCAGAAGGGCGGCTGCCCATCGCGCGTCAGCGTCACGTCGGGCGGCTCGACCCGGTTCTCCACCTCCACCACGACGCTGAAGGTCCGCGTCGCGCTGTTGTTGGTCGTATCCGGCTCCACATCGCCGGCGACGGTGCTCGGCGTGTCGGTGGACGTTGCCGTCACCGTCACCTCGAAGGCGCCGTCATAGCCGGCCGGCACCGTGGCCTGCAGGTTGGCGATGATCTGCTGCTGCTCGGCCAGGGTGGCATTCTCGATCAGGCCCGTGGCCGGGTCGAAGGTCGCCGAACTGCCCACCAGCGTGTAGACGCCGCCGCCGAAGCTGAAGACGCCGCCATCCGTCGGCAGGCTCAGCACGATTGCCGGATCGTCCACGCTGACGGCCAGGTTCGTGATCGATTCCGATCCGTCGCCGTCGCCGTCGCCGTCCACGACCGCCTGGCCGAAGCCCGCGTCTTCCAGCGTCAGGGACAGGCCCAGCGCGACCGTCCGGCTGATCAGGCTTTCCGCCAGCTCGATGGAGGTCTGACCCTCGACCACGGCCTCGTCCAGCTCGGCATCGACCACCAGGTCGACCTGGTTCGCGCCCGACGCCGTCAGCGTCGCATCCGTCTGGTCCTGAACATCGACCTGAAGGCCCAGGTTCTGCAGGTCGATATCCGTGTCGGCCGGCGGCGTCACCGTGATCTGGCCGGTGAAGCTGGTCACGTCCACCGTGCCGGTATCGAAGGTGATCACCAGCGTCTGCGTGCCCGCCACCGAGCCCGGCACGAACGTCACCGTGCCGTTGGCGCCCACATCCAGCACCAGCTGGGTGATGTCGAAGGCCCAGCTGTCGGGGATGTCGACGATGCGGATCTCCGACAGCTCGTCGGTGGCATTCACCACCTCCGCCCGCAGCTCAAGCACCTTGGGCGTATCCTCGACGAACTGCGGACGCCCGTTCGGATCGGTCGGATCCACCAGGTCGACGATGCCGTTGCCGATGATCAGCTTGAACGCGGCACTGTCGGTCTGGGTGTTGTCGGTGGTGTCGGTTTCCTGACCGCTGGCCGCAACGTCCGATCCCGGGACGGTGGCCGGGGTGTTGTTCTCCTCCGCCACCGTGGTGATGGTGCCCAGGATCGAGCCTTCGAACCCGGCCGGCACCGATGCTTCCACCAGCGCCGCCGCCGCCTGGAGATCCGCCGCCGAATTCGCCGTCAGCACCCACACCGTCGGGTCGACCGCATCCTGCGTCAGCGTCGCCCCGGCGGGGGCACCGGCATTCAGCTGCAGCGTCACGCCGGCCGGCAGTTCCTCCGTCAGCGTCAGCGTGGCCGTGATCGTCTCGGTCCCATCCGGGCCGCCGGCCGACGGGTCGTCCGGCTGCGGGAAGGTCGTCCCGTCCGTTGCCGCGATCGCCAGGCTGAGCCCCAGATTGATGGCCGACGCCACGTCCGGCGTATCCGCCCGCTGGCCGGAGTCCTCGACATCGCCGAACTGGTCCAGCACCGCGTCGACGATGATCTGCGCATCCTCGCTCTGGTCCGCCGTCACCGTCGGATCGGTGGTGTCGCGCGACACGCCGGTCACGACCAGGCCGGTCAGATCGACGTCGCTGTCTTCCGGCGCGGTGACGAACACCAGCTCGGAGAACTCCGTCACCGTCGACCCGGCGTCGAACGTCACCGTCAGCGTGCCGCCGACGAAGCTCGCGGTCGCCGGGATGCCGGCACCGGCAAGCGCCACGTTCAGCGCCGCCACATCCACCGTCCAGCCGGCCGTGAAGCCCTCGACGCTGACGGACACCAGCGCATCCGTCGTCGGATCGTCGACCTCCGCCCGCAGCTCCACGCCCGTGCGCGTGTCTTCCTTGACGATGGCACCGCCTTCGGGGCCGAAGCCGACCTTCGGGCCCGCCTGCACCACCACCGTGAAGTCGAAGTCCAGCGTCTGGGTGTTGTCCAGCGGATCGACCTCGATGTCGCCGGTGGTCACGTCCTCCGTCACCGTGCCGATGCGCACCGTGAACTCGTCATCGAACCCGGCCGGAACCACCGCCTGCAACGCCCCGACGATCGTCTGCTGTTCCGTGAACGTCGCCCCGGTGATCAGGCCGGTGGCCGGATCGAACGTCGCCGACGGGTTGCTGTTCAGCTCGAACACGCCTGTCACCGCGTTGAACGTCGCGACCGATGCCGGCAGGGTCAGGGTCACGCCCAGGCCGCCGACCACCGTCGCCGACAGCGTCGTGATGAACTCCGTGGCCGGGGGCGCGTCGCCCACCGGCAGCGTCGGGTCGAAGTCGCTGGTCGCCGCCCCCGGCTGGCCGAACGGCGCGGCCGTCAGGTCCAGCGACAGGTTCAGGTCGACCGTCTGCTCCGTATCGCTCAACGGCACCACGACGCCGGTCGTCTGTTCGACCGTCGCTTCGGCGTCCAGCACCGCATCGACGATGACCGTGCTGGCGCCCGTGCCCGTCGCCGTCAGCGTGGCGTCGAACACGTCGCGCGCCGTCGCCGACAGGGTCAGGTCGGTCAGGTCGACATCCGTCTCGGCCGGCGGCGTGACCAGGACGGTCTCGCTGAAGCTCGTCGGCTCGAAGCCCGCATTGAAGGTGATCGTCAGCGTCGTGCCGTCGAAGCCGGCAACGCCCGCCGCACCCAGCGCCGCGTTCAGCGCGACGATGTCGATCTGCCAGCCCGGCGTGAAGCCGTCGACGACCACGGTGGTCAGCAGGTCGGAAACCGCGTCATCAACCGACGCCGTCAGGGTCAGCGCGGTGGTGGTGTCTTCCTTCACCACCGGCTTGTCGCCGCCCAGGGACAGGTCGACATCCGGCGGCAGCACCCGCGTCTGCACGTCGATGGTGAAGTTGAACGTCTCGTTGACGACGTTGTTGCTGTACACGACCTCGTCGCCGCTGGCCGGAACCGTGCCTTCCGGCGTGTTCGCCTCCTGCGTGCGGGTGACGATCTGCACGGCGAAGGTGCCGACATAGCCGGCCGGCAGTTCGGCCTGCAGCAGGGAGATGACCTCCTGCTGGGCGGCCAGGCTGGGGGCGGTGATCTCGCCCGTCAGCGGATCGAAGGTCCCGCCCAGCGTCGGCGCACCCGACAGGGACAGCGTGACCAGCGGGTCGGTGGTCCGCGCAATCAGGACACTGATGGATTCCGACCCGTCGATGTCGGCGCCGTCCGCGTCCAGCGGCTGGGCGAAGGGCTCGCCCTCGGCCCGCGCGGTGTCGTCCATCGACAGGCTCAGGTCCAGGGCCAGGATCTGCGTCGCCGCAGTGGCGTCCAGGACCTGGCTGTCGCCGTCGACCTGCGCCCGCTGGTCCAGCACCGCGTCGACGACGATCGTCGCCGAGCCCGTGCCGGTCGCCTGCAAGGTCGGTTCGGTCTTGTCCTGCGACGTCGCCGACAGGGTCAGGCCCGACAGGTCGACATCGGTATCCGCCGGCGGGGTGACGACCAGAGTGCCGGTGAAGCTCTCCGGCTCCGCCCCCGCGTTGAACGTGATCACCAGCGACTGCGTGCCGCCGCCATCGGGCACCAGGCTGACGGTGCCGTCGGCGCCCAGCGCCGTCGCCAGCTGCGAGATGTCGAAGGTCCAGCCCGTCGTCGGCAGGCCATCGATGCGGATCTCCACCAGCTCGTCCGACGCATCCTGTACCGCGGCTTCCAGCGTCAATTCGTTGGCCGTGTCTTCAAACACGAAGGGCGGCTGGCCGTCCCGGGTCAGGGTGACGTCTGGCGGCTCGACCTCGTTGCCCACTTCCACGACGACGCTGAAGGTCCGCGTCGCGGTGTTGTTGGTGGCATCCGGTTCCACATCGCCGGCAACGGTGCTGGGGGTGTCGGTGGACGTGGCCGTCACCGAGACCTCGAACGCGCCGTCATAGCCGCCGGGAACCGTCGCTTGCAGCAGCGAGACAATCTCCTGCTGGGCGGCCAGGCTGGGGGCGGTGATCTCGCCCGTCACCGGATCGAAGGTGCCGCCCAGGGTCGGGGTGCCCGACAGCGACAGGGTGATCGCCGGATCGTCGACGCTCACGACCAGCGTCCTGACCGCTTCCGACCCGTCGCCGTCGCCATCGCCGTCCACCACCGCCTGGCCGAAGCCCGCGTCTTCCATATCCAGGCTCAGATTCAGGGCAACCGTCCGGTCGACCAGGCTTTCCGCCAGCTCGATCGACCCCTCGCTTTCGACCGCGGCCTCATCCAGCTCGGCATCCACCACCAGGTCGACCTGGTTGGTGCCCGACGCGGTCAGCGTCGCATCCGTCTGGTCCTGAACATCCGCCTGCAACACCAGGTTCTGCAGGTCGATATCCGTGTCGGCCGGCGGCGTGATCGTGATCTCGCCGGTGAAGCTGGTCAGATCCAGCGCGGTCGTATCGAAGGTGATCACCAGCGTCTGCGTGCCCGCCACGGAACCGGCGACGAACACCGCCGTCCCGTCGGCGCCGACGGACGCCAGCAGCTGCGAAATGTCGAAGCCGGCCGCCCACGCATCGGGGATGTCGACGATGCGGATCTCCGACAGCTCGTCGGTCGCATTGCCCACTTCGGCCCGAAGCTCCAGCACCTTGGCCGTATCCTCGACGAACTGCGGACGCCCGTTCGGATCGGTCGGATCCACCAGGTCAACCGTGACATCGCCGATGATCAGCTTGAACGCGGCACTGTCGGTCTGGGTGTTGTCGGTGGTGTCGGTTTCCTGGCCGCTGGCCGCAACGTCCGATCCCGGGACGGTGGCCGGGGTGTTGTTCTCCTCCGCCACCGTGGTGATGGTGCCCAGGATCGAGCCTTCGAACCCGGCCGGCACCGATGCTTCCACCAGCGCCGCCGCCGCCTGGAGATCCGCCGCCGAATTCGCCGTCAGCACCCACACCGTCGGGTCGACCGCATCCTGCGTCAGCGTCGCCCCGGCGGGGGCACCGGCATTCAGCTGCAGCGTCACGCCGGCCGGCAGTTCTTCCGTCAGCGTCAGCGTGGCCGTGATCGTCTCGGTCCCATCCGGGCCGCCGGCCGACGGGTCGTCCGGCTGCGGGAAGGTCGTCCCGTCCGTCGCCGCGATCGTCAGGCTGAGCCCCAGATTGATGGCCGACGCCACGTCGGGCGTATCCGCCCGCCGGCCGGAGTCCTCGACATCGCCGAACTGGTCCAGCACCGCGTCGACGATGATCTGCGCGTCCTCGCTCTGGTCCACCGTGACGCCCGACGCGATGTCGCGCGACACGCCGGTCACGACCAGGCCGGTCAGGTCGACGTCGCTGTCTTCCGGCGCCGTCACGAACACCAGCTGGGAGAACTCCGTCTCCGTCGACCCGGCGTCGAACGTCACCGTCAGCGTGCCGGTGACGGCATTGTACGTCGCCGTCGCCGGGATGCCGGCACCGGCAAGCGCCACGTTCAGCGCCGCCACATCCACCGTCCAGCCGGCGGTGAAGCCGCTGACCTGCACCGACACCAGCGCATCGGAGGACGGGTCATCGACCTCCGCCCGCAGCTCCACGCCCGTGCGGGTGTCTTCCTTGACGATGGCGCCGCCTTCGGGGCCGAAGCCGACCTTCGGGCCTTCCTGCACCACCACCGTGAAGTCGAAGTCCAGCGTCTGGGTGTTGTCCAGCGGATCGACCTCGATATCGCCGGTGGTCACGTCCTCCGTCACCGTGCCGATGCGCACCGTGAATTCGTCATCGAACCCGGCCGGAACCACCGCCTGCAACGCGCCGACGATCGTCTGCTGTTCCGTGAACGTCGCCCCGGTGATCAGGCCGGTGGCCGGATCGAACGTCGCCGACGGGTTGCTGTTCAGCTCGAACACGCCCGTCACCGCGTTGAACGTCGCGACCGACGCCGGCAGCGTCAGGGTCACGCCCGAGCCGCCGACCACCGTCGCCGACAGCGTCGTGATGAACTCCGTGGCCGGGGGCGCGTCGCCCACCGGCAGCGTCGGGTCGAAGTCGCTGGTCGCCGCCCCCGGCTGGCCGAACGGCGCGGCCGTCAGGTCCAGCGACAGGTTCAGGTCGACCGTCTGCTCCGTATCGCTCAACGGCACCACGATGCCGGTCGTCTGCTCGACCGTCGCTTCGGCGTCCAGCACCGCATCGACGATGATCGTGCTTTCGCCGGTTCCGGTCGCCGTCAGTGTGGCGTCCAGCGTATCGCGCGCGGTCGACGACAGCACCAGGCCGCTCAGGTCGACATCCGTCTCGGCCGGCGGCGTGACCAGGATGACCTGGGAGAAGTCCGTTTCGGTCGACCCGGCATCGAAGGTGATGGTCAGCACGCCACCGGCGAAGGTCGCCGTCGCCGGGACCCCGGCCAGGGCCATGGCGTTGTTCAGCGCAGCGACATCGATCACCCAGCCGGCGGTGAAGCCGGACACGGTGATCTCCGTCAGCACGTCGCTGGCGGGATCATCCACGGTCGACGCCAGCGTCAGGCCCGTGGTGGTGTCTTCCTTCACCACCGGGTCGTCGCCGCCCAGGGTCAGGGCGACATCCGGCGGCCGCACCACCGACCCCACGTCGATGGTGAAGTTGAACGTCTCCAGGACCACGTTGTTGTCCAGGATCCGTTCCTCGCCGCTGGCCGGCACCACGTCCGGCAGCGTGTTGGCTTCCCGCGTTTCCGTGACGATCTGCACGGCGAAGGTGCCGGCATAGCCGGCCGGGATCTCCGCCTGCAACAGCGAGATGATCTCCTGCTGCGCGGCCAGGTCGGGGGCCGTGATCTCGCCCGTGACCGGATCGAAGGTCCCGCCCAGCGTCGGCGTGCCCGACAGCGACAGCGTGATCGCCGGATCGCTCGGCCGCGCGATCAGCGTGGCAATCGATTCCGAACCGTCCGAATCCGCGCCCAGGGGCTGGCCATAGGGTGCGCTTTCCAGGCTCAGGCTCAGCCCGAGCTCGACGACCTGCGCGCTGACACTGGCGTCGACCGTCTGGCTGCCGCCGGCGACCTGCGCCTGCTCGTCCAGCACCGCGTCCAGGATGACGTCGACATTGCCGCTGCCCACCGCCGTCAGCGACGGGGTCGAGATGTCCCGGGCCGATGCCGTCAGGGTCAGGTCGGACAGGTCAACGTCGGTATCCACCGGCGGGGTCAGCAGGATTTCCTGGCTGAACGACTGCACCGGCGTGGTGAAGGTGATGGTCAGCGTCGTGCCGTCGAACGTGGCCGTACCGACGCCGGTCAGCGCCGTATTGAGCGCCGCAAGATCGATATCCCACCCCGGCGTGAAGCCGCTGACGGACACGCTGGTCAGCTCGTCGGACAGGTCGCCGACATCCGCCTCAAGCAGCAGCGGACCCTTGGTGTCTTCAAAGATGAACGGCGGCTCGCCGTCGCGGGTCAGGCTGATGGACGGGTCGGCAACGTCGTCGCCGATCTCGATATTGAAGCTGAAGGTCTCGGTGACGGAGTTGTTGGTTGTCGAATTCGACATCGCTGGGCCTCCGACGTCGTCGGGTGACGGAAACCGTGAAGCTGTCGCCGTAGTCGCCTGACGGTGGCTTGCAGCAGGGACACGACCTCTGCAACGCCTCCAGGCTGGGGCCGGTGATCTGACTGGTGGCCGGATCGAAGGCGCCGCCCAGGTCGGCGTGCCGGATGACAAGGTGATGGCTGCATCGCTGACCGTCGACCGGCGGCACCACGTCTTCCGACCTGTCGGTATCCTCGCCCGACGGCTGGCCGAAGGTGGAATCCACCAGCGACAGCGTCAGGTTCAGCGGAACGTCGCGGTCCGCGGTGCTCTCGTCCAGCGACTGGTCTGGGCCATCGACCAGCGCCTGCTGGTCCAGGACCGCGTCAACCACCAGGTCGACGGCATTGGTGCCGGTCGCCGTCAACGTCGTGACGGCGACATCCCGCGCCGCATCCAGCACGAGGTCGTTGAGGTCGATGTGGTGTCGACGGCGGCGTCACCGTGATCTGGCTGGAGAAGGTCTCAGGCCCGAGCTGGGATTGAAGGTGATGACCAGCGTGTAGCCAGCCGACGCCGGGGACGACGGTGAGCGTGCTGATCCCGGTCAGGTCGCCGTCCAGGATGGGTGGTGTCGAAGGTCCAGTCGGCGGGGATGTCGACAATGCGGATTTCGGTCAGCACGTCGGTATCGCTGACGGTGCTGGCATCGAGGTTCAGGACCTTGGCGTGTCTTCGGAGAACTGCGGCTGGCCGTCGGCGATGCCGGGGTCGGCTTCCGGGTCGGTCAGCGTGACCGTCGGCACGCCGACGCCCGTCTCGATCCGCAGCACGTAGTCACTGGTCGTGGTGGCCGTGTTGTCGCTGGTATCCGGCTCGGCGCCGCTGGCCGGAACTGTGCCGGCCGGCGTGTTGGCCTCTTCCACCGTCGTGGTGACGGAGATGCCGATATCGCCGGTGAAGCTGGCCGGAACATTGACCACCAGCAGATCCAGGACCTCCTGGATGTCCGCGGCCGTTGCACCGGTGATCTCGCCGGTCGCCGAGTTGAAGGTCCCCGTGCCCGTGGGCGTGCCGACCATCACCAGCGCATCCTGGGTCAGACCGCCGGTCAGCGTGACGGTGACCGTGATCAGCTCCGACCCATCGGTATCGGCGCCGTCGACATCCTCGGGCTGCGCATAGGCATCGCCGGCGTCGCGGGCCGTGTCTTCCAGGGCGAGCGTCACGCCGAAGGCACTGACCAGGCTGATCGCCTGATCGGAGGCACTGACGTCGTACTGGCGCAGGGCATCGCCGGTGACGTCGCCCTGCTGATCCAGCACCGCGTCGACGACGATGTCGGCATTGGCGCTGGCATCGGTGGTCAGGCTGGGCGTGGAGATGTCGCGGGCATGCGCCGTGACCGTCAGGTCGGTCAGGTCGACATCCGTATCGGCCGGCGGCGTCAGTAGCAGATCCTGCACGAAGTTCTGCACGGTCGCCGAGGCGGAGAAGGTGATGGTCAGCGTCGTTCCGTCGAAGGTGGCGACGCCGTCGCTGCCGAGGGCGGCGTTCAGGGCGGTGAGATCGACCTGCCAGCCCGTGGTGAAGCCGTCGACGGTAATCGAAGTCAGCGTGTCCGTGAGATCGTTGACGTTCGCCCGCAGCTCTACCGCCGTCTCGGTGTCTTCCTTGATGACGGCCTCGCCGTCGTCGCCGAGGCTGACCGTCGGCGGGCCGACATGCTCACCCACTTCGAAGGTGAAGTTGAAGTCGCGGCCGATGCTGTTGTCGACGTAGGTATTCTCTTCGTCGCTGACCGCGTCCTCCGTCACCGTGCCGATGGTGACCGTGAAATTGCCGGAATATCCGGGCGGCACTTCGGCCTGCAGGGCCTCGATGATGATTTCCTGCTCAGCCAGCGTCGCATTAGCGATGACACACGGTCGTCACGTTGAACGTCGCCGTCGAGCCGTCGAGCGTATGACGGTGCTGTCGAGGTGAAGGTGCCGCTGGTGGTCGCAGGCTGAGGGTGATCGCCGCCGCTGACCGTGGCGGTCAGCTCGGTGATCTGTCGGTCGCGTCCGGGTGGGACCGCTGACGAAATCGCTGTCCACCGGCAGCGGCTGGCCGAACGGCGCCACCACCAGCTGGAAGTTCAGATTCAGGTCGACTGTCTGCTCGCTGGCGCTTTCCGGAATCAGCACGCCGGCCGGCTGCTGATCTCCGGCATCGCATCCAGCACCGCATCGACCAGCAGTTCTGACCGAACCTGTGGCCGAGGCCGTCACCGTCGGGTCCACGCTGCTGACGACATTGGCCGTCACCGTCATCGTGCCCAGATCGACGTCGGAATCCGCCGGCGGCACGACGACGTAGGTGCCGTTATAGGTCGCCGGATAGTCCGACCCCGTATAGGTCAGCGTGACCGTCAGCGTCTCGCCGTCCGGCCCGACCACGACGGGGCCGATGGTCAGTACCCAGCCCGGCTGCTCCAGGCCCGAGAAATCGAAGACGAAGTCGTCGACATTGGTCACGCCGGAGGCAGGATCGGCCACGGCCAGGCCGATCGAGTTGGTGCCCGCACCCGTCGGCTGGAAGATGACGAACTGGATGTCGGTCAGGCCGCCCGGCCCGCCGGTCACGCCGGCACTGATCGAGATGGTGTTGTTGGGATCGGTCGGTCCGCTGTCCTCGCGGATGAAATGGCGGCCGGTGCTGGGCCCGATATTGATGAAAGCGCCCGGCGGAATGAAGCCGCCGCCACCGCCCGCCAGCGGCGTGAAGATCTCGAAGTCGTCGACGAAGGTGTCGACGGGCAGCAGCCCGAATTGCAGCTCGGTGAAGCCCAGCAGGTCGGTCAGGCCGAACGGCGTCGGCGGTCCGTCGAGGTCCGGCGGCGCGAAGGTGAAGCCGCTGGACGCATCCGCAACCGCGGGGCCGGCCGGCTGGCCCGGCGCACCCGGACCGGCCGCAGGCTCCAGCACCTCGCCGGTCAGCTGCTCGGCCAGGTCGCGCAACAGCGCGATCACCTGCGGATCGTTGAGATCGGCATCCTCCGGGATCACGCCGGTCTCGATCGCCTGAAGAATGAACTCCTCGACCGTGATGCCGAAGTCGTCCAGCGCCGGCTCGAACTCGGGCGGCAGGACGCCGGATGCGGCGGCGACCTCGGCCTCCACCTCGGCATCCGTCGCCGGCTCGATGCTCGCGATCTCTTCGGCGAACGCCGTCAGCAGCGCAACGATGGCGGGGTCCGACAGGTCGGCTTCCGCCGGGATCACCCCGGCATCGATGGCCTGGTCGAGGAATTCCTGCGGCGCGATGTTCAATTCGGCGAGCGTATCAAGCAGTGTCTGCGGCAACTCCACGGCGGCTTCCGCCACCGGCTCCGCCGCGGCGGGTGCGGCCTCCACCGGTGCCGTTGCGGCGGCGGGCTCCGCCCCCGCTTCGGTGGCCGCCTCGCCGCCCGACTCGGCAGGCGCGCCCGTCGAGATGGGCAGATCGTCCGGCGCGGCCGGCTCCGGCTCGGTCGCAGCCTGTGCCACCTGTACCTCGGCGGTCCGGACAACGTCTGACGTCGGCGTTCCCAACTCGCCATTGCCGTGATCGGTCTCGGAGGTTGGGTGTGTGCGATCGTCCATCTCGCCGCTCCTCAAGCTTGTACCGGCCGCCCGCCAGGGGCCGTTCCGTCGTTCCGGGGACCGGGCCGCCCATCGGCAAATCGATCGGCGATCCGGACCGTTTCGACCGCCGTCTGCGCGCCACCGGGCAAACGGCCGGCCAGCCGCGGTTCGACCGCGGCCATCGGTATCAAGGATGCTAACAAAGGGATTGTCCGCGGGTCAAAACCAATATCCACGAAAACTACATACCTGGGTGTGAGCATATGCGCTCATTCGATATACCATGGTGTATCATACTATCGGGAATCAAATCAAAAATCCGTTTGAGAACAATATATTGCTCCACATCCACTGCCCGAACCACCTACCCGGCGCTGCTCGAAATTAACCAAAAATTCGATGCGATTTTGAGCGATTCCGCAGGGACACCAGACAGTTCGCCCGCACGCCGGATGGTGCATTCCTTAAACAAGACGGGCGTGCACGACATGCGCCGTCACCCGCTCGCGACCCAGGAGCTTCAGCGCCTCGACGCGATGAAGGCCGCTGACGAGCACGTAGCGGGTGTTGTCCTCGCGCACCTGGATGGGGATCTTCTGGCCTTCGGCCTGGATGCTCTCCGCCAGGGCGAGCACCTTGTCCTCGTCCAACGGCTTGCGCAGCTTCAACGGCACATAGATTTCAGCGATCCGGATCTCGAATTCGTGCAGAACCATGGACACGCTCCCTGGGGACACACTCGCTGTTCGACCGGAGGGTGAGGCGCGATCGGCAGGGACCGACGACAGGGGGGACCGGCACGACACCGTGCGCCCGCCGTCACCATTTTGTCACACCGGCGGGCGCACGCAACCGCAGACCGCGCAAGGGGTCGCGCACCGGAAGCCTTGCCAGGGGCATGGGTCGGCCGCTATCTCAGGCCGCGAGACACGGGAACACCCCAGACGATGGACGCATTTCCCGCCGAGGCTTACTGGATCACCGGCCCGGGCGAAGGCGCCATCCTGCCCTGCTGCCTGCCGCCCTGCGGCAGCGGCGACGTCATCGTCAAGACGCTGTACAGCGCCATCAGCCGGGGGACCGAGAGCCTGGTCTTCCGGGGGCAGGTCCCGCCGAGCCAGTACCAGGCGATGCGCGCGCCCTTCCAGGACGGCGACTTCCCCGCGCCGGTCAAGTACGGCTATTGCGCCGTCGGCCGGATCGTCGACGGTCCGGCGGACCGGATCGGCCAGCTTGTCTTCGCCCTCTACCCGCACCAGACGGCGTTTGCCATACCGGCGGCCGCCGCGGTGCCGCTGCCACCGGGGCTGCCGGCCGCGCGGGCCGTGCTGGCCGCCAACATGGAAACGGCCGTGAACGCCCTTTGGGACGCGTCGCTGCGGGTGGGCGACCGCGTCGCCGTGGTCGGCGCCGGCGTCGTCGGATGCCTTGTCGGCTATCTCGCCGCCCGCATGCCGGGGACCTCCGTCACCCTGGTCGATGTCGACGCCGGCCGCAGCGGGACGGCGGCGCGGCTGGGCGCCGGTTTCGCCACGCCCGCAGAGGCACCGGGCGACTGCGACGTGGTGTTCCACGCCAGCGCCAGCGAGGCCGGCCTGGCGACGGCGCTGTCGCTCGCCGGTTTCGAGGCGACGGTCGTCGAGCTCAGCTGGTACGGCCGGGACCGGCCGGCGATCCCGCTGGGCGAAGCCTTCCACAGCCGCCGGCTGATCCTGGCGTCGTCGCAGGTGGGGGCCGTCAGCCCCTGTCGCCGGGGGCGCCGCAGCCATCGCGACCGGCTGGACCTGGCGCTCAGCCTGCTGTGCGATCCGGCGCTGGACTGCCTGATCACCGGCGAGAGCGCCTTCGCCGACCTTCCCCAGGTCATGCGCACTCTGTCCGCCACCCCGGGCGGCACCCTCTGCCACCGGATCGCCTACCCCGACCCCTAACCGCCCGCGAAGGGAGCCTCCGACGTGTTCAGTGTCACCGTCCGCGACCATTTCATGATCGCCCACAGCTTCCGCGGCGCCGTCTTCGGCCCGGCCCAGGCCCTGCATGGGGCCACCTATGTGGTCGATGTGACGTTCCGCCGCCCGGACCTGGACCCGGACGGCATCGTCGTCGACATCGGCCGCGCCATCACCGCCTTGCAGGCGACCCTGGCTGCGCTCAACTACCGCAACCTGGACGACGACCCCGATTTCGCCGGGCAGAACACGACGACGGAGGTGCTGGCGAAGACGGTGTTCGACCGCATGCGCGGGCGCATCGATGCGGGCGAGCTGGGCCCGCACGCCGCCGGCATAACCGCGATGTGCGTGACCCTACGGGAAAGCCATGTGGCCGCCGCGGCCTATGAGGCACCGCTTGGCGACTGACCCGCGGGCGGCCGTCGCCTTCCTGGTTCCCGGCGATCCGGAGACCCGCACCGGCGGCTTCGTCTACGACCGCCGGATCGTCGCGGGGCTTGAGGCCGCGGGCCGGCCCGTGGCGCTGGTCCGCCTCGCCGATGGCTTTCCGGCCGCGGATGACGGCGCGTTCGACCGGTTCGCCCGAAGCCTGGACGGGCTGGCCGACGGGACCGTGACCGTCATCGACGGGCTGGCCTTCGGCGTGGCGCCGGCGCTGGCCCGCAGGCATGCACGGCGGCTGGTGCTGGTCGCCCTGGTGCATCACCCGCTGGCACTGGAAACCGGGCTGGATGCGGCATCGCAGGCGGCATTGGCGGCCTGCGAACGCGAGGCCCTGGCGCAGGCCACCCGTGTGATCGCGACCAGCCCGCTGACGGCCCGGCTGTTGGCCGGCGACTACGCGGTGCCGCGCGACCGGCTGGGCGTCGTCCCCCCGGGCACGGACCCGGCACCGCCGGCCGGGGGATCGGGCAGCGGCAGCCCGATGCTGCTGTGCGTGGGCACGCTGACCCCGCGCAAGGGCCATCGCGTGCTGGTCGAAGCGCTGGCGCAGATCCGCCACCTGCCGTGGCGGCTGGCCTGCGCCGGCAGCCTGGAGCGCGACCCCGCCACCGCCGCCGCGGTCGCGGCACAGGTCCGCGACCTCGGGCTCAACGACCGTATCGCCCTGCTGGGCGAAGCCGACGACGCGCGACTGCACACGCTCTACGACCAAGCCGACATCTTCGTGCTGGCGAGCCACTTCGAAGGCTTCGGCATGGTCTTCACCGAAGCCATTGCCCGCGGCCTGCCGATCGTGGCCACGGCCGGCGGCGCCACCGGGTTGACCGTTCCGGCGGAGGCCGGGATGCTGGTCCCGCCCGGCGACAGCGGTGCGCTGGGCGATGCTCTGGCGGCAGTCCTGCAGGATGCCGGCCTGCGCGACCGACTTCGGGCCGGCGCCGGGGCCGCCCGCCTGGGCCTCGCCACCTGGGACACGGCGGCCGCCGCCTTTGCCCGGCAGCTCGACATTGCCGCGGCGGCGCCGTCGGTGTAGCCGCACCGAGGGGGGCGGGTACCGCCACCGGGTGCCGCAGCGAGGGGGGAGCTTGCGCATGAGCACGTTTTCGGCGGAGTGGCTGCGCCTGCGCGAGCCGTATGACCACCACGCGCGCGGCGGCCCCGGCGGCTTGCGGCTGCCACCCCTGCCCGACGGCCCCGGCGGCCTGTCCGTGGTCGACCTGGGGTCGGGCACCGGATCGAACCTGCGCTTCCTGGCACCCCGGTTGCCGGGCAGCCAGGCCTGGCGGCTGATCGATGTCGACGCGGAACTGCTGTGCGAGGGCCGCCGGCTGATCGGGGACTGGGGCGCGCAACAGGGATATGGCGTCGAGGGCGAGGCCGAAGACGCCTTGGCGCCGCTCCGGCTCTTGCGTGGCGACACGGCGATTGCCGTCACCTTCGAACCCTGCGATTTCGCCGGCGGTGTGACCACCCGGCTGGTCGGCGATGCCGGCCTGGTGACGACGTCGGCCCTGCTCGACCTGGCGTCGTCCAACTGGATCGGCAGCCTCGTCGCCTCCTGCCGCGCCATGCGCGCCGGGCTGATCCTGGGTCTGACCTATGACGGGCGCATCGCCTGGCAGCCGCAGGATCCCCAGGATGCCGCCGTGGCCATCCTGATCAACCGCCACCAGCGCACGCCGAAGGGCATGGGACTGGCGGCCGGGCCGGATGCCTGCCGCTTCGCCGCCGATTGCCTGCGGCGCTACGGCTATTCGGTTGCCGAGGCGCCAACGGATTGGGTGCTGTCGCCCGAAGACGGTGCGTTGCAGTCGGCCCTGCTGGCAGATTGGGCGATGGCGGCCCACGCCGCCTCCACCCACCCCGATGATGCCGTGGACGCATGGCGCACGCGCCGCGCGGCGTATATCGCGGCCGGCGTTTCGCACCTGACCGTCGGCCATCGCGACCTGGCCGCCTGGCTTCCGTGACGGCCGGCGACGGTCCCTATCCCGTCCCCGCGGCGAAGCGGCAGTCGAACAGGACATCGCTGCCCAGGGGATAGGTCCGGCACTGCGGCCGCAGGGCGTCGGCGAGATCGCTGATCTCCGGCAGGGTGATCGCCGGCCGGCCCGACCCGATCAGCATCGGTGCCAGTGCCAGTTGCAGGCGGTGCAACGCGCCCTGGCGCAGAAACTGGGAAACGGTCACGCCGCCGCCTTCGACCAGCACGCAATGCAGCCCGCGCGCCGCCAGCGCCGCCAGCACCGCGCCAGCGGGAACGCCGTCGGTCCATCCCGCCATGCCCAGAACCTCTGCCGAGGGGCCGTCGGCGCCGCGGCACCGCTCCGCCGCGCACACCCGCAGCGTCGGCGCCAGGCCGTCGCTGAACACCCGGCGCGTCGCCGGCAGCCCGCAGCCGCGGTCGAGCACGACCCGGACCGGGTTGTCCCCGGCCACCCGCCGGGTCGTCAGCCGCGGGTCGTCCAGCGCCACCGTCGCGGCACCGACGACGACGGCGTCTGCCAGCGCCCGCAACCGGTGCAGGTGGTCCAGGCTGGCGCTACCGTTGACATAGTGGGACGCCCCGCCGGCGGTGGCGATCCGGCCGTCCAGGCTCTGCCCCAGATGGGCGACCACATGGGGCCTGCCGGGCGTGGCGGTCGCCAGGGGGCCGTGCAGTTCGACCAGCGTTTGCGCGGCGGCGTCCGGCGCACCATCGATGGCGACGACGCCGCCCTCCGATACCCGGGCAACGGCCGCGCCCGCGGCCAGGGGGACGTCGAACGGCAGGGGGTGGCCGCTGCGGACCCGCCGGCGGATCGCAACCAGTCCATCCCAGACCGCCGCTGCATCGACGGGGCCGCGATGCGTCACGATTGCAGCCGGGCGTAGATGTCGCCGGAGCCTTCGTCCGGTTTGCGGCCGTCCAGCCAGTCGAGCACATCCGCCATGGGACGCCAGTCGGCCCAGAGCAGCGTCATGCTCTCGCCGACGGAGACGTTGAAGCGGTAGTCCCCCAGGTCCGCCAGCCGCCCGACGGCGCGGCGGGCGACGTCGATGGCCGGCGGCAGATATTCGAGCGACACCAGCGGCAGCGCAACCGACAGACCCTGCAGGACCTCGGCCTCATAGCCTTCCACGTCGATCTTGCAGAAATCCGGACGGCCGTGTTCACCGATCAGGGTGTCCAGCGTCACTGCCCGCACCTTGACAGCCTCTTCCCAGCGAACCCATGAAAAGCCCGACGTCTTCTGCACCTCGCTGATCCACTCTGCCGAGGCGGTGGTGACGGTCGGCGTGCGGCGGCTGACCCGCAGGTCGACGGTGCCCGGCCGCGCCGCCAGGGCCGATTCCACCAGCGTGAAACCCGGGCGGCCGCCCAGCCACCAGCCGAGCATCCGGGCGAAATCCGGCTGCGGTTCCACCGCCACCACGCGGGCGCCCAGGTTCAGCCAGCAGCGGCTGCGGTTGCCGACATGCGCGCCGATGTCGAAGCACAGCATGCCGGACCCGACGAACTGCCGATAGAAGCGCGCCAGCCGCCGGGAATAGACGGGCTTGCCGTAATACATCGCCAGGGATCGGGCGATGCCCCTGGCGCGGTCCAGTTGTCGCACGGCTCCCATGGCGCGCTACTGCCGAATCGCTTCCAGCTCGATCATCACCTCGACCTCGTCCTCGACCCAGCCATTGTCGACGGCATACGTCATGCCGAATTCGCTCCGCCGCAAGAGGGTGCGGGCGGAAACGCCGATGACATAGCCGTTACCAAACGGATAGGGGCCGCTTTTATTCCAGGTGACGTCAAGCGTGACCGGCCGGGTCACGCCGCGGATCGTCAGGTCGCCGATCACCTGCCCCGTGGTCTGCGTCACCGCCCCGGCACTGCGGCCGACGAAGGTGATCTGCGGGTGATGGTCGGCATCCAGGACGTCGCCGCCCCGGTGCTTGCCTGTCGCCATGCCGGTCCCCCGTCCCTGGCCCATCGGATCGCGGCAATTTGTACCACGTCCGTGGCTGGAGCAGGGCACCGCCCGCCGCCGGGGCCGACGAAATACGCGTGATTTGGGGATCGGCATGGTACGATGCGGTGGCCAGTGGTACCCGGTTGCCACAGGGTCGAGGGAAAGCTGTGCGAACCCGGCCCGACAACGGTTGACGTCGGCACCCTGGGGCGGCAAACCTGCGCGCCCGCGCGCCTGCCCGTCCATGGGCCGGCCGAACGGGTTGGCGTGCCTTCATCAATCTGCAGAAAGCCATTTGGGTATGTCCTCTTTTTCCGCTGCCGCCGTCGAACCGGCGCCGCCGCCGCTTGGCGAGGCCATGCGCGTCATGGCCAATGCCATCCGTGCGCTGGCGATGGATGCCGTCGAGCGGGCGAAATCCGGCCATCCGGGTATGCCGCTGGGCATGGCCGACGTTGCGACGGTGCTGTTTTCGCGCCACCTCACCTTCGATCCCAAGCATCCCACGTGGCCCGATCGCGACCGCTTCGTCCTGTCGGGCGGCCACGGGTCGATGCTGCTGTACAGCCTGCTGCATCTCACGGGCTACGAAGGCTTCACCATCGATCAGATCCGCCAGTTCCGTCAGTTCGGCGCACTGGCCGCCGGCCATCCGGAATGCGATCCGCACAACGGCATCGAGACGACGACCGGCCCGCTGGGCCAGGGGCTGGGCAATGCCGTCGGCATGGCGCTGGCGGAGCGCGTGCTGAACGCGCGCTTCGGCGATGCGCTGGTCAACCACAGCACCTATGTCATGGCCGGCGACGGCGACCTGATGGAAGGCATCAGCCACGAAGCGGCCTCGCTGGCCGGGCATCTGAAGCTGCACAAGCTGATCGTCCTCTATGACGACAACGGCATCTCCATCGACGGGCCCACATCGCTCAGCACCAGCGACGACGTGCCCGGCCGCTTCCGGTCGATGGGGTGGGACGTGCAGCGGGTGGACGGCCACGACATGGCCGCGGTCGACGCGGCGATTGCCGCCGCGCGCCTGACGGACACGCCATCGCTGATCTGCTGCCGGACGGTCATCGGCTTCGGTGCCCCGACCAAGGCCGGCACCGAAGGGGCGCATGGCGCCCCCCTGGGCGCGGAGGAGATCGAGGGCGTCCGCCAGGCGATCGGCTGGCCCCATCCGCCTTTCGAGATCCCCGACGCGATCCTGCGGCAATGGCGATCGATCGGCGCGGCCGGCCAGACCGAGCGGCTGGCCTGGGAATCGCGTCTTGCCGCGGCCGAGCCCGAGCGGCGGGACGCCTTCCAGGCGGCACTGGACGGACGGCTGCCGGCCGATCTGGGCCGGCTGATCGCCCATTACAAGCGCGAGGCCGCTGCCGAGCAGCCGAAGCTGGCGACCCGCCAGGCCTCGGGCGAGGTGCTGGCCGCGCTGCTGCCGGCCATTCCGGCGATGATCGGCGGGTCAGCCGATCTCACCGGCTCCAACTCCGCCAAGCCGAAAGGGGCGGCCAAGGTGGTCGCGCCGGGCGACTACGGCGGGCAGTTCGTCCACTACGGCGTGCGCGAGCATGCGATGGCCGCCGCGATGAACGGCCTGGCGCTGCACGGCGGCTGCATCCCCTATGGCGGCACCTTCCTGATCTTTGCCGACTATTGCCGCCCGTCCATCCGGCTGTCGTCAATGATGCGCCAGCGGGTGATCTACGTGATGACCCACGATTCCATCGGCCTCGGCGAGGATGGCCCGACGCACCAGCCGGTGGAACAGCTGGCCACGCTGCGTGCCGTGCCCGGGCTGGCCGTCATGCGGCCGGCCGACGCCGTGGAGACGGCGGAGTGCTGGGAGATCGCGCTGCGCCAGGCCGATACCCCAACCGTGCTGGCCCTGACGCGCCAGAGCCTGCCCATCCACCGCGTCACCCACACGGATGAGAATCTGTCGGCCCGTGGTGCCTATGTCCTGGCGGACAGCCCCGGCGCGCGGGTGACGCTTCTGGCCACCGGTTCGGAAGTCAGCATCGCCATGGCCGCGCGCGAGCTGTTGGAGGGCGAGGATATCGCCGTGCGTGTCGTGTCCATGCCCTGCTGGCCGCTGTTCGATGCCCAGCCGCGGGCGTACCGGGAGTCGGTGATCGACCCGGATTGCCTGCTGGTTGCGGTGGAAGCCGGCATTCGCCAGGGGTGGGATCATTACATTGGACGCGAAGGAATTTTCATCGGAATGTCTTCTTTCGGCATCTCGGCTCCATACCCTGTGCTTTATAAGCATTTCGGAATTACGCCGAATGCCATTGCCGATACGGTCAAGCTGCGATTTAAATAGGCCCGCAAACGTATCCGATTGGAGGGACGCATGGCTGTCAAGGTAGGTATCAACGGGTTCGGCCGCATCGGGCGACTGGTGCTGCGAGCCATCTACGAAAGTGGCCGGACCGACGTGGAGGTGATGGCCATCAACGATCTGGCCGATCTGAAGACGAACGCCCATCTGCTGAAATACGATAGTGTGCACGGCCGTTTCCCCGGCACGGTGGAAGTCGACGGCGATACGCTGGTCGTCAACGGCCACCGCATCAAGTGCGTGCAGGTCCGCGATCCTGCGCAGCTGCCGTGGGGCGAGCTGGGCGTCGAGGTCGCCATGGAATGCTCCGGCATCTTCACCAAGCGTGCCGATGCCGCCAAGCATCTGGAAGCCGGTGCGAAGAAGGTGCTGATCAGCGCCCCCGGCACGGACGAGGACCTGACGGTCGTCTTTGGCGTCAACGACGACAAGCTGACGGCCGAGCACAAGATCGTCTCCAACGCCTCGTGCACCACCAACTGCCTGGCGCCGCCGGTGCACGTGATCAACAACGCCATCGGCCTCTCGCATGGCTTCATGACCACGATCCATGCCTATACCGGCGACCAGCGCATCCTCGACACCATGCACAAGGACCTCCACCGTGCCCGCGCGGCGGCCCTCAGCATGATCCCGACGTCCACCGGTGCGGCGCGGGCGGTCGGCAAGGTGCTGCCGGAGTTGAAGGGCAAGCTGGACGGCGTCGCCATCCGCGTGCCGACCCCGAACGTCTCGATGGTCGACCTGAAGTTCGTCGCCAAGCGCGCGACTTCGGTGGAAGAGATCCAGGCCGCCATCAAGGCAGGGGCCGCCAGCGACCGGCTGAAGGGCATCCTCGGCTGCTATGACGAGCCGCTGGTCTCCATCGACATGAACCACGACCCGCACTCGTCGATGTTCGCCCTCAACGAGGTCAAGGTCGTCGAAGGCACCTTCTGCCGGATCATGACCTGGTACGACAACGAATGGGGCTTCGCGAACCGGATGTCCGACACGGCCGTCAAGATGGCCTCCGTCGGCTGACACCGGCGTCGCGGACGTTCCGCACGGACTGGGCGCCCGCCATCGGCGGGCGCCCTTTTTCTTTTCCTACCCGCCCGCATCCTCCGCCGGGCCGCTGGCGGCCACGCCCAGGCGCCGGCGCTGCACTAGGTAGAATTCCGGCCGCGGCGAGTTGTCGGTGACGATGACGCGCAGGCTGACCTGCTGGCCCGATGCCACGCTGCCCCCGCCGAAGACCACGCCGTCGAAGGGTTCGTCCGTGCCGGCAACCGCAGTGAAGCGGTCCGATCCCAGCAGCCGCGGGCCGCCGGCGTCCTGCCCGAACGACAGCCCGTCGTGATAGTCGCTCTCCTGTCCGCGGACCTCCTGCAGCTCCATGGAGAACTCCTGCCACACCTGGGAGGTGCGGTTGATCGCGATCTTGGTCAGTGCAAAGCCGGCGAAGTGATTCGACCGAACCGGGTTGCCGAAGCTGGCCGACAGCCCGCGGATCACCAGGACGGCCGGCTCGTCGTCGAAAATCTCCTCCACCACCACGAACGGGTCATCGGCGCTGCCGGTCCCGCTGCCCTGGAGAATGCGGAAGCCGCCCAGTTCGTCGCTGAAGGTGATGCCGCTCAACGTCACCGGGTCGCCGAAGGCCGCGCCCGACGCCAGCATCCAGGCCGCGGCCGCCGCAGCGCCAAGGCGTCCGCCCCGGCGGCGGCAATCACCCCTTGCGTGCGTACGGGCGTCATTCCGGCGCAAAGTCGGCATGCGCCTCCATCGCCAGGAAGCCGTCGGGATCGACGGCAAACAGTGCGACCGCCCCATCCTTGTCGCGGCCGCAGATCCGGAACGGCCGGGTGTCGAACAGCGGCCGCACCGCCCGGAAGCGGTACTGCGTCATCCGCTGGCCCGGCCGGTGGTCGCGGGCCAGGTCGGCCAGCAGCGTCGCCGTCAGCGGGCCGTGGAACACCAGCCCCGGATAACCTTCCTCTTCGGTGCAGAACCGCAGGTCATAGTGGATGCGGTGGCCGTTGAAGGTCAGGGCGGAATAGCGGAACAGCAGCACCGGATCGGGCACCACGGTCCGGCTGAAGGTCGCATCATCGGGCGCGGGCTGCCCCGGCGGCTGGGCGCCGCTGGGCACGGCCTCGCGGTAGACAATGTCCTGTTCCTCCACGACGGCCGCACCGCCGGCACCGACCATCTCGTGGCGGACCAGGACGAAGACCAGCAGGCCCGTACGTCCTTCCTTGGCGCTGACGCTGGCGATGGTCGAGGTGCAGTCCGCCTGCTCCCCGAACCGCAGCGGCCGCTCGAACCACAGCCGTCCGCCCGCCCACATCCGCCGCGGCAGCGGCACCGGCGGCAGGAAGCCGCCCAGCTTGGCATGGCCGTCGCGGCCAAGCTCGGCACGCGGGGTGGCTTGCAGGAAATAGGTCCAGTGCCACAGCGGCGGCAGCGGGTCGCCGTCCTGCGGCGGGGGATCGTCGCGGCCCAGCGTGGCGATCAGCGCCTGTGCGTGGGCCGGGCGAATGGCATCGCGAATCGTTCGGCTTCGTCCCACCCAGCTTTTCAGCCCGTCGATGTCGATTGTCGTCATGTCAGTGTCGCACCGGTGCGCTTGCGGTCCCCTGTCTGCCGGACGTCAGTGTGGGCTTGGCGACGGTTCCGTGGCAAGCGTGCGCGAAGGCCGCGACGGCGTGCTTGCGGCCTTCCCCGGCCGGCGCTGTAGTGGCCTGCCATGGCGACCGTCGCGATCCGCGTTCACGGGCTGGAAGACGCGCTGGCCGCTGCAGCGGCCGCAGCCGAGCTCGGCTGTCCGGTGGAGATCGTCAGCGCGCCCGGCGCCGGCTACTGGGCGGGACCGCTCTGGTTTCTGGCCCTGGTCGCCCAGGTCCGATGCCGCTTTCCCATGGTGGCGCTGGCGGCGACGCTGGACTGCGGCGGGCATGCGGGCGCGGTGCTGGCGGCGGTGCGCGCGGGCGTGCCGCGCATCCTGTACACGGGCGACGGGCCGACTGCCCGCCGACTTGCCGAATTGGCCGAAAGGGCCGGTATCGCCCTCACGACCGCCGACAAACCGGCTGTCGACCCCAGAAACCACGCCGACAAGGCAGCTTTTTGCCGTGCAGCGTTGTTGGATCAATGACAGCCCGATGACGCCGACGGTATTGCGTAACGGTTGCAGTCCCGTCATTCGTACGCAATCAAATGAATTTGACGGGGCTCTGCGCGAAAACCAACCAAGGGATCGCCAGATATGAAGACAACACAACGCGTCAAAAAAATCCTGTCCTGCTACGAGAGCGACAATCCGGGCACCAAGGCCAATCTCGCCCGCATCCTGATGGCCGGAAAGCTGGGCGGCACCGGCAAGATGGTCATCCTGCCGGTCGACCAGGGGCTGGAACACGGGCCCGCCCGCAGCTTCTCGGTCAATGTCCCCGCCTACGATCCCCACTATCTGTTCCAGCTGGCGCTGGACGCCGGGCTGAATGCCTATGCCGCGCCGCTGGGGCCGCTGGAGGCCGGGGCCGATACCTTCGCCGGGCAGATCCCGCTGATCCTGAAGGTCAACAGCTCCAACAGCCTGGCGCGCGCCAAGGAAGCGCCGGATCAGGGCATCACAGCCTCCGTCCACGACGCGCTGAGGATCGGGGCCAACGCCATCGGCTTCACCATCTATCCCGGCTCCGACCTGCAGTTCGACATGATCGAAGAGATCCGCGAGATGTCGGCCGAGGCCAAGTACTACGGCATCCCTTCGGTCGTGTGGTCGTATCCGCGCGGCGGCGCCCTGTCGAAGGCCGGCGAGCTGGGGATCGATATCGGCGGTTACGCGGCGTACATCGCAGCGGCGATCGGCGCCCACATCATCAAGGTCAAGCTGCCCAGCGAGCATATCGAACAGCCCGAAGCGCAGAAGGCCTATGACGCGGGCAGCGTGGCCATCGCCACCCAGGCCGAGCGCGTCCGCCACGTGATGCAGTGCGCCTTCAACGGGCGCCGGATCGTCGTCTTCTCCGGCGGTGCGACCAAGGGGGCGGACGCGGTGTTCGAAGACGCCCGCGCCATCCGCGACGGCGGCGGCAACGGCTCGATCATCGGCCGCAACAGCTTCCAGCGGTCGCGGGAGGATGCGCTGGCGCTGCTCGACCGCATCGTCCGCATCTACAAGGGCCAGGAAGACTGACCGCCGAACGGCCAGCCTGCCGGCTCTACCTGATCACGCCCGATCGTTTCGACGTCGAGACCTTCGGGCGTGACCTTGGGGCGGTGCTGGACGCCGGCGATGTCGCTTGTGTCGAGGTCCGGCTGGCGGACGCCGACGCCGGTGAATGGCGTGCCGCCGCCGAGGCCCTGCGCCCCGTTGCGCAGGATCGGGGTGTTGCCATCCTGCTGGCCGACCAGCCGGCGATCGCCCGCGCCAGCGGTTGCGACGGTGTCGTCGTCGGTCCGGCCGCCGGCACCTATCACCGGGCGCGCCAGGTCGTGGGGGACCAGGCGATCGTCGGTGTCCTGTGTGCCGCCAGCCGCCACGATGCGATGACGGCGGCGGAGGCCGGGGCCGATTTCGTCGGCCTGTCGCCTGAGCCGGAGCTGATCGCCTGGTGGGCCGAGATGATGGAGCCGCCCTGCGTCGCCTTCGCCGAAGGCGGGCCGGCCACCGCCTGTGTGGAGGCGGGGGCCGACTTCCTGGCCGTCGGCGGCACGGTCTGGGGGGACCCGGACGGCCCCGTGAGCGGCCTGAAGCGCGCCCACGCCATTGCAACCCGCCACCGTTAAGACCCTGGCAAGCCCTGCGCCCGTATGATCGTTCCCGCTTGTCGTGTGCAGACGCAGGGACCGGGTGATGCGCAGTCTTGTCGTGGCAGGGGCCCTGGCGGCCATGCTCAGTGCCGGCTGTGCCGAACGGTCGACGATGATGCGTGATCCCACCGTGGGAGAGATCGGCGGCGGCACCGTGGTCGGCCTGGCCGCCGCGGCCTTCGTCAGCGGCCCGCTGGCCGTCGGTGCCCTTGCCGGGGCCGCCAGCACCGTCGTTGACCCCGACACCCGTCTGTCGGAACTCCTGACCGGTGGCTACTATCGCCACAGCCCCCGGGTGTGCCGCACGCTGCGGGACTGCGTCTTCAGCGGCGCCCATTGAGACGGGCCGGACTGCCCGACCGGCCCCGCCACCCTGCGGCATTATTTCCTGCCCTACAGACCGAATTCTCCCCTCCCCGGCCGGAACGAATCCGGTCTCGCAAGG
Organism: Rhodospirillaceae bacterium; assembly: GCA_020638595.1. Taxonomy (GTDB): domain Bacteria; phylum Pseudomonadota; class Alphaproteobacteria; order DSM-16000; family Inquilinaceae; genus JACKIG01. The sequence continues at coordinate 207,370 of JACKIG010000007.1, read as the reverse complement.
TTGGTGCGGTACGTCCGCGCGCGGCAACACCGCAGTGAAGCGGCCCCCGCGGCGGACGGTGAGGCACCAACATCATGCGAAGGACGGGCACTATGGCGGGCAGGAAGGGCGGCAGCGGTACTGCCGCGGGTCAGGCGGTGGTCACGGGCCAGGGTGGCGAGACGCATCAGCGCGCAGGCGGCGACGTTCCGGTCCTGACGACGCAGCAGGGCGTCCCGGTCGCCGACGACCAGAATTCACTCAAGGTCGGCCAGCGCGGGCCGACGCTGATGGAAGACGCCCATCTTCGCGAGAAGCTGTTCCACTTCGACCACGAGCGCATTCCCGAGCGCGTGGTCCATGCCCGCGGCTTCGGCGCCCACGGCTATCTTGAGACGTACGAATCCCTTGCGGACATCACGTCGGCGGACCTGTTCCAGCGGGCGGGTGAGAAGACCCCGGCCTTCGTGCGCTTTTCCACCGTGGCCGGCAACAAGGGGTCGCCGGACCTGGCGCGCGACGTGCGCGGCTTCGCCGTCAAGCTCTATACCAAGCAGGGCAACTGGGACATCGTCGGCAACAACATCCCGGTGTTCTTCATCCAGGACGCCATCAAGTTCCCGGACCTGATCCATTCGGCGAAGCAGGAGCCCGACCGCGGCTTCCCGCAGGCGCAGACGGCGCACGACAACTTCTGGGATTTCGTCTCGCTCACGCCGGAAGCCATGAACATGGTGCTGTGGATCATGTCCGACCGGACGATCCCGCGCTCGTTCCGCTTCATGGAAGGCTTCGGCGTCCACACCTTCCGCCTGGTCAATGCGGAGGGTAAGTCCACCTTCGTCAAGTTCCACTGGAAGCCGAAGCAGGGCCTGCAATCGGTCCTGTGGAACGAGGCGGTGAAGATCAACGGTGCCGATCCCGACTTCCACCGCCGCGACCTGTGGGACGCGATCCAGGCCGGCGACTTCCCGGAATGGGAACTGGGGATGCAGCTGTTCGACGAGGAGTTCGCCAACGCCTTCCCCTTCGACGTGCTGGATGCCACCAAGCTGATCCCGGAAGAGGACGTGCCGGTGCGCATCGTCGGCCGGCTGGTGCTGGACCGCTGCGTCGACAACTTCTTCGCCGAGACGGAGCAGGTGGCCTTCTGCACCCAGAACATCGTGCCCGGCGTCGACTTCACCAACGACCCGCTGTTGCAGGGGCGCAATTTCTCCTACCTCGACACGCAGCTGAAGCGCCTGGGCAGCCCGAACTTCACCCACCTGCCCATCAACGCGCCCAAATGCCCCTTCCACACGTTGCAGCAGGACGGACACATGGCGTTCGTCAACCCGAAGGGCCGGGCAAACTACGAGCCCAATTCCTGGGGTGGGACGGCCGGCGGCCCGCGCGAAGCGGCGACGGGGGGCTTCACCTCCTACGCCGAAGACCTCGCCGGTCCCAAGCTGCGTGCCCGCCCGGAAACCTTCGCCGACCACTACAGCCAGGCGCGGCAGTTCTACTTGAGCCAGACGGAAGTGGAGCAGGCCCACATCGCCGCCGCCTTCGTCTTCGAGCTCAGCAAGGTCGAAACCCCGGCCATCCGCAGCCGCGTCGTGGCGCACCTGCTGAACGTGGACGACGACCTGGCTACCACCGTCGCCACCGGCCTGCGCCTGAAGGAGATGCCGAAGCCGGCGGAGGCGGCGCGGCCGCCGCTGACGGACCTGCCGCCGTCGCGCGCGCTCAGCATCCTGTTGAACGGACCGGACTCCTTCGCCGGCCGCAAGGTCGGCGCCCTGGTCACGGATGGCGTCGATGCCGGCCTTGTCACCGCGCTGAAGGATGCGCTGGACAATGAAGGCGGCATCCTGCGCATCGTCGCCCCGGCCGTGGGCGGCGTGCAGGCGGCCGACGGGTCGTGGATCGATGCCGACGAGAAGGTGGACGGCGGGCCGTCGGTGCTGTTCGATGCCGTCGTCCTGCTGACATCCGAGGACGGCGCGCGGACATTGGCCCAGCAACCCGCAGCCCGCGACTTCGTCACCGACGCCTTTGCCCACCTGAAGCTGATCGGCCATGTCGCGACGGCCAAGCCGCTGCTGGACGCCGCCGGCGTGGCGGCGGATGCCGCCGGCATGATCGCGTTGAAGGCCGCGAAGGATGCCGCCGCCTTCGTCGAGGCCTGCCGCGACCTGCGCGCGTGGGACCGGGAGCCGACCGCGAAACCGTGACGGACGCGAGAGACCCGCAGCTCAGCGCACGCCGGCCCAGGCGGCCAGCGGGCGCAGCTGCGGGCTCTTCTTGAACTGGTGCGCCTCCATCCGCCGCAGCACATTGTCCAGCACGCGGATGCCTTCGGTGATGTGGCGGCCCTTGTTGAGCATCACGCATTCCGCACGGGTGGCCATCGCCGCGTCGGTGAACTCCCCACGCGACGGCATGCCGCGCTTCACCAGGCTTTCCAGCACCTGGGTCGCCCAGATCACCGGCACATGCGCGGCCTCGCACAGCCACAGGATTTCTTCCTGTACCTCCGACAGCCGCTCATAGCCGATTTCCACCGCCAGATCGCCGCGGGCGATCATCACCCCGAAGGGGTGGCGCCCGGCGGCGTGGACGATGATGTCGGGAAGGTTGGCGAAGGCCAGCTTCGTTTCGACCTTGGCGACGATCGGTATGGGGGGCAGGCCGGGCCGGCGCTTGTCCAGCTCGTCCTGCAAGAGGACGATTTCCGACGGCCGCTGGACGAAGGAATAGCCGACGATGTCGGCATGCTCCGCGGCGAAGTCCAGGGCCGCATAGTCCGCCCCGGTCAACGGTGAGACGCGCAGTTCCGTATCCGGGAAGTTGATGCCCTTGAACTGGGCCAGCGGCTGGCCTTCCGGCGGCGTGCGCGTGACCGCCATCACCAGACCTTCGGGCCGCACCTCTTCGACCGTGCCGGCAATCAGCCCGTCCTTCAGCGACACCCCTTGGCCGGCCTTGACGTCGCGCAGGGCCTCCGGCGTTGCGCAGCTGGCCTGGAAGGCGAATGGCAGGGCGGGGTCCGGCTCGCCGAAGGTCAACAGGATCCTGTCGCCCGCTTCGACGGTATTGCGGTCGCCGGGCGTCAGCACCGCGCTGGTGCGGATCTTCGGTCCCCCCAGATCCATCAGGATGCGGCAGTCCCGGCCGCGAGTCTGGGCGGCGGCCCGGATATTGGCGATCATCGCCGCCCACACCTGGGCATCGTCCTGGGAACAGTTGATCCGCGCGCAGTCCATGCCCGCGTCCAGCAGTTCCTCAGCGAATTCGGGATGCTTCGCCGCCTTGGGCGACAGCGTCACCAGGATGCGCGTCAGCCGTCCCCGCGGCGGCGGGCCAAGCACCGCGTCGGTATGCCCGGCCAGCGCCTTCGGCCCCGCCAGGAACTCGCTCGCCCCGGGGCGCGGTACCGGCGTGCGGCCGGGATGGCAGATCGTCTCCAGGTTCGCCAGGATGGCGTCGAGGGTCGGCATCACCCGGCCTTCGCACCGCCCCAGCGACGACAACCCCCAGGGCTGCAAGGCCGTCTGGATGGGGCGCAGGTCGACGCGGCGCAGGGCCAGGTAGTGCGCGAGATTCGCCGCGCTGGTCTGGTATTCGGTCCGCGTCAACTGCGGTTCCCAGCGGGCCAGGATCTTCGCCCCCTCGTCCGCCACGCGCTGACGCAGGGCACGAACCTCCAGCAGCAGCGCCTCGGGCGTTTCAACCGGCATGTCCGATGTCCAAATGTCTCCCCCGGCGTCGGCGCCCATGTACCATGGCAGCCGGGCACCCCGGAAGCGGGTGCAAGGGCGCCGCAACTCTCTTCATAAAACCGTCACATCCGCACCGGCGGCCCGGCGCGCCGGCACCCCGGCGATGGTCCCGCACGGCGGCGCGCGGGGCTTATCCCGACGCGCCCTTGACCGCCCCATATCCGGCCAGTGCGGCATCGCGTGCGGTTCGATGGTCGACGATGGGCTTGGGGTAGGTCTCACCCAGGACGACGCCTGCGGCCGCCAGCCGATCGGACGACACGGCGAACGGCGCCTGGATGGCGTCCGCATCCAGGCCGGCCAGTTCCGGACACCAGCGGCGGACATAGTGGCCGTCGGGGTCGAACTTGCGGCCCTGGGCGGTGGGATTGAAGATGCGGAAATAGGGTGCCGCATCCGCACCGCTGCCGGCGACCCACTGCCAGCCGGCTGCATTGTTGGCCATGTCGGCATCCACGAGCGCATCCCAGAACCAGGCTTCCCCATGGCGCCAGTGCAAGCGCAGGTGCTTCACCAGGAAGCTTGCCGCAACCATGCGCACGCGGTTGTGCATATAGCCCGTCTGCCAAAGCTGGCGCATGCCGGCATCGACCAGCGGATAGCCGGTCATGCCGCGCTGCCATGCCCGCAGGTCCGCCGGACTGTCCCGCCAGGGATAGGCGTCGAAGGCGGGGCGCCAGTTCCGCTGCGGCATTTCCGGGAAGTGGTAGAGCAGGTGATAGGCGAACTCCCGCCACCCCAGTTCGGCCAGGAACTTGGCGGCATCCGTTGCCCGCGCCGGATCGGCCTGCCGGTGGAAGTCGAGCGCGGCCCAGACCTGGCGCGGCGAGATCTCCCCGAAATGCAGGTGCGGGGACAACCGGGAGACATGCTCCAGATCCGGGCGGTCCCGCAGCGTCGCGTAGTCCGCCAAGCCGTCGGCAAGGAACGCCTCCAGCCGCGCCTGGGCACCCGCCTCGCCCGGCTGCCAGATTTCGTCCCATCCGGCCGCCCAATCGGGGGCCTTCGGCAGCAGACCCCAGTCCCCCAGCGCCTCGCCCGGGGTGGTTACGGGCGGGACCGACGGCTGCGGGCGCGGCAGTGGCGTGGGCACCGCGCAGCGCTGGGCCGCCTGCCAGAAGGGGGTGAAAACCTTGAAGGGGCCGCCGGCGGCCGTGCTCACCGCCCAGGGTTCATGCAGCAGGCCGGCGTTGAAGCTTCGCACGTCGATCCCGCGGGACCGCAGGTCGGCCTTGATCGCCGTGTCGCGGGCGATCGCCTGCGGTTCATAGCAGCGGTTCCAATGGACGGCATCGGCGCCGGTGCGGTGCGCCAGCTCGACCAGCCGCCGCCCGGGATCGCCGCGCAGCAGCGTCAGGCCACCCAGGCTGGCGCCGAGGGCGGCAAGGCTGTGGTGCAGCCACCACCGGCTGGCACCGCCCGGACGGCGCGTCCCGCCGGCATCGCCCCCATCGTCCAGCAGGTAGACCGGCAGCACCGGCCCGCGTCGGACCGCCTCGGCCAATGCCGGATTGTCCGACAACCGCAGGTCCTGTCGAAACCAGACAATCGTCGTCATCGCGGACGCCCCCACCCCGCCCGTCCGGGCACCGATACGGCTGCCAGGGCAGAGATAGTCGCCCGCCGGGCGAAAGCCACCCGGGGTCAGCCGTTCCGGGACCCGGTCGCCATCCTCTCGACCGGGGATGCGGGCGGCAATGCCGCCCGGTCAGTCCAGCAGATCGAACTGCCCGGAGTCCGGATCGAGCGCCAGCAGCCTGCCGTCGGCGATGTCGAAATAGGCGCCGCGCAGGCGCAGGCGGCCATCGGCAATGCGTTCGCTGACGAACGGGAAGGTCTTCAGGTTTTCGATGGAATGCAGGATCGACGTGTGCTCCATCCGCCGCAACTGCTCCTCGACCGGCAAGCCGGCGGCTTCGTTCAGCGTCTTCGCCCGGGCGGCATTCAGCAGCGACACCCATCGGTCGATGAAGCCCTTCTGCGGCCGGTTTTCGTACAGGCCGTTCAGGCATGCCCGCACACCGCCGCAGCGGGCATGGCCCATCACCAGGATGGTCTCGACCTCCAGCCCGGTCACGGCGAACTCCAGCGCCGCACTGGTGCCGTGATAGTCGCCATGGGGCTCGCAAGGCGGCACCAGGTTGGCCACATTGCGGACGATGAACAGCTCCCCCGGGCCGGCGCTGAAGATCATCGCGGGGTCGGCGCGGCTGTCGCAGCAGGCGATCACCATCGTCTTGGGCGATTGTCCCGTCTCCGCCAGCTCACGATACAGGGCGGCCTCCTGCGGGTACCGGTTGCCCATGAACCGGCGATATCCAGCGACCAGCTCGGCTACGTCACGCATGCTAATCTCCCCCGTTTCCGGGCTACGGCAGGTGCAGGTCCCCTGCTTCCCTCCGCACGGCCGAAACCACCCCTGCCGCCCGTGGCGCAGGGACATCGACCGGCACCGGCAATCCGCTTCTCGACGCAGCTGGCCCGCGGGCCGGCCATGGCCGGCGGGATGGTCCAGTCGGCGCCGTCGCACAGGTGCCGCATCCGATCGGTCCCCGGGCGGCGGCTCGCGGACGAAGCGGGAAAACAGTGGCCGGGGGCACAAAGCCCCCGAAACCGCGATTATGATCGCAACTGCGAAGGCGCGATAGTCCTTTTTGATCAATGGCTTCTGTGTAGAGCGCAGAGCGTCGGCGGCATGCGCCCGCCGCACCGTCGGGCCGGCGGATCGCGTCAGCCGGATGCCCCGGAAGCGGGTACGGGGCGCCCGATCGCCTGCTCGACGTCCCGCTGCATGGTCTCGATGCCGTGGGTCAGGACCGGTATGAACGCCTGCGTCGCCAGGGATTTCGTGACGTAGCCGGGTGTCAGGATCGAAAGGCTGCTGCCGATGCGCGGGCGAAAGCGCCGGATCGCCAGGTTGGGCGCCGCCTGGCTGAGCAGCAGGTGGCTGTACGCCGTGACCATGTCGCAGATCATGTAGCAGATGCCGGCGGCGACGAATTGCAGGCCGGGCAGCGACGTCCGCAGCTCCAGGCGCTTGTCCAGCCTGCGGTTGGCGGACGCAAAGGCGGCTTCGGTCTGAACGGCGGAGGAATGCTCGGCGAAGAAGATGGCCATCGGCTTGCCGTCCAGGTCATCGGGCGTGATCTCCGCCGCCGAGGCCAGCCTGTCGTCGGCCGGCACGACGCAGACGGATTCCAGGTCGAAATCCGTCCGATCGATCGATGCCCGCGGCGGCGGCGTTTCGGCAAAGCCGATGTCGAACTGCTGGGATGCGATCAGGTCCTCGATCACCACCGATGACCGCATGATCAGGGCCACTTCCAGGTCGTCCTTGCCCTTCATGAAGTCGGTCAGCAGGCGCGGCATGAACAGGCCAGCCGAAGCGGGATGGCAGGCGATCCTCAACCGGCCGGCCCGGAGCGACCGGATGCGGTCCATCGTCCGTTCGGTGCGCTCCAGCCGCTGCAGGATGTCTTCGCATTCCTCCAGAAAGAAGTGCGCTTCCGGCGTCGGCGTCAGCCGTCCCTGTTCGCGGACGAACAGCTTGAAGCCAAGCCCGTCTTCCAGCGTCCCGATCATCGCACTGACGGCCGGCTGCGTGCGCCCGACGGTTCGTGCCGCCTGGGAGATGGAGCCGCTGCGCATCACTTCGCGGAACGTCACCACCTGGCGAATGGAGAGGTTCATGCCCACCCATAAGACAGATCTATGAAGTTACAATAATTTTAACTTTGAGTTTATGGATCATGTCCAGTGAAATCGAACCGTTCCGGCGACCCTGGAGCCTGATGCGATGACGCCGCATCGACGTCATCGGTGCACCCGGCTCCAACCACTTGAACGAGTGCAGGCGTCAAACATCAGGCCGGGCCAGCCTGATGTCATCCTGCTCCAGCCGCAGGAACTGGAGGGCGCATGGACAGACTTGCGAAGTACACGCTGACCACCCTGATCGGTCTTGTTGCCGTAAGCCAGTTCGTCCAGGTGATCACGCGATACGTCCTTCAAGTACCGGTGCTGGGGATGGAAGACATCATGCTCTACCCCACTCTGTGGCTTTATATCCTGGGCTCGGTCAATGCATCGCGCGAAAACACCCATATCCGCGCCAATGTTCTGGAAATCTTCCTGAAGACGGAGCGCGCGCACAGGATCCTGGCGATCGTTGGCGAGATCATCAGCCTGATCGTCGGTCTCTGGCTGCTGACCTGGGCGTGGGACTACACCCGATACGCCTGGCGCACCTGGCGGGAGAGCCCGACGCTCTACATCCCGACCTTCTACGCGGACATCGCGCTGCTCGTCGGCCTGGCGCTGATGATGATGTACACGGCCCGGCACCTTCTCGGGCACCTGCGCAGCCGGCCCAACGCGGTGCGCCTCGATGATTGAGGTCGCCCTTCTGGCCGTCGGCGCCCTCGTCCTCACGCTGACCCTCGGCGTACCGCTGCCCTTCTGCTTCGGTTCGGCGCTGATGGTGATGTACTTCGTCGGCGACGTGACCATGCGCGGCATGATGCTGTGGGGGTTCCAGCAGCTCTCCAACCCCGTGCTGCTCGCCATCCCGCTGTTCGTGCTTGCCGGGACGATCATGTCCGAGAGCGGGATCGCGGGGTCGCTGCTGCGCTTCGTCAACGCCTTCGTGGGCCATATCCGCGGCGGTCTGGGGGTGGTGGCCGCCGTGTCCTGCGCGGTGATCGGCGCCATCTCCGGCTCCGGCCTCACCGGCATCGCCGCGATCGGCCCCCTCCTGATCCCGGAGATGGAGAAGAGCGGCTATCCGCGGGCTTATGCCACCGCGCTGATCGCCAACTCCTCGATCCTGGGTCTGCTGATCCCACCGTCCGTGACGATGATCATCTACGGCTGGGTGACGGACACCTCGATCCTGGCCTGCTTCCTGGCGACCTTGGCGCCGGGCCTGCTGATCATGACCTCGTTCTCGGTCATCAACCTGTGGATGAGCCGGAAGTTCAACCTGGTCCTGGAAGAGACGCCCAGCTTCAAGGGGCTGACAACCCAGGTCACGCGCCGGGGCGTGCACGCATTCCCGGCCCTGCTGATGCCCATCATCATCCTCGGCGGCATCTACGGCGGCGTGATGACCCCGACGGAAGCCGCCGCCGTCGCCGTCATCTACTCCGTTCCGGTCGGCTTCCTCATCTACAAGGGGCTGAAGTTGCCCAACTTCCTGGCGGCAGGCAAGGAAGCCGCCACCGCGGTCGGCGCGATCATGATGATGATCCTGTTCTCCATGATCCTCAGCCAGATGTTCGTCTACGAGAGCATCCCGCAGCATCTGGTGGAAGGCATCTTCTCCATCACCGACAACAAGGTTCTCTTGCTGATCCTGATCAACATCCTGTTGTTCCTGGTCGGGATGGTGGTCAACGACGTCACCTCGATCATCCTGATCGCCCCGCTCTTGCTGCCGCTGATGCAGGCGATCGGCGTCAGTCCGGTGCAGTTCGCCGCCATCATGGGCGTGAACACCGCCATGGGCGGCGTCACCCCGCCCTATGCCTCGATCCTCTATCTCGGCGCGCGCATCGGCAATGTGAAAGTCACCAAGGTGATCCCGCCGGCGATGACGCTGATCCTGTTCGGCTATGTGCCGGTGGTCTTCCTGACCGCGTTCTGGCCGGACCTCTCGCTCTATCTGCCGCGGCTGTTCGGCTACGAAACGGCACCGTGAGCCGACCCATCCCCGCCCCCCACCTACACAAGCAGGACAAGGAGGAGACCCCATGAAACACCTGATGCTGACCACCGCGGCGGCCTCGCTGCTGGCCGTCTCGGCGATCGCCGACGCGCAGACCCTCAAGGTCAGCCACGTCCGCCCCCAGGGTGCGACCATCGACGTCGAACTCAATGCCTTCGCCGATGCCGTCAGCGAAGCCACCGGCGGCAACGTCACCCTCGACATCTTCGCGGCCTCGGCCCTTGGCGACTACACCACGGTGCAGGAGCGCATCTCGCTCGGCGCCATCGACATGGCGGTCCAGCCGGCGGCCACGGCGGCCGACCGCCGGATGCAGGTCAGCTCGTTCCCCTATCTCACCACCAACTGGGGGCAGGCCCGCGCCGTCTACGGCCCCGGCGGCGTGCTGCGCGACGTGATGGAGGAGCTGTACGCCGAGCAGGACATCACCATGCTGGCGGCCTATCCGGTGTATTTCGGCGGCATCTCGCTGAACACCGACGCCATCAGTCCCGGCGACCCGTCGGTGGACAACGGCATCAAGGTGCGCGTTCCCGGCATCCGCAGCTTCCAGCTCACGGCCGAGACCCTGGGCTACATCCCCTCGCCGATCCCGTTCGCCGATGCCTTCACCGCCGTCCAGACCGGTGTGGTCGACGGCGTGATCGGATCGGGGGCGGAGGGCTACTACGCCTCGTTCCGCGATGTGACCCGGACCTACATCCCGGCCAATACGCATTTCGAAGTCTGGTACATGATCATCTCCAGCGCCTCGCTGGCCGAACTCAGCGACGAGGACCAGGCCGCCCTGCGCCAGGCCGCCGACGCCTTCGAGGCGACCCGCTGGGAGGTCGCGGAAGCCGACCAGGCGCACAACGAACAACGCCTGGTGGACGACCTGGGCACGACGGTGGTGACGCTGTCGGATGATGAGCTTGCCGCCATGGCCGCCGCCGTGCGCGCGGAGGTGTGGCCGGAGATCCTGGAGGACATCGGCGCCGACTGGGGCCAGTCCATTCTCGACCAGGTTGCCGCTGCGGAACAGTGAGCAAGCCGATCCCCGGGCGGCGGGATCGCCGCCCGGGGATCCCTTGCCCGGGAGAAGGACATGCCATCCGACTACGCCATCATTGGCGGGGGGGTCGTCGGCCTATCGGTGGCCTGGGGCCTGCTGAACCGGGGCTTCACGGTCACGGTGCTGGACGGCGGCGATGGCAGCTATCGCGCCAGCCGGGGCAATTTCGGGCTGGTCTGGGTCCAGTCCAAGGGCATGAACCAGCCGCGCTATGCGCGCTGGAGCCAGCGATCGGCCGCCGCCTGGGCCGATTTCGCCGCCGAGCTGCGCGACGCCACCGGCCGCCATGTGGGCCTGCAGCAGACCGGCGGCTATGACCTGCATTTCGCCGAAGACACGCTGGAACGGAAGGTCGCCGACTACGAGGCGCTGAAGGCCAAACTCGACGGCGACTACCCCTACGAGGTGCTCGGCCCCAATGCGCTGAAACGGGAAGAGCCGCATATCGGGCCGAAGGTGGTGGGGGCGATCCTGCACCACCAGGATGGGCACGCAAACCCGCTGCGCCTGCTGGCGGCGCTGGCGGACGCCGTGCGTGGCAGGGGCGGATCCGTCCTGACCGGCAAGGCCGTGACCGGCGTTGCCGCCAACGGCGGCTTCCGGGTGGAATGCGCCGACGGCACGACGGTGGGCGCCGGCAAGGTCGTCCTGTCGGCCGGCCTCGGCGCCATCGCGCTCGGCCCCAGGCTGGGGTTCAAGGCACCGATCCGGCCGCAGCGCGGCCAGGTGCTGATCACCGAGAAACTGCCGAGACTGATCAACCGGCCATCGCTGGTGGCCCGCCAGGTCGACGAGGGCGGGGTCCAGATCGGGGCCACGAACGAAGAGGTCGGGTTCGACGACCGCACCACCCAGCCGGGCCTGTCCCGTCTGGCCGCCCAGGCGGTCAACGCCTATCCGGCACTGGCCAAGGCACAGCTGGTCAGAAGCTGGGGGGCGCTGCGCGTCCTCTCGCCCGACGGGCTGCCGATCTATCAGGAAAGCCCCAGCCTGCCGGGCGCCTATCTCGTCACCTGCCACAGCGGCGTCACCCTGGCGGCGGCCCATGCCCGGTTCCTGCCCGACTGGCTGGAAGGCACGCCCGCCGCCCCCGACCTGGAGGTGTTCAGTGAAGACCGCTTCGCCGTTTCTTGAGCTGGATACGGCAGCACCGCAGGGGACGGTCTGGTTCGACGGGGCGCCGCTGGACCTGCCCCTGGGGGCCAACCTTGCCGCGGCCCTGCTGGCCGCCGGGGTGGCCGTGTTCCGCCATACCCCCGCCACCGGCGCCCCCCGCGGCCCGTTCTGCATGATGGGGGCGTGCTTCGACTGCCTGGTGGAAATCGACGGGGTCGCCCGCCAGGCCTGCATGCTGGAGGTGGCGGACGGACTGCGCATCACGCGGCCGCGCGGGGGCGGAGGTCAGCGGTGAACCAGCATGACGTGATCGTGGTGGGGGCCGGTCCCGCCGGGATGGCTGCCGCCGCCACCGCCGCCGGGGCCGGCCTGCGCGTCGCGCTGCTCGACGAACAGCCCCGCGCCGGGGGCCAGATCTATCGCGACGTCGACCGGGTGGCAGACCGGCGCGGGGCGATCCTGGGCGCCGATTTCACAGAGGGCCGACGGCTGACCGCGGGCATCCGCCGCGATGGCATCGACCATGTCGACGGCGCCGTGGTCTGGGCCATCGAGGACGGGTTTCGCGTGTCGTTCACCCGCGATGGCTGCGCCGCCCAGGCGACCGCGCCGAAGCTGATCCTGGCGACCGGCGCCCTGGAACGGCCGATGCCGGTGCCGGGCTGGACGCTACCCGGCGTGATGATGGCCGGGGCCGGACAGATCCTGCTGAAGCAGTCCGGCATGCTGGCGCGCCGCGCCGTGATCGTGGGGTCCGGCCCGTTGCTTTATCTGATCGCAGCCCAGATGGTGCGGGCGGGCACGCCGCCGCTGGCGTTGGTGGAAACCCAGACGCGGGGCGACCTGGTGCGCGCCGGCCGGCATCTCGCCGGTGCCCTGCGCGGGGCAGGCTATCTCGCCAAGGGGCTGAAGATGCTGGGCGAGATCGTCAGGGCACGGGTTCCCCGCCATGCCGGCGCCACCGACATCGCGATCGTCGGTGACGATCGGGCGAAGGCCGTGACGTTCCGCAGCGGTGGCCGGTCGCGCAGCATCGACTGCGACACCGTCTTCCTGCATCACGGGGTGGTGCCCAACACCCAGGCCGCCCGCTCGATCGGCGTCGCCCATCGCTGGGATGCGGACCAGCACTGCTTTGTCCCCATCGTCGACGCCTGGGGCGCAACCGACGTGGACGGCGTCTTCATCGCCGGCGACAGCGCCGGCATCGGTGGGGCCGAGGTGGCGGAGATCGCCGGCCGGATCGCTGCCCTGAAGGCTGCGGCAGACCTGGGCCGGCTTGCGCAAGCCGACCGGGACCGCCAGGCCGCCCCGCTGCGCCGGCAGCGTGATCGGCAGTCTGCCGTGCGGCCCTTCCTCGACGCCGCCTATCCGCCCTATGCTGCGGCCCTGTCGCCCGCCGACACCACATGCATATGCCGGTGCGAGGAGGTGACGGCCGGCGACATCCGCACCGCCGCCGGGCTTGGCTGCATCGGCCCCAACCAGGCGAAGGCCTTCGGGCGCGCCGGCATGGGGCCGTGCCAGGGCCGGTATTGCGGGCTGACGGTCACGGCGATCCTGGCCGAAGCCAACGGCCGGACGCCGGACGAAACGGGGTACTTCCGCATCCGGCCGCCGCTGAAGCCGGTGACGCTGGGCGAACTCGCCGCCATGGACGACGGCGATCGTGACGCAGCCGAATAGGAAAGGGAGACGAACCATGATCGAACGGATCGAGACCGGCACCCGGATGAGCAAGATCGTGAAACACAACGGCACGGTCTATCTGTGCGGACAGGTCGGCGATGGCGCCACGGTCGGCGAACAGACGCGCGACTGCCTGGCCCGCGTCGACGCGCTGCTGGAACAGGCCGGATCGTCGCGGGACCGCATCCTGCAGGCGATCATCTGGCTGGCCGACATGGCCGACTTCGCCGACATGAACGCGGTCTGGGACGCCTGGGTCCCCGAAGGCCAGGCCCCGGCACGCGCCTGCGGCGAAGCCAGGCTGGCCCGCCCCGACCTGAAGGTCGAGATCATCGTCACCGCCGCATGCTGACGGCCCCCGGGGGCTGCCCGCAACCGCCGATCCCATGACCTGACCCGAGAGAAAAGTGGTAGCGGAGGAGGGACTCGAACCCCCGACACGCGGATTATGATTCCGCTGCTCTAACCAACTGAGCTACTCCGCCGCCGGCGGTGCCGTGCACCGTAACGCGGCAGCGGCCGACGACCGTTTCGGCCGTCCGCTGCCGCGCTGCCTGCGTAGTTATGGTGCGCCGGGCTGCCTGTCAAGCATCGGCCGCGATCGGTAGTGTCTCAGTTTGAATTTTCCGCAGCACTCTTTTTTGTAGGGACCGCGCGGGCCTGGCTTCGGCGCCCGGGCGTCGATCAGGCTCACGATCCATTCGACATCGTGGAGGGTCTTCGACACGCCCGCGGCCATGGCCGGCGACATCCGCAGCGTCTTGTGCACCCGGCAGAAGTTGTAATGCACGAAGTACAGCGACAGCATGTGAATGTGGTTCTCAAGCTTCTTGCTGAAGGCGTTGGTCAACCGCGTGAACCGACGCATGCCCATGCGCATTGTGAGGTTCTGGCGCTCCACGTGCGACGTGCTGATATCGGCCTTGTGAGGGTTGCCTTCGATGACCTGCTTGCGAGCGCCCTTACAGACTGACGGGCTGTACTTCCGCTCGGGACCACGCTCAGGCGCTTCGCCATAGAGCTTCACCAACTGGGCGAAGTCCACATCACCGCCGAATGCGCCCTCGACCGCTTCCAAGTATGCCTTGTGGCCATCGGTCGTAAGCTGGACCCGATTGGCCAAGCGCGCCCGCAAATCGTCCATGAACTCGATTGCGGTCTGTGCCGAGCGATCCCCAACCTCATAGGCCAGGATCATCTTGGAGTCGCTGTCCAACGCGGTCCAAGTCCAGACATCACCGGCACCATCGGGGGCCGCTGTCGCCGTCGGCACGTTGCGCGCCTTAGCGTAGCAGAATGACCAGAACTCATCGCACTGCACCCGACGGGTATTCACGTCGCGCACGGCCTCATCGTGATAGGCCGCGCATGCCTCGCCAGCTTCCACCAACAGCTTGGTCACGGTGTTGATGGACACACCGACGACCCGAGAGATGGCCCGCATGGACGATCCTTCCACCAGCATGGAAAGGATCTGGACGCGCTTGGCTATGGGGAGCTTGTTCATGCCCCCATTATGTGAACTTTCATGCTTAGCGTCAAGTAAAATATTCAGATAACAGCGGCAGCATAGCGATGGCGCCTATTTTGAGCTACGATCGCCCATATTGAGCATTAAAAACTCCGGTGACAGCGCGATGGCTCGACGGCGACACCGACCCGCTTTGACGGACGAGGATTGGGCGTCTCTAAGAAATGAGATTGCCGAAGTGTTTACTCCTGGTGCACCAATAAATGAGTACGCATTGTTTGCAGGGCGTGCAGACCAAATCCGCGCCCTGCAAGATACCGCTTTAGAACGGGGCCGACATGCCCTTATATATGGAGAGCGAGGTGTTGGGAAAACATCAATTGCATCTATATTTCATAAAGCGTTGAATTCTCCGACACGAACTGTTCGATCGGTACACGTGAATGCCAGTCGGAATGACACGTATGCCACACTCTGGCTCAAAGTACTAAAACGTATACGGGTATCGAACGAATCTGAAGATGTTTACTTAGATGAAGTCCACCATCTGGATTCAGATCCTGATGAAATTGTTCTTGCGCTCACTGGCGGATTTTCGGCAAATGACTTACCAGTAATAGTTATTGATGAATTCGACAGATTGCAGGACGAAAATCTGAGAAGCTTAATGACAGATACAATTAAGGCATTGTCAGATGGTGGCGTAAATTGCACAATAGTTATTGTTGGAGTAGGAGAGTCTATCGGAGAACTTATTAGAGATCATCAGTCAATTTCCAGATCACTGAGGCAAATCCAGATGCCCAGAATGTCTCATGACGAATTGAGGGAGATCATTGTAGAAAGGACTCGCCGAACAGTGCTTACTGTCAGTGATAATTGCCTATGGCGAATCACATACTTTGCGAGAGGCTTGCCATATTTTGCGCATTTGCTTGGGAAATACTCTTGTTTCAAGGCTATTGAGAAACACCGCCTTGAAGTTGGGGAGGATGTTGTTGTACAAGCCATCGAAGATTGCATGAGTGATATTGACTATTCACTCGCAGAGAGTTATTCAAAGGCATTTGAAAGAAGCCCTAAGAAAAACAATATATTTCGAGAGGTAATGGCTGCGTGTGCTTTAACAGACCCAGATACAATTGGCAAGTTTACACCTGCCTCCGTAGAAGCACCGCTTTCTGCAATTATGGAGAAATCTTACAAGGTGCCTAGTTTTTCATACCATCTTAATGAATTGTGCTCAGAAGTCCGCGGCAACATACTTGTCAAGTCAGGAGAAAAGAAGAATTTCAGATTCCGGTTCAATGATGCCCGAATGCAGCCATTCATACTTATGAAGTCGCTGCAAAATGGAATAATAAATTCGAGCCTTATGGAGAAATTTGCGATTACTCGTCAACGGAGACTTTCCACCGATTTCTAGCGCCCTTCCGTGCAATTTCCGAGCGTTGATCAGCCGTCAACTTACCAGCGCGCGCTCGCCCACCTTTACGCCCGAGCGATTGGGCAGCCTTGTCCTTACCGTCGTCCTCGACCGTGTCGTCCATCTCACCCGTGGCGATCTTGGCCACGGTGACGGCGTTGCCGATCACGTCGGCAGGACGTTTCTGGCCCTGGGGTCCCTTCGGCATGCTGGCTCCATGTGCTGGCTCATGAGAGCATACCATGGAGGTGGGGTCGCCGCGACGGCGCGTCCACCCGGAGTCAAGGGCGCCGAATTGCAAACTGAGACACTACCCCGCGATCCGTCGCCCGCCTCAAGTGCGATGTCCCGCCCCCTGTACTCGCCTGCCGATTTGCACGTCTCCCGCTTGTATGATATCATTTTCCGAGATGATATCACACAAGCGGGCGGCAGAGCCGATCCCGCAGGAGGGTGTCATGAAACGGATCATCGACGGTCGGGCGTTCAATACCGACACGGCCACCCGGATCGCCCGCGACGACCGCGGACACGGCAAGGACGGCCACTTTGCGATCCTCTATCAGGCGCGCGACGGCGGGTTCTTCCTGGCCGGCGCCGGTGGCGAGGAGTCGGAGTGGGCGCGGCGCGACGGCGACAGGCCGCAGTATTCCTGGGTGATGCGGTGGGATGACGGCGCGCAGGCCTATCGCGTCGGGCTGGACGACAGCGACGTTGCCGACATCCGGCCGCTGGGCGGGGACGAAGCCCGGGCTTGGCTGGTGGAAACCCAGCAGCACTTCGTCTTCGACCACCTGTTCGGCGAGGCGGCGGACAACGAGGACGGCCAGACCGCGACCTATTGCCTGCGCCTGCCGACGACGCTGAAGGCGCGTGCCACCGACGCTGCGGAAAAGGCGGGCGTCAGCCTGAACGCCTGGCTGACGCGGACGATCGAACAACGGCTGGTCGCATAGAGCCTGATCCGATGACGCCGGATCGGCGTCATCGGTGAATCAGGCTCTAACCATATGAAATGGAGCAGGATTCAGACATCAGGCTGAGTCAGCCTGATGTCATCCTGCTCGAGAGCCTGATCCGATGACGTCGGATCGACGTCATCGGTGAATCAGACTCCAATTATATGAAATAGCCGCACGGGCGGCGGGCCGACATTGCCCCTCCGCCGCGCCCTATCCGATGCGGGTTGCCGCCAGGCGTTCCTCGTCCAGCTCGATCCCCAGGCCCGGCGTCTCCGGCAGCGTCAAGTGGCCGTCGCCATCGGCGTTGACCGGCCGGGCCAGGATGAAGTCACGACGGTCCGGCGTCCAGGTCGGGGGGTCGTGCGGGAACTCCAGGAACGGGCATGGCGCGCCGCACCCGGCGGTCAGCTGGGCATTGGCCAACAGGCCGATGCCGTTGCCCCAGGTATGGGGCGTGAACATCAAGCCCTTGGTGCGGCAGTGGTCGGCGATGCGCCTGAGCCCGGTGATACCGCCGACCAGTGCCGCATCGGGTTGCAGCACATCCAGGCAGCCGCCGTCGATCAGCCCGGTCAGGTCGTGCGCCTCGCGGGCCATCTCGCCGCCGGCGATGCGGATGCCGGTCGCCTGCCGCAAGGCCCGCATGCCGTCGCGGTCGGCGCGGTGCAGCGGTTCCTCCAGCCAATAGACATCCAGGGGCTCCAGCGCACGGGCGACGGCCATCGCGTCCTTCAGCGTCCACGGGGCCGAGGCATCCCAGGGCATGCGCCAGCCCTGGTTGGCGTCGACCAGCAGTGTGACGGCATCCCCCAGACGCGCACGCACCGCCTCCACCCGGGCGACATCGTCGCGCCAGTCGGCGGCGCAGAAGCGCAGCTTGACCGCATCGAAGCCGCAGGACCGGGCATGCTCCACGACCTCGACGGTGGCCCGCGGCGGCAGATGCATGCCGGTCGACGCATAGAGCCGTAAGCGCGGCGAAGCACCGCCCAGCAGCCGCCAGCAGGGCTGCCCGGCGATCTTGCCGAACAGGTCCCACAGCGCCAGGTCCAGCGGCCAGCAGCGGCCATAGTGGAACGACAGGTTGTCGATGACGCGGTGATGGCGGTCCAGGTCGCGGGGGTCGCGGCCGACGAACAGGGGCTCATGGCCGGCGAAGCCCGGCATGGCATCGCCGCTGCCGATCCCTTCCAGGCCGTCGTCGGTGATGACGCGCACGACGGTGGCGACGAACCGCCAGCGCGGCTCGGGATCCCAAGCCGCAGGAAAGGGCAGATCGAGATCCAGGGCATGGTGGCTGACGGCGATCCGCGCGATCTTCATCGCTTCCTCCCCCCTTGCTGGCCGGCGGTGCCGGCCCGGCCCCGGGCGATCCCCCGCGGCACCTTCACCACCGCAGGCCGGGAAGGATCGCTGTCGGCCGGTGCGGGGACTCGGCCAGGGCCGTGCGCAGGCGGTCGGGATCGGCGTTGCCGTCGGCATCGCATCCCAGTTCCTCGCGGTGGATGCCGCCGGTGACGAAGATGCTGTCGATGGCCGCCGCCGCCGCCCCGGCGATGTCGGTGCGCAAGCTGTCGCCGATGGCAAGGACACGCGGCCGCGGCAGGTCCATCATGGCAAAGCAGCGCTGATAGACCGGCGCGTGCGGCTTGCCGTGATAGGCGACACGGCCGCCCAGTTCCTCATACCGCTGGGCCATCAGGCCGGCGCAGACGGCCAGGATGTCGCCGACGACGACGACCAGGTCGGGATTGGCACAGACCATGGGCAGGCCGGCGGCGGCACAGCGCTGCAAGACAGGCTCGTAGTCCTCCACCGTCTCGTCCCAGTCGTTGATGCCCGTCGCCAGCACGAAGCTCGCGTCCTCCGGCGCGGCGACGACCGCCAGCGGCAGGCCCTCATGGACATCGTTGTCGCGGGGCGGGCCCAGGTGGAAACAGCGGTCGCCGAGGCCACGGTGGAACGCATCCGGCCGGTCGCGCAGGGCCAGATGCGTGGCCTCGCCCGACGACAGGACGTGATCGTAGGCATCGTCTGGCACCCCGATCTCGCGCAGCCTTGCCGTCACGCTGGCGATGCGGCGCGGCGCATTGCTGAGCAGGCAAACCTGTTTGCCGGCGCGGCGCAGGCGCATCATGCAGTCGACGGCGTGGGGATAGGGCTGCAAGCCGTCATGCACCACCCCCCACAGGTCGAGGATGAAGCCATCATACCGGTCGGCCAGGCCGGCGAGCCCCGGCAGCAGGGGCGGCGGGCGATCGACGTCGGTCTGACTGGCAGTCTGGGAATGGTCCATCGCGGCAACACTTCAGGTGGCGGATCGGGGCGGCCGGTAACGGGACGCTATGGCCGCAGCGAGGTGTCACGGAACAGCGGGCCCTCGCCGTAGTCGATCGGCAGGCCAACGAGCTCGCGCAACGTCTCCTCGTCGGCGATGCCCTCGACGATCAGGTCGATGGCCGAGCGGTCGAGGTCGCGCTTGGCCGCGGTGACGTCCAGGGGCGGTATCGCCGCCTGTTCCTTCAGCAGCGTCGCGGCATTGATCTTGACGAAGCGGATATGCGCCGACGCCAGGACTTCGGCATCCAGGCGTGCCAGGTCGTGGGCCTCGTCGATGGAGAAGCGGAAGCCGAGCCTGGCCATCCGGTCCATCTGCGGGCGCAGGTCGCGCAAGGCCGCGCGCAGGTCGTCCATGCGGAATTCCAGCACCAGATGCGGGGCCAGCGCGGTATTGGCGTTCAGGAATTCGAACAGCTGGCGCATGAAATCGGCATCGCCCAGGCTGTAGGTCGACATGTTGGCGAACACCGTGCGCCGGTTGTGCTGGCGCAGGCTTTCGCGGATCAGCTGGATGCAGCGGAACAGCAGCAGGTTGTCCACCGGCACGATCAGCCCTTCGCGTTCGGCGATCGCCTGGTACTGGTCGGGCAGCAGATAATGGCCCGTCGTCGTCATGATCCGGCTGAACGCCTCGAAATGGCGGGTCTTGCGCTGGGGCAGGGTCACGATCGGCGACAGGGCGATGTCGATGCGGTCGCGTTTGATGGCATCGTCGAGAAGGGCCAGGATCTCCTCGTCGCTCAGCTTGTCGGGGCTGGGTTCCGGCTGCGGCCGGAGGTTCGCGCGGACCTCCGCGCCGTCGCCCTTGCGGCCGGCGGCCGGGGCGGCGGCGGGCTGTGCCGGCGCGGCGGCGGGGGTGTCGGACGGCGATCCCGTGGCGCCGGTCGACAGGTGCTGGGCAATCTGCTCCAGCAGGCCGTGCAGCATCTTGACCTCGTCGCGCACCACCTCCCGCGTGTTGGCGGCGCTCGGCTGCTCGGCCAGGCGGTCCTCGATCGCGCGCACCTGCTCGCGGGTCTCGAACAGCTCGGCGAACAGCCGGTCGCGGTCCGACGACAGCTGGTTGATCTCCCGCCGGATCGCCGCCGCCCAGCCGAGCCTGCTGGCCGTCACGTGCAGGATGAAGCCGCCGACGAAGATGCCGCCGCCGATCCACATGGCCGTGCGGGGTGCCATGCCCTCCCCGGCATAGGGCAACGCGACCGCGGCGGCCGCCGCGATCAGCCCGTAGACCAGCATCAGAAGCAAGTGACCGAAGAACGACATATCAGGGACCAGCGACCTCCCTGGCGCGGTTTCCGGGCAAGTGTCCGTCGGATGGTGCCGATCGCAAAGGGCTAAACCTCCACGCCTACGGCATCCATCACGTTGGCGAACCCGTCGGCCCTGAGCAGTGCCGCCAGCTCGCGCTTTATCGCACCGACCAGGGCCGGGCCGCCATAGACCAGGGCGGTGTAGAGCTGGACCAGCGTCGCACCGGCGCGAATCTTGGCATAGGCGTCGCGGCCGCTGGCGATGCCGCCGACGCCGACCAGGGGCAGGCGCCCGCCGGTCAGCCGGGCCGTGGCCCGCAGGGTCTCCGTCGACAGGGCCATCAGCGGCCGGCCGCTCAAGCCCCCGGCTTCCTGGGCCAGCCGTTGCGGCAGGCCCGGCGGCCGGGACACCGTCGTATTGCTGACGACAAGGCCGTCGATGCCGGCCTCGACCGCCACCGCCACGATATCCTCCAGGTCCTGCGGCCCCAGATCGGGGGCGATCTTGACGAGCAGCGGCGGTGACGCATCCGCCGTCGACCGGGCGCCCATGGCAACCCGCAGCAGGTCCCGCAAGGCCGCCTGCTGCTGCAACAGCCTGAGCCCCGGCGTGTTGGGCGAGGACACGTTGATCACCAGGTAGTCGACCAGCGGCGCCAGCCTGGCGATGCCGAGTCGGTAGTCCGCCGCCGGATCGGCGCTGTCCCGGTTGCACCCGACATTGGCCCCCACCGCCCCCCGGGGCACCGCGCATTGGCGCCGGGCGGCAAGCCGGCCGGCCACGGCGTCCAGCCCTTCGTTGTTGAACCCCAGGCGGTTAATCAGGGCGCCCTGGCCGGGAAGCCGGAACAGCCGCGGTTGCGGATTGCCGGACTGCGGCCGCGGGGTCACGCTGCCCACTTCCACGAAGCCGAACCCCAGGCGCAGAAGCGCATCCGGCACTTCGGCATTCTTGTCGAATCCGGCGGCAAGCCCTATCGGGTTGGCGAACCGCGTCCCCCACAGGCCGACCTGCAGGATCGGGTCGTCCGGCGGCGGCCCGCCGCGGATCATGCCGGACCGCAGCGCCTTCACCGTCCACCGGTGTGCCGTCTCCGGCGGCAGCGCATGCACGATGGGGCGAAGCAGGCGATAGGCGTCGATCATGGGTCCGGGCGGTGTGTCAGCGGTGGCGCTGCATAGCGCAGTTCGCGCCCGGCGTCACCGCCGCTCCGACAGCAGAACCTGGGCGCGAACGGCGCCTGCCAGTCCACGGATGACCGGGCACGCCGCCGCTGATAGCCTGCCCTTCGGATCTCGCGGGGTTGCGGGCCGTCGGTCCGGTTCCTGCCGTGCCGCGCCGACGGTCGACGCATTTCCCCGGTTGCCGTGCTGCCTGCGGTATTCGCTGGTTTCGGCCCCGCGATGGCCTCTAAGCTGTCGGACGGTTCCGCCTGCAACGAGAGGCGCACGGGGATTGCCGCCATTCGGCAGGGAACCAGGCAGGTAACGGGAGTGGGCCGATGCGCGGATTGCGGAACAAATCGGTGATCGTGACAGGAGCCGGGAGCGGGATCGGCCGCGCGATCGCCATCAGGCTGGTCGAAGAGGGGATGACGGTCGGCGTGCTGGACATCAATGTCGACGCGGCGACCCAGACGGTCGAGACCTGCAAGGGCCTGGCGGGCCGGACCATGGTCCTGGAATGCGACATCACCAACTATGACGAGGTGGTCGCCAAGGTGGACCTGTTCGAACAGCGCGTCGGGGGTATCCACGTGCTGGTCAACAACGCCGGCTGGGATCAGCCGATCCCCTTCCTGGAAACGGGGCCGGCGTTCTGGGACCGGGTCGTGTCCATCAACCTGATGGGGGCGCTGAACATGCACCATGTGGTGCTGCCGCGCATGGTGGCGCAGGACGGCGGCAAGGTCGTCAACATCGCCTCCGACGCCGCGCGCGTCGGCTCGACCGGCGAGGCAGTGTATTCCGCCTGCAAGGGCGGCCTGGTGTCGTTCACGAAGGCGGTCGCCCGCGAGGTGGCGCGCAACGGCATCCGCCTGAACGTGGTCTGCCCGGGACCGACCGAAACGCCGCTGTTCCAGTCCTTCTTGGGCGAGGGCAACTATGGCGCCCGGCTCTATGACGGGCTGAAGCGGGCGATCCCGCTGCGCCGGCTCGGCCGGCCGGAGGACATCCCCGGCATCGTCGCCTTCCTCGCCAGCGACGATGCGGACTACATCACCGGCCAGGTGATCAGCGTCTCCGGCGGCCTGACCATGCACGGCTGACGACACGAAGGATTTTTGCATGCCGATCTACGAGATCGACGGGCTTCGCCCCGTCGTCGACCCTACCGCGTTTGTCCATCCGACCGCCGTGCTGATCGGCGATGTCATCGTCGGCCCGGGCAGCTATATCGCACCGCACGCGTCGCTGCGCGGCGATTTCGGGCGGCTGATCGTCGGCCCCGGCGCCAATGTGCAGGACAGCTGCACCATGCACGGCTTTCCCGGCACGGACACGGTGATCGAGCAGGACGGCCATATCGGCCACGGCGCGGTGCTGCACGGCTGCATCGTCCGCACCAATGCCATGGTCGGCATGAACGCCGTCGTGATGGATGGCGCCATCGTGGGCGAGAGCGCCTTCGTCGCCGCGCTGACCTTCGTGAAGGCCAAGTTCGAAATCCCGCCCCGGACCCTGGTCGCCGGGGTTCCGGGCCGCATCGTCCGGGACCTGACGGACGAGGAGATCGGCTGGAAGCGCGCGGGCACGGCAGAATATCAAGAGCTGACCCGGCGCAGCCTGGGCACGATGCGCGAGTGCACGCCGCTGACGGTGCCGGAACAGAACCGCAAGCGCTTCCTGCCGCCGGGCGACCTGGCGCCCAAATTCGTCACCGAAGGCCGCTGACGGCAGCGAAGCCGCCCGCCTCTCCCACGGCAAACGGGCACCGGCCTTGCGGCCGATGCCCGCCGACCGGATCGGGTCCGCCGGACCCGGTGCGGTCTACTCCGCGGCCGCCGCAGGCTCCTCCAGCACGAATTTCTCGCCCTTGTCGGGCAGCCTCCAGGCGTAGCCGTCGGGGATCTCGACCGTCAGGCCATCGATCTGCGCACCGGCAATCGCCACGCCCGGATCGTCCACGCCGAAGGGCTTGATGCCGTCGGCGGCTTCGACGAATTCCAGCTTGTCCGTCACCGGCTTGACGTCCTCATCGGCGCCGGCCGGCACCGCCGCCGCGGACACCGCCAGCAGCGTCGCGCCGGCGGCCACCGTCAGCAATCGCAGCGTGATGCTCATTTCGTCCTGTCCTCCGTCGTCGACACCCGGCAGGACCGCAAGCCCCGCCGCACCACCCCTTACGCGGCCACCCCCTGGGGCCGGCCCGCCGGGGCAGCGATAGCGCCCACACCCTCACGTCCCGATCGCACGGCCATCATGGCCGGGACCATCGGACTCCGATTTTGCGCCCGGCGACGGTGAACGCCAAGCCTTCCTTCGACCCGGTTGACCAGCCGCCAATAGGCGGCCTGGCAGCCCGGCCGGATCTGGCCATCGGCGTCGAGCAGTTCAGGGCCGAAAACCCGCAGCACGGCGGTCGCCGCACATTGGCTGGCCGTGGCCGCGGGATGACTGGCCGCCTCCGCACGCGCGATAGCCACGGCCGCATCCAGGCCGGCCGGCGCGTCCAGCCGCGGGCCGTCCCCTGCGGTTGCGTGAAGCGCACCCATCACGCCACCTTCCGGGGGATTTCGACCTGCCCGTGCGCCTGCGTGCGGATCGGAACGGTGCGCGGCTTCATCGCCTCCGGGATCTCGCGGCGCAGGTCGATGTGCAACATGCCGTCGGCCAGGCCCGCCCCCACCACCTCGATATGGTCGGCCAGCTGGAACTTGCGTTCGAACGCCCGGCCGGCGATGCCGCGATAGAGGTAGGTGGCGGTCTCGTTGTCCTGCCTGGCCTTGCCGCGGACGGTCAGCGTGGCGTCCTGGGCCACGATCTCCACATCGTCCCGGCCGAAGCCGGCCACCGCCATGGTGATGCGGTAGTCGTCCTCCGACAGCTTCTCGATGTTGTAGGGGGGATAGGACAGCGCCGCCTCGTCGACGCGCATGGCCGCGTCGAGCGCCCGCGAGAGCCGGTCGAAGCCGATGGTGGAGCGGAACAGGGGCGAAAGATCGTATTGACGCATCGGATACCCTCCGTTGAAGCGATATCACCCGCGCAGACCCGGGCCGGCAGCGCGCCGGACGGGCCACGCCTTCAGCTTATCCCGCCGGGACCCTGACGATTGGCGCCCCGGCGCCGACCATATGGGCGAGGCGATTTGCCGCTTCAAGGGGCTGTGCGCGGTTCCGTGCGCCTGCGGCGGCTTGCGTGAAATTCCGGCAGTCGAAACGTTGACCGGGGCAAAAGGTGTACCTACGCTTAATGCCCGCGGTCCGGCAAGGCGGCCGTCGGGGGGCTGTCGCCCCGCCCAAGAGAGGAAAGGCATCAAGATGCAGGAAATCGTCATTACCAGCGCCGCCCGCACGCCGGTCGGGTCGTTCAACGGCGCGCTGGCCAGCCTCCCCGCGCACGAACTGGGGGCCATCGCCATCCGTGAAGCGATGAAGCGGTCAAGCCTGGCGCCGGACGACGTGTGCGAGGTCGTGATGGGCCAGATCCTCACCGCCGGCGCCGGTGCCAACCCCGCCCGCCAGGCCGCCATGGCGGCCGGCATCCCGGCGGAAAAGACGGCCTATACGCTGAACCAGCTCTGCGGCTCCGGCCTGCGCGCCGTCGCCCATGCTTATCAGAGCATCCTGACCGGCCAGACCGAGATCGTCGTCGCCGGCGGGCAGGAGAGCATGACCCAGGCGCCGCACGCCATGCATCTGCGTGCCGGCACCAAGATGGGCGATACCCCCATGGTCGACACCATGCTGCGGGACGCGCTGATCGATGTCTTCAACGGCTACCACATGGGCATGACGGCAGAGAACGTGGCCGAGCGCTGGCAGATCACGCGGGCACAGCAGGACGAGTTCGCTGCGGAATCGCAGCGCCGGGCCGCCGCGGCCCAGGCCGCCGGCCGCTTCGCCGACGAAATCGTGCCGGTCACGATCAAGGGCCGCAAGGGCGACACGGTGGTGGAGCATGACGAAGGCGTGCGCCCCGGCACGACGGCGGACAAGCTGGGCGGGCTGCGCCCGGCCTTCAAGAAGGACGGCACGGTGACGGCCGGCAGTTCCTCCACCATCAACGACGGCGGTGCGGCCGTGGTGGTGATGAGCCGGGCGACCGCCGAAGCCCGCGGCCTGACGCCCTTGGCGCGCATCGTCTCTTGGGCCACCGCGGGCGTCGACCCGTCGATCATGGGCACCGGCCCGATCCCGGCCAGCCGCAAGGCGCTGGAGCTGGCGGGCTGGACCGTCGACACGCCGGACCTGATCGAGGCCAACGAAGCCTTCGCCGCCCAGGCCTGTGCCGTGGTGAAGGACCTGGGGCTGGACCCGGAGAAGGTGAACGTCAACGGCGGCGCCATCGCCATCGGCCATCCGGTCGGTGCCTCCGGCGCCCGGGTGCTGACCACGCTGCTGTACGAGATGCAGAAGCGCGACGCCAAGCGCGGCCTGACGACGCTGTGCATCGGCGGCGGCATGGGCATCGCCATGTGCGTGGAGCGCGTGTGACGGGCGCCGGCCGTTGAACGGTGCCTGGTCGTAACCGACCGGTGCTGTGCAAGGGTGTCTGTCGGGGCGGGCGGGCCGGGTCATGACCCAGGCAGCCCGCCCCGACAGTGCCACCGAAGCCGTGCGGCCGGACGAATGCACATGCCACGCCCTGCGCAAGGCGACGCGCCGGGTGACGCAGCTCTATGACCATATCCTGGTCGAGAGCGGCCTGCGCGTCACCCAGTTCGGTCTGCTGGCGACGTTGCGGGTGGCCCAGCCGCTGTCGATGACGGCGCTGGCCCACCGCATGGCCATGGACCGCACGACGCTTACGCGCAACCTGAAACCGCTGGAACGCGCGGGCCTGGTGGCGCTGGCGCCCGGCGGCGACCGCCGCACCCGCATGGTGCTGTTGACCGACCCCGGCCGCGATGCCCTGCGCCGGGCCGCCCCCTTCTGGCGCCAGGCCCAGCTTGCCATGGCCGAAGCCCTCGGCCCCGACCGCCTGAAGCAGCTGCACGCCCTGCTGGACGCCAGCATGGAGCCGGCGGATCGGATGCTCGGCGATATCGGGGACGGGTAGCCTCGCACCAGCAGTGCCATCATGGCACGACATAGTCATTTACGTGCACTATAGTCCACTTGACATCATTAACGCGTATTACACTCAAAGCCCCCGCACATCAGGAGAAAAAACCGCGCTGCCCCGCAATCCCGGGCAAGAGCGGAGGGTGTGTCCGATGCTCGCGGTTCTCAACCATTATTGACTGTTCGGGTGCCCGGTCCGTGATCGACCTTTCCAATTGCACGACAACTGATCAGCAGCATTCCAGCAAGTCTGCCCGATGAACTCAGCGCATGCCTACGCAGTGACCAGCGCCGGGTGTCACTGACCATCGATTGCCCAACTCCCCCGCGGATCCGGTACCCGTTTCGGATGCCCAACCATTGGACACAAGGCAATCGGCGCCATCCGGACCCCAAACCCGGTTGGCACATGGATTGCTATATAGATTGCTAAAGAAGCATCTGGCGCAGACATCCGGCCATCGGCCATCCCTTGGCGCCCTGATCTGACCGCGGAGTGTGGCCATGGGCTTGACACGTCGACCGGCGACCATCGTCACAGGTTTCCTGGGGTCGGGGAAAACCACGCTTCTGAACCGCATCCTCACCCAGCAGGAAGGCCGGAAGATCGCGGTCATCATCAATGAATTCGGTGAGATCAGCATCGACCATCAGCTTGTCGTGTCAGCCGAAGAGGAGATCATCGAGCTGAACAACGGCTGTCTCTGCTGCACCGTGCGCGGCGATCTGATCCGCAGCGTCGAAGACATCTTCTCGCGCTATCAGCACATCGATCACCTGGTCGTGGAAACGACGGGGCTCGCCGACCCCGGGCCGGTGATCCAGTCGTTTCTGGTCGACGATCGCATCCAGTCCCGCCTGACCCTGGATGCCGTGATCACGACGGTCGACTGCAAGCATATCTGGACGCAGCTCGAGCATCATGAAGCACAAGAACAGATCGCCTTCGCCGACATCATCCTCTTGAACAAGATCGACCTGGTGCCCGCCGAAGAGGTTGCGCGCATCGAGGACAAGATCCGCGCGATGAACCCGTTCGCGCCGATCCACCGCACTCAGGAAAGCGACATCGCCCTGGACCGGATCCTGGGCGTCGGCGCCTTCGACCTCGACAAGATCCTCAGCATCGAACCGGACTTCCTGCAGGAAGAAGAGCACGAACACGACGAAGACATCGGGTCCATCTGCATCGTGCGACCCGGCGTCGTCGACAGCAGCAAGTTCAACAAGTGGATCTTCAACTTCGTCCAGCAATACGGCCCCGACATCTTTCGGATGAAGGGCATCCTCGATCTCGATGCCGAGCCGCGCCGGTTCGTCTTCCAGGGTGTGCACATGACCCTTGATGGACGGCCCGGCAAGCCCTGGCAGAAAAACGACACCCGCACCAACGAGATGGTGTTCATCGGGCGCAACCTCGACCGCAAGACAATCGAAAGCGGCTTTGCGGAATGTATTAACTAGATCGTCCACCAGGCCGCCCCATGATCAATATTTGGGGCACAGTTTCTTCTTCTGATCTTGACCAGTGACAATCGGCATCACAAGGAAGGGAAACCGTGATGAATATGAACACGGCCTTGACGATCACGATCGGCGTCCTCGGGGCGGTCGATACCTACCTGACGGCGGAGATCATTCCGCTACCGGTCTGGGTGACGTTCATCGCCTGGGCGTCCTTCTTCGCGCTCGGCGGCGGTGCGGCAGGATGGGTGCGCTCGGTGGCCTCCAACCTGACCGGCATCGCCATCGCGTCGCTGACGCTGCTGGCCATCTCGCTGGCACCGAGCAGCCCGATCATCGCCGCCATTCTTGTCGGCGTCGGCAGCGGCGCCATGGTCCAGGCCTCGAAGATCAAGCTGCTGTCGGTGACGCCCGCCATCGTCTTCGGCTTCGCCTGCCTGGTCGGCACCACGGCCGCAACGGGTACCGCCGTCACCCAGACGGACATCCTCAGCCATCCGACCCTGGTGGCGGCCGTATCGATGATCCTTGGGGCCACGTTCGGCTTCCTGTCGGAGGCCTGGGCGAACCTCATGGCCGCCAAGGCACCGAAGCCGGCCGAAGCCTGACCCGAGAACACGGAACAGAGGAGGGTGAACCGATGAAACTGCAGCACGCATTGGGCGGCCTGGAAGGCCTGGGCCCGATCCAGGGACCGGAGACCAAGGTGTTCGTCCAGCCTTGGGAGAAGACGATCTTCGCGATCCACGTCGCAATGATGGGGCTGAGCAAGCACCTCGACCTGAAGGACGTGCCGACGGCCTTCGACGACGAATGGACCTGGGCGGACCTGCGCAAGGGCGCAGAGGCCATGAACCCCTTCGACTATTTCCGCTACCGCTATTACGAGAAATGGCTGGGCGGCATTTCCGGCTTCTTCGTACAGCAGGGCTACATCACCGCCGAGGAACTGGAGGAGAAGACCCGCCAGTACCTGGCCGATCCCGCCTCGATCAAGACCGAGGGCGGCGACCCGAAGATCGACGAACAGGTGCTGCACTACCTGGAAACCGGCGATTCCCCGCTTCGGGACGCGGCGATCACGCCGGCCTTTGCCGTCGGCGACAAGGTCGTCGTGCGCGACATCCCACCAACCGACCACACCCGTCTGCCGGGCCACCTGCGCGGCAAGACCGGGGTCATCGACGTCGTCTATGACGGTGTCTACCAGTATTTCTGCTCGACCGGTCCGGACGGCCTAGGCGAACCGATGCCGATCTACTCCGTCAAGTTCGAGCCTTCCGAGCTTTGGGAAGAACTGCATGAAGACGGCAATACCGCCTTCTTCGCGGATCTTTTCGAGGTGTACCTGGAAGCTGCCTGAAAACCGCCCGCCGGCTGCGGAAGAAAGAAGGAAGACACGGATGTCTGATCGTTTTGCCTATGATCCTGACCGGGAAGCCAAGAATGAGGCACGGGCCAAAGCCCTGGAAGCGCTGCTGATCGAAAAGGGCGTCATCACCGCCAAGACCGTCGATACGGTCAACAGCTTCTTCCAGAACGAGATGGGACCCTTCAACGGCGCCAAGGTCGTCGCCAAGGCCTGGACGGACCCGCAGTTCAAGGCCCGCCTGCTTGCGGACGCCAACGCCGCGATCGAAGAGCTGGACTTCCCGCCCTTCATGTCGGGCGCGGAGGGCGAGCACATGAAGGTCGCGGAGAATACCGACACGGTCCACAACCTGATCATCTGCACACTGTGTTCCTGCTATCCCTGGCCGACCCTGGGCCTGCCGCCCTACTGGTACAAGGATCCCACTTTCCGTGCCCGCGCCGCGCGCGAGCCGCGCGCGGTGCTGAAGGAATTCGGCGTCGACCTCGATGACTCCGTCGAGGTCAAGGTCTGGGACAGCAGCGCCCAGATCCGCTGGTGGGTGCTGCCCAAGCGCCCCGACGGAACCGAGGGGATGGGCGAGGAGGAGCTGGCTGCCCTCGTCACGCCGGAAGCGATGATGGGCGTCGCGGTGGTCGAAGCGAACCCGCCGCGCACGGGCTACGACCCGGCAGCGCAAGGCTTCTAGGTGCGGACCCCGGAAGATGCAGACGCGATTTGAGCATTTCGCCACGTCGAGCATGCTGTGCGCCGAGGATGCGCCGCCGCGGCGCAACGGCAGCCTTCACTTCGAACGGCCATGGGAAGGCCGGGCCTTCGCAATGGCGCTGGCCCTGTCCAAGCAGGGCCACTTCGAATGGGAGGCGTTCCGCCAGAACCTGATCAAGGCGATCGGCGAATGGGAAGCCGCCAATCCCGATACGAACGAGGGCTGGGACTATTACGAGCGTTGGCTTCTCGCCCTCGAACGCATCGTCCTGGAGTCGGCGCTGATCGACGAACGGGAGCTCACAGCCCGGCTTGACGCCGCCGAAGAGCCCCCGGCGCACACTGCCACACCCTAACGCGGGAGACACATCTCATGCAGTCAAAGCGCATGACCCTACGTGCCCTTGGCGTCGGTGCCTCCGCCGCCGGCTTCCTGGCCGCCCTGCCCTCGACGGCATCGGCCCATCACGCCATGGGCGGGCGCACGCCCGACGACCTCTTCACAGGGCTGATCTCGGGCCTGGCGCATCCGGTGATCGGTCTGGACCATCTGGCCTTCGTCGTCGCCGTGGGCCTGCTGTCGATGCGTTGCCCGCAGCGTTTCCTGATGCCGCTCGCCTTCGTCGCCGCGACGGCGCTGGGCACGCTTGCGCATCTGGGTGGACTGACCCTGCCCATCGCCGAACCGGTGATCGCCGCGACCGTACTGCTCGCCGGCGGCCTGATCGTTCTGGGTCGGGGCCTGCCCTGGCCTGCCTTCGCAGCCCTTTTCGCCATGGCGGGGCTGTTCCACGGCTATGCCTATGGCGAGTCCATTTTCGGCGCCGAAGCGACGCCGGTGCTCAGCTACCTCGTCGGCTTCTGTGCCATCCAGTACGCCATCGCCGTTGCCGCGATGGAAGGCACGCGCCGGCTGGCCCGCCTGCCCAGCGGTGACATGGCCTTCGTCCGCATCGCCGGTGGCGCGATCGCCGGCGTCGCGATGGTGTTCCTGCACCAGCAGGGACTGTCCTATCTGCTGCCGTAGGGCACGGCCGCACCACAACCGGGGGGCATCGGTAGACGTACGGCCGCTGGCCGGCAGGCGTCCCGATGCCCCCACGATTTCCGGTCGGTTCGCGCGTGATTGCCGCCCGGCCCTGGCATTTCCTCTTCCCGCAGCCGACAACCGCGCTACTGTGCCCCAAGTCCCCCCCGACAAGGACAACGGGCATGAAGCTCTTCCTGGTGCAGCATGGCGAAGCCGTGCCCAAGGACATGGATCCGGACCGACCCCTCAGCGACAAGGGCCGGGCCGATATCGGCCAGCTGGGCCATGTCCTGCGCGCAGCCGACGCCGTTCCGGCCCGCGTCATCCACAGCGGCAAGACGCGTGCCGGCCAGACGGCCCAGGCCCTTGCCGCCCTGGCGGCGCCTGACGTGGCGATCGAGGCGAGCAGCGGGCTCGACCCGAAGGACCCCGCCGATGCCGCCTCTGCGGTTCTGGCGGCGGAAGACCGGGACACCATGGTCGTCAGTCACATGCCCTTCGTCGCCCGGCTGGCGTCGCTGCTGCTGACGGGAAAGGAGACACGGCTGACCCTGGCGTTCGAGCCGGGAAGCTGCGCCTGCCTGGAGCGGGAGGGCGGCGGCTGGGTGCTGCGCTGGTTCCTGCCGACGCCGCTGTTGGAGGCGACGTCCCGTCCGCTATGATCGCGGAACGGGCACAGGCATGGGGGAGGACGGAACGCTGGGTGATCTTCAGGACAAGGTCTGCGTCGTCATCGGCGGCGGGTCGATTGCGCCGGGCTGGGGCATCGGCAAGGCGATCGCCGTGTCCTATGCGCGCCAAGGCGCCAAGGTGGCCGTCGCCGACGCCAACCTGGCCGCAGCACAGGAAACGGCCGACCTGGTCTCGGCCGAGGGCGCAGGCGCCATCGCCGTCGGCGCCGACTGCACCGACGAGGCCGCCATCCGGGCGCTGATCGACCGCACGATGGCGCAGTTCGGGCGCATCGACGTGCTGCACAACAATGTCGGCATCGGCAAGGCCGGCGATCCGGAGGCGACGACGCCCGACGACTGGCGCCGCATCGCCGATGCCAACATCACCGCCCTGCATATCTCGGCCCTGGCGGCGCTGCCGCACATGAAGGCGCAGCGATCCGGCGTGATCCTCACCACCTCCACGATCGCGGCGATCCGCCATATCGGCTATTCCCACCTGCCCTACGGCGTCACCAAGGCGGCGGCCATCCAGTTCTCGCGCCTGATGGCGATCGAATACGCATCCTACGGCATCCGCGCCAACACCATCGTCGTCGGCATCATGGACACCCCGCGGGTGCGCGTGACCCTGACCGGCGCCTATGGCGGCGACGAGGAAGCGATGCTGGCCCGCCGCCACCGCCAGCCGCCCCTGGGCACCATGGGCAACGCCTGGGACATCGCCAATGCCGCGGTCTTCCTGGCGTCGGACAAGGCCCGCTATATCACCGGCACAGAGCTGGTGGTCGACGGCGGCCTGACGGCAACCACGCGCATGTAGGCGGGACCATCGGCGGATTGATCCAGGCCGTGGCCGCGCGGGCCGGGGCGCATTAGAGTGCGCCCTCCCCCGCAGCCAAGCAGGCCTGCCCCATGAGCGTCCAGACGCGCACGAAGCGCACCACCGCCCCGCAGATCGGCGCCCGCAAGGGCGGCGAGCCCATCGTCTGCCTGACCGCCTACACCACCCAGGTGGCCAAGCTGATCGACGCCCATGTCGACCTGATCCTGGTCGGCGACAGCCTGGCCATGGTGCTTTACGGCCTGGACAGCACGCTGGGCGTGACGCTGGACATGATGATCGCCCACGGCAATGCGGTGATGCGCGGGTCGTCGACCGCCTGCGTCATCGTCGACCTGCCCTTCGGCACCTATCAGGAATCCAAGGAGGTCGCGTTCCGCGCAGCCGCCCGGGTGATGTGCGAGACGCGCTGCCAGGGCGTGAAGCTGGAAGGCGGCACCGAGATGGCGGAAACCGTGGCCTTCCTGGCCGAACGCGGCATTCCGGTCCTGGGCCATGTCGGCCTGACGCCGCAGTCGGTCAACCAGATGGGCGGCTTCCGCGCCCAGGGCCGGTCGGAGGAAGCGGCCCGCAAGATCGCCGAGGACGCGCGCGCCATCGCCGCCGCCGGCGCGTTCGCCATCGTCATCGAAGGCACGATGGAGCCGCTGGCCCGCGAGATCACCGGGATGGTGCCGGTCCCCACCATCGGCATCGGCGCCTCGCCGCAGTGCGACGGCCAGATCCTGGTGACGGAGGATGTCATCGGCCTGTTCACCGACTTCACGCCGAAATTCGTCAAGCGCTATGGCGAAATGGGCAACCTGGTCGCCGAGGTCGCCAAGACCTACGCCGAAGAGGTGAAGACGCGCCAGTTCCCGGGGCCGGAGCACTGCTTCGGCACCGCCGGCAAGCCCAGGCAGGGCTGAGGACGCCCGGCGATGACCGGCCTGCCCATCGCCCGCACCGTCGCCGACCTGCGCGCCCATGTCCGCGGCTGGCGGGCCGAGGGCCTGACCGTCGGCCTGGTCCCGACCATGGGGGCGCTGCATGCCGGCCACCTGTCGCTGGTCGACCGGTCGACGGCCGCCAACGACCGCACCGTGGTGACGATTTTCGTCAACCCCAAGCAGTTCGGCCCGACGGAGGACCTGGCACGGTATCCGCGGCGCGAGGCGGAGGATGTCGCCGCCATCGCCCGCCAGGGCGCGCACCTGGTCTTCGCCCCGACGACGGCGGAGATGTACCCGGACGGCCACTGCACCACCGTCACGGTCGCCGGCCTGACCGAACGGCTGGAAGGTGCGCACCGCCCAGGTCATTTCGACGGCGTTACGACGGTGGTCGCCAAGCTGCTGCTGCAGGCGCTGGCCGACCGCGCCTATTTCGGCGAGAAGGACTACCAGCAGCTGATGGTCATCACCCGCCTCGCCCACGACCTGGACATCCCGACCGGGATCGTCGGCGTCGCGACGGTGCGCGAGCCCGACGGCCTGGCGCTGTCGTCCCGCAACGAATACCTGACACCGGCGGAACGCGCCGCCGCCCCGGCGTTGAACCGCAGCCTGCGCGCCGCCGCCGACGCCATCGCCGCCGGCGCGCCGATCCGGCAGGTCGAAGCGGACGCCAAGGCCGCCATCCTCGCCGCCGGTTTCGCCTCCATCGACTATGTCGCCTGCTGCGGCGCGGAAGACCTGATGCCGCTGGAGCGCCTGGACCGCCCGGGACGCATCCTCACCGCCGCCCGCCTGGGCACCACGCGCCTGATCGACAACGTTGCCGTGCCGTTCGATCCAAAGACGCTTCCCTGACGGTTCCACGCACCTTCGACTGAGCCTGCCCGACAACCATCGGAGCCCGCATTTCGCGGGGGGAATGGCCATACCCCCCAGCAAAAAGAACAATGCAGCCAGTTACCTGCCATGCTACCATACAAGCATGGTAGTCCATTTCGCCCCTGTCGACCGTCGCATTCCCGTCGCCACGCAGATCTATGACCGCCTGCGCCTCGCCATCGTGCGCGGACATCTGGCGCCGGGGAAAAGCCTGTCGGAGAAGGAGATCGCCGAGCAGTTCGCCACCAGCCGCACGCCGGCGCGCGAAGCGTTCATCCGCCTGTCGGAAGACGGTCTGGTCGATATCGTGCCCCAGTACGGCACCTTCGTCTCCAGGATCTCGCTGCCCGACGTCGCCGACAGCCAGCTGATCCGCGAGGCGCTGGAAACCGTGACCACGGCCAAGGCGGCCCAGCGCATCGATGCCGACGGCGTTGGCGAATTGCAGAAGTGGCTGCGCACCCAGGCGGCCGCGGCCGCGGCCGGCGATACGGAAACCTTCGTCCAGGCCGACGACGGCATGCACGAGGCACTGATCCGCATCAGCGGCCACCCGGGCGTGTGGAAGGCGGCCTATGCCGCGAAGATGCACCTGGACCGGGTGCGCTATCTGGCGGTGCAGGATCCGGACTGGCTGTTGCTGATGTTCCAGCAGCACCAGGCCATCGTCGACCATACCGGGGCGCACCGGGTGGAGGCGGCGGTGGAGGCCATGCGCACGCATCTGCGCACGGTGTTCCACGCCATCGATCGCATCGCCCAGAACCAGGGCGACGTCTTCACCAACAACAAGACGCAAGGAGGAATGTCATGAGGTCCGTTCTGCTCGGCAGCCTGGCTGCCGCCGCCCTGCTGGCCGCGGGGCCGGCGCTGGCCCAGACCTATCAGCTCAACGTCAACACCGCGCTGACCACCGGAGACCCGATCTACCAGGGGCTTGAGCGCTTCAAGGCGGCGGTGGAGGAGCGCACCGACGGCGACCTGGAAGTGCGGCTGTTCCCGGGTTCGCAGCTGGGCACCGACGAGGACGTGCTGGAGCAGGCGCGCGCCGGCGCCAATGTCGCCGTGGTCGTCGACGGCGGCCGCCTGGCGGAATTCGCGCCGGAGCTGGCCATCCTCGGCGCGCCGTATATCGCCAACGATTTCGACGAACTGCGCGTTCTGGTGACGTCCGACCTGTTCGACACCTGGGCCGGCCACCTGCGCACGGCCTCGGGGCATGAGATCCTGTCGTTCAACTGGTACCAGGGCCAGCGCAACCTGTTGACCAATGTCGCGGTGCGCGCACCCGCCGACCTGGACGGCATCCGCATGCGCACGCCCGGCGCCCCGGTCTGGCTGGAGACGATCCGCGCCATGGGCGCCACGCCGACGCCGATGGGCTGGACCGAGGTCTACACCGCCCTGCAACAGGGCGTCATCGACGCGGCGGAGGCGCAAGACCCCGCGACCTATGGCTCACGCCTCTACGAGGTGGTCGACCACATCACGCTGACCGGACACATCCAGCTGATCACCGGCCTCGTCACCAGCGCGGACTGGTTCGCTGCGTTGCCGGAAGACTATCAGGCGATCGTGAAGGAAGAGGCGCTGGCCGCGGGCGACTTCGCCTCGCAGCTGACCATCGACTCGCTGGGCGAGTACCAGCGCCTGATGGGCGAAGCCGGCGTGACCATCGACGCCATCGACGTGACGCCGTTCGTCGAAGCGACGGCGACCGTGTACGAGATCCTGGGCCTCAACGATCTCCGGGCGCAAGTGAACGAAGTTCTGGGCCGCTGAACTCCCCGAAGGGCCGGCGGCGTCCCCCAGATACATCGCCGCCGGCCCGGTTTTTCGGTCTTCCAGCCCGGATCCCGCAGATGCCCGCAAGACAGCCGGTCAGGGCGCTCGTCCGCTTCGAGGAAACCCTGTCCAAGATCCTGCTCGCGACCACCACCGTGCTGGTGGTCGCGGCCTCGCTGGCCCGCTGGGCCGGCCATCCGATCATCTGGTCGGTGGATATCGCCCAGTTCCTGTTCGTCTGGCTCAGCTTCCTCGGCGCCAACCAGGCACTGCGCACGAACCACCATATCGGCGTCGACATCATCACCCGCCGGCTGCCGCGCGAGGCGCGGCGATGGCTCTACATCGTCCTGTGGCTGATCATCGCGGCCTTTCTGATCGCCATCGCCTATTACGGGACCGAGCTGACGCTGTCGAACCTGGAGCGGCGGCTGAGCGATACTGACCTCAGCTACGGCCTCGTGACCTCCGCCGTGCCCGTCGGCTGCGCGCTGCTCTTGATCACCACGCTCGCCAAGTTGGTCGCGATCATCCGTGACGGCCCGGAAGCGGTGGAGACACCCAGCGAGCCGTCGGAGGCGTCATGATCCTGATCATCTGCGCCATCTTCGCCGTCTTCCTGCTGCTGGGCATGCCGGTGGCCTTCGCCATCGGCATCGCCAGCTTCGTCTTCTTCCTGGAAGCGCCGTTCGTGCCGACCTCCATCGCCGTGCAGAAGATCGCGTCGGCCAGCCAATCCTTCCCGCTGTTGGCCGTGCCGTTCTTCGTGCTGGCCGGCAACCTGATGAATGCCACCGGCATCACCACGCGGCTGATCGGCTTCGCCACGGTGCTGACCGGCTGGATGGTCGGTGGCCTGGCCCAGGTGTCGATCGCGCTGTCGGCACTGATGGGCGGCATCTCCGGGTCCGCCGTCGCCGATGCGGCGATGGAGGCGCGCATCCTCGGCCCCTCGATGATCGCCCGGGGTTTCAGCCGCGGCTATACCGGCGCGGTCATTGCGCTCAGCTCGCTGATCTGCGCCACCATCCCGCCCAGCATCGGGCTGATCCTCTACGGCTATCTCGGCAATG
Source organism: Rhodospirillaceae bacterium (assembly GCA_020638595.1). Classification (GTDB taxonomy): domain Bacteria; phylum Pseudomonadota; class Alphaproteobacteria; order DSM-16000; family Inquilinaceae; genus JACKIG01. The sequence goes on along the minus strand of JACKIG010000007.1, from coordinate 169,594 downwards.
TCTCGATCGGCCGGCTGTTCCTGGCCGGGATCATCCCGGGCCTGCTGATGGCCGCGTTCCTGATGACCACGGCCTGGATGATCGCGCGGCGGCGCGGCTACAAGGCAGAGCACGATCGCAAGCCGACGGTGCGGGAGGTCCTGAAGGGCCTGAACCAGAGCAAGTGGGCGCTGCTCTTCCCGGTGCTGCTGATCGGCGGCATCCGCTTCGGCGTCTTCACCCCGTCGGAGGCGGGGGCCTTCGCCGTGCTCTACGCCCTGCTGATCGGCCTGTTCGTCTACCGCGAGCTGACGGGGGCCGCCATCCTGCGCGTCCTGCACCAGAGCGTGTCGGACATCGGCATGATCATGCTGATCATCATGCTGTCGGCGATGCTGGGCCACGCCATCATCCTGGAGCAGGTGCCGCAGTCCCTGTCGCAGCTGGTGACGGGCATTTCCGACAACAAGACGATCATGATCCTGATGATCCTCCTGTTCCTGCTGGTCTGCGGGATGTTCGTCGAAAGCACCGTCAACGTGCTGCTGCTGACCCCGATCTTCGTTCCCGTGATCAACCATGTCGGCATCGACCCCGTGCATTTCGGCATCCTGATGATGACCATGGTCACGCTGGGCAGCATGACGCCGCCCGTGGGCGTGGCGATGTACACGGTCTGCGGCCTGCTGAACTGTCCCACCGACGTCTACATCAAGGAATCGCTGCCCTTCACCGCAGCCGTCATCCTGCTGGTGATCGTGCTGACCTTCGTGCCGGACGTCGTGCTGTTCCTGCCACGACTGCTGTTCTAGCCGGAAGGGTCCGCCCCATGCCCCGCGCCCAGATCGCCGACATCCGCGCGACACCGGTAACGGTGCCGCTGGAAGCCCCGCTGCGCCACAGCAACGGCGCCCATTGGGGCCGCTTCGTGCGCACATTGGTGGAGGTGGAGACGACCGACGGCTGCGTCGGCTATGGCGAGTTCGGCGGCGGCGGTGAGGAAGCGTCCGCGGCCGTGCGCGGCCTCTTGGCCTATCTGCGCGGGCACGACGTCTTTCAGCTGGAGGCGTTGCGCTACAAGATCTGCAACCCGACCGCCAGCCTCTACAACAACCGCACCCAGGTCCACGCGGCGGTGGAATTCGCCTGCCTGGACATTATGGGCAAGGTGCTGGGGGTGCGGGTGTGCGACCTGCTGGGCGGTTCCTTGCGCGACCGCGTGCCTTTCGCCAGCTACCTGTTCTTCCGCCACCCGGACGCCGAAAGCGGCGCGGGTGAGGTCCGCACGGCCGACCAGCTGGTCGCCCACGCGCAGGCCCTGAAGGCCCGCCACGGCTTTCGCGCCCACAAGCTGAAGGGCGGCGTCTTCCCGCCCGACCACGAGCTGGAGGCCTATCGCGCGCTGGCGGACTCGCTGCCCGGTGACACCTTCCGCTATGACCCCAATGCGGTGTTGAGCGTTGAGCAGGCGATCCGCTTCGGCCGCGCGATCGCCGATATCGACAACGACTATTTCGAGGATCCGGTGTTCGGCATGCCGGCGCTGGCACGGGTGCGCGAGTTCGTGCGCCTGCCCATCGCCACCAATACCGTCGTCGTCGACTTCCAGCAGCTGGCGATGAACGTCCACCACCGCGCCGTCGACGTCGTGCTGCTGGACACCACCTTCTGGGGCGGCATCCGCCCCTGCCTGAAGGCAGCGGCGATCTGCGAGACCTTCGGCCTGTCCGTCGCCGTGCATTCGTCGGGCGAACTGGGGGTGCAGCTGGCCACCATGCTGCATCTGGGCGCGGTGCTGCCCGCGCTGACCTTCACGGCGGACGCGCATTACCACCACCTGCGCGACGACGTCATCGTCGGCGGGCCGCTGCCTTATGTCGACGGGGCGATCGCGGTGCCGACGGGGCCGGGCCTGGGCATCACCCTGGATGCCGAAAAGGTGGCCTTCTATCACGACGCCTTCCTCAGGCTGGGCGGCTATCCCTATGACCGCGATCCGGCGCGGCCGGACTGGTTCGCCACCGTGCCCAACCTTGACTGGGCCGACCCGCGGGACGCCGCACGGCCGCCGGGCCTGAAACCGGCACCGGTCGCCCCTTGACGTCCTTCGGACCCCGCATCGGGCGTGTCAATTGAAGTCGCCGGAACGAAAGGCTATGTCCGGCGTTTGAAGGGGCGTCAGCGGCCCCGCAAGGGCCGCCCATCTTCACCGAGACCGGACAATGTGCAGAACGGGCGAGCCCGAACGCGGGTATCGTGCAGTGGTGCTCGCCGGCTACACAGCCGGCGGGATCGCAGAGACACCGAAATGAAAACCTTCGAATGCCAGGCTTGCGGCCAGCTGCTCAACTTCGAGAGCACGCAATGCATGTCCTGCGGCCATAGCCTGGGCTATCTGCCCGAGCGGACGGAAATGAGCGCGCTGGAGCCTGCCGCGGACGGCGGCTGGACCGCCCTGGCCGACGACGCACAACAGTACAAATCCTGCGCCAACGCCGCCTACGACGCCTGCAACTGGTTGGTGCCGGCGCAGTCACCCGACATCTTCTGCCGCGCCTGCCGGCTGAACCGGACGATCCCGGCGCTGGGGGTGGACGGCAACCTCGAGCTGTGGCGCCGCCTGGAGGTGGCTAAGCATCGCCTGGTCTACGGCCTGATGCGCCTGGGCCTGCCCATCATCGGCAGGACGGAGGATCCGGACGCCGGCCTGGCCTTCGACTTCCTGGGCGACCCCGACCATGATTTCCGGGAAGGCCCCAACGTGATCACCGGCCACGCCCAGGGCCTGATCACCATCAACATCGCCGAGGCCGACGATGCGGCGCGCGAAAGCCACCGCAAGGACATGGCCGAGCCCTACCGCACCCTGATCGGCCATTTCCGCCACGAGGTCGGCCACCACTATTGGGAGAAGCTGATCCGCAACGGCTGGCGCGAGCGCTTCCGCGGGATGTTCGGCGACGAGCGGGCAGACTATGCCGCGGCGCTGGAGGCGCACTATGCCAACGGCCTGGCACCGACCTGGTGGCAGGACTACGTCTCCAACTATGCCCGGTCCCACCCGTGGGAGGATTTCGCGGAGACCTGGGCACACTACATGCACATCGTCGACACGCTGGAAACCGGGATGGCCTTCGGCCTGAAGGTCGAACCCAAGGCCGGCAGCGACCCGACGCTGAGCGTCGAAATCGACTTCGACCCCTATCGGGAAGAGGATTTCGACACGCTGATCCGCGCCTGGCTGCCGCTGACCTATGCGGTCAACAGCCTGAACCGCAGCATGGGCCAGCCGGATCTCTATCCCTTCGTGCTGGGCGACGCCGTGCTGGCGAAGCTGCGCTTCATCCACGACCTGATCCGCGAAAGCCGCAGCGCCGAGGCTTGACGGGGCGCGGCGGCGTGTCACCCCTCAAAGGACCACAGTCCGGGTCCGGCGACATGCACGATCCCAGAAACGCCGCCGCATTCAGCGCCGCAGAGGACGATGTGTTCGCCAGGATCGCGGGGCGGTACGACCGGCTATGCGATGTCTTCAGCCTGCGCATTCATCGGCTGTGGAAATCGCACATGGCGGCGCGGATCGCCGATCACGCCGCGGGCCGGATCCTCGACGTGGCGTCGGGAACCGGCGACATCCCGCTGCGCGTCCTGCGGCGCCTGCGCCACCGCACCGGCGAGATCGAGCACCTGATCGTCTCCGACCTGTGCCCGGAGATGCTGGCCATCGCCCGCGACAAGCTGTCCGGAACGGCGGCCAACCTGGAGTTTGCCCTGCTGGACGCCCACGATCTGGCGGACGTCCCGAGCGGCTCAATCGACGTCTATTCGATCTCGTTCGCCATGAAGATCTGCGACCGCGAGCGGGTGCTGGCGGAGGCCATGCGCGTGCTCAAGCCCGGCGGACGGTTTCTCTGCCTGGAAGCCGCACGCATTCCCGCAACGCCGATCCACCGGGCCTATCTTGCCTATATGGACTGGTGCCTGCCGCTGATCGGGCGCCTGGCCGCGGACGGCGACGCCAGCGCCTATGCCTATCTGCTGCGCGGCATCCATGAGGTACCGAGCCAGGACGCTCTGGCCGCGGAACTGCAGGACTGCGGCTTCAGCGACGTGCGCTACGACAATCTCACCCTCGGGATCGTGGCCATGCATGTCGGCCGGAAGCCCTGATTGCGGAACCGTGCGCGCCTACCGCTGTACCGAAAGGCCGCTATCGGTAATCTCGAGCCATCCACCCCGGTCGGCACAGACCGTCATGTCCGCCCCGACCGCCGTCGTCTGGCCCAACGTCGCCGCTTCGCCGAATTCGAGCTGGCTGGTGGCCACCATCCAGCGCTGCTGCCCCTGCCCGTCCCCTTTGCTGAAGACGACGGTGATGCCGTCGGCGTCCTCAGGCAGCATTAGCCTCAAAGAGACCACCGCACCGCTGCCGTCGCTGCGCACCGATCGCGATACCAGGCGGGGCGAGGCGACCGGATCGCCATAGGCCGGGATCACCCGACCGTCCGCCATCATCACGGCCCATTGCCCAAGCCCGGCGCCGGCCTCTTCCAGGCATTGGTCGTAGTAGTTGCTGGCAGACCCGAGCCAGAGCTCCAGATGGTCGTCATGCAGCCAACTCTGCGCCCCCGAGGCCCACTGCGCCTGGCGCACCGATACGACCAGCTCCTTCGGCCCGACCATGGCAACCCGCATCCAGCCGCCATCGGCAAATACGGCCCCGTCATCCCCCCACAAGGCGTAGCCGGTGCCGGCAGCGGGGCCGATCTCCAGCGCGCAGCTGCCGAGGGCCGTGTCCTCCCCCAGCTTGACGGCATCGGTTTCCAGCATGGGGATCGGGTGATAGCGGAAATACGATTCGGGCTGGTCTTGCACCCGCGCCCCCTCGTCACCGCAGGGCGGCGACCACCACTGCGTCTGCCCCGACAGGCGTTGCCAGTCCCAATGGGTGCGGGTTTCGTTGGTGCCGATCGTCCAGAAGCCGTCCTCCCACACCTCCAGCAGGCGCAGCGGGACCAGCTGAAGGGCGCGCGTATCCTCCCACCGCCAGGCGGACCCGCCGGCCTGCGCGTGCACCAGCCGGTTGTCCGACACCGTCACGAAGTCCTCGCCGACACCGGCAGCGCCGTAGCCGTCGTTGCACAGCTCGAGCACCAGCCGGGGCGCCTGTCCGGCGGCCAGCAGCCAGTATTCCTCCGCCGTCGGCCGGCAGGGCCAGGTCGGGTCCGGGCTGGGTAGTGTCAGGGACACCACGCTCAGCGCCTCCCCTCCCGGGCCTATCCCGGCATCCAGGACCTCGCGGACGGTGCAGCCGTCCCGGCCGGCGCACAGCGACTCCGCGTCGCCCTGCGCGGCCACCGGCCCCGCAGCGCCGGCCAGGGCCACCGTCACGGCGGCCATCGCAACCCTGTGGCCGGGGCGCATCCGCGCTCTGATCGTCCGCATCGCCGTTCTCCTTCCCCCTTGAAGATGCCGCAGTCTACAGGACGATCCTCCCGCCGCATTGCCTTCCCCTTCGCCGATACCCTATCTTGCGGCCCAATCCCTTCAGCAACGCCGATCAAGCCACCGCATGTCCGCCACCCTCGACCATATCCGCAACTTCGCGATCATCGCGCATATCGACCACGGCAAGTCGACCCTGGCCGACCGCCTGATCCAGCGCTGCGGCGGCCTGGAAGAGCGCGAGATGAAGAGCCAGGTGCTCGACAGCATGGAGATCGAGCGCGAGCGCGGCATCACCATCAAGGCCCAGACGGTGCGCCTAGCCTATACCGCGCACGACGGCAGCACCTATCAGCTGAACCTGATGGACACGCCGGGACATGTCGACTTCTCGTACGAGGTCAGCCGTTCGCTGGCCGCGTGCGAGGGATCGCTGCTGGTCATCGATGCCAGCCAGGGGGTGGAAGCCCAGACCCTGGCCAATGTCTACAAGGCCCTGGACGCCAACCACGAGATCATCCCCGTCCTCAACAAGATCGACCTGCCGGCGGCGGAACCGGATCGGATCAAGGAGCAGGTGGAAGACGTCATCGGCCTCGACGCCTCCGGCGCCATCGAGATCTCCGCCAAGACGGGACTGGGCGTGGAGGAGCTGCTGGAGGCGATCGTCACCCGCCTGCCGCCGCCGAAGACGGGCGATGCGACGGCGCCGCTGAAGGCCCTGCTGGTCGACAGCTGGTACGATGCCTATCTGGGCGTCGTCGTGCTGGTGCGGGTCGTCGACGGCATCATCAAGGTGGGCCAGAAGCTGCGCTTCCTGGGCACCGGGGCGGTGCGCGAGATCGACCGTGTCGGCTTCATGTCGCCCAAGGGCGTGCTGGTCGACGCGCTCGGCCCCGGTGAGATCGGCTTCATCACCGCCGCCATCAAGGATATCGGCGAAACCAAGATCGGCGACACGATCACCGAGGACCGCCGGCGCACGACCGAACCCCTGCCCGGCTTCGCCCCCAGCGTGCCGGTCGTCTGGTGCGGCCTGTTCCCCACCGACACCTCGGAGTTCGAGCACCTGCGCGACTGCCTGGGCAAGCTGGCGCTGAACGATGCCAGTTTCCATTTCGAACCCGAAACGTCGGCCGCCCTTGGCTTCGGCTTCCGATGCGGCTTCCTGGGGCTGTTGCACCTGGAGATCGTGCAGGAGCGGCTGGAGCGCGAGTTCGACCTGGACCTGATCACCACCGCACCGTCCGTCGTCTACCGGATCCACACCACCGGCGGCGAGGTGCTGGAGCTGCACAATCCGGCCGACATGCCGGACGAGGTCAAGATCCGCGCGATGGAGGAGCCGTGGATCAGGGCCACGATCCTTCTGCCTGACGAATACCTGGGCGGCGTGCTGCAACTGTGCACCGAACGGCGCGGCGAACAGGTGGAGCTGACCTATAGCGGCCACCGCGCGCTGATCGTCTACCGCCTGCCGCTGAACGAAGTGGTGTTCGACTTCTACGACCGGCTGAAATCGATCAGCCGCGGCTATGCCAGCTTCGATTACGAGATCGACGGCTACCGCGAAAGCGACCTGGTGAAGATGTCGATCATGGTCAACGGCGAGCCTGTGGATGCACTGTCCATGGTCGTCCACCGCGCCCAGGCCGAGCGGCGCGGACGGGCGCTGTGCGAGCGGCTGAAGGACCTGATCCCGCGCCAACTGTTCAAGATCGCCATCCAGGCGGCACTGGGCGGCCGCATCATCGCCCGCGAGACCATCTCGGCCCTGCGCAAGGACGTGACGGCGAAATGCTATGGCGGCGACGTCACCCGCAAGCGCAAGCTGCTGGAGAAGCAGAAGGAAGGCAAGAAGCGCATGCGCCAGGTCGGCAATGTGGAGATCCCGCAGAGCGCCTTCATCGCAGCGTTGAAGATGGGGGATGCATGATGTCCCTCCGGCGCGTGGTCGCAGCCTTCGCCGCGTGGGTGGCCATCCTGGTGCCGCTGGCAGCACAGGGCCAGCCGGCGCCGCCCACCGGCCGGTGGGCGGGAACCTATACCTGCGGCCAGGGCCTGACCGGGATCACGCTGGTCATCGTCGAGCGCGCCCAGAGCCGGTTGTCCGGCCTGTTCCACTTCTATGCCGATCCGTCCAATCCCGGTGTCCCGACCGGCTGTTTCACCATGAGCGGCACGATCGACCACGCCACCGGCCGGCTTCAGCTTGGCGGGGATCGCTGGATCGTCCAGCCCCCCGGCTATGTTGTGGTCGACTTCAACGGGCGCATCGACGCAAGCGGCGGGTCCATCGACGGGGCCGTTGCCGGACCCGCCTGCACCACCTTCGCGCTGACACGCTCCACCACCCCCTGGGCAGCGCCGGATGCCTGCCGGGCTGCCATCGGCAAGTCCTGACGCGTCACTCGCGGCCGCGCAACAGGGCGCCCGTCCGCACCGGCTCATGGGGCTCATGCACGGCGAGGATCATGTTGACCGTCCGGCCGTCGTTCGACAGCGGCAGGCGCAACACCGTGAAGCTGCGCAGCAGGATGTCCCGGTTGGTGTACTCGACAAGGCAGAGCTGCGGTTCCTTGCGCTCGATCAGCCGGGTCAGATGCTCCCAGACGCGATCGGCATAGCTCGGCGGGCCCAGCGCCCGGACGGATTTGCCCGTGAGCTCAATGCCGTGGATCTCGCGCACCTTGGTACCGACCAGCCGGCAACGGAAATCGAGCGGGTCCTCGATCACGTCCAGCAGCGTGACATAGGGCAGGATGGACTTGAGATCCCATGGCTCCAGGTCCCGGCGGGCCGGCGCCATGCGGTCGCCGCGACGGTCGGCCCAAACCTCCATGGCCAGGCGATGCCGTTGGCCGGTCATCGCTTCCATCGGCAGCAACCGGAATGTCACCGACCGTTCGTTGCCGAGCGGCAACGACCATCCACCTGCGTCCCGCAGGCCCCGGCGACCATGATCTTGGGGCATGACTTGCCATCGTATGTTATCCATGTCGGTGGTCAATCCCCCAATGTGCGGTTCAGTTTCGATAACTACCTATAATCGTTGCATCCCGGCGGTTGCCGGCATCGTGCGTGCCCGGATCTTCGCCGGGACCCCCGGCCTCAAGGGGCGCCGTTGCCGCCGGCTATGACCGGCCAGCGCGCGCCGTCCCAAGGCCGCCCGTTCGCCTCGCCCCCGTTGCCCGGGCCGACCTGGAAACCATCGCCGGCAAGAACGTAGAGCGTCACCGGATAGGCGGCCGGCACCGACTTGAGCAAGGCCCACCCGTCGGCATCGACCAGCAGGACGGGCGCATCGACGCAGACCTGCCGGATGCCGGCCGCCAGCGCACGCGCCAGGGCCAGGCGGGCGGCAATCGCCTCCGTGACACGGGGGTCGCGCTCCCACAGGCGGGTCTTCAACCCATCCGGCGCGAAACCCGGCCCGTCCAGCTGGCAAAGGCTGGCAATGGCGGCCACATGCGCATCGTTTTCGCGCCACCGCCGCGTCACGTCGATATTGCGGAACAGCGTTCCCGACAGGATGGCGGCATCCGCGGTCACGTGCAGCGCGCCCACCGGAACCTCGCGGCGCTTCGCATCCCGCGGCCCGCGCAGAACCCGCAGGCCCGGCGCCTCCGCCGGCTGCAGTTCGCCGCCGGGCCGCCGCTCGCGCGCGGCGATGTCGGCGAGGCCGGGGCGCAGGCGCTGGCGGGCGACGACGAAGGCCGCCCGGTATTCGATCGCTCGCAACGCCTTGCGGATCGGGTCGATGGCAAGGCCGGCCAGAAGCACGATGCCGATGGCGCTGGACTGCATCGGCAGGTCCACGGCGACGGCAAGCACGACGCTCAACGGCAGCACCGTCTCGGGGATGGCGCGCAGCAGCCCCCCGACGCCCATGCGCCGGGCCTGGGCATCGGTCAGCGCATCGCTGTCCCTGGCAACCCGTCGGCAGGCCCGCCGGCTCTGGCCGAACGTCACCAGCACACTGCGGGCCAGCAGGCCTTCGCCGACATGGGCGGCCAACCGTCCGCGGAGCTGCCGCACACGGCCGACCCGTCGCATCAACGGGCCGACGGCAAGGGCGGACACCACGGCAACCATGACAATCGGCCCCAGCAGTACCATCACGTGCAGGGACGAAATCAGCGCCGCGCCGGCAAGGCAGCCGGCAAGGGCCAGCCCGGCCACGATCAGGCGCGGGAAGCCCAGACCGATCCAGTTCTTCAGCGCCGCCAAGTCGTTGACCATCCGGCTCATGGCGACCCCGTGCCGGCTCTTGGCGCCGCCCCGCACCAGGTTCTCGAACAGGGACATGCGCACCTCGGCGACATAGTCGAGGCCCAGCCGCTCCGCATCGACGAATTCCCGCGCCCTCGCCGCGGTCAGCACGCCCGCCAGTCCGGCCAGCAGCGCGATGCCCCAGACGCTCGGCTGGGTGGCCTGCGACGAGATGGCGAAGGCCAGGCCGATCGTCGACGTGGCCTGCAGCGTGCCATTGGCCACAAGCCGCGCGAAGTACCGGCGCCGCGCACCCGAAAGGCTTCTGGGCAGGTCCGGCACCGGCGCCCCGGCCGCTTCGCCACGCGTCGTCATGACGCCACCCGGGCAGGGACGCTGCCGGCCGCCGATCTGGCGGCCAGCCGCGCTCGCACATGGGCGATGATCGCGCCGGCCACGTCATGTCCCGTTACGCGCTCGAACTCCTCGAAGCCGGGGGCACTGTTCACCTCGCAGACCGTCATGCCGTCCTCATCGAACAGCAGGTCCACGCCGGCGATATCCAGGCTGAACGCGGCTGCGGCCGCGGCCGCCAGCTCCGCGATCTCCCCCGTCAAGGGGGCGGGGAATCCCCTCGCGCCCTGGTGGATGTTGGTGCAGAGCTGCCCGTCGGGCGCCACGCGGGTCATCGCCCCGATCGCCAGGCCGCCGACAACGATGACCCGAAGGTCCCGTCCGTGGCTGGTGCGGACATAGCGCTGCGCCATCACCGGACCCTGGCCGGACAGGCGCGCCAGGCAGGCATGGAATTCATCGGCGCTGGGGCAGAGCAGCACGAAGTCCCCCTTGCTGCCCAATGCCGGCTTCAGCACCAGCGGATAGCCCAGGCGGTCCCCAAGCCAGTCGGCCGGCGTTTGCGCCGTGACGCGCATGGCGGCGGGCGTGGGCAGGCATGCCGCGCGCAAGACCGCCCCGGCAATCAGCTTGTTCTCCACCCCCTCCAGGCAAGCGAGGCTGGGCAGCGTCAGCGCCCCTTTCGCTTCCGCCGCCGCGAGCAGGCGCTTGCCCGATCGTCCCAGCTTGGCGCCGGAGCGCGACAGGATCGCGCATGATCCCTGCATGCGTCCGACTACCAGGGTCCGCGCCCGGACTTCGTCCGGATGGATCATCTCGGCGGCCAGCCCTGACCGCGCTGCCGCATCCATGAGCCGGCGATTGTTGTATCGCTGCCTTGCCCCCGCCACGTCCGCGCAGCGGTAGAGCAGCCAGAGTCCCGGACCATTTCCAAGGTGAGGGGCAAGTCCGTACCAGCGTGCGGTCGACATCGTCGCTCTCCGGTCCATCTGCATCATGCCGCCGACATGACCCCGGTCCAGACCGCCGCCGGATCGGCGAGGCTGGCCGCCATCACCGGATGCGACAGGTCGTCGGCCGTGAGGCACGGCAGTCCGACCGCCGCTTCGGCTTCCTGCATCGCCAAGGGCGAGCAGGTGAGGCAGCCGGAAACGGCCAGGACCTTGTGGCCGGCGCGCTGCAGCCAGGCGACGCCGGCCTCTGCGCCCATGGCGTCGCTGGCGGCGAAGATCACGCCGGACAGCATGGTGCGAAGCCCGTCGGCGGACAGCACCTCGGCGGTTTCGGCCTGGTGCAGACCGTCGGCAACCTCGACCACGATCGCGTCGGCCCCGGCGGCCACGGCATCCGCCAGCAGGTGGCGGAAGCCCCTCAGAATGCCGTCGACGGACGCGCCGTAGGTGGTGGCAAAGCCGGCATCGGTGAAGTCCCGGATCAGGCAGGCCCCCGCGTCGCGGAAGAACCACAGGTCGCCGCCAGCGCCGGTGCCCGTCACCTTGATCGCGGCAACCTGCCGGCCTGCCAGGGCGAGACCGCGCACGAGCGATGCCGCCGTATGGGTCTTGCCCGAATTCATCGCCGTGCCGCAGACCGCGACGATCGGGACATGGACCGCGCATTCGTCGGTGCGAACGGCGAAGTCGACCAGGTTCAAACGCTGATAGGCGTGATCGCAGACGGCCCCCAGGATCACCACCTCCGTCGCGTCCTTCATGCGCGTGTGGGCGTGGCGGACGTGCCCGACGATCCCACCGGCCGCGACCAGCTGGGCCGGCCCCGATGCTGTCGGGGCATGCGCTTCGAACTGGTCCGGCGCATAGCGCGCCCCACAGGCGACCAGGATCTCGTCGCCGGTGAACAGTTTCGCCCGCCGACCGTCCGGACGCTCGATGTTGGTGTGGTGGCCCAGCCCCGTGACCGTCGCGATCACCAGGTCGCCCGCCCGCAGTCCGGTCGCGTCCTCCTCCAGCCACGCGACCCTGGCAAGGTCGACACGACGCGCGGTGAAGGAGGGTTTCACGCCGAAGAGGCGGCCGGCATCGAGCGCTTTCATCGTCATTGTCTCGCTCTCCCGAGAGCAGGATGACGTCGGGCCGACGCGGCCCGGTGTCTGAAGCCTGCTCTATTTCAAATGGTTAGAGCCTGATTTCCCGATGGCATCGATCCGACGCATCGGATCAGGCTCTGGGCGAACCGCGTTCCATCGGCGGTTCATGCGGGGAGAACGATGGGCCGGCGCCCCTATTCCATCGGAACGAAGAATTCGTTTACCAACACCGGCTGCCGGCGAAATTCAGCAGGCCGTAGCCGTAGACCTCGTCCCGCCCGGGGGCGCCGAGATCCCGCGCCCCTCCGGTCAGCAGCGATCGCGCCGCGACGGGATTGCCGCCCGTCTCCGCCCGGGCCCGCAGCAAGGCGGCCGCGACGATGGGTACGGCGAAGCTGCTGCCTGTCCAGGCTCTCTGGCCCCCGCCCGCAGCGGCAGACAGCACGTCCACGCCCGGTGCCGCGATCTCGACAAAGGCGCCGCGCGTGCCGTTGCGATAGGGCCTGAGCCGGTGGTCGACGGCGGCGACGGCCATGACCTCGGGATACGCCGCGGGGAAGGCCGGATCACCGTCGGGTCCGCCGTTCCCCGCCGCGGCCACCAGATTGGCGTGCTGCGCCCCGCGCCGGATCCCGATCTCCAGCAGCCGGTTGGGCGCCCCCTCGATGCTGAAGGCGATCACCCGGGCGTTGCGCGACATGGCCCAATCGATGGCCGGCACGATCGTCGCCGCTTCGGCCAGCGGTTGGCCGTCCCGCAGACCGATGGCCTCGGCGGCCAGCAGCGGTGCCCCCGGTGCAAGCGGCGCCGCATCGGGCGACAGGGTGCCGACGATCAGCGCGGCGATGGCCGTGCCGTGGTCCGGCGGTGCCGAGGCGAAGCCCGGCCTCAAGAAGCTGTTCGTTTCCACCTGCGCCATCGCAAGGGCGGCATGGCCAACCTGAATGGCCGTGTCGACGATCGCAATGGGCGCACCCCGTGCGCACGCCCCCGCCGGAAGGTTTCCCAAGCCGACAACGCGCGCAGCCCAGCACGCGTCCCCCTCGCAGCCGGTACCACCGTCGCGGTACACATGGTTAAGGTCGAAGACCGCGCTGGACACAAGGCTGCGCGCCACATCCAGCGCGTCCTCGGCGTCGGTGCCGCGCGGCACCGCCAGGACGGTCAGCGATCCGCCAAGGGCGATCAGCGGCCGTTCCGACAGCACCCGGAATCCGACGGCGATCAGGGCCGCGCGTCCGTTCGCCGGCAGGTCGAGCGCGACGATCTCGCCTTCGACGAAGCTGTCGTCATCGTCGCCGAAAAGGGAATCGAAGAAGTCCGAGATCGGATCGTCGTCGTCCGCGTCCCCACCCCGCTCACGCGACCCACGCCCGCCACGATCGCTGTCCTGGTCATCGCCCGCGCCGAAGCCGCCGCCGCCCACCGCGCCCGGTCCGTCGTCGCCATTGTCGCCATCGTCACCGTCATCGCCGTCGTCATCCGCGACGGCCGGGCCGATCCACAGCCCCCCACCTTCGACCCAAAACGCCGGCACACCCAACAGCAGGGCGAGCAGCAACAGCCTCACCATCATCTTCATCCCCAGGTTCCCCACGCGAACGGCTATCGGGACAACGGCACGCTTGTGGAAATAATCCGCAGCCGGGGGAATATCAGGCCCGCAGGAACGTTTTCGCGCCAAGGGAGATGGCAACCAGGTCGATCATGCAGAACGCGATCAGGCAAGAGATGGTGGAACTGGTTCCGCGCATGCGCCGTTTTGCGTATGCGCTGACGGGATCGAAGGACGAGGGCGACGACCTCGTGCAAGCCGCTTGTGCACGTGCCCTCGGCAGGCTCGATCAGTTTCAGCCGGGCACGAGGCTCGACAGCTGGATGTTCCGCATCGTCCAGACCATCCGCCTCGACCGGTTGCGGTCGCAGCGCCACCGCTACCATGTGGCCGCTGCGGAGATGATGGAGCATGTCTCGGACGGCGGCGCGGCGGCCCGGCAGGTCGAAGCCCGGCTGACCCTCGACCGGCTCCGGGCAGAGATGGCGACGTTGCCGGACGATCAACGGGCTGTCCTGGCACTGGTTGCCATCGATGGCTGTTCCTATCGGGATGCGGCGGAGATCTTGGATATCCCGATCGGAACCGTCATGAGCCGGCTGGCTCGGGCGCGCGCCCGGCTCATGGGGAGAATGGGAGAGTTGGGATGACCAGCAGACACTGGACGGAATCCGAAGTTGCCGCGTGGGTGGATGGGGCGTTGTCCCCCGAAGAGGCACGCCGGATCGAAGGCATCGTGGCGCAGGATGACGGCGCGCAGGCCTATGCCGAGGCTGTGCGCAAATCCAACGCCGCCCTTCAGGATGCCTTCCGGTCGCCCCTGGATGAACCGGTCCCGGCCCCCATCCGCGCCGCCATCTTCGGCGAACCGGGCAAGGTGGCAACGCTGCCGCGCGCCCGATGGACGCAAAGCTGGGGCTTCCTTGCCCTTGCCGCCAGCGTCGCGATTGCCGTCGGCGTCGGGGCCGGCGGCCTGGTGTGGACGGACGACGGATCGGCGCGGATTGCCGAGCTTGGCAACGCCGCGCCGGACGGACCGCTGTACTACGCGCTGGAGATCCTGCCGAGCGGCACGCTGTCGCCGGACGGTGTCCGGCCGATGCTGACCTTCCGCGATGCCGATGACCGCATCTGCCGTGAGTTCGAGGTGGTCGGTGAGCTGGCGAACGAGTTCGAGTTCGGCGTCGCCTGCCGCAACGCCCGGGACACCTGGCATGTCGAGATCATCGCCACGGCCCCGCCGACGGACGTGAACCCCGAATTCGGCTATTCGCCGGCATCGGGGCCGGCGGCCGACGGCCTGGACGCGGCTCTCGATGCCCTGGAGGCGGGCGAACCGCTGCACCCGGAAGAGGAAGCGCAGCTGCTCGAGGACGGATGGCAGTCGCTGTAGGTCCGTTTGCCGGCGCCCCCGGGCGCCCGTATCAGCCGGTCACACGAAACCAGGTTTCCATACCCCCCGCCTGGTGTTCCAGCATGTGGCAATGCAGCATCCAATCGCCCGGATTGTCGGCGACGAAGGCAGCACTGGCCACCTGCATGGGGTCGACCAGATGGGTGTCGCGCCAGGGTTCCGGCGCCACCTCCTGCCCATCGCGGGCCACCACCCGGGCATGATGCCCATGCAGGTGCATGGCATGCGGCCAGCGGGTGGCATTGACGAAGTGCAGAACCACCGTCTGCCCGCGCATGGCTGTCACAAGCGGGGCGTCGGGGTGGCCGGCGACACCGTTCAGGGCCCACACCAGGCCGCGTGGGGCCAAAGCCCCCCAGTCGGGCACAGGCGGCATCGGACCATGGGGGTGCATGCCCATGCTGCCGCGCAACGGTCCCATGCCCATAGCGCCGCCTTCCATGACCACGTCGACCTGCACGGCCTGGGCGAGATCGAGGGCGGCCGGCAGCGGGTTGGCAGCCAGAGCCTGTGGCGTCGACCGGGGATCGGGCCGGATCGGCTCGCCTTCCACCCGGAAACCAAGGGCCGTGAACGGCGTGCCGGTGGCCTCCGCGATCGCGGCCTCACCGACGGCCGGCGGCGCATCGACGACGAGGTCGACCCGCTGGCCGGGGGCCAGGACCACCCGGCCGGTGGGTGCCGGCGGCACCGGCTGCCCGTCCACCGCCACCGTCCAGGCCGCAAGCCCGTCCAGCGTGAAGCTGAACACGCGCGCATTGGCGGTGTTGGCCATGCGCAGGCGCAGCCGTTCGTTCGGCCGGACCGATAGCTGCTGCGGGGGCTGCCCGTTGATCGTCAGCACGTTGCCCAGCCGCCCGGCATGCGCCCAGTCGTGCATCCCGCCGAAGCTGCCCTCATCGATGCGGCCATCCGCATCCAGGCGCCAGTCGTCGGCAACGAACAGGATCTCCCGATCCACGTCCGGCGCATCGTCCTCGTCGACGATCAGCAGGCCGTAGAGGCCGCGGGCCACCTGCTCCCACGACGCGTGGTGCGGGTGGTACCAGAAGGTTCCGGCATCGGGCACGGCAAAGCGGTAGCGGAAACGCTCGCCCGGGGCCACCGGGGCCTGCGTCAGGTGGGGGACGCCGTCCATGGCGTTGTCGATGCGCACACCGTGCCAGTGGATGGTGGTGGGTTGGTCCAGGCCGTTCTCCAGCTCCACATCGACGATGTCGCCCTTACGTGCCCGGACGATCGGGCCGGGGACCAGGCCGTCATATCCCCAGATGCGCGTCGGCCCGCCGTCGGCCGATGGCAGCAGCCCCGCCTGGCCGGGCTTGGCGTGCAGGCGCAGTGCCGGTCCATCCGCCGCCGCAGCCGGTCTGCCGGCAAGCCGCGGCAGGGCCAGCACGGTGGCGGCAAGGCCGGCGGACAGGATTGTACGGCGGCGAAGGGTCGGTCCCCCCAGCCTGTGCGTCAGTCCCATGGTACCGGTGCTCCCAAGCAGGCGGCCCGATGGCCCGGACGGCGTCATGGTGCGGCCTGCGCGTTGATTTGGTCGTGGCGCTGCCGGACCTCCGGCGGCCACGTGCTCTTGATGTAGGACAGCACGGCGATGATCTCGCCGTCGGTGAGAATGCCGGCGAAGCCCGGCATGTCGCTGGCATAGCTGCCGCCGGTCAGTCCGGACGGCCCGACTGCCGTCAGGCGGAACAGCTGAACGTCGGGATGATGCCAGGTGTGGCCGCCGGCATCGTGCGGCGGGGCCGGCAGGCGGCCGTCCGGGCCACGCTGGCGCCAGTTCGGCTGGCCTTCCAGCTGGTCCCCATGGCACGACGCGCAATGGGCGTCATAGATTTGCTCACCCAGGGCAACGGCCGCCGGATCGTCGGGCGTCAGCGCGATGGCGGGATCGGACGGCCCCAAGATCCAGAAGGCCGCGCCGATGGCGATACCCGCCGCACCGGCGGCCAACAGGACGTTCGGCCAGCGCCTGCCCATAGCCCGGCGTCATTCCCCCAGCGCGACGCCACGCAGGCGCAGCGCATTGGCGATCACCGAGACGGAACTGAGGCTCATCGCCGCCGCGGCGATCATCGGGCTCAGCAGCACCCCGAAGACGGGATACAGCACGCCCGCCGCCACCGGGACGCCGATGGCGTTGTAGCCGAAGGCGAACACCAGGTTCTGCCGGATGTTGCGCATGGTCGCCTGTGCCAGTGCCCGTGCCCGCAGAAGCGCCGTCAGATCGCCCTTGACCAGCGTCAGCCCGGCACTTTCCACCGCCACATCGGCCCCAGCGCCCATGGCAATGCCGACATCGGCCCGCGCCAGGGCGGGGGCATCGTTGATGCCGTCGCCGGCCATGGCCACCCTGGCCCCCCGGGCCTGCAGGTCCGCCACCAGGGTCGCCTTGTCCTCGGGCAAAGCCTCGGCATGAACCGCGTCGATGCCCAGCCTGGACGCAACGGCTTCGGCGGTCGCCCGGTTGTCGCCGGTGGCCATCACCACCTTCAACCCCAGCCGGTGCAGACCTTCAATGGCCTTGGCGGTGGTTGGCTTGACCGGGTCGGCGACCGCGATCAGGCCAACCGACCGGCCATCGACGCCGACGAACATCACCGTGTTGCCATCCGCCCTCAGGTCCGCAGCCCGCCCCACCAGCGCTGCTGCGTCGACGCCGACTTGCGCCATCATGCGATCGTTGCCGACGGCAACGTCGTGACCATCGACGCGGCCGCTGACGCCGTGGCCCGCATGGCTGTCGAAGTCCTGGGGCGATGCCGGCTGGAGACCGCGCCGCTCGGCCTCGGCAACGATGGCTGCCGCCAGCGGATGCTCGCTGGTGCGTTCCAGCCCGGCGGCAAGCCGAAGGACCTCGTCCTCGCCCACATCCCCAGCCGCAATCACCGCCGTCAGCCGCGGCTTGCCTTCCGTCAGGGTGCCGGTCTTGTCCACGATTACGGTGTCGACCTTGGCCAGCCGCTCCAGCGCCTCGGCGGTCTTCACCAGGATGCCGAGATGGGCGCCGCGGCCCGTCGCCACCATGATCGACATGGGCGTGGCCAGCCCCAGGGCGCAGGGACAGGCGATGATCAGCACGCTGACCGCGGCGATCAGGGCGAACAGCAGGGACGGCTGCGGTCCCGCGATCGCCCAGACGACGAAGGCCGCCACCGCGCAGGCCACGACGGTCGGAACGAAGAAGCCGGCCACCTTGTCGACCAGCGCCTGGATCGGGGCGCGGCTGCGCTGCGCCTCCGCCACCATCTTCACCACCTGCGACAGCGTGGTCGCGTCGCCCACCCGGTCGACCCGGAAGACGAAGGCGCCGGACCCGTTCATGGTCCCGCCGGTGACGGCGTCGCCCGCCACCTTGTCGACCGGCATGGGTTCGCCCGTCAGCATGCTCTCGTCAACGGCGCTGCGCCCTTCGATCACGGTGCCGTCCACGGGTATGCGTTCGCCGGGACGGACCTGCACCCGGTCGTCGACGCGCAGCGCATCGACATCCACCTCTTCCGCCCGGCCATCCGTGGCGATACGGCGGGCGGTCTTCGGCGCCAGGTCCAGCAAGGCGCGGATGGCCCCGCCGGTGCGCTCGCGCGCCCGCAGTTCCAGCACCTGGCCCAGCAGGACCAGCGTGACGATGACGGCCGCGCTCTCGAAATAGACCGGAACCGTGCCGGACGCGGATCGGAACGCCGCGGGGAACAGCCCGGGGGCCACGGTGGCGGCCAGGCTGTAGGCGAAGGCCGCCCCGGTTCCCAGGGCGATCAGGGTGAACATGTTGGGGTTGCGGGTGACGATCGAGGCCCAGCCGCGCACGAAGAACGGCCAGCCGCCCCACAACAGCACCGGTGTGGCCAGCGCCAGCTGGATCCACGGGTTGATGTTCGCCGGTATGACCTGGTCCACCGGCAGGCCGAACAGGTGGCGTCCCATCTCCATCACCATCAGCGGCAGAGACAGCACAAGGCTTACCCAGAACCGCCGGGTCATGTCGATCAGCTCGGGATTCGGGCCTTCGTCGGCGGCGGGCACGCCCATGGGGTCCAGCGCCATGCCGCATTTCGGGCAGCTTCCCGGCCCTTCCTGCACGATCTCCGGATGCATGGGACAGGTGTAGAGCGTACCCGGCGGCGCTGCTTCCTCGTTGGCCGGCCGCTTGGACAGATAGGCCTGCGGATCGGCCTGGAACTTGGCCAGGCAGCCGCCGCAGCAGAACCGGTAGAGAACGCCGTCATGCTCGTGGGCATGCGGGCTCCTGGCCGGATCGACCGTCATGCCGCAGACGGGATCCTTCGCTTCAGTCTCGGCCGCGTGGCAGCAGGTGTGTGCATGCTGGTGCATTACGCCCCCTCGACGCTTCGCGCCCCGGTTTCCGGTTCTGGCCTGATGCTGATGCTTCCAGCCACTGGAAGGTCAAGCGCAATTGCGGCAGGCAATTGCGTGGCCAGGGCGGCTGCGCCCGCGCACGAGGGGATCTGGCCCCGGCCAGGGGGCGACGTCGCGACGATCCGGCCCATCGAGGTGCCGGCACGCGAATGTGCAATCTACCCGCCGGCCCCCAGCGGGTGAGGCCCGCAGGGGACGGCCGTCAGCGGCCCTTGATGGCGCGAAAGGCGAACAGCAGCAGGATCGCCCCGCCGGCGGCGACCAGGATGCTGCGCACATTGAAGCCGCTGACCGTGCCCAGCCCCAGGGCGCTGGCGATGAAGCCGCCGACGACGGCGCCGACAATGCCGATCAGAATCGTGATGAAGATGCCGCCCGGGTCCCGTCCCGGCATCACCAGCTTGGCCAAGGCACCTGCCACCAGGCCCAGCACGATCCACGACAGTATTCCCATGCGCGACGCTCCGGTTCGGTGGCACTGCCGCGATGATAGACGAACTTCCGGTCGGTCGACACCGCTTCAGGCTTTCTTAAGGCCATCGCGCATAGGGTAGCCGGGATCCGCTTTCCTATCCGATTTCGACAGGTTGAGGTCCATGGGGCTTGAACCAAAAAGAAGTACATCCGCCGATCCAACTACTAAAAGGTTGGACCCGCGAGATCAGGGGGCGCCGGACTGCGCGTTCAGGGCCGAAACCGCCCCCCGCAATCGCGTACTGATAGTTGCATCGGACATGACGCCGCTCAGCGGGCTGCTGGCTTTCCTTGCCCACGACTACGTCCCCCGGGCCGTCGGCCGGCGGTGGGATGCGCTGGTGCCGGTGACGCTTCAAGGCTGCTTCGCGCTGATCATCGGCGAACGGCCGAACGATCCCGAGATCGCGGAGTTCCTTGAAAGGCTGCACCGCACGGGCTCACGTCCGCCGCTCGTCATCGTCGCCGGCCCCAAGAACACCCCTTGGACTGCCCATGCGGAACGCCAGACGGGGGTTGACGGGCTGATCTTCACCGATGCCCGGGCCGAGCACCAGATCCATGCATTCCGGCTTCTGGCCGGCAACACCACGGACCGGACAATCGCGCAGTCGGACCCGGCGATCGCCAGGATCTGGACCCGCACCAAGGACGTCGTTCACGACCTGACCGCCCGCATCCGTGCCGGTCAGCCGATCCCCCGCGCCGATGTGCAGGCCCTGGCCACGTCGGTGGTCGAAACGCTGGACAGCTCCGCCCTCACCGACTTCCTGGCCCTGCTGCGCCAGCACCACGCGGAATCGGTGGTGCACGGCCTGGATGTGGGGATTACGGCCCTGCTGCTGGGCCGGCACATCGGCGTGCGGCGCAAGGCCGACGAATTGCGGCTGTTCGAAACCGGGCTGCTGCACGATGTCGGCAAGCTTGCGATGCCCCTGCCCATCCTGCAGAAGCCAGGGAAGCTGACGGACGAGGAGACGGCGGTCATCCAGCGGCACCCGATCGAGAGCGAGAAGATCCTGCGCCACTCCGGCGCGTATGATGACCTGGTGATCCGGGCCGCCGTGCAGCATCACGAAAGGCTGGACGGCACGGGATACCCGCATCATCTGCCGGCGGACGGAATCCACGATCTCAGCCGCCTGATCGCCGTCTGCGATGTCTTCTGCGCGTTGACCGAGCACCGGTCGTACCGGCCGAAGCAAACGCCGGAAGACGCCGTCCCCATTCTCCGCGACATGTCGGGCAATCACCTGGACCCGATCTATGTCGAGCGCCTGATCGAGCTGGTCAACGGCGACACCCTGCCGCCGAAGGCGGCTGCGTAAGGCCGGGCGCCGGCGCTACCCGCCGGCAATGCGGCCGACCACGAAGCCCGCCAGGACGATCCACGCAAAGATGCGCTGGTTCTTGAACTTCCTCAGGCAGTCGGCGGGATCGTCCGGCCGCCATTGGCGCAGCTGGAGCAGGAGGAACGCCAACCCCGCGGCCATCGCGCCCAGGAACACCGCATGCAGGCCGGCAAGGACGCCGGCCGCGGTCATCCCCGCAACGGCCGCGACATAGAAGCCCAATACCCAGGGCTTGCTGGCGTCGCCCCATTTCAGTGCCGTCGACTTCACGCCGACACGCGCGTCGTCCGCCTTGTCCTGATGGGCGTAGACCGTGTCGTAGCCGATCGTCCACAGCGCCCCCGACAGGTAGAGGACGACCGGCGCCCAGTCGAGCCGCCCCGTCACCGCCACCCACCCCACCAGCGCGCCCCAGTTGAAGGTGATGCCCAGGACGGCCTGCGGCCACCACGTCACGCGCTTCATCAGCGGATAGACGACCACCAGCCCCAGCGATGCGATCGCCACCCAGACGGCAGCGGCATTGAACTGCACCAGGATCGCCAGGCCGACCAGCAGTTGCACCGCCAGGAAGACCAGCGCCTGCGCAACGGTGATGCGGCCGCTGGCAATGGGCCGTGTGCGGGTGCGGGCGACCTGCCCGTCGATCTTCCGGTCGAAGATGTCGTTGACGGTGCAGCCCGCGCCGCGCATGACCACGGCGCCTACCAGGAACAAGGCCGCGAACCAGAGGTCGCGCCACCCATACCCGTCCGCATGCGGTGCCAGCGCCAGGCCCCACCAGCACGGAAACAGCAGCAGCCACCAGCCGATCGGCCGGTCCAGGCGCATCAGCGTCAGATAGGGTGCGACCGTTTCGGGCGCATAGCGGTCGATCCAGGACCCGTGCGGGATGTCGACCGCACCGTCGCTGCCGGCAAGCCGCGCCTTGTGCCCCGGTGTCGCCATGGGCCTTGTCCGCGAGCCCCCGCTACGCACCGATCCCGTAGCTGTGGGCCCACCCCAGCCCTTCGACCGTGCCGCCGGCAGGGCGATATTCGCAGCCCACCCAGCCATCATAGCCAAGCTGGTCCATCAGCGCGAAGAGGTAGGGGTAGTTGATTTCGCCTACCGAAGGTTCATGCCGCTCCGGCACCCCGGCGATCTGGATATGGCCGATCAGGCCGAACAGGTCGCGAAGGCGCACCGCCAGATCGCCCTCGCTGATCTGGGTGTGATAGACGTCGAACTGCAGCTTCAGGTTCGGTGCTCCCACCTCTGCAATGATCTCGCGCGCCTGGCCCGTCGTCTTCAGGAAATAGCCGGGCATGTCGCGCTGATTCAGCGGCTCGATCAGCAGCAGGATGTCTTCGGCCGCCAGCCGCGCCGCCGTGGCGCGCAGGTTTTCGATGTAGAGCGCGCGGCAGTCCGCCTCCGCCGCTCCGCCCGGGGTCACCCCCGCCATCGCGTGCAGCTTGCGGCAGCCCAGCGCCCGGGCATAGGCCAGCGCCGTATCGACGGACTCCCGGAACTCCGCCTCCCGTCCCGGCAGCGCCGCCAGGCCGCGCTCGCCCCCGGCCCAATCACCGGGCGGCAGGTTGAACAGGGCCTGCTGCAGCCCGGCCGCTTTCAGCCGCCCGGCCACTGTGTCTGCCGGATGGTCGTAGGGAAACAGGAACTCCACCGCCCCGAAGCCCGCCGCCTGCGCCGCCGCAAAGCGGTCGAGGAAGGGCAGGTCCTGGAACAGCATGGACAGATTGGCGGCAAAGCGTGGCATTGACGGTGCCTCTTCTTCGTGACAACGGGTGGCGAAGGTCCGTTCGTCATGCTAGCAGAAGGACCGGGTTCGCCTCCAGCAGCCGCCCGGCGCTTGCGACGGAAACCCGCACGAATCGATAGGGGTACCGGCAAGATGGCGCTCGTGCTTGGCTGCATCGCTGACGATTTCACCGGTGCGACGGATCTCGCCAACACGCTGGTCCAGGAAGGCATGCGCACGGTACAGGCCATCGGCATTCCCGACGGGCCGGCGCCGGAGGATGTCGATGCCATCGTCGTCGCCCTGAAATCGCGGACGATTCCGGTGGCCGAGGCGGTTGCACAGTCGCGTGCGGCCCTGGCCTGGCTAAAGCAGGCCGGGGCATCGCGATTCTTCTTCAAGTACTGCTCCACCTTCGACAGCACCGAGAAGGGCAATATCGGCCCGGTCGCCGAAGCCCTGCTGGAAGACCTGGGCGACAGCTTCACCATCGCCTGCCCGGCCTTCCCGGAAAACGGGCGCACCGTCTATCACGGCCATCTGTTCGTCGGCCAACAGCTGCTGTCGGATTCGCCGATGCGGCACCACCCGCTGACGCCGATGACCGACGGCAACCTCGTTCGGTTTCTGCGCCGCCAGACCAAGGGCGAGGTCGGGCTGGTGCCCTTTCGCACCGTCGACCATGGCGCCGGGGCCATCCAGGCCGAATGCGAGGATCTGCGCCGGCGCGGCGTGCGCATCGCCATCGTCGATGCGCTGACCGAATGGCACCTGCGCTGCATCGGCGAGGCGCTGGGCGACCTGCCGCTGATCACCGGCGGATCGGGCGTCGCCCTCGGCCTGCCGGATGCCTATCGCGATGCCGGGCTGTTGGATGCCGGGCTGCTGGCCGACGACCTGCCGACCATCGCCGGGGCCGAAGCCGTCATCGCCGGCAGCTGCTCGCCGGCGACGCTGGGCCAGATCGAAGACTTCGCCCAATCGGGTCCGGTGTTCCAGGTCGATCCCTTCAAGCTGGCCGAGGGACACGACGTCGCCGCGGATGCGCTCAAATGGTCGGAGGAGCGGCTGGCCCAAGGGCCGGTGCTGATCGCCGCCAGCGCCGCGCCCGACCAGGTCGCCGCGGTGCAGA
Source organism: Rhodospirillaceae bacterium (assembly GCA_020638595.1). Lineage (GTDB taxonomy): Bacteria > Pseudomonadota > Alphaproteobacteria > DSM-16000 > Inquilinaceae > JACKIG01. The sequence continues at coordinate 145,509 of JACKIG010000007.1, read as the reverse complement.
AGCGGCTCGGCCGCGACAAGGCCGGCGCGATGGTCGAACAGGCGCTGGCCGTCGTCGCGCGGGGGCTGGTGGACCGCGGGGTCCGGCGCCTGGTGGTGGCGGGCGGCGAGACTTCCGGCGCCGTGGTCGCCGCCCTGGGGATCAAGGGCCTGCGCATCGGCCCGCAGATCGATCCCGGCGTGCCGGCGACGGTCGCAATCTCCGGCACCGACGCGGTACCGGACCTGGCCCTGGCCTTGAAGTCCGGCAATTTCGGCAAGCCCGAATTCTTCCGCGCGGCGTTCAAGGTCATGCCGTGACGCAGCCCGACAGGCTTGCCCGACCGCTCAGCCCTGCCGCCGGCTGATCACGAAGCTTTCGTTGCGGAACCACAGGCCGCTGTGGGCATCGACCACCTGGCGCGTCGCATCGATATAGGCGTGCTGCGACATGGCGGCGGTCAGCCGATCGTCGTCGATCTGGGCCACGTAGACGGCGGCGTTCCAGGCCGCCAGCAGGGCCGAGCTGCCGATGCCCCCGGCGATTTCATACTGATCCAGCACCAGCTCGAACGTGAATTCGGCGTCGGCCGCATGCGGCTCGTCGCGGGCGAAGCCGTCGCTGGCATCGCCGAGCTGGCGCCACAGCTCGGCCATCAGCAGTTGCCGGGGGGTGCGGAACGGCTGTTCGTCCGGCCAGACACGGTGGATGATCTCCATCCCCGGATCGCGGCCGGTCGACTGCACCGTGACCATGCGCCCACCCGGGGCCAGCGCCCGGGCCAGCGGCGCCAGCACGCGGCGCACCTTCACCTCCGCCGGCAAGCGCGCCCTGTAGGGCTGGGAGACGATGGCGAGGTCATAGCCGCGCGCCAGCGGCTGTCCGCGCCGTGGGATGACGTCGTGCAGACCGAAGGCCTCGTCGGCCCGATAGAGCACCAGCACCGCCGGCGTCTGGCTGACCGGGCTGCCGGTCGCCGGGCTCGGCTGGGTGCGCCAGGCGTCGTGCACGAAGGGCAGCGTCGCGCGGATCTGGCGGTCGAAATCGTGGGCGGAGGTGCCGCTCAACGGCACCTCGTGCCAGCGCAGCAGCTGGCGGCGCTCGCCCTCGTGGGGCAGCAGGCCCGGCGCCTCGCCATAGAGCAGGTTGGTCAACACGACCACCAGGCGCGGATGTTCGAAGAAGCGATCGGCCAGCCGCGCCAGGATCAGGTAGATGTCCTCGCGGCTGATCTCCTTGCCCGTGGCCAACAGCGGCAGCGTCGGCCAGCGATGGTGGAACTGGCGGAGCACCCGCGTCAGCAGCGTGCCGTCGCCCACACCGGCATCGAAGATGTGGACCGCCGGCGGCACCGGCTCGATCGCCTCGAACTCGTGGCCGATACGCTCCGCCGTCACCCGCTTCTCGGTGCTGGTGGCGACGAACAGCAGGTATTTTTGCCGGTTATCGAAGAACCGGAATGGCCGGGCGCCGTCCCCGCCCTGCATCGCGCCGCCTATTCCTTGACCGCCCCGGTCATGCTGGAAACGTAGTGGTCGACGAAGAAGGAATAGAGGATGGCCACCGGCAACGAGCCCAGCAGCGCGCCCGCCATCAGCGATCCCCAGGCATAGATGTCGCCCGTCACCAGCTCGGTGACAATGGCCACGGGCACCGTCTTGTTCTCCGACGCATCGATGAAGGTCAAGGCATAGATGAATTCGTTCCACGACAGCGTGAAGGCGAAGATGCCGGCGGAAATCAGGCCGGGCACCGCCAGCGGCAGCGTGATCTTGGTCAGGATCTGCAGGCGCGACGCCCCGTCGATCAGGGCGCATTCCTCCAGCTCATACGGGATCGAGCGGAAGTAGCCCATCAGCAGCCAGGTGCTGAACGGGATCAGGAAGGTCGGATAGGTCAGGATCAGGGCCAGCGGCGTATCGCGGACCCCATAGGCCTGCACCATGATCGACAGGGGAATGAACAGGATGCTCGGCGGCACCAGATAGGCCAGGAAGATGCCCATGCCGACATAGCGCGATCCGGTGTAGCGCAGCCGCTCGATGGCATAGGCCGCCAGCACCGCGCAGAACAGCGACAGGAAGGTCGACACCGTCGCCACCAGCATCGTGTTCCACAGCCAGTGCGGATACGACGTCTCGAACAGCAGGTGGCGGATATGGTCCAGGGTCGGGTTGTCCACCCAGAAGGGATTGGCCCCCTGCTCGATCAGCTCGCCGTCCGGTTTGATGGCGACGACGGTCATCCAATAGAACGGAAACAGCAGCACGAAGATGAAGATGGCCAGCGGTATGTAGATCGTCACGACCTTGCGGGGCAGCGAGGTCAGATAGGCCATGCCGCCTTCATCGTGGACGGCCTTGTCGGACGACACGGCGTCAGTCATCGCGCCCTCCATGCTGCCATTTGCGGTTCTGGAGGCCGAAATAGCTGAACAGAATGGCCGTGATCAGGAACGGGATCATGGCCGTGGCGATGGCCGCCCCCTCGCCCAGCTGCGTCCCGGGGATCGCGCGCTGGAACGACAGGGTGGCCATCAGATGCGTGGCGTTCAACGGTCCGCCGCGGGTGAGCACGTAGATCAGCTGGAAGTCGGTGAAGGTGAACAGCACCGAGAACGTCATGACGACGGCGATGATCGGCGTCAGCATCGGCAGCGTGATATGGCGGAAGCGCTGCCAGGGGGTGGCGCCGTCCAGGGTCGCCGCCTCGTGCAGCGAGACCGAGATCGTCTGCAAGCCGGCCAGCAGGGTGATGGCGACGAAGGGGATGCCGCGCCAGATATTGGCCGCGATCACCGAGGCGCGGGCATTGTCCGGATCGCCGAGGAAATCGATGTACTGGTCGATGATCCCCATCTTCTGCAAGGCCCAGGAGATGATCGAATACTGGCTGTCGAAGAGCCACCAGAAGGCGATGGCCGACAGCACCGTCGGCACGATCCAGGGCAAGAGCACGATTGCGCGGATGAACGCCTTGAACGGCAGATGATGGTTGAGGATGAGCGCCAGCCAAAGGCCGAGGGCGAATTTGATGATGCTGGCCGCGATCGTATAGAGCAGCGTGTTGAACACGGCCAGCCAGAAGACCCGGTCGCCGTACAGCCACTCGAAATTCTCGAACCAGATGAAGTTGCCGACGCCGCCGATGCGCGAGTCGGTCATGCTGAGATAGACCCCGAGCCCGAGGGGATAGGTCAGGAACAGCAGCAGGATGACGGCCGCCGGCAGCATGAAGAACAGGCCGAGAATGTCCCGGTTGTTGTTCAGCCGCGCCCACAGCGACAGCTGATAGGACCGTCCGGGGACCTTTGGAGCTTCGGCGACCATGGGATGGGCCTACTCCCTGCACATGTGAGAAAAGCACCGGGCGGCGCCGGGGGTGTGCCCGCGCCGCCCGGTCAAGCCCGGCTTAGATGCGGTAGTACCGCTCCGCCCGGCGATGGGCATCGGCCGCCGCGTCTTCCGGCGATTTCGCCCCCGAGGCCGCCTCGGCGAACATGTTCACGACGATGTAGTCCGCCATCGCCGCCGCCGATGCATACCCCAGCGAGCCCGAATAGCCGTTGTAGAGCATGTTGCGGATGCAGTCGCGGTACGGGGTGTTGCGGACGTCCGCGGTCCAGATCGGGTTCTCGTCATAGGCCTGAAGCGGATGGCAGATATAGCCTTCCGCCGCCGCCTGCCACGGCTGGTACTGGTCCCATTCCATGATGAAGCGCAGGAATTCCTTACACGCGTTGGGATACTGCGTGTAGTTGAAGACCATCGCCTGGGTGAACAGGTGCAGTTCGCTGTGCGTGCCCACCGGCCCGATGGGCATGTTGGCGTGGTAGATGTCGTCCGCCATCTCGCGGATTGCCGGATCGTCGGAATTCTTCGCGGCGTAGAAGACCGAGATGCCGTTCGCCGTCAGGCTGATCTGCCCGGACAGGAAGGCGCGGTTGTTGTTGGGATCCAGCCAGGAGATCGTGCCCGGGATGAACGTCTCGTACATCTGCTTGACGTAGTTCAGGGCTGCGATCGTCTCGGGGCTGTTCAGCACGACGGTGTTGTTCTCGTCCACCATCTTGCCGCCGTGGCTCCACAACGCCCAGTGCGTCCAGGTGTTGCCGTCGCCGACCGCATTGCCGAGGGCGAAGCCCGGGGGATGGCCGTTCGCCGACATCGCGCGCATGACTTCCAGCAGGCCTTCCGTGTCCGACGGCCATTCCGAGAAGCCGGCTTCCTCAGCCCAGGACTTGCGATAGACGAGGCAGTTGCCCGACGCGCCCCAGGGCATGCCGATCCAGCGGCCGTCGCGCATGCCATAGGTCTGCGCGGCATCGAACCAGCCGCCGTACTTGCCGCCCAGGTAGTCGCACAGGTCGGTGAGGTCGACCAGCTTGTCGGGATACTGATGGGGGTCGTCGTACCAACCGAAGATGATGTCGGGCCCGCTGCCGACATTGGCGGCAACGGCGGCCTTCGGCCGGACGTCTTCCCAGGACTCGTTGTCGACCTGGACCTGCACGCCGGTCATCTCGGTGAACTTGGCGACATTCTGCAGGAACAGGTCCTCGTCGCCCTGGACGAACTTGCTCCACCTGAGGACGCGAAGCGACGCACCGTCCTCGGGCGTGAAGCTCATGTCCTGCGCGAACGCCGGACGGATCAACCCCTTGGACGCCAGCGCCCCGGTTGCCGCAAGGCCCGCACCCGTCTTCAGTACGTTTCGCCTGGTAAAGTTGGACATTTGGAACCTCCCGTTCGTTCCGTGTTTGCGCCGGTGGCGCTCGACCAGGGACGGCGATGCCGCCCCGGAACCCAAGCTCTGGTTACAGGTGCTGGCCCGACTCGCCGTCGAACAGGTGCACCCGATCCAATCGCGGCATCAGCCGGACTTTCTGTCCGGGCTCGAACCCGTGCCGCTCTGTGAACATCGCGCAGATCTCGCTGCCCGCCATCGTGCCGTACAGGAACGTGTCGGCACCCGTCGGCTCGATCACGCCCACGGTGGTCTCGACGCCGGCCGTATCCGTCAAGGCGAGATCCGACGGCCTGACACCGTAATGCACGGGGCGCCCCTCTTCCCCCGCCGCGTCGGGCGGCAGCGGCAGGTCGGTGCCGTCGTCCGCCCGGACGCTGGGCGCGCCGCCGTTGCGGACGATGCGCCCACGGATGAAGTTCATGGCCGGAGAGCCGATGAAGCCGGCGACGAACAGGTTCACGGGGCTGTCGTAGAGCTCAAGCGGCGTGCCGGTCTGGTCCACATGACCGTCGCGCATGACGACGATCTTGTCGGCCATCGTCATCGCCTCCACCTGGTCATGGGTGACGTAGACCGACGTCGTCCGCAGGCGCTGGTGCAAGAGCTTGATTTCCGTGCGCATCTGGACGCGCAGCTTGGCGTCCAGGTTGCTCAACGGCTCATCGAACAGGAAGACCTGGGGGTTGCGCACGATGGCGCGCCCCATGGCCACGCGCTGGCGCTGGCCGCCGGACAGCTGGCGCGGATAGCGGTCGAGATAGGGGGTGAGGCTGAGGATGCCGGCCGCTTCGCGGACGCGCTCATCGATCGCCGCCTTCGGCGCGCGTGCCAACAGCAGGCTGAAGGCCATGTTGTTGTACACCGTCATATGCGGATAGAGCGCATAGTTCTGGAACACCATGGCGATGTCGCGCTCTTTCGGCGGCACGGTGTTCACGACCACGTTGCCGATGGCGATCTCGCCGGCCGTGATCTTCTCAAGACCAGCGATCATCCGAAGCAGTGTAGACTTGCCACAACCCGATGGCCCGACCAGCACGACGAATTCATGGTCCCCGATGTCCACATCGACACCGTGGATGACCTCTGTCGACCCGAAGGACTTGAAGACCTTTTGGATGGATACCGCGGCCATGGCCTAGACGCTCGCTCCCCTGGTTCGCGACCCTTTTTATTCTGTTCGCCGCTGAATGTGACGGGAAGTTACTCCCATAGCCTTCAAGCGGAAAGGGTTTCAGTCAAACTTCCGCAATTGCGAAAGATATGATCCGTTGACGCAGTTGCGCAGGTCTCCTCTCGTCAGATACGCCATCAGCGTTTCCGTCGACAACCGCCGCGCATCGCGGGCGCTTTGCGGGCTGAACCACGCCGCATGCGGCGTCAGCACCAGCCGGCCGGCCAGCGGCGACGGCTTGGCCGTATATGCCTTGATCAGCGGGTGGTCGGGATCCGCCGGCTCCTGCGGCAGCACGTCCAGCGCCGCCCCGGCGATGCCACCGCTTTGCAGGGCCTCCAGCAGCGCCAGGTGGTCGACAATGGCCCCGCGCGCGGTGTTGATCAGGAAGGCATGGCGCGGCATCGCCGCCAGGGCTGCGGCATCGATCATGCCGCGCGTCTCCTCCGTCAGCGGGGCATGCAGGCTGACGACGTCACTGCCGGCCAGCAGCTCCGCCAGGGTATCGACACGCCCGACGCCCACCGCGATTTCCTGCCCGCGCGACACATAGGGATCGTAGGCCACCACCTCCAGCCCGAAGGCCTTGGCGCGCAGCGCCGTGGCCGTGCCGATGCGCCCGAGGCCGACGATGCCCAGCCGGCGGCCGCGAATGCGCGTCACCCCCGGCGCCAGCGCCGGAACGAACGACCCCACCGGGTCGGCGCGCAGGGCATCGTGATAGGTGGCGATGCCGCGCGCGAGCGTCAGCATCAGCGCGATCGCGTGGTCCGCGACCTCGCTGGTGCCGTAGTCGGGCGTGTTGCAGACCGGGATCCCGGCTTCGCCGGCGGCGGCCAGGTCGATATGGTCGAACCCGACGCCGGCGCGCACGATCACCCGGCAGCGCGGCAGGGCTGCGATGCTGGCCCGGTCGAACGCCACCTCGTGCCAGACCAGAAAGGCATCGGCCTGGGCCACGCGCCCGGCGGGCAGCCGGTGAAGGTCCCGTTCCCGATAGATCTCCAGCCGGGCACCACTGCCCATGACCGGTCGTTCGACCTCGCCATCGTCGGGATACTGGGCATCGGGGGTGATGACGAGGAAGGGTTCGCTCATCGCCCGGCCATCAATAGGTGGCCCGGCCGCCGGACAGGTCGAAGACCGCGCCGGTGGTGAACGAATTCTCCTCGCTGGCCAGCCAGGCGACCATGGCGGCCGCCTCGTCCAGCTCCAGGAAGCGGCCGCGCGGGATGCGCGACAGCATGTAGTCGATATGCGCCTGGCTGATCTGGTCGAAGATGGCGGTCCGCGCGGCGGCCGGGGTGATGCAGTTGACCGCGATGTCGTGGGCCGCCAGTTCCTTGCCCAGCGACTTGGTCAGCGCGATCACACCCGCCTTGGCCGCGCTGTAGGCCGAGGCGTTGGGATTGCCTTCCTTGCCGGCGATCGACGCGACGTTGACGATACGGCCATAGCCGCGCTCCACCATTCCGGGCACGACGGCACGGCAGCAGTGATAGATGCCAAACAGGTCGATGGCCACGACCTCGTGCCAGGCGTCGACCGGATAGTCGACCAGCGGCACCGTCGGGCCGGCGACGCCGGCATTGGCCACCAGGATATCGATGCGGCCCAGGGCGGCGACCGTTTCCGCCGTCGCCTGCTCGACGGCCTTCCAGTCGGTGACGTCGACCATCACGCCCTCGACATGGCCGAGCTTCGCCAGCTCGCCCACCGTCTTGGGCAGAAGATCGTCATCCCTGTCCCAGATCGCGACCTGGGCACCCGATTCCAGGAAACGACGGGCGATGGCAAGCCCGATCCCCTGGGCTCCCCCCGTCACGACCGCGCGGCGGCCGGAAAGATCGATGCTGTTCATGGTCTGGATACCGAAAGCGACAGGCGGCGCCGACGGCGCGCGCCGAACCTCGTGGGCATCAATGATACAGCCTCCCCAGCTGCCGTCCCACCGTTGTTGTGCCGGTGGCTATGGATTTAACCGTTTCGTTACACGGAAAAGGACCTTAGCCTGACCTGCCGGCCGGACGCAAACGCGTTGTGGCGGTCGCCCGTGCCGGCCTAATGTCGCCTCGCCCACAGCCCTCGTCACCCCGGCAACCGGAAGGCCGAGCCCATGAAGCCCGAACTCGTCGTTGTCGGCCCCTTGCTGCCGGCGCTGATGGAAACGCTGGACCGGGACTATGTGACCCACCGGCTGTGGGAGGTGCCCGATCGCGACGCCTTGCTGGCCGAAGTGGGCCCGCGGGTGCGCGCCATCGCCACCTCCGGCCACCACGGGGCGACGGCTGCGCTGATGGACGCCCTGCCGAATCTCGAGATCATCGGCTGTTTCGGCGTGGGCGTGGATGCGATCGACATCGGCCACGCCAAGGCGCGCGGCGTCATCGTCACCAACACCCCCGATGTGCTGACGGACGATGTCGCCGACCTGGCGGTGGGGCTGCTGCTTGCCGTGGCGCGGGGGATCGTCGCCGGCGACCGGCATGTGCGCTCGGGCAAGTGGCTGCAAGGCCCGATGCCGCTGATGCGCAAGGTCAGCTCGGGCCTGGTCGGCATCGCCGGCCTCGGGCGGATCGGCCGCGCCATCGCCAAGCGCGTGGACGCCCTCGGCGCCCGCATCGCCTATTACGGGCGGCGGTCCTACGCGGATGTGGACTATCCCTTCTATGGGGACCTGGTCTCGCTGGCCCGCGACTGCGACTACCTGATCCTCGCCACCCCCGGCGGCGCCGACACGCACCACATGGTCGACCGCGCGGTGATCGACGCCCTGGGGCCGGCCGGCGCGCTGATCAATATCGGCCGCGGGTCGCTGGTCGACGAGGCCGCGCTGGTGGACGCGCTGGTGGCGGGCCGCCTGGGCGGTGCGGGCCTGGACGTCTTCGAGGACGAACCGCGCGTGCCGCAGGCGCTGTTCGCGCTCGACAACGTGGTGCTGCAGCCCCATGTCGGCAGTGCCACGGTCGAGACGCGCCAGGCCATGGGCGACCTCGTCGCCGCCAACCTGCGCGCCCACTTCGCCGGCCGCCCCCCGATCACGCCCTTCTTCTGACCCCTCCGGCGCCCGCTGTCCCCGCGCGGCAGCATGGCGGTCAAGGGCCTGGGGTCAGGTCTTTGATCATCACTTCCCGATGGGGCTCGAACCCGCCGACGATCAGCGATCCATCGAAATGCGATAATAAAAGACCTGACCCCATGTTTCATGGTCTTCCGCGGGCGATCGGTGGGCCGGCGGGTCGGCGTGGGCGGTGGTGGGGGCTATCCTTGGCGCGGCCCCGGCCATGGGGTCAGGCTGACGGCGAACAGCAGGGCCGCGGCGACCACGATCGACGGGCCGGACGGGGTATCGAGCGTCAGCGAGCTGAACAGGCCGGCCACCACCGCCACCGCACCGATGGCGGCCGCGCCGGCGGCCATCTGCTCCGGCGTGCGGGCCAGGCGACGGGCCGCCGCGGCCGGTATGATCAGCAGCGACGTGATCAACAGGATGCCCACCACCTTCATGGCGATGGCGATGACGATGGCGATCAGCAGCATGAAGGCCATCTGCACCGGCAGGGCCGGCACACCTTCCGCCCGCGCCAGGTCCTCGCCGACGGTCACGGCCAGCAGGGGGCGCCAGATCGCCGCCAGCACCGCCAGCACGACGGCCCCGCCGCCGTAGATCCACCAGAGATCGACGATCCTGACGGCCAGCACGTCACCGAACAGATAGCCCATCAGGTCCAGCCGCAGCCAGGTCATCAGGCTGATCGCCACCAGCCCGATGGACAGCGCCGAATGCGAGAGGATGCCCAGCACCGTATCGGCCGAAAGCCCCCGCACGCGCTGGAGCAGCACCAGCAGCACGGCCACCAGGACCGCCGTGGCAATGACGCCGATGGTGTGGTCGACGCCGGCGAGGAAGCCCAGCGCCACCCCCATCAGTGCGGAATGGGACATGGTGTCGCCGAAATAGGCCATGCGCCGCCAGACGATGAAGCACCCCAGCGGGCCGGCGACAAGCGCGACACCCACCCCGGCGACGATCGCGCGGACGAAGAAGTCATCCAGCATGGGTTACGCGCTGTCCGTCCCGGGGGCCTGGCGGTGATGGTGGCCATGACCGTGGCAGTCGTGCCGTCCGTCGGGCCCGGGCGCCTGCACGACTTCGCCGGAGAGGGCATGGGCATGGTCGTGGTGGTGCTCGTAGACCGCATAGGCCTGGGCGGCACGGGGACCGAACAGCCTGAGATATTCGGGATGCCGGCTGATGTGGTGCGGCGCGCCGGCACAGCACAGGTGCTGGTTCAGGCACAGGACCCGGTCGGTCGACGCCATGACCACGTGCAGGTCGTGCGACACCATCAGCACACCGCAGCCGTGCCGGGCGCGGATCTGGCCGATCAGGCGGTACAGATCGGCCTCGCCGGTGAAATCGACCCCCTGCACCGGCTCATCCAGGACCAGCAGCTGCGGCTGCATCAACAGGGCGCGGGCCAGCATCACACGCTGGAATTCGCCGCCGGACAGCGTGTCGACGCCGGCATCGATCCGTCCCCCCACCCCGGTCTCGTCCAGGGCCGCTGCGACGTCCCGCCGGCTGCGCCGTCCCGTGAGCGTCATCAGCCGCTGGACCGTCAGCGGCAGCACGCGGTCGATCACCAGCCGCTGGGGCATATAGCCGATGCGCAGCCGCGGGCGGCGCGTGACCACGCCGGCGCTCGGCCGGATCAGGCCCAGCAGCGTGCGCAACAGCGTCGTCTTGCCGCCGCCGTTCGGCCCGATCACGGTGACGACCTCGCCCGGCGCCACGTCCACATCGATGCTGCGGATCAGCCACTGGCCGCCCCGCACCACGCCGACGCCCCGTGCGGAGATCAACGGATCCGCCCCCCGGGCGGTCACGCCGGCCCGTTCGTCCGCCGGCAGCACGGGCGCATCAGGCATCGCCCCGCCCCCGCAGACCGGGCCGGCAGGCGGGGCATCGGCCGGTGATCTCGACAATCGGCCGCAAGACCGCGAAGTCCACCCGCCTGGCCGCCTCCGCCACCGCCCCGGCCAGGCGGGGATCGGAGATTTCCGCCACCAGCCCGCAGCCGTTGCAGATCAGGAACTGGGCACCGTGGGCCGACCCGGGATGCCCGCAGGCAATGAAGGCGTTCAGGCTGGCCAGGCGATGCACCAGCCCGACCTCGATCAGGAAGTCGAGCGCACGATAGATGATCGTGGGGGCGGGCCGCCGCCCGTTCTCGGCCAAGCGGTCGGCGATCTCATAGGCCCCCACGGCGACATGGTCGGCCAGCAGGACTTCCAGCACCCGGCGCCGCTGCGGCGTCAACCGCGCCTGCCGGTCGCGGCAGATGCGTTCCGCCGCCGCCAGCGTCCGTTCGACGCAGTCGGCGTGGTCATGCCGCGATTCGGGGAAGGCAGCCGTCGCATGGGTCATGGTCGCGGATTTCGCTATCGACATTCGAAATGTTATACCGTTACATACCAGCCCACAAGCACCGCATGATCCCCATGGAGGCCCCCTTGCCCCGCACCGTCACAACAGCCTTGGTCGCCGGCATCGCCGTCTCCCTCTCGCACGGCACCGTATCGGCCGGGGACGGCCCGGCCGTCGTTGCCAGCATCAAACCCATTCATTCGCTGGTCGCCGCCGTCATGCAAGGGGTCCGTGAGCCCGTATTGCTGGTTCAGGGCGGAGGATCGCCCCACACCTATGCCCTGCGGCCGTCCGACGCGGCGGCACTGCAGTCGGCCGATGCCGTCTTCTGGGTCGGCGAGGAGCTGGAGACATTCCTGGACGGGCCGCTGGAGGCGCTGCCGCAGCACGCGACCATCCTGGCCCTGGCCGATGCCCCGGGGCTAACGCTGCTGCCGTCGCGCGAGGGTGGTGTGTGGGAAGGCCATGTGCATGACGACGAGCAGGCCCATGAGGACGAACACGAGCACGAAGACGAGCATGCGCACGAAGACGAGCACGCGCACGAGGACGAGCATGCCCACGAGGACGAGCACGCCCACGAGGACGAGCATGCCCACGAGGACGAGCATGCCCACGAGGACGAGCATGCCCACGAGGACGAGCACCACCATGGGCAGATCGACATGCATCTGTGGCTCGACCCGGCCAATGCCATTGCGATGACCCACGCCATTGCCGGCACCCTGGCGGGGATCGACCCGGAACATGCCGTCGACTACCACGCCAACGAGGTGGCGCTGGTGGAGCGGCTGCAAGCCCTGGATCTGCAGCTGGCCGACGAATTGGCGCCGCTGGCCGGCCAGCCCTACATCGTCTTTCACGATGCCTATCAGTACCTGGAATCCGTCTACGGACTGACCCCGGCGGGATCCATCACCATCAGCCCCGACCGGCCGCCCGGGGCGGAGCGGCTGACGCAGGTTCGCGACCGCATCCGGCAGAGCGGCGCCCTGTGCGTGTTCGCAGAGCCCCAGTTCGAGCCGCGGCTGGTCGCGACCGTGGTGGAGGGTACCGAGGCGCGCACGGCAACGCTGGACCCGCTGGGTGCGGAAATCGCCGATGGCCCGGACCTGTACTTCACGCTGCTGGAGCAGCTGGGCTCGGCGCTCAGCACCTGCGTGCTCGGCTCGAGCTGACGCCTCAGGGCGCCAGCGGATGCACCGGCCCGAAGGATGACGTAAACAGCGTCACCCCCATCCAGCAGATCGCCGCGCCGCCCAGCAGGGCGGCGCAGCTCACCACAATCCCGAGCCCCCGACCCATCGACCCGCCAAGGGACAGGGACCAGCGCCGCAGGCTGACCGCAAGCACGGCCAGGCCGGCCACCGCGGTCGCCGTGCCTGCGGACATGGCGGCGACCGCCCCGGCCCCCGCCCAGGGCAGCGACAGCACCTGGGCGAAGACAAGCACCAGCACCGCGCCGCTGCACGGCCTGAGGCCGATCGACAGGATGACGCCGGCAGCCGTCCTGAGGTCGCGCACGCCGTCCACCTGGTCCGGCGTCGGGACATGGGCATGGCCGCACCCCGCATGCGCGCCGTGGGCATGGCCGTGGTCATGGTCATGGTGATGGTCATCGCCGGGGCCGCCCCGCCCCGATCGGGACAAGGCAAGGCCGGCCCGCAGCGCCAGCGCCGCGCCAAGCAGCGCCACCAGGGCGAAACTCACCCGCTCGGCCCAGGCGATCGTGCCCTGGCTGTCGCTGGCCGCGTATCCGGCCAGGTAAACGAGGCCATAGACCAGGACGATCGCCGTCAGCCCCTGGCAGATGCTGGCCCCCACCGCCAGCCATACGCCACGCTGCAAGCGCCGGCCATGCGTCAGCAGATAGGCGGTCAGCACGGCCTTGCCGTGGCCCGGCCCGGCCGCATGGAACAGGCCGTACAGGAAGCTGAGCCCGATCAGCCCGGCGACGGCCGCCCTGTCGTCCCTCACGGCGCGGATGGCGTCGGCCAGGCGGTCGTGCAGGTCGCGCTGGATCGACCGCATCTCGTGCATCAGCGCGGCCCAGGCATCCGCACCCGCCAGCGATCCCGCCAGCCAGACCAGGCCGGCCACCAGCACGATCGTCCCGGCCGCAAGCCAGTAGCGGCCCAAGGGCTGGGCGGCTATTCGCATGTGATCGTCACCCACTGCGCAAACACCTCGCCCAGCGTATCCCCGGCGCTTTCGCTCCGGTCGAGGGACGCGGCCAGGCCGATGGCCTCCAGCGTCGGTGCCGGCTGGCGGACCCGGGCGCTGCACCCCGCGGTCCCGGCACCGGCAAGGATGACGGGCGTTTCCTCCACGTGCAGGACCTCAAGGAAATAGGTGGGGTCGTACACCGCAAAGGTGACGGCATCGGCGCGCGGATCGACGGGGGTCTGCAACGGCACCGTGAAGCGCAGCCACAGCCGCTCGTCCCGCAGGCCGGTATCGAACTCGTCGACCATGCCGGTCTCCACGCGGGCGCCATCGACGCGCAGGTCCGTGAAATACCCGTACTCGCGCAGGTTCTCCAGGTCCTGCCGGGCGATTTCCCGCAGCGCCGCACCCCTGGCCTCGCCGTCCGCCGGCAGCCCGTCCAGAATGAAGACGGAATAGATGTCGTCGAACAGCCAGTCCAGGCTGAGCGCCGTGATCCTGCCCGCGCCATCGAACACCACGGTACTTTGCACGTCGATCCAGCCATGCGGATGGCCTGCCGCCGGTGCCGCCGGCACAGCGACCGCAAGAGCGGCGATAGCCGCCCAGCGGCGGGGCCGGCCCGGCGGCGTCATCGGCGGCTCACCGGCACGGGCCAACCTGCGTCCCCGGCGCAACTGCCCCCCTCACGTTACGCCGATCATCACGTGCTGGCGGAATGCGGGCCGTTCCGTCAGGCGGGCGTACCAGGCGGCAAGGTTGGGCAGGTCGGGATGCTCGATATCGAAGGCGTACCAGCGATAGGCGATGATGCCGGCCGGCATGTCGGCCAGGGTCAGATGGTCGCCGGCGACGAAGGGCCGGCGGGCCAGTTCGGCATCCAGGATCGCCAGCGTCGCGGCGGTCTGCGTGCGGCTCTTGTCCATCGCGGCGTGATCGCGCTGGTCCGGCGGTGTGCGGATCAGCCCGAAGAACAGCGGCGCCATGGCCGGCCCCAGCGTCGTCGCCGACCAGTCCATCCACTGTTCGACCCGCCCGCGTCCGGCCGGATCGCCCGGCAGCAGGCTGCCGTCGCCATAGCGCGCCGCCAGGTAGCGGATGATGGTGTTGCTTTCCCACAGGACGACGCCGTCGTCTTCGATGACCGGCACCAGGCCGTTGGGATTGAGCGCCAGATAGGCGGGCTCGCGGTTGCCGCCGAAGGCGCCGCCGACATCGATGCGCTCGAACGGCAAGGCCATCTCGGCACAGGTCCACAACACCTTCTGCACGTTGGAGGAGTTGTTGCGGCCGTGGATCTTGAGCATCGGTGATCCTTTCGCGTTGATCGGCGGGCACGGTCCGGTCCGCATCCCCGGCGGCGGTGCGACGCCATGATTCACCTTCCGGTCAGGCTTGTGCCTTAGGCTGGACGCCGGTTCGCCAAATGCGCAGGCTATAGCGCACTTCCAGGCCGCAGGGCGATCCCCCCCGTGATCGCCATCACTGCGATCGCGCCCGGTGCACGCGAAGGTGATCGCACGAGAGCAAGAACCAGATGGCGAAGGAGCCATACACCATGACCGCCCAGTCCCCCGATCGCGATCGCTTGCCGCGCTGTGGTTCCCTGCTTGCCGGGCTCGCCGGGCTTGCGATGCTGGGCATCTCCATCCAGCCGGCCAGCGCCCAGATGTATATCGACCCGTGGCAGCTTTTCGGCCATGACGACCGTGTGGTGGTCTCCCCGGAGAATCGCGGATGGGACGCCATCGGCAAGCTGACCTTCGCGGACGGCGGTCACTGCTCGGGCGTGCTGGTCAGCCCCAGTGTCGTCCTGACGGCCGCCCATTGCGTGGTGGGCTATACGGACCGGGAATTCTACCAGCCGCCCACCACCTTCTACGCCGGCTACAACAAGGGCCAGTACGCGGCGCGGTCGGAGGTCGAGTCGTTCTGGGTGGCCCCCGGCTTCGACTACGAAGGCAGCCTGATGGGCACGCAGGACGGCCTGGACTATGCCTTCATCCTGCTGGCCGACCCGATCGGCGGCAAGGTCGGGTATTTCGAGGTCCATGGCCTGACCCAGCAGGAGCTGGACAGCGCCACCCACGGCGGCTGGCTGAGCATCACCCAGGCCGGCTACAGCGGCGATCATTCCGAACAGCTGACGGCGCACGAGGGCTGCGACATCACCGACTACACCCGCGACAATGCCGTCATGCACCATTGCGACATCGTGCAGGGCGACAGCGGGTCGCCGCTGTTCGTGGTCCTCGACGGCCGGCCGACCGTGATCGCGCTGGTCAGCAAGATCAACCTGTCCGGCGACGAGCCGGTCAACATCGCCGTGGACAGCCGCGCCTTCACCGCCGACCTGCGGCGCTATCTCGACCGGTACGATCCGGTCCCGGCATCGACGCAGCCGCTGCCCTACGCCGCCGTCGACGCGCCTGTCGAGCAGCCGGCCCCCGGCCAGGGCTGAGGGCCGGCCTTGCCTGCCCTGCTAACCGGTCCCTGCGGCGGCGGTCCTTCGCCGCCGCAGACCGGCAGCGGCGTTCCCGGCGATCGCCATCAGCACCATCAGGCCACCGGCCAGCGCCAACGCGGACGGCACCTCACCGACGCCGAGCCAGGCCCATAGCGGGCCCAGGATCGTCTCCACCAGCGACAGCAGCGCCACCTCCGCCGCGAACAGGAAGCGTGTGCCGCTGAAGAACAGACCCAGCGCCAGCGGGATCTGAACCAGCCCCTGGAACCCCACGATCACCAGGTCCTGGCCGGCCACCGCCATCGGCGCGGCAAAGATCAGGGCGACGGGGGCGGCCAGGAAGCCGGACGCCCCCACCGCCCGAAGGGCCAGCGGCCGGCGGGCCCGCCGCAGCATCACCAGGCTGAAGCTTTGCAGCACCGCCACGGCAAGGGCGAACAGGTCGCCGGTCCAGGTGCCGCCGCCCAGGCTGTCGGCGAAGATGACGACGATCCCGGCCAGCGCCACCAGCATCGCCACTGCCGTATTGCGGCTGACGCGCTCGCCCAGGACCACCCACCCGATGACGGCACTGAACAGCGGCATGGTCGCCAGGATGACCAGCGTATTGGCGACGGTGGTGAGGGCCACCGCCGACACGAAGCAGATGGTAGAGGCCCCCATAGTGGCTGCGGCCACCCAGCCGTCCCGGCCCAGCCCGGCATAGATGCGCAAGGGCGACGCCCGGTGCATCAGGCTGAGCACCAGCGTCAGGCTGGTGGCGATCCCGACGGATCGGTAGAAGGCAACGTCCCAGATGCCCGCATGCTCGACCAGGCGCAGCAGCAGCGCATCCGGGCTGATCACCAGCATGCCCGACGCCGAAAGCGCCAGGCCGGCTGCATAACGCTGTTGGGGGCCTTGGGTCATGGCAGCCAGCGATGGGGCCGGCGGACCGGCCGGGCAAGCAAAATGAAACGGGGCCGCCGCAGCGGCCCCGTCGATAGGCTGTCGATGGTCGGTTTCGGCGTTCGGACTTAGAAGTCCATGTCGCCCATGCCGCCGCCCGGCATGCCCGGATGCGCGTGGGCTTCCTTCTTCTCCGGCTTCTCGGCCACCATGGCTTCGGTCGTGACCAGCAGGCCGGCGACGGAAGCGGCATCCTGCAGGGCCGTCAGGACGACCTTGGTCGGATCGATCACGCCCGCCTTCACCAGGTCTTCGTAGGTGTCGGTCTGGGCGTTGTAGCCGAAGTCGAAGTCCTTCTGCTCCAGCAGCTTGCCGACGATGACGGCGCTGTCGGCACCGGCATTCGTGATGATCTGCCGCGTCGGCGCCTGCAGGGCCCGGCGGACGATGTCGATGCCCACCCGCTGCTCGTCATTCGACGGCTTCAGCGCTTCCAGCGAACGCGAGGCATAGAGCAGAGCCACGCCGCCGCCCGGGACGATGCCTTCTTCGACCGCCGCACGCGTGGCGTGCATGGCGTCGTCGACGCGGTCCTTCTTCTCCTTCACCTCGATCTCGGTGGCGCCACCGACGCGGATCACCGCAACGCCGCCGGCCAGCTTGGCCAGCCGCTCCTGCAGCTTCTCGCGGTCGTAGTCGGAGGTCGTGTCCTCGATCTGCTGACGGATCTGGTTGCAGCGGCCGAGGATGTCGTCCTTGGCGCCGGCGCCGTCGACGATCGTGGTGTTCTCCTTCTCGATGATCACGCGCTTGGCCGTGCCCAGCATGTCCAGCGTGACGTTCTCGAGCTTGATGCCCAGGTCTTCGCTGATGACCTGGCCGCCCGTCAGGATGGCCATGTCCTCAAGCATCGCCTTGCGCCGGTCGCCGAAGCCGGGGGCCTTGACGGCCGCGACCTTCAGGCCGCCGCGCAGCTTGTTGACGACCAGGGTGGCCAGGGCTTCGCCCTCGACATCCTCGGCGACGATCAGCAGCGGCTTGCCGGATTGCACGACCGCCTCGAGCACCGGCAGCATCGCCTGCAGGTTCGACAGCTTCTTCTCGTGCAAGAGGATGAACGGGCTTTCCAGCTCGACGTGCATCTTCTCGGCGTTGGTGATGAAGTACGGCGACAGGTAGCCGCGGTCGAACTGCATGCCCTCGACGACCTCAAGCTCGGTCTCGAGCGACTTGGCCTCCTCGACCGTGATCACGCCCTCGTTGCCGACCTTTTCCATGGCGCGAGCGATCATCTCGCCGACGTCGCGGTCGCCGTTGGCGGAAATCGTGCCGACCTGGGCGATCTCGGCATTGGTGCTGACGGTGCGCGACCGGCCGCGGATGTCGGAGACGACCGCCGCAACGGCCATGTCGATGCCGCGCTTCAGGTCCATCGGGTTCATGCCGGCGGCAACGGACTTGATGCCTTCGCGCACGATCGCCTGGGCCAGCACGGTCGCCGTGGTGGTGCCGTCACCGGCAAGATCGCTGGTCTTGGACGCGACCTCGCGCACCATCTGGGCGCCCATGTTCTCGAACTTGTCGCTCAGTTCGATTTCCTTGGCGACGGTCACGCCGTCCTTGGTGATGCGGGGTGCGCCGAAGCTCTTGTCGAGGACGACGTTGCGGCCCTTCGGGCCCAGGGTCACGCGCACCGCATTGGCGAGAATGTCGACACCGCGCAGCATGCGCTCGCGGGCGTCGGCACTGAACTTCACGTCTTTCGCTGCCATAGGGATCTGTCCCTTATCCTTGCTTGATTGAATGGTGCCTCGGAGTATCCGGCCGTACGGAGGTGGGGATGCGCCTTACGCGGCCTTGGCGGCGGCCGAAGCCTCGATCACGCCGAGAAGGTCGCTCTCTTTCATGATCAGCAGGTCTTCGCCGTCGATCTTGACCTCGGTGCCCGACCACTTGCCGAACAGCACCCGATCGCCCACCTTCACGTCGAGGGCGACCAGTTCGCCCTGCTCGTTGCGCGCACCCGGACCGGCCGCGACGATCTCGCCCTCCTGGGGCTTTTCCTTTGCCGTGTCGGGGATGATGATGCCGCCCTTGGTGCGCTCATCCTGCTCGATGCGGCGCACCAACACGCGATCATGCAGCGGACGGAATTTCATGACCGTTCCTCTCGCAAATCTCAGTTAGACCAGTGTTCGAAGGGGTTACTAGCACTCACGCCCGGTGAGTGCTAGCGGCGTAGATGGCACGAAGCTTGGGCCAGATCAAGATGCGCCGGGCAAAAAAAGTGGCGCGGGCACGCCATCCGGGGGCCGCCGCCTGCGCTGTCCGGCCCTGCCGCGGTGGTGCAGATGGCCCGGGCGCAGCTACAACCGTTCGATTGCTTATCATGATGCGCAAGGGCACAATTGCCTCTTGTGCAAATGCCAATCAATGATAGTTCGATGACCAGCGCAAATGCCCCTTGCCAGCCGGAGTGCTTGCCGAAGGTGTCGACGCTTTCCCCACCTGCCGACCAGCGTCCCGAGGGCCGCGCCGTGCGCGGTCTGGCGTAGCGTTCCCGTTGCCGATGTTCACCCCCCTGCCCGACATGGACCTTGCCGACCACTGCTCCGGCCCGCCGGTTCAGGTCCGGTCGCCGCGGGTCCAGCGCCTGCCCGTGGTCCTGGCGTCCCCCCATAGCGGCCGCTGCTATCCCGAGGCGTTCGTCGAAAGCTCGCGCCTCGACCCGCACAGCCTTCGCCGTTCGGAAGACAGCTTCGTCGACCACATCTTCGCCGACGCCGCATCGCTGGGCGTTCCCCTGATCACCGCCAAGTTCGCCCGCGCCTATCTCGATATCAATCGCGAGGCGTACGAACTGGACCCCGGCATGTTTGCCGATGCGCTGCCCTCCTACGTCAACACGCGCTCCGCCCGCGTCGCCTGCGGGCTTGGCACCATCGCCCGCGTCGTCGCGCACGGCCAGGAAATCTATGCCCGCAAGCTGCGCTTTGCCGAGGCGGTGGAGCGCGTCAACCAGTGCTATCGGCCCTACCACACGGCGTTGCGGCGGCTGATCGACGAGACGGTCCGCCAATTCGGCTTCTGCGTCCTGCTGGACTGCCATTCCATGCCGTCGGTCGGGGGCAACGGCTCGGACGCCCAGCTCCCGGTCGACTTCGTTCTCGGCGACTGCCACGGCCAGACCTGCGCGCCCCTGGTCGTGGAAGCGGCCGAAAGCCTGATTGCCGGGCTGGGCTACCGCACGGCGCGCAACACGCCGTATGCCGGCGGCTATACCACCCGCCACTACGGCCGGCCCGACCTGGCCATCCATGCGATGCAGATCGAGATCAACCGGTCGCTGTACATGGACGAGCAGAACCTGACGCCGAAGGCCTACCTGACCACGCTGGCCGACCACATGGCCCGGCTGGTGGAGGATCTGGGCCGCCAGCCGCTGTTGGCCCTGCACGGCGCGTAACCCCCTATCGAATCGACCTATCCGTCCTTGCCCCGATGCCACGATTGTGGCATTGGGTTTCGCTGGCGTTTCGACAGACGAAAGGCAAAAAAAATGGGCCGCATGGGAGCGGCCCAAGTTTAGGGAGGAAACGCCCAAGAAGTGCGCTACGACAGACGGGCATCGCCCGCATGTCGCACTGCACAATATGCCGTCGGGCGGTGTCGCAATCAAGAGCAAATCGCTTTTGCCCACAATGCAAAGGGTTATTGCGGCACCGCCGGCGGCCCTTGTGGCCCCGCGCCCATGCCAGCCGCGACAATGTTGCACTGCGGTTCCTGATCGCCAGTTTAGTCGCACTAAACTCCAGCCCGCGGCCTTCGTTGCGGACTCGCAACGGGCCGCCGATCGGGGTGGCGTCTTCGGCCGGGGGCCGCTAATCCATTGGTCGCGGCCGCCCCACAGTGCAGGAAAAAAAATATGACCGCCGACGTATCCGCGCCAGCGCTGCTCGCCGACCTCGGCGCCACCAATGTCCGATTCGGACTTGCCGGCGCCGGCGGCATCACCGCCGTCGCGCTGATGCGCTGCGCCGATCATGAGAGCCTGCAAGCGGCCATCACCGCCTACCTGGCCCAGATACGCCCACCGGTCTTGCCGAAGCGGGCGGCGATCGCCATCGCCTGCCCGGTGCTGGACGACCGCGTCGAGATGACCAACCTGCCCTGGGCGTTCTCGA
Source organism: Rhodospirillaceae bacterium (assembly GCA_020638595.1). GTDB lineage: Bacteria > Pseudomonadota > Alphaproteobacteria > DSM-16000 > Inquilinaceae > JACKIG01. The sequence continues at coordinate 124,471 of JACKIG010000007.1, read as the reverse complement.
TCTCCGAGCTGCGGGCGCAGTTCGGCTTCGACCGGCTGGAGGTGGTCAACGATTTCCTGGCCGTGGCGCTGGCCGTGCCCCATCTGCAGGCCGGCGACGTCGTCCAGGTCGGCGGCGGTGCACCGATCCAGGGCGAGGCCATCGCCATCCTCGGCCCCGGAACCGGCCTGGGCGTATCCAGCCTCGTCCCCATGCACGGCCGCTGGCGTGCCCTGCCGGGCGAGGGCGGCCATGTCACCATGGCCCCGGCAAACGACCGCGAAGCCGCTGTCCTGGCGCATCTGCGCCGCCGCTTCGCCCATGTGTCGGCGGAGCGCGTCATCTCCGGCATGGGCCTGGTCAATCTCTATGAGAGCCTGGCCGCCATCGACGGCGTCGACGACGCGCCGATGCGCGCACCGCACGAGGTGTCGGAAGCCGCCCTCGGCGGCTCGGACCCGCACTGCGCGGAAGCGGTGCAGATGTTCTGCGCCATGCTGGGAACGGTGGCGGGCAACCACGCGCTCACGGTCGGCGCGCGCGGCGGCGTCTATATCGGGGGCGGCATTGTGCCGCGCCTGCTCGATACGTTCCTCCAGTCCGATTTCCGGCAGCGCTTCGATCACAAGGGGCGGCTGTCCGACTTCGTCCAGCCGATCCCGTGCTATGTGATCACGACCAAGCTGCCGGCGCTTCTGGGCCTGCGGTCGGTCCTGGAAGACCCCCAGCCCTGACGCGGCCACGCCGGCATTGCCGTCAACCATTTGAAATAGAACAGAATTCGGACGTCAGGCTGAGACAGCCTGTTGTCATCCTGCGCTAAGCCCAGATCAGCTCGGCGAAGGCGATGACGCCGAACCCGGCCACCAGCAGGCCCAGGCCCTTGTTGACCCGGTCGATCAGCCGGTTCGACATCCATCCCCGGATGGCCGCGGACCCGGCCGCCAGCGTCAGCCACCACAGGGACGAGCCTACGAAGATGCCGCCGATCACCACCAGCGAATACATGATGGCCGTCGCCGAGGTGGCCCCCAGCTCGTACTGGCTGAAGATGCGCAGGCCCGCAAAGATGCCGATGAAGGCGAACAGCGGCGCCGGGTTGATCAGCGTCAGCACGATGCCCGACAGATAGGCCCTGGACACCTCGGCGATCTCGCGCGGCCGCGGAATGTGGTGAATGCCCTCGCCGGGATGGCGCGCCGGCAGGTGCGGCGGCGGGCGCAGGTACATGTGGATGCCGAGGAAGATCAGGAAGAGGCCGCCGAAGATGCTGAAATACACATCGATCCGACGCAGGATGTCCTGCACGAGGCCGAGGGCGAACACCGCCACCGAGGCCAGCATGACGTCGCCCGTGGCGGCGCCGAGGCCCGTGACCAGCCCGGTGCCCCATTGACCGGCGAGGGCCCGCCTCAGGCAGATGGCGGCGATGGGACCGAGCGGAACGGCAACGAGAAAGCCTGTCAGCACGGATTTGAGCACGAGTACGGCGAATTCCAACGCACTACCTCAGCAAGCAACCCGCGACTCGCACGGGCGATCGGGGGTCGGGAGTGACGTCACCCGGCGCAATATGGGGTTCCCCTTTGCGGCGACGGCAGGGCAATGCGAGAGGTGATGCCATACGAGCGGAACGGCGGGATGGTATCGTGAGCCTGGCGCCATCGCGGCGCCGCCGCCCGCCCGAAAGGCACCGCGGGCAGCAAGGATAGTGCCAAGACGCGGGCGGGTCCATGCACTGTCGGCCCCGCCGGCCCGCAATCCGCAGCAGCCGGGCGGGAAGTGCCAGGAACGGCACCGCAAGATGGGGGAGATGGCCACGACTTTCGCCGACTTCTGGCCGCATCTGGTGGCGATCGCGGCCATCGTGTTTCCGGGCCTGGCGACCGTCCATATCCTGCTGACGAAGCAGGACGCGCGGGAGGCCGCCAGCTGGACGACGATCGTCTGGCTGGTCCCCTATCTGGGAATCCTCTTCTACCTGGTGCTGGGGATCAGCCGACTGCGGCGGCGGGCCATCCGCCTTCGTCCCCCGGTGGGGCTGCGCCGGGACCCCAGGGCCGGATCGGCCGCGGCTGCGAAGCAGCCCCCCGCCTTGCCGGACCATGCCCACCACCTCGGCGACCTTGCCGGGCTGGCCAATGCCGTCACCCATCTGCCCCTCGCCCCCGGCAACCGCCTGATGCCGCTGGTCGGTGGGGACGCCGCGTTTCCGCAGATGCTGGCCGCCATCGATTCGGCCGAACGGACCGTCGGCCTTGCCACCTACATCTTCGACGACGATCCCACCGGCCGGCAATTCGTCGACGCCCTGGACCGGGCAGCCCGTCGGGGTGTCCAGGTGCGCGTACTGATCGACGCGGTCGGTGCGCGCTATTCCATGCGCAACATGGGCAGCCGGCTGCAACGCCAGGGCGTGACGGCGGCGGAATTCCTGCCCTCGATGTTCCCCTGGCACATGAGCTACCTGAACCTGCGCAACCACCGCAAGATCATGGTGGTCGACGGCATGGTCGGCTTCACCGGCGGGATGAACATCCGCGCGGGGCACCGGCTGGAAACCCAGCCCAGGCATCCGGTGCAGGACATCCATTTCCGCGTCGAAGGCCCGGTGGTGCGCCACATGTCGGCGACCTTCGTCGACGACTGGGCCTTCGTCACCGGCGAAATGCTGGACGGGGACGGCTGGGCCGCTGAGCCTCAGACCACCGGCACCGCCATGGCGCGGGGCCTGCCCAGCGGCCCTGACGACGCCTTCGACCGGCTGGTCTGGGTGCTGCTGGGCGCGCTGTCGGTCGCGCGCCGGTCGGTCCAGATCGTCACGCCCTATTTCATTCCCGACCAGCGCCTGATCACCGCCCTGCAGGTCGCGGCACTGCGCGGGGTGTCTGTCGACGTGGTGCTGCCGGCGGTCGGCAACCTCCGCCTCGTGCAATGGGCCGCCACGGCACAGCTCTGGCAGATGCTGCACCAGGGGGTGCGGGTGTGGCTGACCCCGCCGCCGTTCGACCACACCAAGCTGATGGTCGTGGACGGCCACTGGTCAATGGTCGGCTCGGCCAACTGGGACCCGCGCAGCTTGCACCTGAACTTCGAATTCTGCGTGGAGGTCTATGACCGCGGCTTTGCCGACACGTTGCAGGCGATCGTGCGCGACAAGATCGGCCGGGCCACGCCATGCACACTGGCCGACGTGTCCGGCCGCGGCCTGCCGGTCAAGGTCCGCGACGGCCTGGCCTGGCTCTTGTCGCCCTATCTCTAGCCCGCACGGCGAATCGGCCCGACGTCACCGTGCCCGGGCACCCGCCAGCGCCATCACCGCCAGCCAGACGGCCAGGAACGTGGCCAGCGGCAGGATCTTACCTTCATGGCCGATGCTGTAGATCGCCGCCGCCAGCGGCGCGACGGCCAGATAGGCCAGCACCAGCAGCCGCCGGGTATCGCCATAGGCGACTTCGCGGTGGGCGATGGCACAGGCGGCGACGACGTTCGCCGCCAGCCATGGCGCCGAATACGAATCGATGCTGCCGGCAAACGGCAGGTGGATGGTGGCGAAGCCCGTCCAGGCCGCCGGGAACAGGTCGGCCGACAAGGTCACGGCAAAACCGACGGCCAGGCCGCCGACCAGCGCCGGTGCCAGGACGCGCCATAGCGCCAGGATCGGCAGCACGCTATGCGTCAGCCCGGACCGGTGGGTCAGGAACGGCAAGCCCTGGTCGATATCCGGCAGATAGATGCCAACCGCCACCATCACGCCGAATCCGGCCCACGCCGCGGCGAGCCCCAGCGGGCGGCCGCGGCGCATGGGCGGACGGTCCCCGGGTGGTCGGGCGCCGGGGCCCGCTATTCCGCCGCCGCGGCTGCCACCTGCGGGCGCCGGACGAGGGCTGCGTAGTCCTCGCTCAACATCTCCGTCACCCGGCCCGGGGTGAAGCGATAGTCGTCGATGCGCCCCACGGGCGTGACCTCTGCCGCCGTGCCGGTCAGGAAGACTTCCGCCGCCTGGGCAAACTCCTCGGGGCGGATCACCCGCTCCACCACCTCCAGGCCGCGCGCCTTGGCCAGCTCGATGACCGTGCGCCGCGTGATCCCGTCCAGGAAGCAGTCCGGAACCGGCGTGTGCAGGCGGCCTTCGATCGCCAGGAAGATGTTGGCGCCGGTCGCCTCCGCCACCTGACCGCGGTAGTCGAGCATCAGCGCGTCGTGGAAGCCCTCGTTCTCCGCCGCGTGCTTGCTCATGGTGCAGATCATGTAGAGCCCGGCAGCCTTGGAATGCACGGGCGCCGTGTCGGGTGCCGGACGGCGCCAGGGCGACGTCTTCAGCGCGATGCCCTTCTTGCGCGCCTCCGGGTCGAAATAGCTGGGCCATGGCCAGGTGGCGATGGCGACGTTGATGCGCGTCGCCTGGGCGGACACGCCCATCATCTCCGACCCGCGCCAGGCCACCGGGCGCACATAGCCGTCGCCGATGCCGTTGGCGGCGACGACGGCGCGCGAAGCCTCGTCGATCTCCGCCACCGTATACGGCAAATCGAAGCCCAGAATCCGCGCGCTGGCCTGCAAACGCTCGGAATGCTCCGTCAGCTTGAATATGGTGCCGTTGTAAACCCGCTCGCCTTCGAATACACAACTGGCGTAATGCAGGCCGTGACTGAGCACGTGGATGTTCGCCTGGCGCCAGGGCACCATTGTGCCGTTGTGCCAGATGACACCGTCTCGATCATCAAATGGAATCACACTCATGGTTTGGCGCTTCAGTTGTTCATTTATGTCTGTGACGATGGGAGGCTTGTAACATTGTGCGTTCTCCCTGTCAATATGCGTCAGCATGACTGACATAAAATCCCCCGTGAACCCCCTCTTCCTCCGCGATGAGGAACTGCGCTACGGGATCGAGCTGCTGTTCTACGCGTATCGCGACTTCACGGCCGAGCCGGACCAGATGCTGGCTAAGCTCGGCCTCGGGCGGGCGCATCATCGCGTCATCTATTTCGTCGGCCGCAACCCGCGCATCAGCGTCACGGAGTTGTTGCGCATCCTGAAGATCACCAAGCAGAGCTTGAGCCGGGTGCTGGGCGACCTGATCCGCCAGGGCTTCATCGTGCAGCGTCCCGGCACCCGCGACCGCCGCCAGCGCCTGCTGGAGCTGACGGACAAGGGCAAGGCCCTGGAATGCGAGCTGTCGGAAAACCAGCGCCAGCGGGTGGCGCGGGCCTATCGCGAGGCCGGGGCGGAGGCGGTGGAAGGCTTCCGCACCGTCCTGCTGGGCATCATCGACGAAACGAACCGCGATCAGGTGCTGGAGGGCAAGCCACCGCGGCGGGCATGAGCCGGCGGCCGGCTGTGCTAGGATACCCGAACGATGGAGGCGGATTCCCCCCATATCCTGGTCGTCGATGACGATACCCGGCTGCGGGCGCTGTTGCGCAAGTACCTGGTCGACAACGGTTTCGTCGTCACCACGGCCGCCGATGCGGTCGAAGCGAGGGCGAAGCTGGCGGCGTTCCGTTTCGACCTGATGATCGTCGACGTGATGATGCCGGGCGAGAATGGGCTGCAACTGACCGCCGCCCTCAGGCACGATCTCGCGATGCCGATCCTGGTGCTGACGGCGATGGGCGAACCGGAAGACCGCATCGCCGGGCTGGAGTCGGGCGCCGACGACTATCTGCCCAAGCCGTTCGAGCCGCGCGAGCTGCTGCTGCGCATCCAGAGCATCCTCAGGCGCGTCGCCCCCGCACCCCCGCCGCCATCGGCGCCGCTGAAGCTGGGCGCATTCGTTTTCGACCCGGAACGGGGCGAGCTGCGCCGGGGTGAGGAGTTCGTGCACCTGACCACGGCAGAACTGGGATTGCTGCGGGTGCTGGCCCAGCAGCCGGGCGAAACCGTGTCGCGCGACGAGATGAGCGAGCGCAGCCGCATTTCCGGCAACGCCCGCACCGTCGACGTCCAGGTCACACGCCTGCGCCGCAAGATCGAGCCCGACCCGCGCCAGCCCCGATACATCCAGACGGTGCGCGGCGAAGGCTATGTGCTGAAGCCGGACATCTGATGGCCGTCACCGACCGCAGCGGGCAGGAGCGTGGCTTTGCCGTCACCGGCGAGCGGCCGGCCCGGCGGCGGCTGGGGATCAAGCGGTTCCTGCCGCGCACGCTGTTCGGCCGGTCGCTGATGATCATCCTGACCCCGGTGCTGCTGATGCAGGTCACGGCGGCCTATTATTTCTACGATCGGCACTGGGACACGCTGACCCGGCGCCTGGCCGAAGGCGTGGTCGGCGAGATCGCCATGATCATCGAACAGCTGGAGGCGACCGGCGATCCGGCGGCCCGGCAGCAGATCCTCGACCGCGCCACCCGAACGCTGGACCTGATCATCTCCATCGACCCCGACGTGACGCATCTGACCGAACAGCCGGCCGCGCCCAACCAGATCCTCCGCTCGCGCCTGAGCGAGGCCCTGCGCGAGCGCATCGGCCAGCCCTTCCATATCGACCCCGAAGTCGCCGGCGAATGGGCGATCATCACCGTCGTCATGCAGGACGGGGCGCTGCGCACCCTGGTACCGCGCCGCCGGCTGTTCAGCTCCACCAGTCAGGTGTTCATCGCCTGGATGGTCGGATCCGGCGTGGTGCTGTTCGCCGTCGCCATCATTTTCATGCGCAACCAGATCCGCCCGATCCGAAGGCTGGCCATTGCCGCCGACGGCTTCGGCAAGGGCCGCGACGTCCCCAATTTCAAGCCGGAAGGCGCCACGGAAGTGCGCCAGGCCGCCCACGCCTTCCTGGTGATGCGCGAGCGCATCCAGCGCCAGATCGCCCAGCGCACCGAGATGCTGGCCGGCGTCAGCCACGACCTGCGCACGCCGCTGACCCGCATGAAGCTGCAGCTGGCCATGCTGGGCGACGGACCGGAGAACGAGGAGCTGCGCACCGACGTCGCCGAGATGGAGGACATGATCGAGGCCTATCTGGCCTTCGCCCGCGGCGAGGGGGGCGAGGTCCCGCAGCCGACCGACCTGGAGGTGCTGCTGGGCGAGGTGATCGGTGCCGCACGGCGCGAAGGGGCCATCGTCGCCCTGAATGTGCGCGATACGATGATGCTGCCGCTGCGCCCGCAGTCCTTCAAGCGCTGCCTGGCCAACATCGTCGGCAATGCCCGCCGCTATGCCCACCGTATCGAGGTCGCCGCCGGCCGCCGCGGCGCGGCGTTCGAGATCGTCGTCGACGACGACGGCCCCGGCATTCCCGCGGCGGAGCGCGAGAGCGTCTTCAAGCCCTTCTACCGCGTGGAAGCGTCCCGCAACCAGGAAACCGGCGGCACCGGCCTGGGCCTGACCATCGCCCGCGACATCGCCCGGTCCCACGGCGGCGACATCCGCCTGGCCGACAGCCCCATGGGCGGCCTGCGCTGCATCATCCGCCTGCCGGTGTGAGCCGGCGACCCGGTGGGCCGCGGTTGCGGCGAAAGCGACACCCGAAATGGCGCCGGCCACCCGCCGGCGCGGCCATGGCGTCCCGTCGTGCCGGCGCGCGTTGCGCTGGGGCCGACCGACTGCGCTACGCAGCGAAGTGTTCCACCTCGATCTCGTCCGCCCTATTGCGAATCTGCCACAGGTCATAGGCCATCTGCATGCCCAGCCACGTCTCGGGCGACGACCCGAAGGCCTTGGACAGGCGGATGGCCATTTCGACGGAGATGCCGGCCTTTTCGTTCACCAGTTCTGAAAGCGCCTGGCGGGTGACACCCAGCCCTTGGGCTGCCCGTGTCACCGAGAGCCCCAAGGGTTCCAGGCACTGCCGCCTGACGATTCCGCCGGGATGGGGTGGGTTCTGCATCGCCATGTCTCGATCCCCGATCAATGGTAGTCGACGTAGTCCACATCGGCGGCGTGGCCGTCCTCGAAACGAAACGTCACACGCCAGTTGCCGGATACGCTGACGGCATGGTGTCCCTTCCGCTCGCCCTTCAAGGCGTGAAGCCGGAAGCCCGGCAGGTCCATGTCTTCCGGCCTGCTGCTGCAATCGAGCACACCGAGAATGTCCTTCAGTTTCGCGAGATGCTCCGGAGCGACGCGCTTTGCCGTGCGACCCTCGTGGAGCGCCTTCAGCCCCCGATGCTTGAAGGAGACGATCATGCAGATAGCGTTGATTGTCGCCTGTCGCTTGTCAATTGACAAACGGATTCACAGGTCGTGATCGAGGCGAAGCCGATATCGGACGCGGCAGTGCCATCGCCGCACGCCGGCTCGCGCTGCGCTGGGGCCGGCCTACGGGCGTGCCGCGGAGGATGCGCTCGCCTGCTCCAGCAACGCCAGCAGGCCCTGCAGCAGCGCCGTTGGCGAGGGCGGGCAGCCGCGGATGTGCAGGTCCACCGGCACGACGGCCGACACGCCGCCGACGACGGCATAGCTGCCGGCAAAGCAGCCGCCATCGACGCCGCAGTCGCCGACGGCGACCACCCATTTGGGCGCCGGGGTGGCGGCGTAGGTGCGTTCCAGCGCCTCGCGCATGGATTTCGTGACCGGACCCGTGACCATCAGCACGTCGGCGTGGCGGGGGGAGGCGACGAAGTGGATGCCGAAGCGCTCGACATCGTAGAAGGCGTTGGAGAGGGCGTGGATCTCCAGCTCGCAGCCGTTGCAGGAGCCGGCATCGACCTGGCGGATGGCCAGGCTGCGGCCCAGGCGGCGGCGCGCGGCCCGGTCCAGCTGCCGGCCCAGTTCCGCCAGTGCGCCATCGTCGGGCCGGGGTGCCGGCTCCGTCAGCGGCGGCCTCAACAGGCCGGTGAACAGGATCTTGCGCATCGGCGGGTCTTCACAGGTCATGCCCGGAATACGAGCAGTTGAACGACTTGTTGCACAACGGGAAGTCGGCAACGATGCAGCCTTCGATCGCCGCCTCCAGCAGAGGCCATTGGAACCAGGACGCATCGCGCAGGTGGCAGCGTGCAACCCGGCCGTCGGGGTCCAGCCGCAGCCACACCAGTACGTCGCCACGAAAGGCCTCGACCAGCGCCATGCCCTCGCCGGCCATGCATGGCAGTTCGACGGCCAGCGGGCCTGCCGGCAGGTCGGCCAGCAGCTGGTCGACCAGGCCCAGGCTCTGTTCCACCTCGCGGATGCGGATCCACACCCGGGCGTTGACGTCGCCGGCCTCCAGCACCGGCACATCGAACCGCAGGCCGTCATAGGGCGGATAGCCGGGGGTTCGGCGCGCATCGAACGCCCGGCCCGAGGCGCGGCCGACATGCCCGCCGGCCGCATAGTGGCGCGCCAGGGCCGGCGCCAGCACGCCGGTGGAAACGGTCCGGTCCTGCAACGACGGCGTGTTGTCGTAGAGATCGACCAGTTCCGGAAACCGGCGCCGGATGCGGTCGAGCAAGTCCCGCAGCTGCCCGCGGCCGGCCTCGTCCAGGTCGGCGGCCACGCCGCCGGGCACAACGCGGTCGCGCATCAGCCGGTGGCCGAAACAGGCATCGGCCGCCCGCAGCACCCGCTCGCGCAGCACGCCGCAATGGGCCTGCATCAGCGCGAAGGCGGCATCGTTGCAGACGGCGCCGATATCGCCGAAATGGTTGGCCAGCCGCTCCAGCTCCGCCATCAGCGCCCTCAGGTGCACCGCCCGCGTCGGGACCTCGACCGCCGCTGCCGCTTCGACCGCGCGGGCGAAGGCGACGGCGTAGGCGACGGTGCTGTCGCCGGAGATGCGGCCGGCCAGCCGTGCGGCCGTCGCGATATCCGCGCCGGCCATCAGGCCCTCGACGCCCTTGTGCACATAGCCCAGTCGTTCTTCCAGGCGCACGACGGTTTCGCCGTTGGCGGTGAAGCGGAAATGCCCCGGCTCGATGATGCCGGCATGCACCGGACCGACCGGGATCTGGTGCAGGCTCTCGCCTTCAGCCGGCAGGAAGGGGTAGGGTGTTCGTTCGGGTATCGCATCAATCCTGCCGCCGAGCGGATGGCGCACCCCCCACCCCCCGTGGTCAAGCCAGGGCCGGATGTCCGTCAGACCCTCGGCCTCCAGCCCGAACAGGTCGCGGATCGTCCGCTCCAGCCGCAAGGCCGGCGGGTGGCGTGCGGCGACCGACGGGAACCGGCCATCCGGGCAGCTGAGGCTGAGGACACCGATGCCGTTCGTTGCCAGTTCGAACAGAGCCATGTGGACGGCCGCCGGCTCCCCCACAGGCCGAGCAGCGCCAGCTCGCCGCCGGCGAGCGCCGCGGCCGCCCGTCCCCAGCCCCCCGGTCCGACGACCGCACGTGGCCAGGGCCGGTGGCCGGCCACCCGCTCGCCCTGGCGGACCAGATCATAGAGCGACGGCATCGGCGGTCCCTTCCCCCCCTCGCCTATCCCAGCACGCTTGCCACGTTCTGGAACCAGGCGACCAGCGGCGCCGGCAGATAGATGCCGGCCCCCAGCACCAGGGCCAGATGGGCATACATGGGCACGCACGAGCCCTTGACCGGGTCGGTGCTGCCCACCGGCTCGCCGAACGCCAGGCCGTTCACCCGCAGCAGGAGGGCGCCGAACGCGAGCAGCAGGCCCGCCACCAGCGGGATGGCCAGCAACGGCTCCCGCGCGAAGGTGGAACTGACGACCAGGAACTCGCTCATGAAAATGCCGAGCGGCGGCAGGCCGGCGATGGCCACCACGCCGGCCACCAGCCCCCAGCCCAGCCAGGGATGGGTTTCGGTCAGGCCCCGGATCTCGGCGATTTTCTGGGTGCCCTTGACCTGGCTGATATGGCCGACGCCGAAAAAGATCGCCGACTTGGTCAGGCTGTGCATGCACATGTGCAGCAGGCCGGCGAAGTTGGCCAAGGGCCCGCCCATGCCGAAGGCGAAGACGATGACGCCCATATGCTCGATGGAGGAATAGGCGAACAGCCGCTTGATGTCGCGGCGCCGGTACAGCATCACCGCGGCGAACACCAGCGAGGTCGTCCCCATCCCCACCATCAGCGGTCCCGGCGCGATCGCCAGCGGGTTGGCGGCCAGCAGCAGCTTGAAGCGCAGCACGGCGTAGAGGGCGACGTTCAGCAGCAGGCCGGAAAGGACGGCGGAGATCGGCGTCGGCCCCTCTGCATGGGCGTCCGGCAGCCAGGCATGCAAGGGCGCCAACCCCACCTTCGTGCCGTACCCCAGCAGCAGGAAGACGAAGGCGACGTTCAAAAGGGCCGGATCGAAATCGGCGGCGTGCGCGATCAGCACCGTCCACACCATGCCAGCCATCCCTTCGCCCACCACCGGCTGGGCCGCCATGTAGACCAGGATGGTGCCGAACAGCGCCAGCGCGATGCCGACGCTGCCGAGGATGAAGTATTTCCACGCCGCTTCCAGCGCCGCCGGGGTGCGATAGAGGCCGACCATGACCACGGTGGTCAGCGTCGCCAGCTCCACCGCAACCCACATCAGCCCGATATTGTTGGCCAAGAGCGCCAGGTTCATGGCGAACATCAGCACCTGGTACATGGCGTGGTAGAAGCGCAGATAGGCGGGCGTCAGCCGGCCGCTGTCCAGCTCGTGCGCGATATAGCCGGCGCTGAACACGCTGGTGGTCAGGCCGACGAAGGTGTTCAGCGCGACGAAGACGATGTTCAGGTCGTCCACCAGCAGGTAGTCGCCCGGCACCGGCCGGTCGGCGAAGACCATCGTCACCGCCGCCGCGAACGTCACCAGCGCGGCCGCCACGTTGATGCGGGCGCCCAGCCGGTATCCGGGCGCCAGCGCCAGCACCGCCGCCGCCAGGATCGGCGCCAGCAGCAGCACCGCCACCGGATTGATCAAGGCTGCGCTCACGGTTGCTCACCCCGATGGCGGTCGAGCACGTGGACATCGACGGTGTCGAAGCGCTCGCGGATGCGGAACAGGACGATGCCGATGACGATCAGTGCGATCAGGATGGAAAAGGCGACACTGATTTCCACCACCAGCGGCATGCCCTTCGCCCCGGTCGCCGCCAGCACCAGGCCGTTTTCCAGCGACATGAAGCCGACCACCTGTCCGACGGCGTTGCGCCGCGTCACCATCACCAGCAGGCCCAGCAGCACGACCGACAGCGCAAAGGCCAGGTCCTCGCGCGCCAGCGGCGCGGCCTCCGCCGTCACGCGCAGCATCACCACCATCGACAGCGCCACCAGGCCCATGCCCGCCAGCATGGTCGGGCCGATGCCCACCACCGTCTCGATCTGCCGGTGGATGCCCAGGCGCTGGACGATGCGGCGAAGCACCACCGGGATCAGCAATGCCTTGAACAGGAAGGCGATGGCCGCGGTGACGTACAGGTGGGCCGCGTCCTGCGCATGCGCCTGCCAGGCCACCGACAGCGCCAGCACCAGCGCATGCAGGGCGAAGGTATTCAGCAGCGCCGACAGGCGATCCTGGTACAGCATCATGAAGCTGACCAGCACCAGGCCGCCGGCCAGCAGATGCGCGGTGTCGAAGACAAGGCCGTGCATCTACAGGCTCCGCGACACGAACAGAAGAAGGGTGGCCAGCAGGCCCAGCATCAGCGCCGCACCCAGGAAATCGGGCACGCGGAAGACGCGCAGCTTGGCGATGCCGGTTTCGAACACCGCCAACAGGACGCCGCCGACCGCCAGCTTCGCCCCATACGCCGCAGCCCCGACGGCATAGGCCCCGATCCCGCCGCCGGCCACCGTCAGGCCCCAGGGCGCGAACAGGCAGGCGATCAGCGAGACGAACAGCAGCAGCTTCAGCGACGACGCCAGCTCGATCATCGCCAGGTGTCGGCCGGAATACTCCAGCACCATGGCCTCGTGGACCATGGTCAGCTCCAGATGCGTGGCCGGGTTGTCCACGGGGATGCGGGCGTTCTCGGCGATCGCCACCATGACCAGCGCGATGGCCGCCAGCCCCAGCGACACGCGCAGGCCCACCTGCGGCGATGCCATATAGACGGCGACGCTGGACAGCTGCGTCGACCCGGCGACCAGCGCCAGGGTGAAGACGATCAGCAGCATCGCCGGCTCGGCGAACGACGAAATCATCATCTCGCGGCTGGACCCGATGCCGCCGAAGCTGGTGCCCACATCCATGCCCGCCAGCGCCAGGAAGAAGCGCGCGCTGGCCAAGAGCGCGATGATGGCGATCAGGTCGGCCGTCCAGCTGAAGGTCAGGCCGGTGGCGAAGGTCGGCACCAGCGAGGCAGCGACCCAGGTGGCCGCGAAGATCAGATAGGGCGTCAGCCGGAACAGCCACGAGGCGTTGTCGGCCAGCACCACCTCCTTGCGCAGCAGGCGGACCAGGTCGCGGTAGGGCTGCACCAGCGATGGGCCGCGCCGGCGCATCAGCCGCGCCTTCACCTTGCGCACGAAGCCGGTCAGCATGGGCGCCAGCAGCAGCACCAGCGCCATCTGCGCCCCCTGGACCAGGATGTCGGCGATCACACCCATAGCGCCAGCACCAGCAACAGGGTGACGAGGGCCAGGAAGACGAGGGTCAGATAGCGGCGAATGGTCAGGAATTGCAGGTGGTTCAGCCGGTCGGCGGCGAACCCGACGGCCCGCGCGATCGGCGCATAGATCCCGTCCCAGATCAGGTCGCGCAGGTCCACCGTCAGCCGTGCCGGCCGCGGGTCGCCCGGCGGCGGCATGTCCACATGCTCGCGGGCGCGAAAGACGCCGGTGCCCAGCACGCGGCGGATCGGTTGGGCGAAGCTGCCGGCGGTGTACTGGGTGGCCGGGCTCGCCTCGGGAAAGCCGCAGTCCCAGGCCGGTGCGCGCCGTGCCGCGCGGGACGCCCAGCGGTGGATGGCATAGATCGCCATCGATGCCGACAGGGCGATGAAGGCGAAGACCAGCAGGCCGTTGTATGAACTCTGGCTCTCGCCGATCGGCACGATCGACAGCCAGGGCTGGCCGAGCTGGGGCGCCATGCGCTGCCCCACCAGCGCCTGGGCCACCGGCGCCAGGCCGTCGATGACCAGCCCCGGCAGGATGCCCGCCAGCAGGCACAAGCCGGCAAAGGCGGCCATGGCGGCCAGCGCGAAACGGTCGGCCTCGCGCGCCGTTTCCGCCTGCGGGCTACGCGGCCGGCCGAGGAAGGTGACGCCGTAGGCCTTGACGAAGCAGGCCGCCGCCAGGGCCGCAGATAGCGCCAGCAGCCCGCCCACCGCCGGCACCAGGATCTTCAGCCCCCATTGCGGCAGCTGCGGGCTTTGCAGGATCGCCTGCAGGGTCAGCCACTCCGACACGAAGCCGTTCAGCGGCGGCAGGGCCGAGATGGCGACACAGCCGACCAGGACGGCGACGGCGGTCAGCGGCATGCGCCGGATCAGCCCGCCCAGACGCTCCATATCGCGCTCGCCCGTGGCGGCCAGGACCGCACCGGCGCCGAAGAACAGCAGGCTCTTGAACAGCGAGTGGTTGAGCACGTGGAACAGCGCGGCCGTCAGCGCCAGAGCCGCGGCCAGCCCCATGCCGTCGGCCTTGAATGCCAGCGCCAGGCCGAGGCCGATATAGATGATGCCGATATTCTCCACCGTGTGATAGGCGAGCAGGCGTTTCAGGTCGTGCTGCATCAACGCGTAGAGCACGCCCAGCACGGCGGTCGCCCCGCCCAGCGCCAGCACGACCATGCTCCACCACCACGCGGGCTCGCCCAGCAGGTCGAAGGCGACACGCACCAGGCCATAGACGGCAACCTTGGTCATGACGCCGCTCATCAATGCCGACACGTGGCTGGGCGCGGCCGGATGGGCCAGCGGCAGCCACACATGCACGGGCACGATGCCGGCCTTCGATCCCGCCCCCAGCAGCACCAGCCCCAGCACCAGGCCGGCCACCAGCGGCGTGGGGGCGGCCGCGCGGATGTCGGCAAAGCCGTAGCCGCCGTCCGCCCCGGCCAGCAGGCCGAAGGCCAGCAACAGCGCCAGCGTGCCGAAGCTGGCCATCACCAGATAGACATAGCCGGCGCGGGCGTTGTCGTGCTCGCGGTGATGCGCCATCACCAGCGCCCATGAGGCGAGCGACATCAGCTCCCACGAGAACAGGAAAGTGAAGGCGTCGTCGGCCAGCACCACCAGGTTCATGGCGGCCAGGAACGCCGGGAAGAACGGCACGACGCGGTGCGGCGCGGGCTCGCCGGTGATGCCGAGACCGTAAAGGCTGGCCGCCGCCCCGCCGAGATTGACCGTCACCAGGAAGAACGCCGCCAGCGCGTCGACGCGGAACTGCGCGCCCAGCCAGGGCAGGCCCAGCGGCAGGACGGTGGCCGACGGCCCAGCGGCGCCGTCCAGCAGGGCGACCAGGGCCGCGGCCAATGCCGCCAGCGACAGCACCAGGCTGGCGCCATAGACCGCCCGGCAGGCCCTTGGCCCGTGGCCCGCGGCAATCGCCACGCAACCGGTGCCGACCAGCCCGGCCACGCAGGACAACACCACGACCACCGGCATTCCGCCCGTCCCCCGCAGCCGCCCGGCGTGTCTACGCCGACGTCTCTCCGCCCTGGTCCGCCGTGGCACCGGCCGGCGACGGCGCCTTCAGCCGCACGCCGCGCCCGGTAGCCTGACTGACCGCCCCCTCGCCCAAGAGCTCGACCCCCGCCGCGTCGAGGGCCGTGACCAGCTTCACCAGTGAGTCGACATTGCCGCGGATGACGCCGTCGCTGGCCTCCATCCGCTGGATCGTCGGCACGGACAGCCCGCACAGCTCCGCCAGCTGGCGCTGGTCGAGCCCGAGCAGCGCCCGCGCGGCCCGCAGCTGCGCCGCCGAGATCATGCGTGAACCGTCTGTTTTGCCGCATCAAACATTACATAAGCTTTCTATGATATTCACATACACGCGTCAACGATCATTGCTGATGCCTGAGCCATCATGGCGAGCCCCTGCCCTCCCAACCCCTCACCCTGCGGACGCCTTGTTTGGGAAAACCGTTTGTGGCTGGTCGTGCCCCAAACCGTAGGTCGCGGTTGAGGCGAAGCCGAAACCCGACATCGGGGTGGGGTTTGCGCGGTGGTCGTTTGGGATAGCTTGCGAGGGGAAAGGTCGTTTGCTGGCCCAGGAAGATCCTCGCTTTCGCGAGGATGACGGCAGGGGGATCGGAAGATAAGACTGCCGCCCATCCGATGATGTTCCGCCAACAAAAAACACAAAACCGTCATCCCCGCGGAAGCGGGGATCTCCTTCAACAGATTCGGGGTCATGGCGAGCCCCTGCCCTCGCAACCCCTCACCCTGCGAACGTCTTGTTTGGGAAAACCGTTTGTGGCTGGTCGTGCCCCAAACCGTAGGTCGCGGTTCAAGGCGAAGCCGAAACCCGACATCGGGGTGGGGTTTGCGCGGTGGTCGTTTGGGATAGCCTGCGAGGGGGAAGGTCGTTTGCTGGCCCAGGGAGATCCTCGCTTTCGCGAGGATGACGACAGGGGGGATCGGAAGATAGAACTGCTGCCCATGTGATGGCATGCCGCCAACAGGAACAACAAAACCGTCATCCCCGCGGACGCGGGGATCTCCTTCAACAGCGTGTTGTATTTCCAACGATAGCGGTCAGAAGAAAATCGGATCGGGCTTTGCTTGGTCCGATCGACGCCATCCCCGCCGTGCGGCCGCTCAATACATCCGGCCGCCGTCGGGTACCGTGCGCTCGGGGCCGATCAGCACCACCTCGCCGTCGGCGTCGGGGAAGCCGAGGACGAGGATCTCGCTCATGAACTTGCCGATCTGCTTGGGCGGGAAGTTCACGACGGCGGCAACCTGGCGGCCCAGCAGGGTGTCGGGGGTGTAGTGGCGGGTGATCTGGGCGGAGGTGCGGCGCGTGCCGATCTGCGGCCCGAAATCCACCGTCAGCTTGTAGGCGGGCTTGCGGGCTTCGGGATAGGGCTCGACCGCCGTGACGGTGCCGACGCGGATGTCGACCTTGAGGAAATCATCGAATCCGATGGGATCGCTTGCCATGCCCGTCCGTCCTTCCCCGCCGTCAGTCGAACAGGCTGGAGACGGATTTCTCGCTGGAGATGCGCTCGATGGCATTGGCCATCAGCGGCGCGATGGTGATCTGGCGCATGGTGCTGCTGACGCGCACCGCTTCGGTCGCCAGGATGCTGTCGGTGATCACCACCTCTTTCAGCGGCGAGGCGGTGACGCGGGCAACGGCGCCGCCCGACAGCACGCCATGGGTGACATAGGCCCTGGCTTCCGTCGCGCCCGCCGCCATCAGGGCACCGGCGGCGTTGCACAGGGTGCCGGCGCTGTCGACGATGTCGTCGACCATGATGCAGCGGCGGCCCTGCACCTCGCCGATGATGTTCATCACCTCCGACACGCCGGCGCGCTCGCGCCGCTTGTCGATGATGGCAAGGTCGGCTTCCAGCCGCTTGGCGATGGCGCGCGCGCGCACGACGCCGCCGACATCGGGCGACACGATGACCAGATCGGCGCCGTAACGTTCGGCGATATCCTTCACGAACACCGGCTCGCCATAGAGATTGTCGACCGGGATGTCGAAGAATCCCTGGATCTGCCCGGCATGCAGGTCCAGCGTCAGCACCCGGTCCGCCCCGGCGCGGGTGATCAGGTTGGCCACCAGCTTGGCGGAGATCGGCGTGCGCGGGCCGGACTTGCGGTCCTGGCGGCCATAGCCGTAGTAGGGCAGCACTGCGGTGATTCGCCGTGCGGAGCCGCGGCGCAGCGCGTCGATGATGACCAACAGCTCCATCAGGTTGTCGTTGGCCGGATAGCTCGTCGACTGGATGACGAACACATCCTCGCCGCGGACATTCTCCAGGATCTCCACGAACACTTCCATGTCCGCGAAGCGCCGGATGCTGGCCTGGGTCAGCGGTACCTTCAAAGACGTCGATATGGCTTCCGCCAACGGCCGATTGCTGTTTCCGGAGATGATCTTCATGGGTGCCGTCGGCCCCCTTCGGGCGGGGAGGCTACACGATCATGGCCACCCCAACCGCGGCTGGACCGGCCCCAATCCCTACGGGCGGGGGTATATCAGCGGGGGGGCGCAGTGTAAACGCCACAGAAAGTTAACAGATCAGAGCATGCACGATGCGACCAGCGTTACAAAGCAGAGCGCGGCGAAGATGATCACATAAGGCATCGCGCATCCCCCCTCGCGGGTCAGCGTTCCAGCATGATCGCCGAAAGGCAGCGGCCGTAGTCGCCCTCCCCCCGCTTCACCGCACGGCGATAGCTGAAGAAATTGCCCTCGTCGGCATAGGTATCCCGGTCCACGACCTCGATCCGGCCGACGCCCAGGGCCTGAAGGCGGCCCACGATATAGGCCCCGATATCGAACCGCATACGGTCGCTGCCCGGCGCGGCGGTGAAATGGCCTTCGTTGCGCGGGTCCTCGTCGACGAAGCGGTCGACGAATTCCGGCCCGACTTCGTAGGACTCGCGGCCGATGCGCGGCCCGATGGCCGCGACCACATGGGCGCGCTGAGCGCCGCGCAGCTCCATCGCCACCAGGGTGTTGTCGAGAATGCCGGTCAGCGCCCCCCGCCAGCCGGCATGGGCGGCACCGATGACGCCGGCACCGGGATCGGCGAACAGTACCGGCGCGCAGTCCGCCGTCAGGATGCCCAGCGCGATGCCGGGCCGGTCCGACACCAGCGCATCGGCCTTCGGCGCCTGCGCCGGCGACCAGGCGGCGTCGGCGCGATGGACCCGGTCGCTGTGAGTCTGGTGCACCGTGACCAGGCTGGCCGAATCGGTGCCGAGATCGGCCGCACAGCGCTCGCGGTTGCGGCTCACGTCCTCCGCCCGGTCGTTGGACCCGTAGCCGCAATTGCGCGAGGCGTAGATGCCCCGGCTGACGCCGCCCTGGCGGGTGAAGAACGCATGGCGAAGGCCGGGGATGAGGGCCAGGGAAGCGACGGTGATCATGGATGGCCTAGCTCGGCGGGAAAACGGGCGCGCCACCCTGCGGCCCATGCCAGTAGAGAAGCGCCTTGAAGAGATGGCCCATGGCATCCGCGCCGGTCAACCGCGCCTTCGCCGCATCGACCGCCGCGGCCTGGGCCGGCGTCGCCGCGCGCTTCAGCTGGTCCGCCCGCGTGTCGATGCCGAAGGCCGTCAGCAGGCTGGCCTGGCTGACCGGCCCCAGCACGCCGATGCCCTCGTGGCGGGCGATATCGGCCAGGCCGGCGAAATCCACATGGGCCGTCAGGTCGACCTCGCCCGGATCGGACAACGGGTCGGCCCGCTCGTGCCGGCGGACCGCCTGAAGGGTTTCCCGCAGCGGTGCGCGGGCATAGCCGTAGTCGACGATCAGCGCCGCCCCGCCGGCCGCACGCAGCCGGCCGGCCAGGTCGCGCGCGATGGCCACGGCGGCGGGCGATACCTCCACGACGCTGCCCGCGGGGGCGTCCGGCGCCACGCCGGCCAGCGCCGTGGCCAGGCCGTCGGACGGCGGCGACAGCATCCACGCCAGGCGGCCGGCGGCATCATCCCAGCCGACCAGCCGCTCGTGCCAGCCGGCTGCGGACTTCTGGAACTGCCGGACCGGCAACGCATCGAAGAACTCGTTCGCGATCGCGATGGTCGGCCCTTCGGGAACGGTGTCCAGGCTGTCATGCCAATCGGGCGCGACCGGCAGCCCGACGGCCGCCTGTTGGCGGCGCAGCACCGGGCTCGCCTCGACCAGATGCAGGTGACAGGCCTCCACGAAGCCCGCCAGGCGCGCGGCCGCCCGCAGGGCATCGGCGATCAGCGTCCCGCGCCCGGGCCCCAGTTCGACCAGCAGGCACGGGTCGGGCCGGCCGAGCTGGCGCCACGTCTCCGCGCACCACAGGCCGATCAGCTCGCCGAACATCTGGCTGATCTCCGGCGCCGTCACGAAATCGGCCGACGCCCCGATGGCGTCGCGGGCACGGTAGTACCCGTGCACGGGGTCCGACAGCGCGGCGGCCATGAACTCCGCAACGGTGATCGGCCCCTGGCGGCGGATGCGCCGGGCGAGCGCCTCGGCCAGCGGGGTCACGCGCCCGCCGTCCGCCCCGCCTTGGGCGACGCCCCGGACGGTGCCAGCGGCGCATGGGTCAGCGCCCAGGCGATGAAGCCGGCGCCGACCAGCATCATCGGCATCGACAGCCACTGGCCCATGGTCATGCCCAGCGGCAGCGTCTCCAGCCCCGCATCGGGCTGGCGCACGAACTCCGCCAGGAAACGGAAGATGCCATAGCCGATCAGGAACGTGCCGGCGACAATGCCCGGCCTGCGGCGCAGGGCCGGACTGCGGACCATGGGATAGAGCACCAGGAACAGCACGAGACCTTCGAAGAAGGCTTCGTAGAGCTGGCTGGGATGGCGGGGAAGATCGCCGGCCTGGGGATGGGAGAAGACCATCGCCCAGGGCAGGTCGCTGGGACGCCCCCACAGCTCACCGTTGATGAAATTGGCGATCCGGCCGAAGAACAGGCCGATCGGCACCGCGGCGGCCACCACGTCAGCCAGGCTCAACACATGCAGCTTGCGCCGCCAGGCGAACAGGATTTCCGCCAGGGCCACGCCGATCAGGCCGCCATGGAAGGACATGCCGCCTTCCCACACCTGCAGGATCTGCAAGGGGTGCGAAAGATAGTACGACGGCTGGTAGAACAGGACGAAGCCCAGCCGGCCGCCGACGATGACGGCGATGACCGCCCAGGTCAGGAACTCGTCCATCTCCTCGCCCGTCGGCCGCAGGGTCGACCGGCGCGCGACGCGGATGCAATAGCGCCAGCCCAGGATGAAGCCGACCAGATAGGCCAGCGCATACCAGCGGATGTCGACGGGGCCGATGGAAATGGCCACCGGGTCGATCACCGGGAACGGAATGGCAAGCATGGGGCGCGGTCTCTTGCGGATCGGGTGCGGGCGCGGATCAGCGATAGGGGTCGGGCGCGGCCAGATAGTCCCGGACATAGCGGCCCACCCCATCCTCCAGGGATGTGAAGGGACGGCTGTACCCGGCGGCGTGCAGGCGGCCCATCGTCGCCTGGGTGAAGTACTGGTACTTCGCGCGCAGGCTCTCCGGCATGTCGATGAAGTCTATGACGGGATCGCGGCCCATGGCGGCGAACATCGCCGTCGCGAGGTCGACCCAGGTCCGCGCCGCGCCGGTGCCCAGATTGAACAGGCCGCTGACTTCGGGATGATCGAACAGCCACAGCATCACGTCGACGCAGTCGTCGACATGCACGAAATCCCGCATCTGCCCGCCATCGGGATAGTCGGGCCGGTAGCTCTTGAACAGCCGCGCCGGCTCGCCCGCCGCCAATTGGGGATACAGCCGCGCGACGACGCTGCGCATGTCGCCCTTGTGGTACTCGTTGGGGCCGTAGACGTTGAAGAACTTCAATGCCGCCCATTGCGGCGGATGATGGCCCGCTTGCGCCAGCTTCAGCACCCGGCGGTCCACCACATGCTTGGACCAGCCGTACAGGTTCAACGGCCGCAGCCGGGCCAGCGCCTCGGCAGACGGATCGTCGTCGAACCCCGCCGACCCGTCGCCATAGGTGGCGGCCGACGAGGCATAGATCAGGCGAACGCCATGGATCGTGCACCAGTCCCACAGGTCGAGGCTGGACATGATGTTGAGGTCGGCGATCCGGTCGCCGTCGGTTTCCGTCGTCGCGGAGATCGCGCCCAGATGGAAGATCGCGGTTACGCCGATACCATGCCGCGCGAGGAACCCCATCAGGTCCGGCGGACGGATGATGGCGGCGAGCCCCCGCTTGGCGACGTTGCGCCACTTGTCTTCCGTGCCCAGCCAGTCGACCAGTGCCAGGTCGCCATGCCCGCGCCCTTCCAGCCCGGCCAGGAGGTTTGAGCCGATGAACCCGGCGCCGCCTGTGACGATGATCATGAGCTGCTGCCGATCCTGCCCCGTGCGCTTGGGCCGCACTGCCACCCCTACCCGGGCGTTATAAGTCCGTCGTGCCGGCAGTTGCAATGCAGCCGGCCCCTCGTCATAGTCCGGGGACCCCGAGATTGCGGATGGTATCAATGGCGATTGACACGCGTATTGTCGACGATCTGGCACGAATTGCCTCCGGCGCGCTGGGGGCTGCCGTCAGCCTGCGGGACGAGGCGCAGACCCAGATGAAGGAACGCCTGGCCGGCGTCTTCGCCAACCTTGACCTGGTGACACGCGAGGAATTCGAGGCCGTGCGCGAAATGGCGGCCCAGGCCCGTGCGGAGCAGGAGGCGATGGCCGCCCGGCTGGACGCCCTGGAAGCAAGGCTTGCGGAGGAGCAGCCGTCAGCAAAGCCAAGCGGACGCCGCCGCAAGACGGCCGAAGACCCGACCGGTTGACGGTGTGTCAACCGGTATTTCCATTTGGCACAAGAATTTCACACTTTCGTCATCACCTTACGACTAAATGGTATTGCACGGGAACGCGTCGATATGCGACCGTACAGCGCCTGGTATGGCTCGGCGGCGATGCCACTATATGTCGAGTTCTTCCGGGAATCCGGGGGCCGGCCGGGGTCACGGCAGCCGTCCCGCCACGGTTTGCCGATGCGCGCCCCAGCCGAGGAGGGCTCTGCCATGACGGCGATGACCGTCGCCAATTCCGGCTTCACCGCGAATCCGTTGGACATCCTCGAAGAGATCGTCAGCGCCAACAACTGGCTGTTCGACCGGTCGAGCCTGGACGAGATGGTGGTGGAGGTCACGGGCCGCTGGTGCGACTACCGGCTGTTCTTCTTCTGGCACGACGAGGTCGGGGCCATGCAGTTCTCCAGCCAGTTCGACATGAAGGTGCCGGAGGCCCGCCGCATGGCGGTGTGGGAGCTGCTGGCGATCGTGAATGAGAAGCTGTGGCTGGGCCATTTCGACCTGGATTCCGACGACGGCTCGCCCATGTTCCGCCACACCATGCTGTTGCGCGGGGCGCAGGGCGCGTCGGTGGAACAGCTGGAGGACCTGGTGGACGTGGCGCTGAGCGAGTGCGAGCGCTTCTATCCGGCCTTCCAGTTCTGCGTCTGGGCCGACAAGACGCCGGCCGAGGCCGTGTCGGCGGCGATCCTCGACACCGTCGCCGAGGCCTGACCGCCCGACGATCCCGAAAGCGGCCCCGCCCCATGGATTACCGACTGCTTCTGATCGGCTGCGGCAAGATGGGCGGCGCCTTGCTGTCCGGCTGGCTGGCCCGGGGGATTGCCGGCCGCATCGACGTGGTGGAACCGGCCTGGGACCGGCTGCCCGAGGGGCTGGCCGGCGATGGCCGCGTCCACCTGTGCCCCGCCGGCGCCGCGTGGGAGGCCGGCCCGCCCCCGCATGCCGTCGTGCTGGCGGTCAAGCCGCAGGCCATGGATGCCGTCGTGCCCGACTACGCCCCCCTGGCCCGCCGGGGGACGCTGTTCCTGTCCATCGCCGCCGGCAAGACCATCGCCTATTTCCGCCGGCTGCTGGGCCCGGACGCGCGCATCGTGCGGGCCATGCCGAACACGCCCGCCGCCGTCGCCAAGGGCATCTCGGTGCTGGCAGCCGGTCCGGAGGTGGACCCCGGGTCGCGCCGGCTGTGCGACGCGCTGATGCAGGCCGTCGGACAGGTGGAATGGGTGGATGACGAGGCGGCGATGGACGCCGTCACCGCCCTGTCGGGCGGTGGGCCGGCCTATGTCTTCCTGTTGATCGAAACGCTAGCGGCCGCCGGCCGTGCGGCGGGACTGGACGCCGGCCTGGCGATGCGCCTGGCACGCCAGACCGTGGTCGGCGCGGCTGCCCTGGCCGATGCGTCGGACGACGATGCGGCGACCTTGCGCCGGAACGTCACCAGCCCGGGCGGCACCACGGCGGAAGCGCTGCGGGTCCTGATGGCCGACGACGGCGTGCAACCCCTGTTCGACCGCGCCATCGCCGCGGCCACCGCGCGCTCGCGCGAGCTGGCGGGCTGAGGCGCATGGCGCCGCTGCCGCCCAGTGCCGCGAAGGTGCAGGCCGCCCTGACCGGCCTGGGCCACGACCAGCCGGTCGTCACCTTCCCGGACAGCACCCGCAGTGCCGCCGACGCCGCGTCCGCCATCGGCTGCACGGTCGGCCAGATCGCCAAATCCCTGGTGTTCCGCGCCGAGCCCGACAACCGTCCGGTGCTGGTGATCGCCGCCGGCACCAACCGCGTGGACGAAGCGCGCGTCGCCGCCGCCCTGGGCGACCTGCTGGGCGGGGCGCGCATCGTCCGGGCGTCGGCCGAATTCGTCCGCATGGCCACCGGATTCGCCATCGGGGGTGTGCCCCCGATCGGGCATGCCACCCCGCCGCTTGTGGTGATCGATCGCGACCTGATGGCCCACGCCACGATCTGGGCTGCCGCGGGCACCCCGAATGCGGTGTTCGCCCTGACGCCGGCGCAGCTTGTCATCATGACCGGCGGCAAGGTGGCACCCGTGGCGGTCCTACCGGCGGGGTCGCCTTGAGCGCGATCTGGCCTGGGATGCCCCGGCGGCCTATCCTGTGCCTGTCGAGCAGACTCTCGCGAAGGAGTGGTACCCACCATGGAACAGGCTAGCGAGGCGGAAGACCGCGTGATCGACGCGGCGATGGCTCTCGCGGCGGAGGATGGCTGGCGCCATCTGGCACTGTCGCGCATCGCGGCCGCCGCCGGTGTCCCGCTGACCGACGTCTACCGGCACTTTCCTTCGAAGATCTCGGTACTGGCGGGCCTGTCGCGCCGAATCGACAGGGCGGTTCTCGCCGGCGGCCCCTGCGAGGACGATGACAGCGTGCGCGACCGAATCTTCGACCTGCTGATGCGGCGGTTCGATGCCCTGAACGCCGTCCGGCC
The DNA here is from genome assembly GCA_020638595.1 of Rhodospirillaceae bacterium. Taxonomy (GTDB): domain Bacteria; phylum Pseudomonadota; class Alphaproteobacteria; order DSM-16000; family Inquilinaceae; genus JACKIG01. The sequence goes on along the minus strand of JACKIG010000007.1, from coordinate 99,748 downwards.
GGGGGTCGTCGCGGTGCTGAAGGACCTGCCCCAGGACCCCGAGGCCGCGCTCTGCCAACTACAGGCGCTCAAGCGGTCCATGCGCTGGACGCTGGACCTCGCCGGCGTCCCCGCCGAAGGCCTTGCGGGCCAGATCAGGGTCCGGGCGCTGGGACTGGTCTATCTGTGGGTCCTTCGCACCTGGATGCAGGATGACAGCGCCGACATGGCCAAGACGATGGCGGCGCTGGACCACCGGCTGTCCCAGGCCGAGCAGCTGGCCGGAACCTTCCGTCTGGTCGGACGGCGCGAGGCGCCGCGGGCCGCCAATGCCGAGCAATAGTTTCATCGCGCTCTAATCGTTTGTTGCACCGCACAAATGAATTGACTTGCCAGCCCCGATTGGCCATATTCCCGTTAGGTGCAGTGCAGCATCGCCGCTGGGAAGGAGCGCGAACTATGGCAAAGCAAGCAATGCCGATGTGGGATATGGATCTATCGAAGATGTTTTCGGAGATGAAGTTGCCGACGGTCGACATGGACGCCGTGATGTCGGCCCAGCGCAAGAACATCGAAGCCCTGACCGCCGCCAACAAGCTGGCCTTTGAGGGCATGCAGGCCGTCGCGCGCCGCCAGGCCGACGTCATGCGCCAGATGATGGAAGAGATGTCGGGCATGATCTCCGACATGATGTCGACCGGCTCGCCGGAGGAGAAGGTCGCGCGTCAGGCCGACATGGCCAAGAAGACGTTCGAACGGATCCTGGCCAACATGAAAGAGCTGGCCGAGATGCTGTCGAAGTCGAACACCGAGGCGGCGGACGTCATCAACGGCCGCATCAGCGAGAGCCTCGAAGAACTGAAGGCGATGGCCCACAAGAAGTAGGCCCGTCGTTTCGCGACACCCAGCGGCGTAAGCCAGGGCAGCCCCGATGACCGGGCAGCCCTGGCCTGCATCTTGGTCGCAGCCAGGGGCGGAGTGTCGTATCAATTGACATAGGCTGTGGCAGCGGCGTAAGACCTGCCGCTCGCAAAGGCGCCGGCACCCCTGGAGGCCGGCGCCTTTGCGTGTTGCCGCCTGCGCTCGGGGCGCCGGCGGCCGTCAAGCAGAGGAGCAAGGGCCAATGGCCGAAGCCATCACCATCGCCGCCGAACGGCGCGACCGGGCCGGTAAGGGGGCGGCTCGCGCGACACGCCGGGCCGGCCGCGTACCCGCCGTCGTCTACGGCGACAAACAATCGCCCCTTCTGGTCAGCCTGGACGACATGTCCGTGGCCGCCATGATGCGCGATCCCACCTATTCGACCCGGACCTACGCACTGGATATCGACGGCGGCAAGCACACCGTCCTGGCCCGCGACGTCCAGCTGGATCCCGTGACCGACACGCCGATCCATATCGACTTCCTGCGGATCGGCAGCGATACGATGCTGACCATCGACGTGCCCTGCGATTTCATCAACGGCGAGCGCTCGCCGGGCCTGCGCCGGGGCGGCGTGCTGAACATCGTGCGCCACGAGATCGAGATGGCTTGCCGCGCCGACGCGATCCCGGAGACGATCGTGATCGACCTGGCCGGCGTCGACATCGGCGACAGCATCCACATCAGCCAGATCACGCTGCCGGAAGGCGTGCGCCCGACGATCACCGACCGCGATTTCACCATTGCCACCATCGCCGCCCCGTCCGCGGTGCGGTCGGAGGCGATGGATTCGCAAGCGTCCGAGGAGCCTGAAGCCTGATCCTGCGCTGGTTCGGGCGTGGCGGCGAGGCCCCCATGCTGCTGCTGGTGGGCCTGGGCAATCCCGGGACGGGATATGCCCAGCATCGCCACAACGTCGGCTTCATGGCGGTGGACGCCATCTGCGCGGCCCACGGCTTCGGCCCCTTCCGCCAGCGGTTTCAGGGCCAGCTGGCGGAAGGGCGCGTCGGATCCAAGCGGGCGTTGGCGCTGAAGCCGTCCACCTTCATGAACGAGAGCGGCCGCGCCGTCGCCCAGGCCACCCGGTTCCACAAGCTGGAGCCGGGGCAGGTCTTCGTCTTCTATGACGAGCTTGACCTGCCGCCGGGCAAGGTCCGGGTCAAGCAGGGCGGGGGCCATGGCGGCCACAACGGCGTGCGCTCCATCGAAGCCCATATCGGCAAGGAATTCTGGCGCGTGCGCATCGGCATCGGCCACCCCGGCGACAAGGCGCGGGTGCAGGGCTATGTCCTGCACGACTTCGCCAAGGCCGACCGCACCTGGCGCGATCCCCTGTTGGAAGCGATCGCGGCGGAGGCCGGCCTGCTGGCGGACGGTGCCGTCGACAAGTTCATGACCAGGCTGGCGCTGCTGGCGCAGCCGACCTGACGGCCGCGGACGTATCGTCCGGCCGTCGGCCTGCCATCGGGAGCATCGGAGCCATGGGCTTCAATTGCGGCATCGTCGGGCTGCCCAATGTCGGCAAGTCGACGCTGTTCAACGCGCTGACCTCGACCCAGGCGGCGGAGGCGGCCAACTACCCGTTCTGCACGATCGAGCCCAATTCGGGCCGGGTCGGCATCCCCGACGAGCGGCTGTGGCGGCTGAGCGAGATCGCCAAATCCGCTCGCACGGTGCCGACGCAGATGGAATTCGTCGACATCGCCGGCCTCGTCCGCGGCGCATCGCGCGGCGAAGGGCTGGGCAACCAGTTCCTGGCCCATATCCGCGAGGTCGATGCCATCCTGCACGTCCTGCGCTGCTTCGATGGCGACGTCACCCATGTGGAAGGCTCTGTCGACCCCGTGCGCGATGCCGAAACGGTCGAGACCGAGCTGATGCTGGCGGACATGGAGGGGCTGGACCGGCGCATCCAGGCTGCGACCAAGCGCGCCCGCGGCGGCGACCGCGACGCCAAGGCGGAACTGGAGCTGATGGAACAGGCGCTGTCGGCCTTGCAGGCGGGCCGCCCGGCCCGCACGCTCGCCGCCGGCGGCCGGCTGCCGGAATTGGACCGCCTGACGCTGTTGACCGCCAAGCCGGTGCTGTATGTCTGCAATGTCGAGGAAGCCGCCGCCGCCGCAGGCAATGCGCACAGCCGCCGCGTGGCGGCGATGGCGGCCGAACAGGGGGCCGGGTCGGTGGTCATCTCCGCCGCCATCGAGGCGGAGGTGGCGCAACTGCGCGAGCCGGAGGAAAAGCGGGAGTTCCTGGCCGATCTGGGCCTGGAGGAACCCGGCCTGAACAAGATCATCCGCGCCGGCTACGCCCTCTTGCACCTGATCACCTTCTTCACCGTCGGGCCGAAGGAAGCCCGCGCCTGGACCGTGCCGAAGGGTGCCACGGCGCCGGAGGCGGCGGGCGTCATCCACACCGACTTCCAGCGCGGCTTCATCAAGGCGGAGACCATCGACTACGACACCTTCGTCACCCTGGGCGGCGAGCAGGCGTGCAAGGATGCGGGCCGGATGCGCCAGGAAGGCAAGGACTACGTCGTCCAGGACGGCGACATCTTCCACTTCCGCTTCAACGTCTGACGCCGGCCGGCCCCGGGCCGGGCCGGTGCCCGGCGGTCAGGTTTCGTCATCCTCCTCGGGATGCCAGCTGTCCTTGTGGTGCAGCGTGAACGTATCGACGTGCTGGCAATAGGACGGGTCGAAGGCCTCGCGCCGGATCTCCTGGATCAGCCTGCCCGTCTCCGCCGATGCCTTGACGCCGGGCGCCAGGGCCACGCCGATCTCGCGCAGGTGCCGATCGGTGACGATCTGCGCGCCCAGCGTGGCGCCGCTCTGCACCCCGTCCTCGCCCGTGTAGAACTGGGACAGCGCGACCAGCCGCGTGCCCAGATACACCGCCTCTTCCAGGTCATGGGTCACGAACAGCACGGTCATGCGCAGCAGCTCATAGAGCTCCAGCAGGAACATCTGCATGTCTTCGCGCGTGCCGGGATCAAGTGCGGAGAACGGCTCGTCCATGCACAGCACCTTCGGGTGCTGCATCAGCGCCTGGATGATCGCCACCCGCTGGCGCTGCCCGCCCGACAGCTGATGGGGGTACTTGTCCCCGTGGCCCGACATGCGCGCCCGGTCGAGGAAGCGCATGGCCTCGTCCTGGACCTCGGCGCGGGATCGCCGCGCCTCCCCCGACACCAGGTCCAGCATGCCCTGGATCGGCTGCGGCCAGCGGCGCAGCCGCTCGCCGGCCATGATGTTCTCCAGCGCGGTCAGATGCGGAAACAGCGAATAGTGCTGATAGACCACGCCGACATCGGGGCCCGGGCGCTGGATGATCTGGCCGTTCAGCATGACGCGGCCGGCCGTCGGCCATTCCTCGCCGGTCACGAGGCGCAGAAGGGTCGACTTGCCGCAGCCGGACGGGCCGACGACCGACAGGAACTCCCCGGCCTTCAGCGACAGGTGCACGTCGTTGAGAACGACCTTCTGCCCGTATTGCTGGCGTACGTCGTCGATGCGCAGGATGTAGCCGGACGTTTCCATGGTCATGAACCCTGCCTGGCGTACCACGGATAGAACCGTCTCACCGCCATCCTGAGCAGCCAGTCGATCGTGAAGCCCAGCAGCGTGATCCACGCGACATAGGGCAGGATGACATCCATCGACAGGTACCGGCGCACCAGGAAGATCCGGTATCCCAGGCCCTCGGTCGCCACGATCGCCTCGGCGGCGATCAGGAACAGCCAGGCAGCCCCGAGCGAGAGGCGCAGCGCGTTGATCAGCCGCGGCATCACCTGCGGCATGATCACCCGATAGACGACGCCAAGCTCCGACGCGCCCAGCGTCAGCGCCTTCGTCACCTGCTCGCGCGGGATCGCCGTCGTGGTCAGCGTCATGTCCCGCGTCATCAGGAAGACCGTGCCGATATAGATCAGGACGATCTTCGCCACTTCGTCCACGCCGACCGTGATGAACAGGATCGGCAGGATCGACAGCGGCGGGATGATCGACACGACGGTCAGGAACGGCAGGCACAGGAACCGCAGCCCCGGAAACATTCCGACATTCAGGCCGAGGAACAGCGCCGTCATCGCCGACAGCGACAGCCCGATGGCCAGCCGGCGCAGGCTGGCAAAGGTATCGGCCCACCACAGATAGGTGCCCGTGCGGACGTCCGGTTCGAACGCCATCCGCCACACCGCGTCGCCCATCTGCCGGAAAGAGGGCAGCAGCTTGTCCTGCGGGTTATCCGCCAGCCGGATGTCCGACGCGATCCAGTAGAGCGCGATGACCGCGATGAACGGCAGGATGATGAGCACGACGCTCGTCAACCGCCGCGGCACGGCGAACAGCCCGAACAGCTCTGGTGGACGCATCCCTTGCCTCCTGATCACGCCCTTGCAGCGGGAAAGCCGGCCCTTGCCGGCGCCGGCTTCCCGCCTGCCCGGCGACTGCGGCGCCTACAGCGCCCCGTCCGCGGCCAGCCGCATATAGGTGTCGGTGAAGTGCAGCCGGACGTTGTCGGGGTTGCCCCAGACGGAGCCGTCCGGATAGGCGACGCCCACGAACTCCGCATCCGGGGCGGTGCCGTACAGGCCGTGGTCGAAGCTGAATTCCGCCACGAACTGCATCGTCGTCTTGATGACATCCGATGCGGCGAACTCCGCCGCCTCGGCCGGGTCAAAGAACATCCGCGTGGTTTCCAGCTGGGCGCGGTATTCCGCAACCGTGCCGCCCGACTGCGCGGCCAGGACATCCAGCATCTCGTCCGCCTCGGCCCCGAAGCCCGACATCACCGTCATCGCCTCGTACCACGCCCCGGTGATGGCCCGCTTGCAGCCATCCGAAGCCTCGGCATTGACCATGATGGTGTCGACGATCTCACCGGGGATCTGGGAGGAATCGAACACCAGCTGGATCCCGGGGACCTGGCGCCCGGTCAGCAGGATCGGGTTCCAGGTGACGAAGGCGTCGTCCGCGGCGGACGTGGCGATCATCGAGCCGATATCGGCGTCGGACGCGTTGATGACGGTCAGGTCGCGTTCCGACAGCCCATGTTCGCCCAGCGCGCGGGCCAGCAGGTAATGGCTGACCGACAGCTCCACCAGCGCCACCCGTTTTCCGGCGAGATCCTCGACCGTCAGGCCGTCCTCGCCATGGATCAGGATGCCGTCATTGCCGTTGGAGAAGTCGCCAACGACGATCACTTCGGTGTCGATGCCGCCGACGGCCGGGATCGTCAGGCCGTCCATGTTCGTCACCGACACGCCGTCGAAAGCACCGGAGGTGTAGAGGTTGACGCTTTCGATGTAGTCGTTGACGAGCGTGAAGGACAGGTCGACGCCGAACCGCTCACCCCAGCGGTCGGCCATGCCGGAGTCTTCGATATAGCCGAGAGGCTCCCACCCCACATAGTGCGACCAGGCGACGGCACAGCGCTCTTGCGCCTGTGCGGACGGCATCACGAACAGGACCGTGCAGGCGGCAGCCGCGGCTGCATGCAACGTGTTTCGCATGATGTCCTCTTTTATGCGTTTGGGTTTCGAAGATCACTCAAGCCCCGGCCAGGCCCCCGGCACCGCAGGGCTCGCCGGCCCGGGGACCCCTGAAGATGGAAGTCAGGTCTTCACATCTTCGCCCTGCATCGCAAGGATCGACGGCAGAGTTAGGGCAACAGCAGGGCCGTGCCGAAGAAGGCCGTCCCCTGCCGTCTCCCACCCGCGGTGGTGCGGCTCTCACCTGGCTTCCTCCTCCCCCCCCGCGCGTCTTCTTAGACTCTTGCTTGTCTGAACGCGTCGCTTGTCGCCACGAGTTCCTGCATCTCCGCCAGGCATTCCTCGTGAAGTCTCGAATTGGTATCGTCGCCACCGATCCCGGCCACCGCAACCGAAATCGCCGAGATGCGGGTGAGCGAGGATTCGATCTCGTCATGCAGGCGCGCCACATTGGCCAGCGCCTCTTCCCGGTGCTGCAGACGCTGGCGCATGTCCTGCGCCGCCTTGCCGGCCGGATCGATGCCGGCCAGGCGATCGGCAAGGTCGCGGGGAATGCTCTCCACCGCCTTCAGCTGGGCGATGACCAGGCCCAGCTTCTTCAGCCCGCCCATATGCACCTGTTCCGCCGTGCCCAGCAGCCGGCCGAGCGTCACGCTGTCGGGTGAGAATTTCTGGCGCAGCAGCGTCTCGAAATCCTTGAAGGAATCCTCCAGCTCCGCCAGCTGGCGCAACCCCAGCTCCGAGCCCTGTTCCTCCAGCCCCGCGCGAAGCTGCGCCGGGTAGTCGGTGATGCCGCGTTCCTGCTGGCGCAGGATCCTGTCGATATGGGTTCGTGCCAGGCTGTTGCGCCGGAAGCGAAGATTGAAGACCGTCCCGCCGATGCCGACGACCACGGCCAGGGCAGCACCGGCGATGGTGGCCGCGGGCACTGCGAAGACGATGCCCGCCCCCGCCAGCAGGACCCCGACCACCCCCGAATAGAGGGTCAGCGGATGCTGGAGCGCGCGCGCAGTCACCGCCCTGTTCACCGCCGATTGCGACAGATCGGCGGCCCCAAGCGCCTGCCTCTCCACGGTCACGCTCCTTTCCCCACGGGTCCCGGCCAGGCCGGATCGGCATGGCCGGTCAATCTGTCTGCAACCTTCCGCAACAGGGCGACGACCTGGCACCGGGCCGCGGGCGGCCCGGCGTCGGCTGGCCCTAGTACTCCTCGGACTTGAGGTGGATCTCCACGCGCGCCAACCGGTCCCGGTACGACCGGAACGGCTCGCCCGGACGCTGGGGAAGCGGCGCCGTCGACCCCAGCCCGACGACGCGGATACGGTCCGCATCGATGCCGTAAGTGACCTGGAGATACTGCGCGACGGCGCGGGCCCGCGCCTGGGAAAGCTGGCGGTTGGCCTCCGGATCGCCCTGAAGCGAGGTATGCCCCTGCACCTCGATCCGGAAGGCCGGGTAGTTTTCCAGCGCCTGGGCGGCCTGGTCCAGCTGTTCCTTGTCCTCGCGCGTCAGGGTGTTGACGCCGGACTGGAAGTGGATCGGGCGCACCTGAAGGGTCGCGACCTCGCGCAGCCGGTCCCAACCCGCGTCGGCCAGCGGCGGGAAGTCCGCTTCCAGCGAGCTTGCGCTCGCCTCCTGCAGGAACGTACCGCCCGTCCCCGCATCCGGCTGGATCCCCTGGCTGTACAGCGTCGCCACCGCTTCGGAGTTGATGATGCGCCGCGGGTCGCCGCCCGGGAGCGGGCTGGCGGGCACATCGCCGAACCCGATCAGGATGCGCACGGTCGATCCGATCGTGTCGATCAGCCCGTATTGCGGGACCCGGTTCGGCACGCGAACGCCCAGCCAGGCCGTCGCATTTTCGGTCAGGTTGGCCCAGGCGACGCCGTTGCGCATATGCTCGGCAAGATCCGCCGGCACATCCGCCGACGTCGCGATGGCCGCGTTGAAGTCCTCCGGATTGTCCTGATAGTACTTCAGCGTCCTGAAATAGTTCTCCAGAAGCAACTGCACGCGGTCCGGGTGGTTGTTCTGGTAGTCCCTGTTCGCCAGCAGGATATCGACGATCAGGCCGGAGGTCTGCTCGCTGCCCAGCAGGGAAACGATGCCGTCCTCCGCCAGCGCCCGGCTGACATCGGGCTCCCACAACACGGCGATATCGGCGTCGCCCGACACCAGCAGCCGGCGCGCCTCCTCCGACCCGTTGGTCTCGATCTGCCGGGCCGCGCCCTCCTGCGTGCCGAAGAAGGGCACGTCGAAATCGATGCCGACGGCCTTCAGCAGGTGGTGGCTCGGTGAGTTGGGCGTATAGGCGACGCGCAGCCCGGGACGGTCGCGCAGGTCCGTGAGGCTGGTCGCGACCTCCTCCCGTGCCAGGATAGCATCGCCGCCCATGCTGGCGTCGATGACCGCGACGATGACGGCCGGGTAGTTCGCGCGCTGCCCGCCGAGGACGTAGGAATCCACCGTCGCAACGGCCAGGTCCAGCTCGCCGCTTTGCAGCCGGCTGAACCGCCCGGCGTAGTCGGCGCTGTCGTCGACACAGTCCAGCGCCCATCCGTCGGCCAGCATCAGCTGGTGCATGTGCGGCGAGCACAAGGGAAAGTAGCCGACGAAATTGTCGACGCCGATGGTGATCGTTCCCTGCGCCCGCGCCGCATCGCTGGTCGAAATCTCCGTGGATTCCTCCACGGACTGCTTCCACAGATAGACGCCGGCGATGACGATGACGCCGACCAGAAACACCACCAAGGCGCCGACGGTCGTCCTGTTCATCCTTCACCTCTTGGGGCGGCAAGCCGCATTGCCTTGGCCGAACCGGTGGGCGCTTTCCGGGCGTCGTGCCGGGACATCGCGCACGATCGCACGGGGCGGCTGGATAGCTATTCGTTGAAGGTCGCGACAGCGTCGAAGGTCGTGGTCTCGGCCCTCACTGCAACAAGCCCTTCGGCCAGCGCCGCCGGGTCGTCGGCGGTATAGTAGCGGGTGATCCCGGGGATGTTGAGCGAATGGCCGCTGCCGGTGCAGAAGCCGATGACGTGGAGTTCGATGGCCGACCGTCCCACGATGCTGCGGGCCACCGGGGCCGGGTCGCCGTCCTGCGATTCCCCGTCGGTGACGATGACAAGGCGGTGCGTGCCATAGCCGAGCTGGGCCTGCGCCTGGCGGGTGACGTCGTCGTAGGCGGTGCCGATCGCCCCGCGCAGCGGCGTTCCCTCCGTCGGCGTCAAGGTGCCGAGCGCCCGCGACAGCGCCTTGGCCTGCCCTTCGCCGGACCCGTAGGGCACGACGATCCGCGCGGCGGTATCGGTGAAGACGGCCAGGGCGATGTTGTCCGTCGGCGGCAGCGAAGCCGCGAAATCGGCGATCGCGCTGCGTGCCACATCGAATTTCGACTGCCCGCCGGAGCATTCGACTTCGCTCATCGAACCGCTGTTGTCCAGGAGGATGAGATACGAGGTGGCAAGCGGGTTGTCCGCCACCTGCACCTGAAGGTCCCCCTCCACCGCCGGCGGCCACAGCACCGATCCCACGACCACCGGCTGTTCCGGCGGTGATTCGGCAACCTCGTCGGAGTCATCGCATGCGGACAGGGTCAAGACGACCGCCAATCCCCACGCCAGGGCAGCATGTCTCATCGCCGGGGCCTCGTCCTTACAGCGGGTTGAAGGCAGGCGCTTCCGCCTCGATCTGCACGATCTTGAAGACGACCCGTCTGGTGGCGTTCCATTCCTGCTCGTTCGCCGGCGCACATGCGAGCGTGATGTCGCCCGTCTCGTCATAGGTGCATTGCGGCGTATTCGGCTGGCCGATACCCAGGCCGACGATACCGAACTGGCTGGGGTCCAGCGTGATGCCCTCGCCCGCGGCAAAGGCGATGATGCTGTCCGCCACGGCGTTCGCCCGGCTGTAGGACAGGTTGCGGGCCGATTGCCGGATCTGGTTCAGCACGGTGGCGGCCGCCCCGTCGCGCTTCTGGCGCAGATAGCCCAGCGGGTCGGAATGGCCCTCGATCGTCAGGATCGCGCCGCCATAGGTCGACGCAAGCTCGATCGCCTGGCTGAAGGCGTCGCGGTACTGATCGGCGGGAAAGGTGTTCTGGTTCGGCCCGAAATAGATCTCGAAGCTGAACAGCACGCCCGAGTCGGCATCCTGCTGGATCCGCGTCGTGACGATCTGCTGCACCACGTCGGTGTCGAAACGGGGGCGTTCCACGCCCTCGGTCTCCGACAGGTCCTCGGCCAGCGCGGCATAGTCCCATTCGGCGTGGGTAAACGGCACCTCCTGCGACAGCAGGCCCAGCGCGATCATCGACCGCTGGATTTCCGGTCCGATCCTGCCGAAGCCGCGCGGATTGGCGCCGTCGGTGAAGAACGCGACGTTCTGCGGGAAGCCCGCAAGCTCCGCATCGCCATACATGGCGACCGCATCGTCGGTGGCGGTGGACGCGTCCAGCAGCAGCTCCGCCGCGGCGGAGATCATCCGGTCGTAGTCCGCGCCGCTGCGCGTGCGCATCAGGCCGGACAGCTGTTCTTCCGCCCGCATCAGGCCGTGCACGAAGGCCATCACCTGATCCCGGTGGGCGGCGAAATAGTCGGCGCGCACCGCGTAGACATCGGCGATGACGCGGCTGGCCGTACGCGTCGACAAGAGGATATGCGCCCCGCGCACGGACTCTTCCGACCCGGTGCCCACCGTCCCGCCGCTGGTCAGCGCCAGCGCGTCGGGAATGATGACGAACGCCGCGTCGACCGCCGGGTCTTCCCTGAGGGCCATGGCCGGCGAGACCGACGTTTCGTCGATCTGAAGCAGGTCGCGCGTCCACACGATGGTGACGTCGTCCGGCGTCAGGCCCGCATCGGTCAGGATCCGCATCAGGTAGTCCACATGCGGTCCATAGGCCTGAACGGCGATCGTCTTGCCGCGCAGGTCGGCCGGTGTCCGGATGGTATCCTTCACGACCAGGGCGTCGCCGCCGTTCGACCAGGACAACTGGTAGACGACGACCGGCGCGGTCCGCTGGTCGCGCCCCAGCACGGCGGCCGCCTGCGAGAGCATGCCCATCGTGCCGCGGATGAACGGCGTCCGGCACGCAAGGTAGTCTTCGATCTGCGCCTGGAAGTCGTCCTGCCGGTACAGCGTGATGTCCAGCCCCTCGTCGGCGAAGATGCTGCCCGACGCCGTCCGGGTGGCATTGCCGTTGGCCAGCGAGGCCGCCATGTCGGCACCCCACGCGATGGTGGGCACCTGCAGCGTCGCAGGCTCGCCGCAATTGGCGGCCGCTGCGGTGATCCTGTCCGCAAGCGGGACGGCATCCATGTATTCGAGGGCCGATGCCGAGAGAGGCATGCCCACTGCAATGAGAAAGGTGAATATTCTCCCCAATCTCGAATTGCCCATTTCTTGGCCTCTCCGTTGACTTGGCCCGCAGGAATGATGCGGGCGGCATGGTAGTGGAGGGTCAGTGCTACCGGCAAGCCCGCTTCGACACATCGGCCAGCAGGCGACCGGACCGTCACCCGCGGTGCGCGCCGGCCCGGGGGCCTTCCGGCTGCCGCCCGCACCATGGTATATCGCACCAGCCGGTGGAAACGGGGGCCGAGGCAACATGATCGATACGGGTATCCGCACGCTCGTCGCCGAAGACGGGCACGAACTGACCGCCTATCAGGCGCTGCCGGAGGGCGAACCCAAGGCCGGGCTGGTGCTGATCCAGGAGGTGTTCGGCGTCAACCACCATATCCGCGCCGTCGCGGACCATTTCGCCGGGCGCGGCTTTGCGGTCATTGCGCCCGCGCTGTTCGACCGGGTCGAACGCGGGATCGAGCTGGGCTATGGCGAAGCCGACCTGGCGCGCGGGCGCGAGCTCAGGACGACCATCGGGTGGCAAGGCCCGATGATGGATACGGCCGCGGCGATGCGGGCCTTCGACACCAGCGGCAAGCGGGTCGCCGTGATCGGCTATTGCTGGGGCGGATCAATCGCGTGGCTGGCGGCGACGCGGCTGCACCCCGCCTGCACGGTCTGCTACTACGGCGGCCAGATCGGCGACTTCAAGGACGAGGCGCCGCACTGCCCGGTGCTGATGCATTTCGGTGAGCGGGACCACATCATCACCCCCGACGTGGTCCAGGCGATCCGGCAGGCTCAGCCGAGTGTGGAGATCCACGTCTATCCCGCCGGACACGGCTTCAACTGCACCGAACGGCCGGATTTCCACGCCGAAAGCGCGCATCAGGCGCTGGACCGCACGCTGACCTTCTTCGACACCCATCTTCTCTGAACCCGCGACCGCCGCCCGTCAGGGGGCGGGACGGACCAGCACCAGGGTATCGCCCGCCGGACCCGAACCGGCCTCAAGCTGGTCGCCGAAACCGGCGGCCGTGATGGCTTCCCGCAAGGCGGCCAGCTGCTCCTCCGTCGTCGGGGGCCGCGGCATACCTGCCGCCGGCGCGACGGCCTCCGCCGGGGGTGGCGCGGCGGACGGGGCGGCGCCGGACAGGTCCACCAGTTGGCGAAGCGTGCGCCCGTCGTCGCCCGCGGGGGGCTCTTCCCTTGCCGGATGCCCTGCTTCCGGCGCCGCTGCGTGTTCCGGCGCACTCTCCTGCTCGGCCAGGCGGGACGGTCGCCCGATCGTCTCCAGGTCCTGCACCGTGTCGAGCCCGGCGCAATCCAGAAGGACGCGCGCCCGGCAGTGTCCCACGGGGGGTGCGGACGGGGCGCTCGCCCCGGCGGACCAGCCAGGTTGGACATCGGCGCCATGGACCACGCGGGCCGGGTGGTTCGGCTCCTCCGCGCCGGCAACGCCCGCCGCCATGGGACCGGCGGCCATCAGCACCAGCAGGCAGGCGCCGCCCGCCGCCAGTCGCCGATTGTGGCCCCAGAGGGGGGACCGCCTTGCTGTTCGCATGTCGTCCTCGCTGTCGGCCGAGGTGTTTCTGCCTGCCGGCATGTCGCCCGGCGGACGTCACGCCCCACCCTGTGTCCGGCGGCGCCTTTTCCTCACCGCGTTAACCGGACGATAGGCACTAGTGGCTAGCATTCGGTTAAGACACGAGGCGAAGCGCGCCGACTGCCAAGCCCCCGCGACGGACGGACCGGATGGACCTTCACGCCCCCAAGCACAGGCACGCCCTCACCCGCCGGCATCTTGTCGGCATTGCCGGCGCCTGCGCCCTGGCCACCCTCGCCCCCGCCGGACCGGCCCTGGCGGTGGCAACGGCACCCAGCGGCGCATCGCAGGACATGCTGTACGAGCTGCCGCTGATGTACTTCTTCCTGGTGCCCGAAGCCCGCGGCGACACGATCCGGCTGATCCTCGGGCTGACCCTGGAACTGGACGATGCGACGGCCGGCGAGGCGGTGGACGAGGCCATGCCCGTCATCACCGACGGGATCTGGGGCATCTTCGCCCACACCACGGAATCGCAGCTGGCCGGCGCCGAGGGCCTGAACCAGCTGCGGGCCGATATCCTGCAGGTCGTCACCGATGCCGTGGGTTACGGCCGCATCCGCGACGTGCTGTTCCGCCAGATCCTGACCCAGCGGACCTACTGACCGCCGGGCGGCGCAGGATCAGTAGCGAACGCTGAGGGCCGTCGTCGCCCCGTCATCGTGGACGTCGATCGCCGCGGAATCGAAGTCCGGCGGACCGAAGACGACCGGCGCATCATTGGAAAAGCCGTAGCCTTCGCTCGGCAAGCCGATCAGCGTCGTGTCGAATTCGCCGTCGCCGTCCTCGTCATGGTGGATGGCAATGGCGTAGACGCCGGGCGCCAGGTCTTCGAACGTCACCACGACCTCGCCCCGGTGGGCGGCGATTTCCTGGCCGGCGACCCGGCCGCTGCGCGGAAATGCGCTGTCCTGGCCATAGACGCCGATGCGCACCAGCCCCTGGTCGCTGCGCACACCCTGGATATGCACGATGACCTGACCCGCCTCAGCCGCTGCGGGCACACCCGCCGCCAGAAGTGCGAAGGCAACGGCGGCCTGCCTGACCCATGCCGATTTGATTTTCATGACAGTACCTGATCCCTGAGTGTCCCGAGCCCCGCGCCCGGGGCGCAGGGAGACGTCTCTGGGTTTGATATATTGCGGGCCGCTATAGGTGACTGTGATCTTGATCACACTGTGGTGAGGCATTCGTGCCACAGTGGCCGCGGATTGTCACCCCGCCTTGCGCGACCTGCCGGGCCGGCGGCTGCGCAGCCGGGGAACGGGATAGGCCTCAGGCTCCGGCCAGCGCGCGATATGGTCCTCCATATCGTCCTCGTCGACCTCATCCTCCGACACGATCCGGTCGCGCACCGACATGGCGACCAGGTGCACCGTCTCGGGATCGCCGGACACCAGCGGGTGCCACCAGGGCAGTGCCTCGCCGGCCGCCCTCAGCCGGTAGGCGCAGGTCGACGGAAGCCAGTCCAGATCGCCGATCGACCCCGGCTTCAGCACCACGCAGTCGGGCACATGCGTCCGCCGGTTGGCATAGTCGCCACACCGGCAGCTGGTGCGGTCCAGCAGGCGGCAGGCGACATCGGTGAAATACAGCTGGTCCGTCACCTCGTCCCGCAGCTTGACGAGGCAGCACTTGCCACAGCCGTCGCACAGCGCTTCCCATTCGCCGTCGGACAGCTGGTCCAGCGGCTTTTCCCAGAAGGGCTGGTCAGCCATCGCCCGGCCCCGCCGCGGCGCGCAGGTGCCGGATGTCCAGCGCCATCCGGCTGCCGAGGGCGGCGGCAACGATGGACCGGTGGCAGTGGTCGGCATCGGCCTCGTAGCACAGAAGGCAGACCTGTTCCCGCTCCACAAGGTCGGCCAGGTCTTGCAGCGCAGCCCCGGCGGCGTCGGTGGCAAGCTGGGCGGCGAAGATGCGCCGGAAGTCGTCCATCCGCCCGGCATGGCCCGCCTCGCGACCTTCCTTCGGGTTCCCCAGCGCCACGAAATGGCGGTAGTGCAGGCCCGCATCCTCCATGGCCGCGGTCAGGGCGCGCTTGGAAAAGCCGCGGCGGCGGGAATTGGGAACGGCGCGGACATCGGCCAGTACGGTGACACCGGCCGCCTTCAGCGCCTGCACGACCTCCTCGGGGCTGGCCCGTTCATAGCCGATGGTGAAAACCGTCGTCATTGCCCTCAATGCCCCTTGCCGCTGGGCCACTGCCTGCCCGACAGCAGGACCCAAGCGGGGATCCCCGTCAATTGGGCGGACTGACCGCCGGAACGACCCGGCCGCGGTCGCGCTCGCGATAGGCGATATAGGCCGCCGACATGAAGATCATCGTCCCGCCCGCCCAGGTGAACCCGTCCGGCACCTCGCCGAACGCCACATAGGCGATCACCGTCACCCAGATCAGCTTGCAGAAGTCGAACGGCATGACGACGTTGGTATCGGCCTGCCGAAGCGCCTGGGCCATCAGCAGCTGGCCGCAGCCGCCGGCCAGGCCGATCCCCACCAGCCACGGCACATGCGCCAGGTCCGGGGTGCGCCAGACGAACAGGGCCGCCACCAGCGACAGCGGCGCCATGAACAACTGCATGTAGGTGGTGATGGTGACGCTGGAATCCGATCGCCCCAGTTCCTTGATCACCAGAAGGACGAAGGCCCAGGTCAGCGAGGCACCAAGCGCCAGCATCGGCCCCATCCCCACCTGCTGGAACCCGGGCCGCAGCACGACCAGCGTTCCGGCAAAGCCCAACGCGATGGCCGACCAGCGGCGGATGCCGACCGTCTCGCGGAACACCAGGATCGCCAGCACGGTCGCAAAGACCGGCGCGGCGAACGCCAGGGCGGTGACATCCGTCAGCGGCGTCAAGCTCAGCGCCATGAAAAACGACAGCATCGCCACCGTGTTCAAGGCCGCACGCAGGCCATGCAGTCGCAGCCGGCTGGTCTTCAGCGGCGCCAGGCCGTCGCGCACGAACCAGGGCAGCACGACCAGCAGGCCGAACAGGTTGCGGAAGAACGCGATCTCGAACGGATGCAGGCTGGCCGACATGTGGCGGATGCTGGCGTGCATCACGGAAAAGCACAGGGTCGACAGCAGCATCAGGCCGATGCCGCGCCAGTTGTTCGCCGCCACGCTGCGAAGCGGCGCCATGCCCTCGATCGCGGCGGACTGCGGCAGGCCGGCGTCAGGTGGCGGCACGGCCGAGCCTCTCAGCCACCCTTACGGCAAGCCGGCGCAGCGGCCGGTCGGGCAGCCCCAGCTCGTCCAGGTGCCGGACCGTGTTGAACAGGTAGTCCGCACAGGGGCCCAGCCTGCCCGCCGCCGTCGCCAGGACCTCGACGATCTGCGCCTCGTCCAGCCGACCCGCATAGCGGCCATGCGCCCGGTTGATGGTGAAGGCAATGGCGCGCACGCGCCGGTCGCCGGCCCGCACCGTCACCCAGCGGGGCAGGTACGCGCCCGTCACCATCTCCCGCCGCCAGAGAATCTCCAGCTCATGCGCGGCATCTTCCGGCGCCATGCGGAAGGCGACGCCGCGGCACGACCCGCCGCGCTCGAGCCCCAGCACCAGTCCCGGGCAGTCGGGGCTGCCGCGGCCGAGATGCGTCCACAGGCAGAACTGCCGGTGATAGCCGTTGACGACGCCGATACACTGTTCGGAATAGTGGAATGCCGGGTTCCAGATCAGCGACCCGTAGCCGAAGACCCAGACCGGCCCGGCGGGCGGGTCGTCGCCCAGCAGGTCCCGGCGCGAAGCCGCCAGCGCCTCTTCGCTCAGCACCTCCGCCGCGGCGCCGCTCTCGATCAGCATGCGCTGGACGCCGCCATCGCGGATCATTTCGCGCGTCAGGACATTGCCCGCCGACGCGGGATGGCGGTGGCCGGTGGTCACGGCGTCCCCGCGCCCTGCCGTCCGGGGCGGACAGCGGCCATGGGGTCGCCAGCCGGGTCCCCACCGCTCAAGAAGACAGACATGGTCCGCATGCGGGTGGTCAGTCGGTGCGCTCCCGGTCTTCGCCCTGGGCGGCCATGCTCATCCGCTGGATGATGCGTTCGAAGGGCCGCGGCCGGCCCTCGTCCCCGCCCACCTTGACCTCGACCCCCGACGTGACCCCACCGCGCGTGGTTTCGCTGGGGCGGGATGCACGCAGCTGGTCGCGGACGTCCGCCCCCGAAAGGCGGGCCGTCTCATCGATCCCGGGGGGGCCGCCCGTTCCCGCCGGCGCCGCCGTCAATGGGGGCCGCGGCGGTGTATAGTGCATCAGGTCCCCCGGCTCTTCCTCCGCCAGGTCATCGACGCCCGACAGGTGCTCCGCCGCCGCGGCGGTCACGTCCGCCGCCAGGGCATCCAGTTCGGGAAGTCCCGAGAAATCCCCGTCATCATCGGCCGTCTGCACGGCTGCCTGCATGGTCGTCGGCGTGGTCCGGACGGCGGGCTCCCCCGGCGCCTCCTGCTCCGGCAAGGGCGGCAGACCCAGGCCCGGGCCGGTATCATCCGGCAGGGGCGTCGCCTTGACGTCGGGCACCACCAGGACCGGGCCGGCCGGGACAGCCGGCTCCGCCTCGTCCGCCGGTTCGCCCTCAAGCTCCGGCTCGTCCAGCCCGGCATCGGGGGGCAGCACGTCGCGCGGCACCGGTGGCGGCAGCGGCGGCGCCATGCCGACCGCGCCGGCCAGCGTGCTCATCCGCGCATACAGCTCCTGCATCGTCTGGCCCAGCTGCGCGCGACCGCCGCGTTCGACCGACAGCAGCAGCGACAGCAGCATGCCGCGCAGTTCCTCGTTCTCGTGCTTCAGCCGGTCGAATTCCGTCCGGATGGCTTCCACCTCTTGGCGCTGCTCGCGCAGGCGGCCGTCCATCGTTTCCACAAGCCCGGCCAGCCGTTCGGCGTATTCGCGGTCTTCGTTGCCGACCTTGCCGAAGTTTTCCTCGGCCGCCCGCACCCGTTGGCGGAGCTCATCCAGCGACGTCATCGCCCCTCTCTCCTCCGACGACTTCGGACCCACCGGGCCCCATTTCTTGCGTCATCGGTCATGCTAGTGGAGAAGATGGGGGGACGGAACCGAAAAGCCTTGGGGGCCGCGTCCTCGCCGCCGCGCCCCCGACGCCCCGGGGAGGCGTTTTCCCATGACCGACCTTGCCCTGATGCCGGCCGCAGAGCTGCTGCGGTGCTACCGCCGCCACACGGTGTCGCCGCGCGAGGTCGCGGACGCCGTGTTGCGCCGCATCGCGGCCTTCGACGGCGCGGTCAACGCCTTCACCCTGGTCGACGAGGCCGCCGTCACCCGGGCAGCGGCGGAGAGCGAGTCGCGCTGGATGAAGGCCGCGCCCGCGGGCCTGGTCGACGGCGTGCCGGCGACGATCAAGGACCTTGTGCTGACCGCCGGCTGGCCGACCCTGCGCGGCAGCCTGACCGTCGCCAGGGACCAGCCCTGGGCCGAAGATGCGCCGGCAACGGCCAAGCTCAGGGCCCATGGCGCCGTTCTGCTCGGCAAGACGACGACGCCGGAATTCGGGTGGAAGGCCGTGACCGACAGCCCGCTGACCGGCATCACGCGCAATCCGTGGAACACCCGGATGACGCCGGGCGGCAGCAGCGGCGGTGCCGCGGTCGCCGCGGCCTTGGGCATGGGCGCCCTGCATATCGGCACCGACGGCGGCGGATCGGTGCGCATCCCGGGCGCCTTCACCGGCGTGTTCGGCCTGAAGCCCAGTTTCGGGCGGGTCGCCGCCTATCCCGTCAGCCCGATGGGCACGCTGTCGCATGTCGGCCCGCTGACGCGCACGGTGGAGGACGCCGCCCTGATGCTGACGGTGATCGCCGAGCCGGATGCGCGCGACTGGTACCAACTGCCCTATGACCGGCGCGACTACCGCGTCGGCCTGGAGGATGGCGTACGCGGCCTGAAGATCGCCTTCAGCCCCGACCTGGGACACGTGCCGGTCGATGCGGAGATCGCCGCCCTCGTCGCCGACGCGGCGGCGGTGCTGGCGGATCTGGGCGCCACGGTGGAGCGCGCCGATCCCGGCTTCGCCAGCCCGGCGGCGATCTTCCGCACCCTCTGGTATGCCGGTGCCGCACAGGTTGGCCGCAGCCTGAGCCGGGAACAGAGGGCACTGCTGGACCCGGGCCTGGCACAGGTGATGGCGGAGGGCGACACCATCACCGCCGCCGACTACCTGCAAGCGACGACGGAGCGCGCGGCGCTGGGCATCCGCATGAAGCAGTTCCACCAGCGCTACGACCTGCTGGTGCTGCCGTCGATGCCGATCGCAGCGTTCCCCGCGGGCCAGGAGGTTCCCGATCCCTACAACCAGACGCGCTGGATGGAATATGCCGGGTTCACCTATCCCTTCAACCTGACCCAGCAGCCGGCGGCGACGGTGCCCTGCGGTCTGACCGCCGCCGGGCTGCCGGCGGGCCTCCAGATCGTCGGCCCCATGCACCGCGACGACCTGGTGCTGCGGGCCGCGCGGGCGTTCGAGACCGCCCGTCCGTTCGCCCTGCCGCCGTCGCCACCGCCGGCGTGACGCCGCCTCAGGCGCGGCCGCGCGCGTCCACCTGCCAGATCTCAACCAGGGTGTCACCGCGGCAGACGTGGTAGCGGTCGTACAGGTTGACCGTCGGGTCGCAATGGGGCGTCACCAGTTCGACCACCGTGCCCAGCGCAGGCGGCGGCAGCCCCGCGGGAACCGTCAGCTGGCCGTGCTCGTCGCCGCGGAAGGCGTAGACCGTACCCTCCGGCGCACCGCGGGACACCTGGGGAAGCGGTCCATCGGTGGCCAGGGCCTTGACGCCGGCATCGACGGTCACGAAGCCCGGATGGCGCGCACTCACCACACTGGTGGCGACGAACAGCGCCGTTTCGAACGGCGGCGCACCGCCGCGGAAGCCGATGGCGTTGTATTCGACGTCCATGAACACGTATGACCCGGCCTGCAGCTCTGTGAACAGCCCTCCCTGGCTGTCGATTTCATGGCTGCCGGTCCCGGCGCCGCTGACGATCGTTGCCGGCAGGCCCAGCCCAACCAGCGCCTGCACCAGCCGGCGCAGCGGCTCCAGCGCCTCCGCGATGCGGCGGCGGCGCTCGGCGAAGTCGGCGATGTGCTGGACGCTGCCGTGATAGGCCTGGATCCCGGCGAAATGCAGTCCCGGTGCGGCGTCGACCTGCCGGGCGAGCGCCAGCGCGTCGTCCACGGTGGCTGCGCCGGTGCGATGCACGCCGACATCCAGGTCGACCAGGACCGACAGGGGACGTTCGCGGCCGGCCGTCGCGCGGTCCAGCGCGGCGACGGCGGCGGGATCGTCGGCAACGACGCTGATTCCGTCAGCATCGGTGTTCAGGGCGGCCAGCCTGCGGATCTTGGCGTCCGTCACCACCGGCGAGGTGATGAGAAGCCCGCGAATCCCCGCGCCCGCCAGCACTTCGGCTTCGCCCAGCGTCGTACAGCAGATGCCCACGGCGCCGGCCGCGATCTGCCGGCGCGCCACGGCCACCGACTTGTGCGTCTTGGCATGCGGCCTCAGCGCCGCGCCGCTGGCGCGCACCGTGGCCGCCATGCGCCCCAGGTTGCGTTCGAACGCCTCCACGTCCAAGACCAGGGCCGGCGTATCCAGGCGTGTCCGGCCGCCAGGCTCGCCGATCAGTTCCGCATTCGGACCCCAAGTTCCCAACCGCAAGGTCCGCCCCTCCCCTTCTGCTACGGTCAACGACGGGGGTGTCGGCCAGTTTACCATGGACGATGCGTGAACCTTGATCCTTCGTTGCGCCGCCCCGATAGTCCGACTTCGAACCCCATTGACCGCAAGGTACACCGTGCGCGCCAGCCCGGTGTCGCAAAGGACCCGTTGCCCCCCGTGAGCCCTCGCATCCTGACCGGCCTCTTCGCGCACGAAACCAACACCTTCAGCGTTCAGCCGGCCGACGTCCCGGCCTTTCGCGCCATGCTGTATGTCGACGGCCCCGATTTCGGGGTCAAGCTGGCCCATACCAACACCGAGATCGCCGGCTTCCTTCAGGCCGCCGACGCCTTCGGCTGGACCGTGGTGCCGACGGTCGCCGCCTTCGCCAACCCGTGCGGCAAGGTCACGGACGCGGCGTGGGACGCCGTCGGCGGGCAGATCCTGCGCGCCGCCCGCAGCGAGGGGCCGTTCGACGGCGTCCTGGTCGCCCTGCACGGCGCCATGGTCACGGACACATATGACGACGCCGAGGGCGCCTTCCTGGAACAGCTTCGCGCCATCGTCGGGCCGGATGTACCGGTGGCCGTGACGCTGGACCTGCACGCCAATGTCAGCCCGCTGATGGCGGCGATGGCGGACATCCTGGTCAGCTATCGCACCTATCCGCACATCGACATGCGCGAGCGCGGGATGCAGGCAGGCGAACTGCTGCACCGGGCGATGGCGCGGCAGGTCCGCCCGAAGACGGTGCTGGCGCGGCGCGCGATGCTGCAAGGGGTCGACGGCGGCCGCACCGACGCCGGCCCGATGGTGGAGCTGTTGCGGCGGGTGGACGCCATCGAGGCGGCCGATCCCGGCGTGCTGGCCATCAGCATCAATGCGGGCTTCGCCATGGCCGACATCGATTGCGTCGGTCCCAGCGTCACCGTCACCGGCGACGGCGACGATCCGCGGTTCCAGGCGATCGCCGAAGACCTGATGGACCGGGTGTGGGAAACGCGTGGCGTCGTCACCAATACCTACCTGACCCCGGCCGAGGCCGCAGCCGTCGCCAGGGCGCGCACGCCCGACGGCCGCCCCCTGGTCATCGCCGATTACGCCGACAACCCGGGCGCCGGGGCCTATGGCGACGCCACCAACCTGCTGGCGGCGATGCTGGATGCGGGGCTTGAGAATGCGGCCTTCGGCTGCGTGCGCGATGCCGAGGCAGCGGCCGCCCTGCACGGCGCCGGCCTGAATGCGGAGGTGACGCTGGCAGTGGGCGGCAAGGTCGACCCCCGTTTCGGCGGCCCGCCGCTGATGCTGACCGGCACGGTCGTCCACCTGTCGGACGGCCGCTTCGTCTGCGACGGTCCAATGTGGGCGGGCATCGCCAAGTCGCTCGGGCCCAGTGCCGTCCTGCGTGTCGGCGGTATCGACATCCTGGTGGCCACCAACCTGCTGCAGGTCATCGACCTGCAAACCTTCATCGCCAACGGCATCGACCCGCGCGCCAAGGATACGGTGGCCCTGAAGAGCATGCAGCATTTCCGCGCCGCCTTCGAACCGATCGCCGCCCGGGTGATCGTCGCCGACAGCGGTGCCCTGGCCTCGCCGGACCACAGCGGCCTGCCCTACACCCGGGTCCCGCGGCCGATCTGGCCGCTGGATGCCGGGGCCGGCCCCCGGCGGGACGGCCGCTGACGGGCAAGGCCGGGCGGCCTATTGCCGCCCCTGCCCCTTCGGCGGCTGGACCCCGGCTGCCCGCTTGGCCATAGTGCGCGCCATGACACTGGACGACATCATCGAGACCTTCGAGTTCCTGGACGACTGGGACGACCGCTTCGCCTATCTGATCGAGCTGGGCAAGAAGCTGCCCGGCCTGCCGGACGATGCCAAGACGGAGGCCAACAAGGTCCACGGCTGCACCAGCCAGGTCTGGATGGTCAGCCATGTGCAGCCGGGGAACCCGCCATGCGTGGCGTTCGAGGCCGACAGCGACGCCTTCATCGTGCGCGGGCTGATCGCCATTCTGATGGCCGCCTATTCGGGCCAGACGGCCCGTCACATCCTGGACACCGATATCGGCGCGGTGTTCGAGCGACTGTCGCTGGGCCAGCATTTGAGCGCCAACCGCCAGAACGGCTTCTTTGCCATGACCAGCCGCATCAAGGCCCACGCCCGCGAGGCGCTGGAAGCGGCGTGACCCGCGCTGTCGGGCGCCCGGCGGATACCGGTCCACCCGCCTATTGCGCCCAGATATTGATGTGTTCCAGGTAGTCGCGGGTCGACCTGTCCAGGGGATAGACCATGACGCCGTCGCGGCCGAACCAGCGATCGTAGAGGTCGACATAGGCGCCGCGGTAGTCGCCGATGCCGTCGTAGAGGCCGACCAGCGTGTGGTTGATCAGGTCGCGCCAGTCGCTGTCGTCCTCCGGCACCACGCAGGACAGCGCCTCGGTGCCCAGGGGGGCGGTCCGCGGCAGCAGCACGACGCTGCGCCGCGGCTCGGCCCGCGACGCCAGGCCCAAGAGCGCCACGCCGATGTTGGACACGCCGTCGATCTCACCCGCGGCCAGGGCCGCCATGGCTGAATCCATATCGGGATAGGTGGTGAACGCCGCCGTCGGCAGTTCCTCCGCGACGATGGCGCTGGTGGTGGTCCCCTGCGCCACGCCGATGCGCATGGTGTCCAGGGTGACGCCGGCTTCGACCGTTTCCCGATAGCTGAGGACCCGCGTTCCGTCACGGAAGAACGGCACGGTGAAATCGACGACGGCTTCCCTCTCCCAGGTCGGGGTGGTGATGCCGCAGACGATGTGCAGTTCGCCGGCGGCGACGCGGTCCAGCCGGTCGGCCGGGGTCACGGCCCTCAGCTCCAGCGATACCGGGCGGCCGACCTCGGCTTCCACCGCGGCGCGCAGGATCTCCAGCAGGTCGACGGAGAAGCCCTCGAACCCGCCGCCGGCCCGCCGCGAGGCGAAGGGCGGCGTGTCGGCCCGGGTGCCCGCGACCATCTGTCCGCTTTCGGCGATCCGGTCCAGCACGCCGGACCAGGCAGGGGGGACGGCCGCGACCATCGACAGGCCGGCCACGGCCAGGACGACGCACGCCCAGTGGCGGCAAATACACGATTTGTTGAGCAAATTGTCGACGGCGGACATCCGGAGTACCTTAGCGCTTTATTCAGACATGACGGAGACTATCGCTGCCGGGGCACGTCGGCAGCCCCCAGCTTTCCCACCGGCTGATCGATGCCGCCGACCATCGATTGTCGATCGTCCAGAACGGGCCACAGCGGACAAGACCAGGATCATGGACGGACTCTACTCTCTCGGTCAGCTCTCTGTCCCGCTCGAGGACATCAGCGGCTCGCGCCGGCCCGATATGTGCCGCAGCTACAACGAGTACATCGCCTCTGGCCTGTACGACAGCCGCTATCCCAAGCCGAACCGGCGCGTGCTGCGCACCGCACTTGCCGCATTGCCGCGCGAGGGCCGTTTCCTCGACTTCGGTGCCGGCCCCGGCCGCTATACGCTGCCGCTGCTGGCCTTGAGTGATGCCGGCGGCATCGCCTATGACATCAGCCAGGCGGCGTGCGCCACCCTTGTGCTGCGCGCCAACGCCTTCGTCACCGCCGGGCGCCTGAAGGTCGTCGGCGGCCCGCTGGGCGGGCTGGTGGACGATGCGGGGGAGCCGTTCGACCTGGTCATGCTGGCCTTCGGCGTGCTGGGCCATGTGTCCGGCCGGGCCAGCCGCCTTGCCATCCTGCGCACCCTGCGCAACCTGATGAGCCCGACCGGCACCATCCTGCTGGGCCTGCCCAATGTCCTGCGCCGCTTCCGCGCCGAACAGTCGGCCTCAAAGGTGCTGGTCCGCGTCGGCGAGTTGGAGCGTGGCGACATCCTCTATCGCCGGACGACGGATATCGGGCCGATCGACATGTTCTATCATCTCTATTCGGTCAAGGAGGCGTGCAGGGAGCTGGCCGATGCCGGCTTCGCCGTCGACACGGTGACGCCGGAGAGCATCCTGCCGGAAAGCCTGGCCGTCAGCCGTCGCCGCCTCGGCCGGTTCGACGATGCCCTGAGTTCGATCCTGCCTGCCAGCCTGGGCTACGGCCTGCTGATCACCGCGCATCCGGAGCCGGATGGGGCGACGCGGTGACGGTGCCGCCGCGGCCTTCCGGCCGCTGTGCGGCTTTCCTGCTCGCAATTCTGATCACGCTGTCGGCCGCCTGGCCCGCCGCCGCCGACCGGCTGGCGGAGATCCGGGAACGCGGCACGCTGGTCGTGGGCGTCAAGGCGGACTACGCGCCCTTCGGCTCCCGCAATTCCGATGGCGAGATCGTCGGCTATGACGTCGACATCGCCCGCGGCTTCGCCGAACGGCTGGGCGTCGATTTGCTGCTGGTGCCCGTCACCAGCGCCGACCGCCTGCAGAAGCTGGAACGCGGCGACATCGACGTGGTCGTGGCCACCCTGGGCGATACGCGCGAGCGCCGCCAGCTGGTCACGATGATCGAGCCGCACTACTACGGGGACGGCGCCAACCTGCTGCTGCGTCCCGACAGCGGGGTGGAACGCTGGAGCGACCTGCACGGCATGACGGTGTGCGGGGTGCAGGGGTCGCTGTGGAACCGGCCGGCGGCGGAACGCCTGCTGGTCGACGTGGTCTCGTTCAACACGACGCGGGAAACGCGGCTGGCCCTGCGCGACGGCCAATGCGTCGGCTGGCTGTTCGACGAGGTGGCCCTGCTGCACGAGCTGGAGACCGGCGACTGGCCCGGCTACAGCGTTCCCCTGCCGACGATCATGGTGCTGCCCTGGGCCGTCGCCATCGCCAGGTCGGAGGCCGGCGGACCGCTGGACCGCCTGCTGGGCGACACGCTGGCCGAATGGCACCGGTCCGGCTGGCTGCGGCAGCTGGAGCAGCGATGGGACCTGCCGCCCTCGTCGTTCCTGCGTGACGCCAACCAGCTCTGGCAGCGCACCGACGAAGCCGGCGCACCGGTCTGCCGGCGCGGCGAGGACGGCCTGTGGCCGTTGGACTGCCGCGAACTGGCCCTGGCCACAGCCGACGAGGTCGGCGGCGTCACCGGGCTGTCGCTGTGGATCCTGGAAGCCACCGGGCTGAACATCAGCATCCTGCACGACCCGTTCGACCGGCACCTGTTCCTGGTCGGTCTCGGATGGACGGCGCTGCTGGCGGTTTCCTGCCTGGCGGGCAGCGTCGGGCTGGGGATCGTGCTGGGCTGGCTGATCCATCGCCGGCTGCCCATCGTGCGCCCGCTGCTGCTGGCGGCGGCCTCGCTGTTCAGGATGACGCCGCCCCTGCTGCAACTGTACGTCGTCTTCTTCGGCCTGGGGGCGGTGGTCGCCGCGACGGGCTTCACCGTGAACGGCTTTGCCGTCGCCGTGGCGATCCTGTCGCTGTACGCCGGCTCGGCCAATGCCGTCGCCTTCGCCGAGGCTGCCGACGTCGCGGCCCTGCACGGCGGCCATCGCCTCGGCTTCACCGGCCACGACATCCGCCGCGCCTTCGCCCTGGGCTACGCGACCATCATGGGCAACTCCGTCAACGTGGTGAAGGCGACCGGGCTGGCCAGCACCATCGCCGTGCCGGAGCTGATCCATGCCAGCGCGTCCATCGTCGCCGACAAGGGCAACGCGGTGGCGATGATGAACATCCTCTTGATCTGCTACTTCGCGCTGATCCTGCTGACGGTGAAGGCGTTCCAGTTCCTGGAACGGCGGGCGGTCCGGCCATGACGGCAACGGACATCGCCGACGTCCTGTGGACATGGACGCCGTACCTGGCCGGCGGCTTCGCCTGGAATATCCTGCTGTCGATCGTGACCATGGCCATCGGCACGCCCATCGGCCTGCTGCTGGCGGCGATGCGGGCCTCGCACCGGCGCAGCGCCGCGCGCACCGGCAACCTGCTGACCGGCGTGGCCCGCAACATCCCGACCTTCGTCATGCTGTTCTACCTGGCCTACATGCTGCCGCCGGAGGTCACGGTGTTGGGCCAGACCCTGCCGGTGCCGGCCTGGGTCAAGGCATCCCTGGCGCTGGCAGTGGCCGTGGCGGGCTTCGTGTCCGACAACGCGCTGCCGGCGATCCGCCATCTCCGCCGGCACGACACGGCGGCGGCCCTTCTGTTCCTGCCGGCCTGGACGAACTACTTCCTGATCATCGTCATGGCCTCCAGCACCGCATCGGTCATCGGCGTGCCGGAGATCGTCCAGCGCGCCAACACCGTCGTCGGCGCCGTGGGCGATGTCGACGTCATGCTGTGGATCTACCTCTACGCGATGGTGTGGTTCTTCGCCGTCTGCTGGCCGCTGGCCCTGACCATGCAGGTGGTCCGCCGGCGACTGCGCCATCGCGCCGACGCCCGCTGGGGCGGACACCGCGCCGCCAGTGGGCCCGTCGCCGCCGCACCGGCCGACGCGGCAGTTTCCGGCATCCCCGTCGGACGGGTACCATAGGGACCGGCCCGGCAGCACGGCGGCGCAATGCCTTGCGCACCGGTCTGCTGGCGTGACGGGAAAGAGGCGCGATGACCCTGACGGCGCGGCTGATCACGATCATGACGGTGTGCCTGGGCCTGGCGGTCGCCGGCGTCACCCTCGCCATGGGCTACCTGGCCCGCGATGCCTTGATCGTGCAGGCGGAAGGCCAGGCACGGCTGGTGGCGGGCCTGATCTCCGAAAGCGTCAACCGCTCCGACCTGGCGTCGGCGGAGATCTTCGGCCTGCTGCGGCAGGAGCAGGAGGGCACGGCGGTGGCCATCGCCCATCTCGCCGAAGCCGTTGCCGACCAGGACGACCCCGCCGTCCCGCTGTCGACGCATCTGGCCGAGATCACGGCCCAGACGGTCATCGACGACATCTGGATCGTCGACGGCGCCCTCGGCGTCATCGAACGGTCGTTCGACGGCCTGGGCGAGCCCGTGTTGTCGGACATCTGGTCGGCCGGCATCGATCCGCGAATCCCGGAGCTGCTGACCTCCGGCCGCCGGTATTCCATTGCGACGACCGCCGTCGCCCATGGCGTGCTGGAACAGCCGATGCGCTATCTCGGCGTCAGGGCAGCCGACCACCGTGCCGTCCTGATCGGCCGGCAGGCGACGCAACTGGACGCGGTGCAGGACACCATCGGCCTGGAAACGACGATCAACTCGCTGTCCGGCCAGCCCGCCTTCAACGCCATCTGGGTCGTCAACGACCGCATGCGCGTCATCGCGGCCAGCGAGCAGGACCGCTCGCCCAGCACCCAAGAGGTGGAGCTTGCCGCCAAGGCCATCGGGTCGCTTGAGGCCACCTCGACCCTGGCGGAATCGGCGCTGCTGGTGGCGGCACCGATCCTCGACCGCGACGGCCTGGCGGTCGGCGCGTCCATGATCCGCATGCCGCGGGCCGCGCTGGATACCATGGTCGCCGATACGATGAAGCTCGGCGGTGCCGCCGCCGTGACCGCCTTCGCTCTCGGTTCGCTGGTGGCCGCCGCCTTTGCCCGCCGGATCACGCGCCCGGTCGCGGCCCTGACCCACGCCGCGGCGGAGGTCGACGCCCGGACCTTCGCGCCGGCGTCGCTGGACGTCATCTCCACACGCCGGGACGAGATCGGCCGGATGGCCCTGACCTTCCAGAAGATGGCAACCGACGTGCTGGCGCGCGAGGACCATCTGGAAGGCCTGGTGCGCGAGCGCACGCGCGACCTGAGGGAAAAGAACGCCCTGTTGGAGGATGCCAACAACCGCATGGAGGCGGAGCTGGAGATCGCCCGATCGCTCCAGGCCGCGATCCTGCCCCAGGTCCTGCCCAGTCATCCCAGCTACACCGGCCGCGCCTTCATGACGCCGGCGCTGGAGCTGGCGGGCGACTTCTACGACTTCTTCAGCATCAGCGACGATCGCCTGGGCCTGGTGATCGCCGACGTCTCGGGCAAGGGCGTGTCTGCGGCGTTCTTCATGGCGATCTGCCGAACGGTGCTGCAGGCGAGCGCACGCGAACACCGCTCGGCAGGCGACTGCCTGCAGGCGGTCAACGACACCCTGTGCGCCCAGAATCCGCTGACGCTGTTCGTCACCGTCTTCTATGGCATCCTGGATGTGCGATCGGGCGAGTTCACCTATGCCAACGCCGGCCACAACCCGCCCCTGCGCATCGAGGCCGGCGGCGGGGTGGCGCCGTTGCCGCTGACCGGTGGGATGGCCTTGGGCATCCTGCCCGACCTGCCCTACAACGAAGGCACGGTCCGGCTGTCGCCGGGCGATACCGTGTTCCTCTATACCGACGGCATCTCCGAAGCGATGGACGGCGCCGGCCACGAGTTCACCGATGGCCGGCTGATCCAGTCGCTGAGCGCCAGCCACCGGCAATCGGTGGACGTGATGCTGGACACCGTCACCGGCGCCGTGCGTGCGTTCGTCGGCGATGCGCCGCAATCGGACGATATCACCTGCCTGGTCATCCGCTATCGCGGCTGGCAGGGTGATCCGGCGGATGCGGGCGCAGCGGCCGGCATGACCGACCCCAACCACGCACGGCACGACGACGCATGAAGACCACCCTGCTGTTCGACCGGGACCGCATTGCCGGGCGGGTCGACGACCTGGCCCGCGACATCGTATCGGCGCTGGGCGAGGACTTCGTCATCGTCGGCCTGCTGAAGGGCAGCTTCGTGTTCGTCGCCGACCTGGTGCGCGCATTGGACCGCGTCGCCGCGCGGCCGCGCGTGGAGTTCATGCGGCTGAGCAGCTATGGCCTCGGCCGGCAGAGCGCCGGGGAGGTGCACCTGCTGGGCGACATCCCCGTGGACATCGCCGGCAGGACGATCCTGCTGGTCGACGACATCGTCGATACCGGCCGGTCGGTGGCCTATGCGCTGGCCCTGCTGCGCCAGCGCGACGCCGGCCAGATCCGCACCTGCGCCCTGGTCGACAAGCCCAGCCGCCGCGAAGTCGACGTCCCCGTCGACTTCGTCGGCTTCACCGTCGGCGACGTCTTCATCGCCGGCTATGGCATCGACTATGCCGAGCGCTTCCGTCACTTCCCGGATATCCGCGCCGTCAGCGACTGACGGCGCATCCGGCCGCGGGGATCAACGCCACCACGGCCGGCCGAGATCGATGTCCTCCTCATCCGTCACGGCGCCCAGCGCCGCACCGGTCGCACCGCCCAGCAGCGCGCCGGCCCCGACATTCCCGCCGATGATGGCCGCACCGGCAGCCCCGGTGGCCGCACCGATGGCACCGCCGCTCACGGCCCGGTCTCCGACGGTCTTGCCGCACCCGACCAGGGCTATCGCCATGACAAGGATCGCAAGTATCCGAAGCATGAGTCGCGCCTTTGTCTTGCGCCGGCATCCCTTGCGGGACGCCACCCGGCCGACTGCGCGACGATCCTGCCGCTCCAGACCCCGGCCCGTCATCGCGAGCCGGCCTTCCACCCTCATACTATGGCATGATTTCCGGGCAATTCTTTGACACTGCTGGGAAAAACGGCCCGCCGGCCAGCGGCGTCACGCATCCGCCAGCCGCGCCAGCACGGCATCCAGCACCGGGTCCACCGCCTCCAGCCAGCCGGCCTGGCGCAGCGTGCGCAGCGCCTGTTCGTTCAGGCCGCCCGGCGTCTGGGCTTCGGCGATCAGCGGTTCGATCGCGTCGGCAGCGTCCAGCGGCCCGGCCAAGGCCCGGTAGAAGCCGGCGGCATAGCGCATCGCCACGGTCGAATCGACGCCATGGCCGGCCGCCCACTTCCCGGACTGCTCCACCAGCGCATAGAACGGCGCGATCAGCGCCGTCACCGCCCACAGGACCTCAAGCTGCCGTTCGTCATCCACGGCGATCGGCGTGCCGAGCCCCGACAGGACCCCGCCGGTCGCCGCATCGCCCGGGCAGTGCAGGATCGGCCCGGTCCGTGCGGCGACCGACGGCAGTGTCAGCGCCCGCGCCAGCACGCCCGCCGGGGCGACGAGCGGGGCCAGCGTGGCCAGGGGCACAAGGGCCATGACGCTGATGACATGGTGGTCGGGCCGAAAGCGCAGGGGCGACAGTGCCTCCCGCGCGGTCGGCGGCCGCAGCGACAGGACGACACAATCGCTGGCATCCAGCACCGCCTGGTTGTCGGCGGCGACGGCGACCCGCGGATAGCGGGCGGCCAGGGCCGACGCCGTCCCGGCATTGCGCGGCGACACGATCACGGCGGTAGGCGGATTGCCCGCGCCGTCCAGTCCGCCGACAATGGCCGACGCGATGCGCCCCGTACCGATGATCCCAATGCGCATACGCATCCCCCTTCCCGTCCGTTCCTGAGCCCCTGCCTATCTACGGGACGGCGCGGCCGCCCGCCAGCCGCTGCGGGGGAAAAGGGGGCGGTGATGACGGACACGGGCAATCGCCCCCCACCCTCTTGACGGAATGGTCGCTGGGCCCCGATGCTTGGCCCCGCCGGCCTCTCGCTATGCGATAGCCAGCAAAGCGATGAAAGCGGACGATGACGCCGAACGACACCAGCAGACGCGTCGCGCACCATCACAATCCGCAGGCTGCGGCGGAAAATCCCTATCTGGACCGCCATCGCGCCATCATCAGCCGGCGCAGGTTCGACGATGCCCGGCGGGAAATGGTGCGCTGGCCGGGCTACGAGCCGACGCCGCTGGTGACGCTGGCCGGCCTGGCGGCCGAACTGGGCATCCGCACCCTCTGGTACAAGGACGAAAGCGGACGGTTCGGCCTGTCCAGCTTCAAGGCCCTCGGCGGCGCCTATGCGGTGTTCCGCCAGGTGGTCGAGATCGCGTCGAACCGCCTGCGCCGGCCGGTGCACGCGGCCGACCTGGTGGCCGGTGACGCGCGCGATACGATCGGCGACATCACCGTCACCTGCGCCACGGACGGCAATCACGGCCGTTCGGTCGCCTGGGGCGCCCGGACCTTCGGCTGCAAATGCGTCGTCTTCGTGCATGAAGGGGTCAGCGGCGCACGCGTTGCCGCCATCGAACGCTACGGCGCCACCGTCAGGCGTGTCAGCGGCACCTATGACGACAGCGTCCAGTTCGCCGCGGAGGAAGCGCGGGCCAGGGACTGGATCGTCATCGCCGATACCTCCTACCCCGGCTATTCGGACATCCCCAAGGACGTCATGCAGGGCTATACCCTGATGGCGGACGAGGTCCTGCGGCAGCTTCCGGCCGCGACGTTGCCGACGCACGCCTTCGTGCAGTCCGGCGTCGGCGGCCTGGCCGCCGCCGTGTGCGGCCATTTCTGGGAAACCCTGGGGCCGCGGCGGCCGCGCCTGATCGTGGTCGAGCCCGATCGTTCCGCCTGCCTGCTTGCCAGCGCCCGCGCCGGCCGGCCGACGAAGGTGCGCGGGCGGCTGGAAACGGTGATGGCGGGGCTGGCCTGCGGGGCGCCGTCGCGCATTGCCTGGGACATCCTGGCCGACGGTGCCGATGATTTCATCACCATCCCCGACCGCGTGGTCGCCCCGGTGATGCGCCTGCTGGCCGAGGGCGTCGGCGGCGATCCGCCGATCGTCGCCGGCGAAAGCGCGGTCGCCGGACTGGCGGCCCTGATCCGCGTGCTGGCCCAGCCGGACCTGGCCGCCGCCCTGGGCCTGGCGCCGGACAGCCGCGTGCTGGTGCTGGGCACCGAAGGTGCGACCGACCCGGACCTTTATGAGCGCATGGTCGGTCGCACCGCCGACGCCGTCGCCGACAGCAGGATGACATCAGGCTGACCCGCCCTGATGTTCGAGACCCGTTCTATTGGGGACCCTGAGTCACCGTTGACGTCGATCCGACGTCATCGCTTCAGCCGCTAGATCAGCATCAGCTTGTCGTTCAGGCACATCCAGCCCGTCGGCTCGCTGATGATGCGGTCGACATCGTACTTGCCGAAGATCCGCGTCGCCGCACGGCGCGTGAACACCTCGTACATCATGTTCGACGCGGGGCCGATCTTGCCGGTCTTGCCGAACAGGCCGCCGGAGAGGGCCTGTTCCTGGAAGGCGCGCCAGTGGATCTCGGCCGCGGTGACGGCGCACACCTTGGTATGGCTCAGCTTGACGCCCAGCTTGACGGCGGCGGCGACAATGCCGGTGACGGCGCCGACCGCGCCGACGGGGATCGCCGCACCAGCCAGCTGGCTGCCGCGAACCGTGGCCTTGACGGCCTTCATCTTGATGATCAGGTCGATCCATTGGGTCAGGGTGCGGCTTTGCTTGTACCCGGCGCCGATGGCCTTCAGCTTGATCAGGTGCAGCGAGGTCGACCCCAGCGCATTGGCATGCATGGCGATGCCCGCCGCGTCGACCTGCGTCACCTGGCTGGAGGCGGTCCCGGCCAGGCCGAACAGGCCGCCGGCAAACCCCTTGATCGCCCTGTTGCGCAGGTACTTGCGGGTATAGGTCATCGACGCATCGTCGTCGGCATGGCCGTTCCAGACGAAATAGGGATTGGGGATGACCTCGATCCCTTCCAACAGGCCAACGCCGCTGCGCAGGCTTTGCAGCGCCCCGACCGTGGTGCCGGCGATGTTGCTGTCCGTCACCCCGTCGATCAGCGCGGTGACGCCTTCCACGACGGTCCACACGGCTTCTTCCTTGTCCGCGCCCTTGTCGACCGCGTCGGCGATCAGATCGCGGATATGGCGGAAATCATCCAGGTGGCTCATGGGTGTCCCTCCGGTGCGTCGCGATGGGTGCCGGCCGACGAATGCGGCGCGGTGGCGTTGGGGGCTTCTTTTTCATCGACAGACGATGTCAACCCTTCGATACCTTATGCAGGCATCCGCCGGGCGAAGTCACCCCCCCTTATCGCACGCACGGCCGCCCTCACGCGGCCGCTTGAGGTGGAACCGGTGCGGTGCTAGGACTGCCATCGACACTGTTCTTTGCGGCCTTTGGGCCGCGCCGCCGACCGGTCCAAGTTGCTTCCAGGCCTTTCGGCACGCAGGAAAGACATCGGAGGCCGGTTCGTGTGGGCTGAAGCATTATCGGCGAAGTTCATTATCCTCTATGTGTTCATCCTCTCCGCTGTCTTCGTCCACTACCGGGGCAGGGAGCGGCACCGTTTCACGCGACAATTGACGGACCATTCCACCTTCATGGCGCCGATCAATGTCTTCATGTACCTGTTTTCCGCCGTGCCCAACAAACCGATCCTGGACCGCGACCGCTTTCCTGAGCTGGATACGCTGCGCGACAACTGGCGAACGATCCGGGAAGAAGCCCTGGCCCTGTTCCACCAGGGCGAAATCAAGCGGTCGGAGACCTTCGACGATCTCGCGTTCAATTCCTTCTTCAAGAAGGGATGGAAGAGATTCTACCTGAAGTGGTATGATGAGATCTACCCTTCGGCCCTGGATTCCTGCCCGCAGACGGTCGCGCTGCTGGAGAAGGTGCCGTCGCTGAACGCGGCGATGTTCACCATGCTGCCGCCGGGCAGCGAGCTGGTGCGCCACCGCGACCCCTATGCGGGGTCGCTGCGCTATCACCTGGGCCTGGTGACGCCGAACGACGACCGTTGCCGCATCTACATCGACGGCACGCCCTACAGCTGGCGCGACGGCGACGACATCGTGTTCGACGAAACCTATATCCACCGCGCGATGAACGAGAGCGACCTGCACCGGTTGATCCTGTTCTGCGACATCGCCCGACCGATGCGGTACCGCTTCGCCGATGCCGTCAACCGCTTCTTCTGTCGGCGACTGCTGCGGGCGGCAGCGACGAAGAACACGGGCGGCGAGAAGGTGGGCGTCCTGAACCGCCTGTTCGGCTATATCTACCCGCTGCGCCTGAAAGCCAAGGCGCTGAAGAAACGAAACCGGCAGCTATATTATGCTTTGAAGTACCTTCAGTTCGGGACCATCTTCTTCCTCATCTTCTATTTCCTCTGATCCCGGCATCTGGTGACACATCTTGCCTGCTGAGACGCAAGCTTGGCCGGCGCTCGATCGTCGCGCGCTGACCCTGTTGTGCACCGGACTGGCGGCCATGGGTCCGCTGCTGGTGCTGGCGCCCCGGACCATCTGGGTCATCCTGCTGGTGCTGTACGGCCTTGCCGCCGCGTGGCGGTTCTGGCGCCGGGGCAGGCTGGACCTGCCGCGCGGGATCGCCGCCCTCGCGGTGCTGCCGCTGCTCGGCTATGCCGCGCTGTCGATCGCGTGGACACCCGTGACCGACAACGCCCTGCGCCAGATCGTCGAACTGCTGGGCTTCTTCCTGTCGGCCTTCGGCCTGGCCGGCCTTCTTCCGCACTATGGCGCACCGGTGCTGCGCCGGCTCGACCTCGCGGTGGCGGCTGCCGTCATCCTCGGCCTCGCCACCCTTGCCATCGAAGTGGTTTTCGACCAGCCCCTCTATCGCCTGGTGCACGGGATGGATGTCACCGCCACCCCGTCGGACGCCGTGCTGAACCGGCCGGCCGTGCTGTTTGCCGCCTTTGCCTGGCCTGCGGCGCTGCATCTTCGGCGCCGGGGGCTGGGCTGGGCGGCCATCGTCCTTCTTGGCGCAACCACGGCGGTGCTGGTGGTGTCGTCCAGCCAGTCGGCCTCGCTGGGCATGGTCGCGGGCCTGATGATGTTCGCCCTTGCCTCACTCTCGCTGACATGGGCCCGCCGGACCGTCGCGGCCGCGCTGGCGATTGCGTGCTTCGGGGCGGTCCCGATCGCCGATGGCCTCTATTCGGCCGGGGCCGCCCAGTGGGACGGCCTGGGGATCACGGCACGCCATCGGGTGGAGATCTGGCATTTCACGGCCGAACGGGTCGGCGACCGGCCGATCTTCGGGCACGGCCTCGCCGCGTCGCGGTCCATGGACAACCGTGGGGAGACGTCGGAATTCCAGGCCCCGGACCAGTCGATCATTCCCCTGCATCCCCACAACGCCTTCCTGCAGGTCTGGCTGGAGCTGGGCCTTGTCGGCGCCGTGGCGGCAATGGCCTTCGGACTGGCCGTGCTGCGGCTCACGGCGACCCTGGAACAGACGGCCCAGAGAATGGCGTTGGCCCAGTTCGCCGCCTCGCTGGCGATGCTGTCCGTGGCCTATGGCGCCTGGCAGTCGTGGTGGGTGGCCGGGCTGCTGTCGGCCGGGCTGGCGACGGCGCTGGCGGCGCGCGTGCCCGACCGATCCCCGCCGGAGAGCGCGTAGGCCACGGTCGCTTGCGCCAGCGCCTCGCTCGAATCGATCAGCGGACAGGGCGCCGCGCCGGCGGGCAGGACCAAGGGCACCTCCGTACATCCCGCCACGATGGCTGCGGCGCCCAGGTCGACGAGCCGGCGGACGAAGGCCGCCATGCACGCCCGCTCCTCCCGCCCGACGACGCCGGCCTTGATGCGGTAGACCAGCGCCATGAAGGCATCCTGGTCCCCGTCGGGCAGCAGCACCGGCCGCAGGCCCCGGGCCGCAAGCGCACGCTGGAACAGGCCGGCCCTCAGGCATCCTTCGGCCGCCAGCAGCCCGACCGGTGCCCCGGCGGGGGCCAGGCGGGCGGCTTCGCCCGCCGTCGTTTCGATGATGCTGATGAACGGCACGGCGGTGGCGGCACGGATCTCCGCCTCCCAGGCATGGGCGGTGTTGCAGGCCATGACCAGCACCTGCGCGCCGGCCTGTTCCAGCCGCCGGGCCGATGCGACCAGCTGGGGGGCCGGCGACGGCCCGCGCCCCGCCAGGGCATCGTTGCGGTTGGCGGTCTTCGGATTGCTGTCGATGATCAGGTGCAGATGGT
This sequence comes from Rhodospirillaceae bacterium, assembly GCA_020638595.1. GTDB lineage: Bacteria > Pseudomonadota > Alphaproteobacteria > DSM-16000 > Inquilinaceae > JACKIG01. Next base: position 63,016 of record JACKIG010000007.1, on the reverse strand, counting down.
CCTGATCGCGGGATGCCGGCGTCAAGGCCAGCACGCGGGCATAGAAATGCAGGCTCGCTTCGGGTCCCAGCCCGCCAATGACGCCGACGATCTTGTCGGCCATGTCAGGTCCCTTCCCCCGGCAGCACGTCCTGGTAGGCGAACAGGCCGACGCTGCCGCCGGTGTGCAGGAACACCACCGTTTCGTCCCGGCCGAAGCGGCCCTTGCGGATCAGGTCGATCAGCCCGGCCATGCCCTTGCCGGAATAGACCGGATCCAGGAGCAACCCCTCGGTGCGCGCCGCCAGGCGCACGGCTTCGGCCATGCCCTCCGTCGGCACGCCATAGCCGCCGCCGACATAGTCGCTGTTGGCGACAACACGGTCGCGCGGGATCCCGCCCTGCACGCCCAGAAGTCCGGCCGTCTCTTCGGCCAGCTTGTGCACGGCGGCTTCCTGGACCTCGCGCGGCTGGCGCACGCTGATGCCGGTCACGGGGATATGGGCGTTCGACCCGACAAGGCCCGCCACCAGCCCCGCTTGCGTGCCCGTGCTGCCGGTGGCGTGGACGATGTGATCGATGGCGATCCCCATGTCGTCGGCCTGGCGCACCAGTTCCAGCGCCGCTTCGACATAGCCGAGCGCGCCGGTGGGGTTGGAGCCGCCGCCGGGAATGACATAGGGGACGGCCCCCTGGGCAGCCAGCGCTTCGCCCGCCCGTTCGGCTTCGGCATTCATGTCCAGGCCCGGGGGCCGGTAGTCCAGCGTGGCGCCGAACAGCCGATCCAGAAAGACATTGCCCGTCGTTTCATAGTCCGCCGGCCGGTCGGGTACCCGGCGTTCCAGCAGGACATGGCATTTCAGGCCAAGCCGGGCGGCCGCGGCCGCGGTCTGGCGCACATGGTTCGACTGCACCGCACCCTGGGTGACGACCGTGTCGGCCCCCCGGGCGAGCGCCGCGCCCATCAGGAAATCCAGCTTGCGGGTCTTGTTCCCGCCCGTGGCCAGGCCGGTGCAGTCGTCACGCTTGACGAACAGCTTCGGCCCGCCCAGCAGCCGGCCCAGCCGGTCCATGGGCTCCAGCGGCGTTGGACGATGACACAGGCGGACGCGGGGAAATCGGGCGAGATGCATGGCAGCGGACCTGGGGCCGTGAGGGTGGGGTTCCCCCCACCCTAGCCTGCACTTCTCACAACCGCCACGGTCTGCGTCGCGTCCGGGCGTCCGGGCGTCCGTTCCATCAGGAGCAAGCCGAAAAGCGTAGCGGTGGCTACGGTCGAGGCTTGCGACGCAGCGGCCGGACGCCTGGGCGCGACGCAGGCCGTGGCGGGTGTGAGAAGTGCGGGCCAACCCGACGGGTGCCGCGGGGCCATGCCCCTCGGTGTAATGCCGCGACTGCGCCCTGCCGTCAGGCCCCGAAGGCGGCGACCCCCGTCCCGGCCATGGCGGTCGCCGGGCGCATCGCTGCGAATGCCGGCATGTCGTGGCGCGGCGTCCTGATCGACCGTTGCCAGCGATTGAGGCCGAGGAACACCAGGGCGACACCGTCGTCCGCCATCTCTTCGGCAAACGACCTGGCGTCGGGCCTGGACAGGCGATAGACGGTCTCGATGGACCCGTCGTCGAGATTGGACCGCCCGCCGTAGCGGCGGCCGATCTCGCGCATGCGGAAGTTGTTCGCCAGCGACAGCATGCCGACGCCGCGGATCCAGCGGTTGCGTGCCACCAGCAGGGCACGCCGCACCAGCTCGGTGCCGATCCCGTGGCCCTGGTAGGCATCCTCCACGCTGACCGCCAGCTCCGCACCGATGGCGGCGCCGGGGCGTTGGAACGACTGCAGCTCGACCGCGCCGCGCAGGACGCCGTCGATGAAGCAGCCGATCAACCGGGTTTCGGGCCAGCGCAGCCGCTGGCAATGGCGTTCGATGCTCTCGTCCGCCGTCCCGGCATGGAAGCGCGAGACCCGGTCACGACCCGACAGCCGCACCAGGTGGTCCTGATAGCCGCCGAACTCGTCGGGCAGCAGCTTGCGAAATATCACCGGCATTCCATTCCTCTATGCACCGGAGCCCGGGCGCCTTCCGGCACCGGCAGCCGCAAGCGGCCCGCCGGGCACCGGAAGACCCACGGGGAGCAAATGCCGTTCAGCGCGGACGCACTGGGCGCCGGCTAACGGGCCGGAACGTGGATGTCGGGATGATGCAGGGCACCGGGATGGACAAGCCGGCGGACGCCGCGGACGGCAGCCTTCAGCATATCCGCGCAGGCCCGGGCGCGCTCTTCGCGTGCCCGCACCAGGTAGTAGTTGACCAGCTCAGGTCGCAGGTCCAGTTCGTAAGGGCCATAGGGGCTGTCTCCGCCGCCCCGATGGGCCGTCTCATAGCGATCGTTCATACTTGGCAACCTCCAAAAAGATGGAAGGCGCCCCCCCTCCGGGCCGGTTCGGCCTCTGGTATTGCAGTGCAAGATGTAACGCGGATTGGTCCGACCGCTAGTGAACAACCTCACATTCGCGGCGGTTCCAACGAGATTGCGTCCGGATGTTGCATTGCAGCAACATAGTAACTAATCAGTTCAAACCTAAGCATGCCACTCCCGCGCGGGTTGGCATCGGTGCCCGGCGGACTGCCAGGCGCGGCCACCGGCCGGGGGTTCCGGCGGGACCATTTCGTTACGATTCTGCGATTTCATTTTGGCGTCACGCCGCTGCAAAGTAACTGTCACGGCACGGCTCTATGTTCGGCGGCAAATCCGGGCTGGCGCGCGGCCCGGTCAAGCACGTCCGTGCATGCAGCCCAACAACGGGAGAGGCCAATCATGACCGTCCGCGACATTTCCGCCTATTCGAACCGAGGCGAGGCCTATGAGGCATCGCAGGATACGCCCGTCAACCCATCCAGCGCCCCGACGATGGGGGACATCATCAACGCGCGTTTCGGTCGCCGCGACATGATCCGCGGTGCGCTGGCCGTCAGCGCGATCTCCGCGACCGCAGCACCGCTGCTGCTGGGCAGCAGCACCAAGGCGCAAGCCCAGGCCGGCCGCTTCGTCTTCGATGAGATCGCCCATGGCGTCGACGAGACGCACCACGTCGCCGACGGCTATTCGGCCAATATCCTGATCCGCTGGGGCGACCCGGTCGAGGCGGGCGCCCCCGAATTCGACCCGATGAACCAGACGGCCGACGCCCAGGAAATGCAGTTCGGCTACAACTGCGACTTCATCGGCTATGTGGACCTGCCGGACGGTGCGGCCAGCGGCGAACACGGCCTGCTGTTCGTCAACCACGAATACACGAACGAAGAAGTGATGTTCCCGGGCATCGGGGACCAGGAAGAAGCGCACTTCGCCGACATGACGCGCGACCTGGTCGACATCGAGATGGCGGCCCATGGCTGCTCGATCATCGAGGTCCGCAAGGACGGCGGGACCTGGCAGGTCGTGCCGGATAGCGAATACGCCCGCCGTATCTCCACCCGTTCCACCTGGATGCAGCTGACCGGCCCTGCGGCTGGCAGCGACCGCCTGAAGACACCGGCGGACCCGACCGGGACCCGCGTCATCGGCACCGTCAACAACTGCGCCGGCGGCCAGACGCCGTGGGGCACCTTCCTGACCGCGGAAGAGAATTTCCACGGCTATTTCTGGGGCGAGCTGGACCCCGGCCACCCGGAATTCGAGAACTACGACCGCTATGGCGTTCCCGACAACTGGTACGCCTGGGGCCGGTACTACGACCGCTTCGACATCAATGCCGTGCCGAACGAGGCCAACCGCTTCGGCTGGGTCGTCGAGGTCGATCCGATGGACCGCAATTCCGTGCCGAAGAAGCGCACCGCGCTGGGCCGTTGCAAGCACGAGAACGCCGAAACCATCCTCAACGGCGACGGCCGCGTGGTGGTCTATTGCGGCGACGACGAGCGCTTCGAGTATGTCTACAAGTTCGTGACCGAAGGCACCTACAACGCCGACGACCGCGCCGCCAACATGGACCTGCTGGACAGCGGCACGCTCTATGTCGCCCGCTACGACGAGGACGGATCGGGCGAATGGCTGGCACTGGTGCACGGCCAGGGCCCGCTGACGGCGGAGAACGGCTTCAACAGCCAGGCCGACGTCGTCATTAATGCCCGCAAGGCCGGCGATCTTCTCGGCGCGACGCCGATGGACCGCCCGGAAGACGTCGAAGCCAACCCCGTCACCAACAAGGTCTACGTCAACCTGACCAACAACAGCCGCCGCAAGGCCGACGGCGTCAACGGCCCGAACGCGCGGGCCGAGAACAACTGGGGCCATATCGTCGAGATGACCCCAGCCGGCGACGACCACACGGCGACAGCCTTCACCTGGGAAATCCTGGTGCAGTGCGGCGATCCCGCCGACGGCGCGGTCGGTGCCGTCTGGAATTCCGCCACGTCGGAGAACGGCTGGTTCAGCTGCCCGGACAACATGGCCTTCGACGCAAAGGGCCGCATGTGGGTGGCGACCGACCAGGGCGGATCGTGGAGCCGCGTGTCCGGGTCGGCCGACGGCGTCTGGGCGATGGAAACCGAAGGCGAACTGCGCGGCACCGGCAAGATGTTCTTCCGCGTGCCGATCGGGGCGGAAATGTGCGGCCCCCGGTTCACCCCCGACGACCGTACGCTGTTCGTCTCGGTCCAACACCCGGCAACCGACGGCACCGCGGCCTATCCTGGGTTCGAGCGCAACTCCACCTTCGAGGATCCGGCGACGCGCTGGCCCGATTTCCAGGACGGCATGCCGCCGCGCCCGTCGGTGGTCGTGATCACCAAGGATGACGGCGGCGAGATCGGCGTGTAGCCGATCAGCCTCCGGACTGCGGCGGCGCCACCGGCGCTGCCGCCGACCTAGACTGCGGGCGGCCCATCGTGGCCGCCCTTTTTCTTTGGGTCCGATTGACAGTGTAGAACGATCGTTCTATCACCGTGCCATGGGCACGAAACGTCAGGACATCGTCGAATCGGCGGACCGCCTGTTCTATCGGGAGGGGTTTGCCGATGTCGGCATCGATCGACTGGTGGACGACGCCGACGTGGCGCTGGGAACGCTCTATCGCCATTTCCGGTCGCGGTCCGAGGTCGTCGTCGCCGCCATGGCCCACCGCCATGACGCGTTCCTGCAGGCATTGACCGGCACACCGCCGGCCGCGACGGGTGCCGCAGCGGTGCTGCACCTGTTCGATGCCCTGGCCGCCTGGAGCAGCGCGGAAGGCGGCAACGGCTGTTTCTTTCTGCGTGCCGCGGCGGACTATCCGGCGGACGCCGGCATCCGCGCGGCTGCACTTGCCCACAAGCGGACCTATCTGGCGCTGGTCGAGCGCCTGCTGTGCCAGGGCGGCTGGGACCGCGAGCGGGCGGCCGGACTTGCCCCGCGCATCTTCATCCTGCTGGAGGGGGCGGTCGCCGCGGCGTTCACGCTGGGCGACCACGCGGCGGTGGCCGATGCCCGCAGCATTGCCGCGTCGATCCTGGCCGCCGGCGGGCCGACGTCATGAAGACCGCACCGATGCCGCTGATGCTGGCCGAAGCGGGCCTGATCGTCGCCTGGAGTTCCGGCTTCATCGGCGCGCGCCTGGCCGCGGACGCGTCGTCCGTCTACCTCGTGCTGTTCTGGCGGTTCGCCATCGTCGGGCTGCTCTTCCTCCCGCTGCTGGTCGCGGCCGTCCGCCGGGGCCTGCGACGCCGATCAGTGGCGATCCAGGCTGTGCTCGGCCTGTTTTCCATGTTCGGCTACCTGGCGCTGGGACTGAAGGCGATCGAAAGCGGCCTGCCCGCGGGGACGGCCGCGCTGATCTGTGCGCTGCAACCGCTGGCCACCGCGGCGCTGGTCGGGCCGGTGCTGCACGAGCGGGTCGGCCGCCGGCAATGGCTCGGTCTCGCGATCGGGCTGGGTGGCGTTGCCCTGGCTGTCGGCGGCCTGGCCGGCCAGGCACCGCTGTGGACGGCGGGCCTGTCGCTCGCCTCGATGGGCAGCCTGGTCGTCGCCACGCTACTGGCCAAGGCGCTGGCCGACACGACGCCGCTGCTGCCGGCGCTCGGGATCCAGTGCGTCGTCTCGGCCCTGCTGTTCGCCCCCCTGGCGGCACTGGACGGCGGCATCGCCCCCGACATCGACGCCGCCTTTGCCGCGGCCGTCGCCTGGTTCATCGTCTTTTCCACGCTGGCAGGCTACGGGCTCTACTGGCTGTGCCTGGGCATGACCACGGCGACGCGGGTCGGCAGCCTGATCTACCTGACGCCGCCGGTGACGATGGTCTGGGCCTGGGCGATGTTCGCGGAGCCGCTGACATCCGGTGCCCTGCTGGGACTGGCCGCCTGCCTGCTGGCCGTCGCCCTGACGCGCGGCCCAAGGCCGGCGAAGCCGTAACCCCGAAGCGTCCGGCGCCCGCAGCCCCGCCTGCGGCCGAGGGTCAGGCAGAGTGCACCGATGGCGCCCCGCCCGTCCATGAGCCACGTCATGGCGCGGACGGCCGCCGATGCGCGAGACTGCCGGCGGATCCCGAGCACCACCCGCAACAGGGGGAGCACCGAGCGATGATCCAGCCCACGCCAGGGCCAAAGCCGGCCCTGATGCGCCGTCGGGACGTGCTGGCGAGGATGCTGGGCGGTGCGGCAGCGGCGCTGGCGTCATCGAATCAGGCCCGCGCCAGCGATCCGGCCACGCGCCGGTACGTCTGTACCGAGCCCGACTGCGCACCCTATGTCTACAATCCGGCCGAAGGCGACCCGACGCAGGGCATACCGCCCGGCACGCCGTTCGAGGACCTGCCCGACGACTGGATCTGCCCCCGCTGCCAGGGGCCGAAGGCGAACTTCATACCGCTGGGCTGACCGCCGGCCCGATCCGGCGGCGCCTGACCGATCCGGCGGCCCGGACCGACCGGGCACGATGACGCATCGGCAATTGATCCGCGGCGGTGGTGTTTGTATTGCTACGCTGCGTTGACCGGGCCAGCCGAGCGAGGATCTTCATGCCGGATGCCAAGAAGCTTGCGAGGCAGGAACGGGAGTTCGAATCCTTCGTCCATTCCGAGGTCCTGGGCAGCATCATCCTGCTGGTCTGCGCCGTCGTGGCGCTGGTCTGGGCCAACAGTCCGTGGAGCGAAGGCTACTTCCACCTGGTTCACACCGATGCCGGCCTGTGGTGGGGCGCGGATCACCATTCGATGTCGTTGCAGCATTGGATCAACGACGGCCTGATGGTGATCTTCTTCTTTGTCGTCGGGCTGGAGATCAAGCGCGAGCTGCTGCTGGGCCATCTGTCGTCGTTCCGGCAGGCCTCGCTGCCGGTGATGGCGGCGCTGGGCGGCGTGCTGGTGCCCGCCGGGATCTATTTCGCCTTCAATTTCGGCACCGAAACGGTCCAGGGCTGGGGCATCCCCATGGCCACGGACATCGCGTTCGCCCTGGGCATCCTGGCGATGTTCGGCAAGCGCGTGCCGATCGGCCTCAAGGTCTTCCTGACGGCGCTGGCCATTGCCGATGACCTGGCGGCCGTGCTCGTCATCGCCCTGTTCTACACGCAGCAGATCAACTTCGTGCCCCTGATCATCGCCGGCGTGCTGATGGTGCCGCTGCTGGTCGCGTTCCGGATGCGGCTGCGCCGGGTCGATGTGATGATGCTGCTGATCATCGGCGTGTGGGCCGGTGTGTTCGCCTCGGGCATCCATGCGACGGTGGCCGGGGTGCTGATGGCCTTCCTGGTCCCCGTCAAGGTCCGCATCGAACCGCAGAAGCTGATCGACCTGGCCTCGGAAAGCCTCGAGAAGCTGGGCCGCGACGACGTCACCGAGGACAGCATGATCGAGAAGCACGATCAGCTGGAGGTCATCGAGGACCTGCACCAGTCCACGCGCCATCTCGTGCCGTTCGGCCTGGCGCTGGAGCACTACCTGCATCCCTTGCAGACGCTGCTGGTGCTGCCGCTGTTCGCACTATTCAACGCCGGTGTGTCGATCGGCGAACAGTCTTTCGGCAGTACCGTCAGCCTGGGCATCGTCCTGGGCCTGTTCCTGGGCAAGCCCATCGGCATCATGGCCTTCAGCTGGCTGACGGTGATGCTCAGGTTGGCGAAGCTGCCGGAGGGGGTGAACTGGGGCCAGATCTTCGGCACCGGCTGCCTGGCCGGCGTCGGCTTCACCATGTCGATCTTCATCACCGACCTGGCCTTCGACGACGAGGCGCTGATCAGCGACGCCAAGCTGAGCATCGTCATCGCGTCGGTCCTGGCGGGGATCGTCGGCTATGTGGTTCTGCGCCGCGTGCTGCCCAAGGCGGCAGACGAGACGCAGCCGAAGACCGAGCCCACGGCGAGTCCCGACGACCACTAGCCCGGGCGCCGCGGCCGCGCCGGTGTCCCCGACCATCGTCTATTCGACGACGCGGTCGTGGAATTGCGGCGACGACTTCATCCTGTTCGGCGTGCGCCGGCTGGTGGGGGCGAGCCTGCCCCATCACCTGCCCCTGGTCTTCAACCGCAATCCCGAACTGCTGGCAGGGCGGGTGCTGCACGACCGCCCGGTGGCGGTGCGCAGCCCCGCCACGGGCGAAGAGCTGAGCGTCAAGGTCAATCCGTACCGCATGGCGCAGCCCTTCCTGTGGCGCTGGGACAACTCCGTGCGGCCCGGCTTCGATGCGTCCGGCATCGATGCGTGCATCATGGCGGGCACGCCGGAATGGTGCGCCGGACCGGTGGAACCGCTGTTGCGCATGGTCCAGGCACGGTCGCTGCCGATCGCCTATCTCGGCCTGGGGTCGTTCCACGGCCACGCCCGGCTGGACTTCGCCACGCTGCCGGCGCTTGACCGCGAGACGCTGCGGCGTGCCGGGCTGGTGACGGTCCGCGACACCCGATGCCGCGAGCTGCTGGCACCGGTGGGGGCCGAGCTGCGGCCGTGCCCGTCGCTCTATGCCGCACCAATGGACCGGCTGCGCTACGGCCCGTGCCGCATCGCCCTGTCGGTCCAGGGCACCGCCAGGACCAACCACCAGCGCATCGACCCGGCCGTGCTGGACTTCGCCGCCGCGCTGTTCGCGCGGCTGGCCGGGCGCCATGACTGCACCCTGGTCTGTCACTATGTCGACGAGATCCCGGAGCTGCGGGCACGCTTCGGCGACCGGCTGCCGATCGCCTATTCCTATGACGCGCGGGACTATCTCGACATCTATGACGGGTTCGACCTGACGGTGACGACGCGCGTCCACGGTGCCGGGGTGTGTGCATCCCTAGGGATACCCGCCGTCGTCATCGCCGGATCGGTCCGGACGGCAACGGTGGAGGGCTTCCTGGCCACGGTCATCGATCCGGCGACGGCGACGGTGGACGATGCGGTGGCGATGGTTGACGGTCTCGACATCCCGGCCCGGTCGGCCGCACTGCGCCGGCACAAGGCCGCATCGTTCCTCCACGACAGCGACCGGGTGGCCGGGTTCCTGGCCGGGGCCGGGCTGATCGCCTAGAACCTGATGCGAAGATACCGGATCGACATCTTCGCTGAATCAGCCTCTATCTATATGACTGAGCTATCGCGGCCGGCCGGCCGACCCGGCGCGGCGTGCGGCGAGGGTCGGCCACAGCAGCTCCAGCACCACCGCGCCGGAGATCACGGCAATGGCGGCCACCTGGATCCAGGTGATCGGCTGCGTCAGGAACAGATAGGCCAGGACGGCGGTGATCACCGGCTTCAGGAAGAACAGGTATGACCCGCGCGTGATGTCCGGGACCGCCGCCAGGCCGCCCAGCCACAGCAGCTGCGTGATGGTGGTGTTGTACAGCCCCAGCACCAGCAGCGACCACGCCGCCTGCGGCTCTCGGTCGAACAGCGACAAGGGGTCGATCCAGATGCCCCACGAGGCGCCGACCAGCAGCCACAGCCCGACCGTACCCATGGCCATGGTGATGGTGGTGATGCGGATGGCCCCGTAAGTGTTGATCAGCGGCTTGGCCGACACGGCATAGATGGCCACCAGGGCGGCACAGCCGACGGCCAGGCCGATGCCGGTCAGCGAGCCTTCGCGCCCCGCCAGCTCGAACAGGTAGCCGTCGGTCAACAGCAGCGCGATACCGGCGACCGCCGCCAGGCCGGTGACGATCTTGGGCGTGGTGAAGGCCACGCGGTTGATCACCAGATTGGCAACGCCGACGAAGATGGGGATGGTCGTCACCAATGTGCCGACCTGCACCGCCGTGGCGAAATCCAGCGACCAGTGGAACGCCAGATAGGCCAGCGTGAACCCGACGACGGACAGCCACAGCAACCGTGGGAAATGCGCCTTCAGCGGCGTCCACAGGTCGCGGCTCTTGGGCCAGATCAGCGCCGCGGCGATCAGCCCGATGCTGCCGATGGTATAGCGCCAGACCGATACTTCCGGCCCCCGGACACCCGACAGGACGGCGAAGAATTCGCTGGACGCGTGGCCGCACACGCCCAGGAAGACGGCAAGATAGGCCAGCCGTGCGCGATCCATCGCCCCCGGCCCTACAGGCAGCCGGTGAAATCGAGAAGCGCGCGGACCAGGGCCTGCGGTTTCTCCACCGGGATCAGGTGCCCCGCACCGAGCATGTGGACCGAACTGACCTTCGCCAGCCGGCCCGACAGCCGCCGCACATCCGCCATGTCCAGGAAGACCCGGTCGTCGAGACCGGTGACGACCAGCACCGGCATCGCCAGCTTCTCCCACGGCGGATCCCAGTCGGCGCTGCCGGCATGGGCCAGCAGGACCGCATGGCCGTGCGCCGGATCCAGCCCCTCGTACGGCTCCGCCGTCAGGAAGCCGGCGCGGATCTCTGTACTGCGCTGCTGGTTGACGAGCAGCGGCATGAACATGTCCATGACCAGGCGCGTGCCGCCCAGGCTGGCCGCCCGCGCCATCGCCGTGTTGATCCACTCCAGCCGCGTGCCGGGCGTGCGCAGGGTGTTGATCAGCACCAGCGCATCCATCGCCGCCCCGCCCAGGGCCGCCCAGGCGGCATAGAGCCCGCCGATGGACAGGCCGACGACGACCGGCTGCGGCGGCTGCACCGCGGCAAGCAGCCGCTTCAGGTCGTCGACGATCAGCGTCTGGTCCAGCACCGTGCCGGGGGCGAAGGGGCTGTCGGCCTGGCCGCGGAAGTTGTAGGCCAGCGTGCCGTACCCGGCCGCCCGCAGGGCTGGCCCGATCTCCGCCTGCCACATGCCGGTGTTGCCGGTCAGGGCATTGACGAAGACGAAGGTCCGCCCCTTGTCGCCCGGTGCCTCGTATTCGTAGTACAGGGCGTCCTGATCGGTGATCGCCAGATGTGGCACGGGCTGGGTCCTCCGCCTATGAGGTCAGGGGAATCGGGCCCCAGGGGGCCCGGTTCTGCCGCTACAGGACCATCGACCGCTGGCGCAGGCTGACCTGATCCATGCGGGCGCTGTAGTTCGACGACTGGCGCAGGAAGTCCATATAGGCGGCATGGACGCGGCTGGTCAGGTCGTCGCCGGCGGCCTCCTCCTCCATCACCTCGAAGGACACGCGCCCCAGCTCGTGCACGATCTCGTCGGAGAATTCGCGCAGCTGGACATTGTGCTCCTGCACCAGCGGGTCGAGCGAGACGATGTTGTGATAGGTGAAGTCGGCCAGGGTCTCGTTGGCGACGGATGACGCGGCGTATTGCACGATCTTCTGCAAGTCGCCGGGCAGGGCTTCGAACTTCTCCTTGTTCACCGTGACCTCAAGCCCCGGGCCGGGCTCGTGGAAAGCGGGCAGGTAGTAGTATTCGGCAACCCGGTAGAGCCCGAAGGCGAGATCGTTCCAGGGGCCGACCCATTCCGCGGCATCGACGGCCCCGGACTGCATGGCCGCGAAGATTTCGCCGGGCGGAAGCTGCACCACGGCCGCGCCGAGACGGCGCAACACCTCGCCGCCCAACCCGGCGATGCGGATCTTCAGCCCTTGCAGGTCGTCCAGGGTGTTGATTTCCTTGCGGAACCAGCCGCCGGCCTGGACGCCGCTGCTGCCGGCATAGAAGGGCTTGACCCCGAATTCGCCATAGACCTCGTCCCACAGCTCCTGCCCGCCGCCGAAATACAGCCAGGCCGGCAGTTCCATGGCGTTGAGGCCGAAGGGCACGCCGGTGAAGAAGTTCAGCGCCCGCGACTTGCCGACCCAGTAATAGGGGGTGGCGTGCATGATATCGGCATTGCCGCTCTGCACCGCATCGAAGCTTTCGAACGGCGGCACCAGTTCGCCCGCACCGTACAGCGTCACCGTCAGCCGGCCGTCCGACATCTCGGTGATGCGGTCGGCCACGCGCTGCGCGTTCACCCCCACGCCGGGTGTGTTCTTCGGCCACGGCGCCACCATCGTCCATTCGATGCGGTCCTGCGCGATGGCCGGTGCCGCCAGCGTGGAGGCGGTGATGGCCGAGGCGGCCCCTGCTGTGGTGGACATGAAGTGACGGCGACGCATGGGCCAGGCCCCCCTGTTTCGATGATTTGCGGGCAGAATAGCCGGCAATCATCGGCGGAGCTACGCCAGCGTACTGCACGCCGCACGAAGTCCCGTACGGACGCGTGGCGCGCCGTCCCCCGCATCTTGGCGTGGGCCGGGGCTATTCCACCACCTGGCCCGCGGCCATGATATCGTCGATGGCCCGGCCGATCTCCCCGATCTCGCGCTCAAGCTGCGCGATTTCGGCCTGCACCGACGGGTCCACGGTGCTGCCGGCCTGAAGGACGGTGCGCCGGCGCTCCAGGTCGCCCAGCTGCGCATCCAGCCGGCGCAGCGATGCCTGGTCGACGGTCGCCTGCTGGCGCGCCGCCGCGATCTGCTGGCGCAGGACGGCATTCTGCGTGTCGAGCGCGTAGAGCCGCTGTTGCAGCGACGCTTCCTGCTGGCTGAGCATGGCGGCTTCGGCCCGGGACGACGCCAGCTCCGCCTGCAACTGGCGCGAGGTGGCCTGGGTCGACGCCAGCGCCGCCTCGCGCTCGGCGATGCGGCGGTCATAGGTCCCGTCGACCAGGTTCGCCGTCCCGCTGAAGAACCCGGCCTGGGCGGGGTCCTGCATGCGGGCACATCCACCCGCCCCCACGGCCAAGGCGGCCAGCACCACGCCGGCAACCAGCCGGCTGCGACTATCCTGCATCGCTCTCCCCCCTTTTCTCCCCGGACAGCCGGCTACGCCGTCTGGGACGCCTGGACCAGCTGGTTCAACAGGCCCAGCTGTTCGTCCCTGAGCGAGCGGTAGCGGTACAGCTCCTGCTGCAAGGCCGACGTGTTGTAGCCCTGGGCCTGGAATCGCGAGATCTCCTGCTGAATCAGCTGAATGTTGTGCTCGTGCGACCGGATGTTCTCCTGGACCACGTTGATGGCACTTTGCAGCTGCGCCCGTTCCGCCTGGTACTGGGCCTGCGAGATCTGGCCGGCACGCAGCTGGGCATTGACCTGGGCGATGCGCGTGCGGCGGGTGGCCACCAGCTCGCGCGTCATCTGCAGGTCCTGCTGGTACCCGGCGATCTGGGCGCGGGCCTGCTGGATCTGGCCGTTCAGCGCCTGTTCGGCGCTGGCATAGCTCTGGTTTTCCGACGCCACGAAATAGCCGGCCGCCCCGCCGACCAGGGCGCCGCTGGCCGCGCCGATGGCAGCCCCTTCCCAATCGCCGGCAAGGCCGCCGATCAGGGCACCCAGCGCCGCGCCGGCGAGAACGCCCTCGCCGATCGTCTGGTTGAAGCGGCCGTTGCGTTCGGCCAGCGCCTGTTCCTGCGGGGTGGGATTATAGCCCGACGCGCGCTTAGTCGTCTGGCATGCCCCAAGACCCGTGGCCAAGACCAGCGCCAGCACCAGCAGCGTGCCGGTCTTACCGATTTTTCCGGGCATCGACATCGTCTCGTTCCCCCTCATAGCTGCAGGATCTGCGCAACGAGCGCGTCCTGGTCAAGCTCTCCCGTGCGGCCGTAGGCCATGGCCTGCTCGGCAAACAGCTCGGCGAACGCAATGAACCCCTCCATGCGTGCACCGCTATCCGCCAGCTGGCTGAAAATCTGGCTGACGACGGCGACCTGCTGCTCCAGCAGCTCCGGCCGATAGGTCTCACCCGTCTCGATCAGGAAATAGAAATACGCATTCGTTGAAATCCGGTAATTCTCGCGCGCCGCCTCCACCAGCCGTTCCAGACCGTCCGCGCGCTCCCTGTTGGCCTGCACCGTCTGGTCGATCGCCCGGGCGGCCTGCAATGCCCGTTCCTGGATGAACACGCGGCGGTCATCCTCGCGCATCCTGCGGATCATCACCGCACCGGCATACAGAAGCGCCTGTGCGGCACGGGCCTCGGCGTCGTTGCGGGCTGCAAGCTCCTCGCGCAGCGAGGTCTGGATCACACCCAGCGACTCCGCCATGGCGGCCACCTGGTCGCGCAGCTCCGCCTCCCGACGCAACAGCTCCTGCTGCTGCTGGTGCCGGGTGGCCTCCTGGTCGCGCAGATCCTCCTCGATCCGGCTCAGGCCCTCGCCGAGGATCGCGTCCTCCGCCAGCTGCGACAGCTCGCCCAGCGCTTCGACGGGATCAAGCCCATCGGTTTCAATGCGCAAGCGCGGCACTTGTTCCCAGCTCTCGCGGATTTCTTCCAGCCGATGGGTGCTGGTGGACACCGGCGCGCTGATCAGCAACCGCAGGCCGAACGTGTCCAGCCGTGTCGCGGCGCCGGATGTCTCGTCGTAGTAATTGTATTCCGTGCGGATGGAGCTGCGGATGCGGCTGTCGGCGGTGAGGATGGAGCCGCCCTTGGTCATGAAGCCGCCCGCCTGGCCGTGGACGCGGCCGGCGCGGTTCATGCGGAACGGGTCGAGCACGATTTCCTCGACATTGCCGAGCATGTCGTACACGCCCAGCGGGTTCGCCCCCAGCAGCCCGACCGGCCGCACGCTGCCGCCGGCGGAATCCGCCCCCTGATACCAGGCATAGTCGGACAGCGGCCCGTCCATGGGGAACACCGGGCGGCGGAAGTCCTGCGGCGCCACCGCGTTGCCGCCGCGCGCCACATATTCCCACTCCGTCTCCAGCGGCAAGCGCAGGAAGCCGGCCTCGCCCTCTTCATGGGGCAGAGCGTCCGGGGCATTCTGCAGCAGCCATTCCGTATAGCGACGGCTGAAGTCGACGCCTTCGAACCAGGAAATGCCGCCCATGGCGACACGCCCACGCATGGATGGCTCGGGGCAGGTCGGGTCCATCACGGCCTGCCATTGGTCCCGTGTGATCTCATACTTGCCAATGTAGAACAGCCGGGCGCCGTCTTCTGTGAGGGAGCCCACAATGTATTCCGTTCTGAGATATTCCGCGTAGGACAGGTCATCGATGGCGGGCGAGCCGAGGCGGACCTGCTCGTCCAGCAGCCAGTCGGCGCCGGCCGGCGTCTCGATGCGGCGAAATGCCATGGCCCCGCCGCACGGCATCGGCAGCAGGAAGTCGCCGCCGTCATCCGCCGGGCGGGGGTCGTAGTACCTGGCATCCCAGGTGATCTCGGCAGCGGCAGCCGGCGTCGCCGCAAGCGCCGCCGCCAAGGCCGACACGGCGATCGCGGCACGCGCCGGCAGGCCGCTAGACATCGCGCATGCCTTCCGCCGGTTCGACCCGGCTTGCCTGCCAGCCGGCAACGGCCGAGGCCAGAACGGCCGCCGCCGCCGTGGCTGCGGCCGCCACGGCGAAGTGCCAGGGCAGCAGCTGGCATACGCGCTGTCCCGATATCACCGGCGCGGCGAAAAGCAGGTTTATCGTGGTCCCGGCCATGAAATACACCGCAAAGGCCATCAAGCACCCGACGCCGGCGATCAAGACGGCCTGATAGATCGGAAATCGAACCAGCCCGGCCGCCGACACACCGAGCAGTCGCATGATGCTCAGCTCCTTGTGCTTACGCTCGACATTTGACCAAAGATTGGCACCCAGGGAGAGCAGGTAGCCCAGCCCGCCCAGGGCCGCGATGATCGCGAAGATCTGCGTCAGGTTGCGGTCGAGCAGGCGCACCGTCTCGATCTCCGCCGCCTGCGACCGGACATCCACGCCCAGGCGCGTCAGATGGTCGACCAACGGCCCGACATCCTCCAGCGTGGTCGCATAGATGCGGAAGCTGGCGAAGCTTCGCGGACCCTGGCGCGGCGGCTCGCCCGCCCAGCCCAGCGCGGGCACGGCATAGCCGTCGCGATAGTCCTCGACCGCCGTCAACAGCGGGATCGGCGCCAGCACCGCCTTGCGCTGATAGCTGGCCGGGTCCAGCACCTGGGCCACCTGAAGGTCGACCGTCACCGATTGCCGCGCCGAGCCGACCTGGCGGATGGCCCGGCCGATCAGGCGGCCGCCCTCGCCCACGCCCATGGCTTCCGCCAGGGCACGGCTGATCGCGACCTCGCTGCCGGTCGGTGGCGTGCGGCCGGGGTCCAGCAGCGGGTCGCCGATCCCGGTCGGGATCAGCTCCGCCCGTTCGGTCGTGAACCGGTCACCGGGCGCCTCGACGTCGATGGTGGCGGCGATGGACCGCGTGCGTGGCGCGAGGAACCCGACCTCCGGCCGGGCCGCGAGGGCGTCCAGCCAGTCCGGCTCGTAGGCGCGGTTGCCCAGGACCAGCACCTCGCGGTTGCGCGGATCCTGCCGCAGCTCTTCCGTCAGCGCGGTGACGACGCCATGCTTCAGGCCGTACAGCACCATCAGCGGTGCCAGCACCGCCGCCATGGCCACGGCATAGCAGATGGCCATCTTGCGCTCGTGCAGCACATCGGCCAGGGCCAGGCGCAGGATCATCGGCGCCACCCGCCGGCAGCCGGCGCCGGCGTCGCGTCATACCGCCCCATGCGCAGGCATCGCGAGGCTGTCACCGAAGGTCGTCTCCACGGTATTGCCGCGCCGGCGCACTTCCGCGGCGACGATGGGCAGGCCGTAGCGCTGCACCAGCGTGCCGTCATGGGTCGCGATCACCAGCGTGGCGTGGACCTTGTCGATCAGCTCCATGAACAGATCCATGACGATCACCGCATTCATCGGGTCGAGCGACGCCGTCGGCTCGTCCGCCAGCACGATGGTCGGCTGGTGCGCCAGGGCCCGGGCGATGGCGACGCGCTGGCGCTGGCCCACCGACAGCTTGGACGGCATGGCGCCCAGCGTTTCGGCGATGTCCAGCCGGCGGGCCAGGTCCCGGATCACCTCGGCCCGATGGAACCCCAGAAGCCGCTGTGGCAGGGCGATATTCTCGTAGACCGACAGGAAGGGCAGCAGCCCGCCGGTCTGCAGCACATAGCCGAAATGGCGGGACCTGAGGCGCGCCAGCGCATCCATCGCGCCCGCCTGCCACAGCCCCATCAGGTCGGTGGACTGCCCGTCATGCGGGTCGCAGAAGACGAAGCGCCGGGTAGTGTCGGGCTTCAGCGTCATCGCCAGCAGGTCGATCAGCGTGCTCTTGCCGGATCCGCTGGGTCCGACGAACGCCATCGCCCGGCCCCGGTGCAAGGTCAGGCGCGGCACCGCCAGCGCGAAGGCCCGGTCGGCCCCGTCGCGCCGTTTCACCGCGCCGGCGATATCCAGCAGACTGTCGCCGGCCGGCCGGTCAGGGAAGCGCATTCAGCGGGACCGGATAGACGTGCTCGCTCGGCGGCGCCCCGTCATACAGCGGCACCCACAGGCCGACATTCCTGTCGAACTGGTCGTACAGTTCCAGCTTCGATTCGATCGTATCCAGGATCTCCACCTGCCCGCCGGGGCCGATGGCATTCCATTCGTCCTCGTCGATTTCCATCAGCTGGCTCTGGTACGGCAGGCCGGCGATGTACTGGCCCACCAGTTCGCCCAGGCTCTCGAACTGCGTCTGCGCCACCAGGTTGGGGTCGACCGCCGCCTGGGTGACGGCGCTGCGCAGGCGGCCGAAGAACTGGTCCGCCGTGGTTTCGCCGCTGCGTCCCGCCTCCAGGATCAGGCGCAGCACCTGGGCCAGGTCGCTGAGCTGACGCTTCGACAGCAGCACCCGCACCTCCAGCGCGCGGCGGCGGGGATCATCGAAATCGCTGTCCGCCGTCCAGGCCTGGAACACGTCGGGCGCGCGGCTGCCGGTCACACGGCCCAGATAGGCCAGCTGCATGGCCCGGCCGACCAGCTGGGCCTGGCGCTCCAGTTCCGTCTCCGCCTGGGTGGTGGCCTGTTCGACCCGTCCCTGTACGGCATTGCGCACCTGGCCGATCAGGATGTCGGCCAGGCGGTCCACCTGCTGGCCGAAGGCACCGACATCGCCTTCCTGCACGGGGTAGTACAGCGGCTCCGCCAGGCCGTTGAAGGCGGACGCCTGGCGATACGCCGCCGCGGCCCCGTCATGATAGGCAGTGCCGGCCGGCGTCAGCAGGTGCAGGGTGAAGATGGCGATGTTGCTTTCCTGCGCCTGGCTGTTGATCTCCGCCGGACCCATATGGGTGCTGCTGTTCGGATCGCCGGATGCCCGCGGGCCGGCGTCGGTGATCAGCACGATGTAGCGTCCGCCGAACTCGTGCTTGCTCCAGCCCTCCAGGTTGATCGCCTGCTGCAGGCCGGCCAGCGAGTCCTCGTTGAAGCCGATGGACGACACGGCCGCAGGTGCGATCCCGTCGATGGCGCGCAGCACATCCTCGGGATCGCTGCCGCGCTCCAGCTCGACGAAGGTGCGGGTGACGTAGTCCAGCTCCGGAACCAGCGTGGTGCTGTCGCGGAAGCCGACCAGCCCGAAGCTGACGCGGTCGGCGATCTCGGAATCGCCGATGCGCGCATAGATCCGCCGCACCGCCTCGCGCGTCCGGTCGATATAGGGGCCCATGGACGTGGTGGTATCGATGACGAAGACGATGCCAGCATCGAAGTTGCGCAGCGCCTCCTCGAAGGAGACGCTGGACGGTGCCTCGGCCGCCTCCTCATGCAGCGGGATCGAGGCCACGCGCAGGATGGTCGTCTCGAAGCCGGAGTTCAGCCACACCCGGTCGGCATCCAGGATGGGCAGCAGGTAGAATTCCTCGCTGAGGTCCGGCGGCGTCTCGGGCTCGATCGAGATCACGGGGCTGTCGGGCGGCAGCGTCTCGGCAATCGCCTGGTCGCGCAGCTCGTGCGACCGCGGCACCAGCAGCTCCGACTCCATCAGCTCGACAAGGTCGTCGCGGTCGTCGAAGAACAGCACGCGTTCGCGGTTGGCCGGGTTGTTGAAGGCGACCACCATGGCGTGGCGCCATTCGATCACCTGGTCCAGGCGCACCCAGCCTTCGGCCGGCCCGCGCACGGGGCCGCCCACTTCCGCCCACTGGCGCCCATCGGCCTCGCGCCGGTCATAGACGTAGAAGACCGTGAAGGTCGGCACCAGGTCGTCGACGACCTGCGCGGTGTCGCCCGGCGTGGCCCGCAGTACGGCGCCGGGCCGGGTCAGCACGCGCTGGTACAGGCTGGGTTGATCGTCCACCGGCAGGGGCGTGCGGTCCTGCGCCCCGGCCATCGGTGCGGCCCCCGCCCAGACGGCCGCCGCCAGGCAGGCGGCCAGGCAGACGCGAAGCCAGGAAAGCGGCTTCAGCACCGCTGGACCGGTGGAGACATCGGTGGCCATGATCGCTCTTCCTTCTTGCGCGGCCGGCAGAACGCGGCCCGGCCGTCACTGGAACTGCGTGCTCAACAACTGCTGCGCCTCGGCATTGCCCTGGTCGGCCTGCTGCTGCAGCCACTGGCGCAGGGTATCCAGCAATTCCGTCGCCTCGCCATCCCCGGCCCCCTCGGCCTGCCGGTAATAGCTGATGGCGCGGTCGGGATAGGGGCGCGAGAACGCCGAGCTTTCGGGCGTATAGAACCGGGGATCGTACATCTTGCCGATCTCGCGCACCGCTTCGGCCAGCTGCCTGCGCGTCAGCTCGCGGAACAGCCCGATGGCCATCTGGGGATGGTCGGCGTCCTGGTAGGCCTGGGCGATCTGGAAGATCTCGTCGTCGGAGGCGGCTTCGGCAACGATCTGGCGCACGCACTCGGCCCAGGGCGTCGGCGGCGACTCGCAGGGCAGGCCGGCCGGCAAGGCTGCCGCCGGCGGGGGCACCGGTCCCACCACCGGTGGTTCCGGCACCGGGCCTTCCTGGTTGTCGTCCGCGGCGGGATCCGGCTCGGGGATCGGGGTCTCCGCCACCGCCGGGGGCGGCTCGACCGGTTCGACCGGCCCGGGATCGTCGTCGACGCCGGCCTGCGCGGGATCGTCCGCCGCCGGGGCCGGCCCTTCGTCCAGCGGGTCGCCGGCGACCTCGGTTTCGAGGCCGAGGAAGGGGAACCACTCTGCGACCTGCCGGCGCAGGTCATCGTCGTTCAGCACGACATAGGCCCCGGCACCGCCGGCCAGCAGCAGAACCAGCAGGACGCCGAAGGCAACAACCCAACCCCGTCCCCGCGACCGGCTTTCGTCGTCTGCGTCCGCGCCGTTGCCGTCCGCAGGGGCGACAAGATGCGGACGCACCGGGGGCAGCGGTTCCGGCTCCGGCTCGGGTTCCGGCGGAACCACGACCACCGGCGGCGGGGGTGGCGGCTGGCGCGTGCGGGTGCGCCGCGCAGGCGTGCGCGACCGCCCGGCGCGGCTGTAGGCCGAGGGCGCGATGTCGGGCCAGGGTGCCGCCGATTTCACGCCGAGCGACGGGAACTCGATCTCCACCGGGGTGCCGACCTCCAGGCGGTCGACCACGTCGGGGCCGATGCGCACCACCAGGTCGTATCCCTCCTGGCGGACCGACAGCGGCGACCATTCCGCCTCCGGCCCCTGCCATCCCTCGGGACCCAGGTTGTTCTTCTCGTAATCCAGGCGCCGTACATAGAAGTTGGCCCGCGCGTCGCCGGCCTTGACGCCGGTGATCCGGATCTCGGCGTGGCCTCCCCCCGGAACGCTGCGGTCCTCCCTGATACTGACCTGGCCTGTGGCTTTCATCGTCATCCGGTTCTCGTCAGGCCGCCCGGTCCAGCGCCGTCACAAGCTTGCCCAACCGGGCATTCTGCTCGACGTCGACCTCGGTCCCCTCGCGGCTCGAGGCATTGTCCTCGACCAGCCGGCGGAAGGCGGTCATCCAGTCCACATATTGCATCTGGTCATATGGTGTCGGCAGGTCAGGCAACGAGAGGTTGACGTTCACAGTCGGGCGAGGCGCGAAAATCGGCCGCCGGTGGTCGCCGCGCCCGGCGGTCGGCCGGTCTTCCAGCGGCTCGCGGTCAAAGCCCAGCCAATTGACATAGGCGTTGACGATGTTGGCGGCCAGCAGTGCGGCCTTGGCCCGCTCCTGCTCGATCTTCTGGCGGAAGCTCAGCGCCTCGCGCAGCCGTTCGGCCAGCTCGGTGCGGATGTCCAGCCGCTGTGCGCCGGCGATCAGCTCGCTGGCCAAGGCCGACACCGACGCTTCCGACACGCGGAAATACGTGCACATGCGCGGGGTCTCGGAAATCGCGCGCACCTCGCCGATCCAGTGCTGCAGCACCGCATCGGCAAACAGGTCGGCCTTGTCGACCGGCATCGCGCTCAGCTCCGGCGGCATGACTTCGCCGCTGACGTCCATGTCGTCGACCTCGTCGTCGCCGAAGACGTCTTCCAGCAGCGTGCGCGCGGTGACGGGCCGGCCGATGGCGACGACGGCGCGCTTGTCTTCCCCGTCCTCGCTGCCGCCGCGCATCTCCACCTCGTAATAGAGGTCGGCGAGCTCGCTGTCGGACACTTGCAGCGCCTTCAGCAGGTGTCCGAAGCGCTGCGCCTCCACGCAGTTGGCCAGGTGCTTGACGACAACGGCAGCCATGGCCTTGCGCTTGCGCATCTCTTCGTCCAGATCGCCCGAAATGTAATAGCGGGCCAGGCGTTCGCGCATCAGCGCGCGCTGCTGGCCGATCCTCGCCTCAATCTGCCGTCGCTTTATGTCGGGATTGCAGACCGGTGCGAGGCTTTCCGCCAAATATGTGATGCCGCCGTCATTGAGCCGGAACGCCTCGTCCCAGGCGCGGGCGGGGTCCTTGAAATGGCTGCGCACGACGGGATTGGACAGGTAGTCGTCGCGGAAGCTGCGGATGCGGTTCTCCTCTCCACGGCGGATGGCGATCTCCTCGCCCTCGTCGTCGTACTCCAGGATCTCCTTGGCCTTGTAGTTGGGGTTGCGCATCCAGAAGGTGTTGTTGAACGGGTGGCCCGGCGACCATTCCCGCGGCCAGTCATGGGCCTTGCCGAAGAAGTCCAGCAGCGAGGCGTTCAGGCGGATCGTCCAGCGTTCGATCGACGAGGCGCTTTCGCCCGCCTTCTCGCTGAACTCCGTATCGAACTTGGTCAGCACCAGGAACAGCGCCGTTTCCTGGCGTTCGCGCTCGGCCGGGTCGGGCCCGTGGGTGCTGTCGATCCAGTCCTTGATCATCGCCGGCAGGGTGCGGACCTCCTGGTTGGACGGCCCGATGCACAAGAGCATGCTGGTCAATTCCTGCTCGGCCACATAACGTTCGAACAGATAGGCGACCTTGCCGCGCAGGAAGAGGCTTTTCAGCGCATCGGCCTGCTGCATGAACTTGCCCACGTCTTCGATATTCTCGCGCGAGCGGGCGCCGGGGAAGTCGAGCAGGTCGGTATGCTCGAAGAAGTCCCACGGCTTGTCCTTCATGACGATGCACAGCTCCGCGATCAGCGCCGTCACCGCCGGCCTGGGCAGCATCGCCTTGCGCCCGTCGGGGGACATGACCTCCAACAGCTCCGCACCGCCTTGGCCCAGGCCGCCCAGCGTGCCCACGTCGATGATGCTCTTCTCGCGCGGGATCAGCGCCCCCAGCGGGGCGAAGGCATCCGCCGGGAAGCCCAGCTGGTTGAGGGCGCCGTACAGCTCCTTGAACAGGGCGGTGAACGGCTCGATCTCCCCCCACAAGAGCGAGAACAGGGCCGCCCGTGCCCCGATGGGCAGGCGCGGCGCCAGCTCCGCCGCCGCCGGCCAGAAGGTGCCGGACAGGGCGTTGATCAGCGGCAGACCCTTGAACTGCTTCTCGAAATACTCCTGCATGTCGAAGACGTCGTCCTCGGTCAGCGTATCGACCGGGCCGGACAATGCCGACCGGCGGACCAGGTCGATCATCTCGCGGATCTTCTGCGGCGTGACGGCCTGGTGTTCGCTGACATCGAGGTCGGAGAGATAGGTGTTGCCCAGGATCTTGGCGACATCCGTCTGGGACAGCAGCCGCAGCGCCACCGGGAAGCCGGGCGGCGTCTTGGCGCGGCGGATGGTGAAGCGCGTGACCAGCCCGGTGGATTCCTGCCCGCCTTCGGGATTGATCTCGCGGACGAAATCGACACCCTCGGGATAGCCGTCGAATTCGGCCAGCAGCGGCTCGGTGCCGCGCCGGGCGAGCGCGGAGATCAGGTAGGACTTGCCGGCCTGGCTGGGTCCGAAGACGCCGGCACACATGGGCCGGTGGGCCGCCACCTCCAGCTTGCGGGCCGACAGGGCGAACTTGCGGAACTCCCGGGTCAGCGACGCCTGTTCCTGGCGGATCTTGTCCGGATTGTCGTGGAACCAGGCGACGGCACCCGTCGCCACCTCGGCCGTGGCGCGGCTGAGCGCGGCAACGCGCTCGTTGGCTTGAACGTAGTGGCTATCCATGGGTCCCGCAGTGCTCTCGCAGCCTCGTTGGTCCTCGTGGGTCTAGAAGACGGACAGAACGCCGGTGTCCAGCCAATAGCCGGCCTCATCCTTCAACGTCTGCAACCGGATGTCGACATCGGTCGGCCGCATGTTGGTTTCGTCCGCATCCTCGATCTCCGTCACCTTGAAGTCTTCCTTGTGGTCGTCCCGGCCGTCCTCGTTATCCTCGGCATCGGCACGCTCCAACGTCACCAGCAGCGGCAGGCGCATGCGCGCCGCACTCTGGGGGTTGGCGAAGTCGAGATAGTACAGCGGTGTCGCCGGCCACCGTTCGATCGGAAGCTGGCGGAAGCCGATGAAGGTCGGGGCATAGAATTTCAGCTTGGCCTCGCCGCTCGCCTTCTGGTTCGCCTTGGTTTCCAGGTCGATGTCGGAAAACAGGATGCGGTCGTTCTTGATCTGGCCGGAGATCTCCATCTCGCCCACGAACCGCGCGGTGGAGCGCATGCGCAGCATGCTGGTGCGCAACAGGAAGTTCTGGATCTGCCCTTCGGCCAGCGCGCACAGCATGCTGCCGACGGCCGCGGTGGTCTTGGGGTCGTCGATGCGGCCGCTGGTGTCGCGAAACGGATACCAGTTGCCGACGCGGTACTGGTGCATGGGCACGATGCGGTCGGCCGGCACCGGCAGGTGGGCCAGGATGGCATCGGTCACGGCCGGCAGCCGCGACGGCCGGCCGGACACCAGCAGCACGTCGCAATCCAGGCTGTGCACCACCTCGCAGAGGTCGGCCAGGATCTCCCCCAGCACCCGGCGCACGGTGTTGCCGAGCGCCTCGAAGCTGATGTCGAATCGGACATCCGCCAGGACGAAATCGGCCACCCGCTCGTCGCGCACCGCCTGACCCAGATAGTCCAGCACACGGTCCGGAAGGTGGGCGGTGTCATCGAAGAAATCGGCGAACCGCTTCTCGTAGGTGGGTTCGATGCTGAACGGGCGGGCGCTTTCATAGGCGTGCAGCATCGACAGCGCGATGGGCACGCACACCTGCAGCACGAACTGCCGGCGCAGGTGGCGTTCCTGCTCCGACATGCCGCCGCGGTCGCTGAACAGCCGCCGCAACAGCGCCTTGGCATCACCCACGCCGGCCGCGGCCAGCGCCTTTTCCAGGGGCGGCAGGACGTGGCGCTCGACCACCGCCTGGACGACGTCGTCGCCTGCGATCTTGAAGCCTTCGCGGAAGTTCTGTGTCGGGTTGATCGCGCGGTTGCCCTCGATCTGATAGGTCGTGACCATCAGGTCGGTGGTGCCGCCGCCGATGTCGATACTGGCGACCCTGAGGGTCGGCGCGTTGTCGTAGCCGTCGCGCAGCTTGCCCAGGATGTTGAAGAAGTCGGTCGCCCCGCCTTGGAACTTCTGGGTGATCTCGGTGTAGAGGTAGACCAGATGGGTGCAGCTGGCCTCGTCCCACGCCAGCAGCACGCCCGGTTCCACCGGCATGCGATGGTTGCCCTGGGTCCAGCCCAGCACGTCCCAGGTCAGCTTGACCGCGGCTTCCGCGCGCTCGCGCATCACCTTCTGTTCCGCCAGGGGCGTCGCCGGCGGCAGGGTCATGATGATCCGGCGCAACTGGCGCGGGACATCGGCGTATTTGCGCCGGCTGCGGGTTTCCGGCGAGTTCATCATCAGGATCGCCTGCAGGATGATCTCGCACAGCATGAAGCTGAACAGCGACGAGCGGGAGAACTTGGCGCGCACGGCGGAGGTCCCGCGCCCGCGCTTCTGGCGCAGCACGTCGCCGTCTTCGGTGACATAGGCCATGAACGGGCCGGACACCGGGGATTCGTGCCCGACGCTGTCGGTTTCCACGCTGTTGTAGCGCCACACCTGGTTGATGGCGCGGCGGTCCCACAGGTAGCGCTTGGGACTGGACAGCCCGGTGGTGCCTTCCGTGCCGCGCACGCCGCCGGCCAGACGCACCGCCTCCGGCCCCACGCGGACGACGCTGGCCCAGAAGAAGCCCTTGCCGCGGCCGCTGCGGCGCGACAGCGAATCCTTGCCGAAGGAGGCGTGGGCGAACTCGACCCGGCTTTCGAACGGCAGGATGTGCGACTGCTCCGGCTGGGTCAGGTCGCGCAGCTCCAGCACATAGGCGTCGTTGAGATC
Organism: Rhodospirillaceae bacterium; assembly: GCA_020638595.1. Classification (GTDB taxonomy): domain Bacteria; phylum Pseudomonadota; class Alphaproteobacteria; order DSM-16000; family Inquilinaceae; genus JACKIG01. The sequence goes on along the minus strand of JACKIG010000007.1, from coordinate 37,288 downwards.
CAGGCGGTCGTCGGGATTGTGCTCGATCAGGATGCCGCAGGTCCGGCTGTTGCCCACGTCCAGCACCAGGTCGACGTCGATGGGTTCGAAATTCAGCTCCCGGCTGACGGTGTCGATCATGCGGATCACCGGGAACCCGCAGGCCTCCTTCAGCGCCTCCAGGAAGGTGAGATAGCGCGCCCAGTGCTCGCACGGGTTCGGAAAGTCCTCGTCGCGCAGGGGCCGGCCGGGGCGCTGGGCGGCCTTGAACTCGCGGAACAGCTCGTCCAGCCACTCGTCGACCCAGGGCTCGTTCAGGAACCAGCCGTTCTGCGCGTCCTCATGCACGAAGGCGAAGCGGCTTTCCTCCTCCGAATCCCGCGGCGTCGGCACCAGATAGGGCCGCCCCTCCTCCAGCTCCCGCAGCTCGGTATCGAAGGCCATGACGACGCGATGGGTGTTGCCGTCGTGGTCGCGCTCGTCCAGCTCGGTCACGCGCACCCGTGCCCAGTTCGACGGGCCGCGGTCGACATCGAACACCCCCGGCGCGTTTTCCGACTTCACGCGCAGGAACGGGATCGGGACCCATTTGTTGAGGAAGACCTCAAGCCCGCGGATCTTGTTCAGGGTGTAGACCTCGTCATCCGGCGGCACCTGGCCGCTGACGGGGTCATAGAGGACGCCGTCCTCCGGATGCGGGCGCAGGCAGCGCAAGAGGACGGCCATCATGCGCTCGCCATCGCCGCCGCCCCCGCCTTCCGGCAGCGTCAGCGTCGGGAAATCGGCCGCGTCATCGCCCAGGTCTTCCCCGGGCGGCAACGGCCGACGCTCTTCCCAGTACGAGCGGGCGAGCTTGGACGTGCGATCGATATCGAAGCCGAAGTCGAGGAACTGCAGCCCGCTATTCGGGATGAGGCTGACGACCGGTCGAAAACTGGGTAGCGGCTTGAGCATGGCCCCCTTCCCACGCAGCAGCGCGGAACCTGCCGACGTTACGGTACGACGAACTCATAATAGGCGACCGGCCCGTCGTCTTCACGAATGGACCCTTCGATGATCTCGCTTTCGTCCCCGTTCGTGATGCGCAGCCGGAACGGCGTCGCGTTGTCGCCATCCGACCGGCTGTCATAGTTGTCGACCCGAACGATGTAGCGCCCCGGTGCCGCGCTGCCATCCCACACGACGTTCTCCACCGGCTCGTCCGACATCGGCCCCCCGCCGCCGACGGCGTTCATGTCCACATCCAGCGCACCCCCGCAGGCGCCGCGCTGGTTGAAGAAGATCTCCTGCCCGTTCGGGCAGGTCACGCGCAGGTCCAGGTCGGCGTCGCTGTCCCATGCCAGCGTCACGTTCACCCGGCCGCGTTCGCCGCCCTCGCGGTCCAGCCGCTCGTCGAAGGCTGCGTTCTCTTCCTCGGTCGGCTCCCGCGCGTCCTCCGGCGGCTCCACCGCCTCCGGCGTGTCCTCGTCCGGGGTCGGCCGGACGACATCGGGTTCGTCCGGCGCCGGCTCCTCGGGTGTGTCGGGAACGTCGGCGACCTCGACTGGTTCCTCGCGCTCCTCCTCCGGCACGGCGGTATCGTCCACCACCTCCGGATCGGTCACGGGGGTGTCCTCGTCGGGCACCACGGCTTCGGGGTCGACCGCATCGGGATCAGGCACCTCGGGATCGGGCGCCTCGGGGTCCACCGCTTCGGGGACGACGCCGTCGGGATCGTCGATGGCGGGATCGTCGATGGCGGGATCGTCGATGTCGGGCACGACCGCGTCGGGCACGACCGCGTCCGGGTCGTCGACGACGGCCACCTGCTCCTCCTCGGGCGGATGGCGATCGTCTTCCACCACGATCGTGCGATCCTCGTCCCGCGGAAGGATCGGCGGGATCAGGCGCGCCTCGCGCCGGCACCGGACCTCGCGCTGCGCGATCTCCAGGCGGATGCGGTAGAGCTCTTCCTCCAGCAGGTCCGTGCGGTTCTGTTCAGCCAGCAGTTCGCGCTCGTCCTGCAGGTCGTCGACGATCGGCAGCGGACAGAAATTGACGAGGCTGCGCTCCGCCAGCCACCGCGGCCCGACGCCGCAGCCGCTGAGCAGCACGAAGAAGACGGCGAACAGCAGAAGCGCGAACAGCAGCCACAGCAGCCCGGCGATCCAGCCGCCCCCCTGGCGGAAGAAGGCCGCCGTCGCCGGCAGGACCGCCATGCCGCCGCCGGCCGGCATCGCGGCCCCCATGCCGGTGCCGGCACCGCCATAGCCCGCGGCCCCAGCGGCGGCGGCCGCCGGATAGTGCGGCACCATCCCCGCCGGCGCGCGGACCATGCGCTGAAGCACGCCCCGCTCGGCCTGCGGCGTGTCGTGAAGATTGCCCCAGCAGACCAGGATCGGCTGGTCGCCGACGACATAGACGAATTCCTTGCCCGGGATCTCCAGCGCCAGCTTCAGCATCTGGCCCAGGAAGCGTTCGCCGCCTTCCTTGGACCGCGTCAACTGGGTGGCCCGGGCCTCGATCTCGTCACGCAGTTCCGCCAGCCGCGCCGATACCGCCGCCTGCTGTTCCTCGCCGGCATCGACGAACCGGGTCAGCGGCCCGCTGGCATCCGTGTACCAGTCGACCGTGCCGCGCGCGGCGTTGGGGTTGGGTTCGGCAAACAGCGCCGCATGGGCCGGCGACAGGGTCTGGGTCAGATAGCGGGCGATCTGATCATAGGCCTGCATCACCGGCTGGCCTGCGGTGCCCACCGCATGCAGGCCGCGCTGGCGCGTGGTCGCAAGAAGGATCGAATCGGTCATTGCCGCGTCATCCGGCGCTGCCCTCTGCTGCCGTTATTCCGGGGCGGCGTCCGCCGCGGCTTCATCGTCGGCCGGCGGGGTCGCGGCCTCTTCTTCGGTGGCGGCCGGCTCCTCGGCCGGTTCCTCGGCCGCTGCCGGCGGCGCGGCTTCTTCTTCCGCCTCCGGTTCGGCCGCCGCCTCCGGCTCCGCCGCGGGCTGGTCCGCCTCCTCCGGCTCGGCCGCGGGTTCGGGCTCTGCCGCGGGCGGCGGCTCTGCCACCGCGCTGGGCGCCTCAGCAGCCGGGGCCGGCGGGGCGCTCGCGATCCGCTCCGGCGCGCAGGTGCCCTCGACGACGGAATAGCCGACGCCGATGGTGTCCAGGAACTGCATCAGGTCCCGGATGGCGATGGCGTAGTTGACGCGGCTGCCGGCGCGATCCTCGTCATACAGCAGGAAGGTGTTGACGCCGACCACCCGGCCGCAGGCATCCACCAGCGGCCCGCCGCTGTTGCCCGGGGAAATGGTTGCGGTATGGGCGACGATGGGCGTGCTGCGATCGACATTCTGCACGACCGTGACCACGCCCTGGGTCAGCGCCATCGGCGGTATCGCCCGCCGGTCGCCGCTGATCAGGGCCTGAAAGGTCAGGTCCATGCCCATGATGATGGTCGGGAACCCGGCCGCCACCACGTTCTCCAGACGGCCGACCGTCGGCGTCAGCGCCAGGTAGGGCACGTCGGTGGCCTGCGGCACCCACAGCACCGCATAGTCGGGCTGGCCGATCTGGCTTCCCTGGGTGCGGTGGATCAGCTGGGCGCGCTGCACCTCGCCCAGCACCTGGTTGGTGACATAGATCTGGTTGGGATCGTGCGCTTCCAGCACATGCAGGTTGGTGATCACCGTTTGCGGCGCGATGAAGAAGCCGCTGCCGATGCCGAGCTCGCCCGTCTGGTTGCCGCCGGCGGCCACCACCAGCACCGTAGCGGCGTCCAGCAGTTCCACCAGCGTGCCTTCGAAGTCCTGGCCCGGCGGCATGGCCGCGCGCGGGGGCACGGTGTATTCCGGTTCCGGCGGCAGCACCGATTGCGGCACGATGGTCTGCGGCAGCTGGCCGGTCCGCCCCGGGGCCGGCGTCAGCGGGTGGCCCGGCATGCCGGGCAGGACGAGGGTGGCATCCTCCGCCCGGCAGACACCCTGTTGCAGGGCGATCTCGGTATTGCGGATCTGTTCTTCCAGCGCCCGGTTGATGTCCCGCTGCAAGTCGATCTCACGATCGAAATCGCGCGGGACCGCGGCCACCGGCTGTTCCGGGTGCAGCAGCACCCCCGGCAGCAACAGGAACACCAGCACCAGGGCAGAGACGATCACGGCGATCAGCACGCCCAGCCACGGACGGCGCCGCTCGTCCACCACGACCACCCCGCCGGGCGGGCCCGGGGGCAGCCCGCCGCCCGGTCCCATGCCGACGCCGCCGGGCGGGATCGGCGGGACGCCGCCGGCCGCGGCCTGTGCCGCCATGCCGCCGGTCGCGGGCGATGCCGCGTGGGCGCCGCCGGCCATTGCAGCCCCGGCCAGCCCGGCCGCCGCGACACCGGCGGCCGCCGGCGTCGCCTTCAGCGGGCTGCCGCGGCCCGCCACCAGCTGTGGCGCCCCGAAGGGCGCATAGGGACCGAGGGTCCGCTCGAAATGGCGGCGGCGAGCCTCGTCATCCGCCGCTATGCCGCGCGGCAGCAGTCCCCAGTTGGTCAGGACCGGCTTGCCGTTCACCACCAGGATATCGTCGGGCGACGCCACGTAGAGCGCCGCGCGCAGCATCGGACCGATGTCGGGGTCGTCGAGTGCCGGCGTCAGCACCTTCAGGTGTGCCTTCAGGTCGACTTCCGGACCGTGCCGGGCCTCGGCATCCAGCGAGCGCAGCGGCACCGGCTCCCCGGACACCGCCGCGTACCAGGAGACGGAGCTGGGGGCCGCGCCGTTGCCGCGGGTGATCACCGGCTCGGCGAACAGGTCGGCCGTTTCGCGGCCGAACCGTTCGCGCAGCATCTCCTGCAGCGCGGGGTAGTGTTCCATCGCCTCCTTGCCGTCGAGGCGGATCGGTTCCTCGTCGTCCAGTTTGATCTTTCGGACGAAATGCGGTGCGCTCATCCTCGCATCTCCGGCTGGTGGCCTCCCCGCCGGCCCACACGCCGGGACGTCTTCGCGGTCGGAACAAGGGCGTGCAAGCTCATCTCACTTGAAATTCGCCAGACTTTGTGGCGGGCGTAAGACTTACCAGCGAAATGCGGCCGTCACCCAGTCGGGACTCGTTCCATATTGTTGCGACAATTGGGCAAGCGCCACATTTCGCCGGTCCGGCGCCGCCGATCCGGCGAAGGCATGGCGATGGATGCCGTCGGCCACCAGCAAGGTGGCATGGCCGGCCGCCCGCCCGCCGGCTATATCGTTTTCCATGGAATCGCCGATCGCCAGGATGCGCCCGGCCGGCACTTCGCCGAAGAAGCGGCGCGCCTGGCGGTAGATGGCGGGATAGGGCTTGCCGAAGGCGATCACGTGCCCGCCCAGGGCGGCGTACTTGTCGGCCAGCACGCCGGTGGTCGGCGCGATCCGGTCGCCGACGATGCCGTGGCGGTCGGGGTTGGCGCACAGCATCGGCAGGTCGCGCCGGGCCGCGCCGCCCAGCAGCTCATCGAAATGCGCGGCGACGCCGACCTGCTCGTCGACGCCGGAGACCAGCAGGAAATCGGCCGCCGCGACATCGTCGACGATCTCGATATCCAGCCCCGCGACGATGTTGCGGTCGCCGCCGCGGCTGACCAGGACGCAGCGCCGGCCCAGGCCCGACAGCTCAGGATCGCCCGCCTTCATCGCCAGCCAGGCTGCCTCGCCGGAACTGAGGCAGGCGGCATAAAGCCCGGGGGCGATGCCCATGGCGGCCAACCGGGCGCCGTTGTCCGCCGCCCGCTTGCCGGAGTTGGAGAGAATGACCGCGGGCTTGCCCAGCGCCTGCAGCCGGCGCAGCGCCTCGACAGCCCCGGGATAGGGGGCGTTGCCGTCGTGCAGCACGCCCCACTGATCGATCAGGAAGCCGTCGAACTGATCCGCGATCGGCCCCAGCCCATCCACCCAGACCGGCAGGGACACCGTCAGACGGCCAATGTCGCGAGCAACATCGCCTAGCCGCCACCGCCGAAGGTGACATAGGCGTAGTAGAGGCCGCCGGCGACCACGACCACGCCCAGCACGGCCGCGGCGATCTTCAGCCAGCTCCACGGCCGCTCGCCCTGGACCTCGCCCGTCCGGGCGTTGACCGTGAAGCGGTAGGTCTTGTCGCGGAACTTGTAGGCGGCCAGCCATACCGGCAGCAGGACATGCTTATAGGTGATGGCGTCGTGGCGGATGCTCAGCGACAGGATGCGCTGCTTGTCGCCGCCGATCTGGCGGCGGACATCGCTGCGGATGCCCCGCTCCATGATCTGCTTGGCATAGTCGAAGGCGTCTTCCAGCCCGATCTGGTACTTCTCCGACCGGAAGCCGCTGAGATAGCTGTCGTCATAGGGTACCAGGTTCTCCAGGTCCCACGGCTCCAGCCGCTCCGCCAGGTTGCGGGGCAGGCTGTTGCTGGCCAGCACCAGCACGTCGTCGAAGAAGCGGCGGACGGTGCCGCTGACCGGCGTCCACCGGGTCTTGGTGACGGTCCGGCGATTCTTGCCGCTGCCGACCGTCACCGTGTAGTTGATGCCGCGCAGGCCGCGGTAGTGGCTGGTGGTGTCGCTGTCGTAGGTCCAGTAGGGCGTGTACATGCCCGACAGCGCACCGTCGTCGCGGGCATACTTGTCCAGCCCACCGGGCGCGAACCAGCGGCTGGACAGCCATTTCTTGAACGCGTCGCGCGCCTGGCGATGGTCCAGCTTGAACGGCAGCAGCGATTTCGGCTTCAGCACGGTCGACGGTGCGGCGCTGTCGAGGACGACCGTCGACCCGCAGAACGGGCATTCGTCGGACGTCACCTTGGCATCCAGCGTGAACTCCGCGGCACAGGTGCCGCACTTGATCGTCTTCTCCGTGACCGTCTCGTCGTTGGATGCGTCCTGCCGGAGGGCGGCGTGGTAATCCAGTTCCTCCACCGTCTCGCCGGATTCGGGGATGGGGTTCTCGTGCCCGCAATACTGGCACTTCAGGACATCCATCCCCGGCGCGAAGGTCAGAACCGCACCGCATTCCTCGCAGGGGAACTGCGTGGGCGACAAGTTCTGCGGCGCCGACTCGGCCGCCGTCTCCAGATCGCTCATATACGCAAAGCCTCTCCGGTTCTTGCTTGTGTCCGTGGGGTCGGTCCGCCGGCTAACCCGGGGGCAGCGGCGGCGGTACGGCACCGAACAGCGCCGACAGCTCGCCCACCTGGCCCGCGGCCGTCCAGCCGGCCATGCCGTCCTTCCATACCAGCGTGTCCCGGTTGATCTCGCCCGACCGCACCTTGGCCTGCAACGCCCCCATATCGAAGGGGCCGGCCTGCTGGCCGCCGATGGCGGCGAAGAACTGCACGGCCTGCGGCAGGGGCGGCGGTGCCGCCGGTGCCGACTGCTGCTGCGGCGCCTGGCCCTGCTGGCCCCAGGGGCCGGCCATGGCGCCGGCCATCTGCTGGCCCATGCCCAGGCCCACCCCCATGCCGACGCCGGCACCGGCCAGGCCGCCCGGATTGGCGGCTGCGGTCTGGATGGCATCGGCCGCCTGGAACTGGGTGTAGCGGTTGAGGTCGCCGATCACGCCCATCTGGGTGCGCTTGTCCAGGGCCTCTTCCACCGCCGGGGGCAGCGAGATGTTCTCGATCAGAAGCTTGGTCAGCTCCAGGCCATAGGCCTCGAATTCCGGGCCGATCTTGCCGGTGACGAAATTCGCGAAATCCTCATAGTTCGCGGCCATGTCCAGCACCGGGATCTTCGCCTCCCCCACGACGCTGGAGAAGCGCGAGACCACGAGGTTGCGCAGCTGGCTGGTGATCTCGTCCGTCGTGAACTGGCCGTCGGTGCCGCAGATCTCGCGGATGAAGGTCACGGGATCCTTGATGCGCATGACATAGGTGCCGAAGGCGCGGATGCGCACCGGCCCGAATTCCGGGTCGCGCAGCATGATGGGGTTCTTCGTCCCCCATTTCAGGTCGGTGAAGCGCTTGGTGCTGATGAAATAGACTTCGGCCTTGAACGGGCTTTCGAAGCCGTATTTCCAGCCTTGCAGGGTCGACAGGACCGGCAGGTTCTGGGTTTCCAGCTTGTACCGGCCGGGCTGGAACACGTCGGCCAGCTGGCCTTCGTTGATGAAGACCGCCGCCTGGCTTTCGCGCACCGTCAGCTGGGCACCGAACTTGATCTCGTTGCCGTACCGCTCGAAGCGGTAGACCATCGTGTCGTGGCTTTCGTCGAGCCATTCGATGACGTCGATGAATTCGCCACGGATGCGGTTCCAGATCATTCCGTCGTCTCCCCAAGGTCGAAAGAGCCCGCGAGCGCGGCCCGGCGACGCCACAGCACCGCCCTTGTTGTAACAGTACCGGACGAAGCGGGCCAAGACAGAGTGTTACCCAATGCCCGTCGTTCGGGCGACGGCGGGACCTCGCCGGTGCCGGCCGCCCGGGCCGCCGCGCACGGCCGATCGGTCCGGACGGGACCGCAGGGGTCGTTGGCGGGCGTGACGATCCGTACGCCCCGCCATGCAGTTCCCCCTTTCGGCAGGCCCATCGCCCGGCCTATACCGGCCCGGCCATGAACCGACTGATCCGTCATGCCCCGCTCGTCCTCCTCGCCGCCGGCGCATTCGCCCTGGCGGCGGCATTGGTGGCCGAGCACGTCTTCGGGCTCGACCCGTGCATCCTGTGTATCTATCAGCGCTGGCCTTATGTCGTAGTGATGGCATTGGCCGCATTGGTGCTGCTGATCCGCCCCGCGCCGCGCTGGCGTGCCGGACTGATCGCGCTGTGCGCCGTGGCGTTCCTGTCCGGCACCGCGCTGGCCGGCTTCCACGTCGGGGTCGAGCGGCATTGGTGGGAGGGTACGGACGGCTGCACCGCGGCCGAGCTGGCCGACCCGTCCGACCCGGCCGCAGTGCTGGCGGCACTGCGCCAGACCCCGGTCGTGCGCTGCGACGAGATCCAGTGGTCCCTGTTCGGAATCACAATCGCCGGCTACAACGGGCTGTTCACCGCCGCCCTGGCGGTGTTCAGCCTGGCCGCCGCCGTCCGTCACGCGAGGATCGACCCGAGATGAGGGAACGCGAGACACCCGACCTGTGGAACGATGCCCCCCGGCGCCCCCTGCCCGGCGACCCGCCGCGCCGCGCCCGCCTGGCCCGCATGCTGCGCGTCGACCATGCCGGGGAGTACGGCGCCAAGCGCATCTATGAGGGACAGATCGCCGTGCTGGGCGACACGGCGTCCGGCGACATCCTGCGCCACATGGCCGACCAGGAAGCCGAACACCTGGCTGCGTTCGAGCGCCTGCTGGCCGAGCGCCGGGTGCGCCCCAGCCTGTTGCAGCCCCTTTGGCACGTGGCCGGCTTCGCTCTCGGCGCCGGCACGGCACTGATGGGCCGCCGCGCCGCCATGGCCTGCACCGTGGCGGTGGAAGAGGTGATCGACGAACATTACGCCGCCCAGCGCGAGACGCTGGACGACGACGAGGCGGACCTCAGCGACACCATCGAGAAGTTCCGCCTGGAAGAACTGGAGCACCGCGACATCGGCCTGGCAAACGAGGCCGAGCAGGCCCCGGCCTATCGCCTGCTGAGCACGGCGATCAAGACGGGATCGCGCGCGGCGATCTGGCTGGCGGAGCGGGTCTGAGGGCGAGGCGCGGCCGGCCCCACCCCGGCCCATCGTTCCCGCGAGGGCCGACACCACCCGCCGCGCGGCCGGCCATATCGGCCGGAGAGGCCCGTCTGCCCGGGCGGGACGCGGAAAGCGGGCGCGCGTCCGGCCACGCCGGTTCGATGGCCCGTGGGCAGCGCAGGTCGCGTTCCGGCGTCGCCGACATCACGGCTCTGCCCAGCGGTTCGAACAAGACGATTCGGGAGGGCCACAACTCGGGGGTCCACAACTGCGAACCCCGCCCGGATGGCACGCTTGCGCGTCAAGGGCGGGGTTGCGCTCTGTAGCGGGGGATCGTGTTACCCCGCACCCGGCATGGGGGCCAGGTTGATGTGGCTTGGCGAGCTTGATCGCGCAAGTCGTCAAACAATTTCTAACTTTTCCTCCGGCTGCCCGGCGGAGTCATGCTGATGAGGCACCCTCCTGCGCAAGTAATCCGGCGAAAACATCCAGCAGTTGCCTGCAGGACGGTTGCGAATTTGTTAGCGGTGTGTCCACCCAACTCCTTCGCAACGATCCAAGTATGCCTCGCCAACACCGAATTGTCAAGAACTTGTCATGCACAGGAAAACAAAGACTTAGCCCCTCTTTGACACATTTCGCCGTCGCCGGCGGTCCGCGCCGGTGCGGCGGCTCTCCTCCTATTGTATTTCGATCGGCAGGCGCACCTCGGCAACCTCTACATCGCCGAGCGATGTAAATAGCTGCGCCAGGCTGGCGGCCAGCGCCCCGGGCAGGGGTGTGAAGTCCAGGGGCACGACGTCGCGCGGCAGTTCCGCCGTCACGTCGCGGTCGGTGGCAAAGCACGAGACCTGGTCGCGTCCGACGGGCGGCGCCACCTGCAAATCGCCGACCAGCCGCGGGCCCGGCAGCTCCAGCAGCGTGTTGGCAGCCAGGTAGGCACCGCCGCTTTCCGACATGGGAAACAACGGGACGACAAGTCCGTCGCTCTGCAAGTAATAGCAATAGACAAAGCTGTCCCGGTTGCTCTGGATCTTCAGCCGGATGTCGTCACCGACTTGAAACAGGGGCTGGCGCCCCCGGCTGGTGGTCACGTACAGCGACAGCGGCACCGACTGGTCGCGCAGCCGTGTCAGCGCCACATAGGCCTGCGCCATGCATCCGGCCTCCGCCAGGGCCGAGATCCATTCGACTTCGCCCTTGCCGTTGCGCGCCATCACCCGTACGCGGACCGTCGCGTCGCTGCCGTTCTCGCGGATCAGGTAGTCGACGCCGTCGACCAGCGGCAGCGCTTCCGGCCACAGGGCGTCGTGCTGGTCGGCTGCCCAGTAGACCTCGCCGGCGGGGCCGTCGTCGGCCACCAGGGTCAGTCGAAGCTCCCCCTCCACCGCGCGCCGCCGCAAGGTCGGCGGCTCATCCGGGGCGACGCAGACCGATGTCGCGCGGCCGACGGTGACGACCACGGATCCCTCCGACTCCAGTTCCGGGATCGATCCGGCGCTGAAGCCGCCGCGCGTCGCACCCAGGGTGCTCAGGTCGTCCGGCGGCCCCTGGACCAGCTGGGCAATGGTCGACAGCGTGCCGACCCGTCCCGATGCCGGGTCCAGCGCACTTTCGTGCGGGCCGGTCAGCGTCAGGGTCTCGCCGGCCTGGGTGATCAGGGTGACGGTGGTGCCTTCCGGCAGGACGATGGCGTCGCCGTCGGCGATCACCTGGCCCGCGGGAAGGTCGGGCGCCGTGCTGGCGATGACGACGGCTTCTGCGCCGGCCCGGGCAGCGGGCAGAAGGGCCAGCGCACCTGCGGCCACGGCGGCCAGGGCCAGGCGATGGACGGGCAGTGGGAATTGCCGGTTCAGCATGGGCGTGCTCAAAGCTCCGGATCAGGGCGGGGCACTTGCCGCCGCGCAGTGTAGCATGGACGCCCGGTGCGGCAGGCAAAGCGATCGCAGGAACGCCGTATGGCAGGCAAGGACGAAGGCGGCACGCCCGCACCGGTCGCGCCCCGGGCGGGACCGACCGGGCCGGCACGCTTGCGCCACCGGCCGCGGCAGCAACCGCGCTGGCTGGCGGCGACCCTGATCGTGGCCGTGCTGGCCGGCGCCGTGCCGCTGCTGCCGCGGGCGATTTCGCTGTTTGCGGTGGCGGAACGGCTGGTCGACGATTTCCGCATCGCGTTCTTCGCCCCCGCGGAACCGCAGAACACCGACATCGTCATCATCGCCGTCACCGAAGACACCTTGGCCGCCCTTCCCTACCGATCGCCCCTCGACCGGGACTTCGTCGCCGGGCTGGTCGCCCACCTGGATCGTGCCGGCGCCACCGCCATCGGGATCGACCTGCTGTTCGACCAGGCGACGGAGCCCGAAAAGGACACGGGCCTTGCCGCGGTCTTGGACGCGGCGTCGGTGCCCGTCGTCCTGGCCACGGCCATCGAACCCTATCCACTGACGCAGCGGCAGCGCGATTACATCGATCATTACGCCCCCACCGTGCCCCGGGGTTTTGTCAATCTTTTGACGGAGGGTATCGACAAATCGGTCCGCCGCTTCGTGTCCGAACGCAACGGCGTGCTGAGCTTTCCCGCCGAACTGGCACGGCAGCTGGGCCATGGCGTGCCCGACGGACCGCAAACGATCGCCTGGCACGGCCAGCCCGATGCGGCAACACGGCCATTCGCCATCTACCCCGCCCATGCCGCGGCCCTGCTGCCGACCGACTGGATTGCCGGGCGCGTGGCACTCATCGGCCCGGTGCTGCCGTCGGGCGGCGGCGACCGCCACAACACGCCGCTGGCCTGGCGCGACGGGCCGATCCCGGGCGTCGTCATCCACGCCCATGTGCTGGCGCAGCTGCTGGACGGACGGCGGCCGCCCCAGGCGGGCGTGACGATCACCGCAGCGCTGGGCGCGGTCCTGGCACTGGCGGGCATCGGGCTCGCCCGCGCGCGCTGGGCCTGGCCGCTGAAGGTCCTGGGGGGGCTGGCCGTGGTCGCGGCCGTCTGGGCCGCATCCACCCTGTGGTTCCAGGCCGGCGGGCCGCTGGTGCCCGTGGTGCTGGCCAGCTTCGGCCTGCCCGCGGCCGCAGGCATGGATGCCGCCGTCACCGGACGGCGACTGCGCGAACAGCGGCGGTTCATCCGCGACGCCTTCACCCTGTTCGTATCGCCGTCGGTGGTGGCCCGGCTGGAACGCGACCCCGGCCGCCTGACCCTGACGGGCGAGCGGCGCGAGTGCACGTTCCTGTTCACCGACCTGACCGGCTTCACCACCCTGTCCGAATCACTGGCGCCGGAGGCGCTGGCCGAGCTGCTGAACGCCTACCTGAACGGGATGACGAAGGTCATCCTGGCCCATGACGGCACGCTGGACAAATTCGTCGGCGACGCCGTCGTCGCCTTCTTCGGTGCGCCGGAAACGCAGCCCGACCACGCCCGGCGCGCCGTCGCCTGCGCCCGCGACCTGGATGCCTTCGCCCGGAACTTCGCCGCAGGACAGGCGGCCATCGGCCGGCCGCTGGGGCGCACGCGCATCGGCGTTCATTCCGGTATCGCAACAGTCGGCAATTTCGGCGGGTCCCAGCGCTTCCAGTACACGGCGATGGGCGATGTCGTGAACACCGCCGCCCGGCTGGAGGCGGCGAACAAGGCGCTGGGCACCACCATTTGTATCAGCAGCGCGACCGTGCGACAGTGCCCGGACGAGGGCGTCCGCCCCGTGGGCGAGCTGATGTTGCCGGGCAAGACAAAGCCGATCATGGCCTACACGCCGGTGACGCAAGGCGACGCGCCCGGGGACGAGGCCTACCGCAGGGCGTTCGCCCGGCTTGCCGGCGGGCAGGAAAGCGCAGAAGCACTGATCGGCGTATTCCAGGCCCTGGCGGACGCCGCGCCGGATGACCCGCTGCCCCGCTTCCAGCTGCACCGCTTGCAGCGCGGCGACACCGGGATCCGGATCGTTCTGACCGGGAAATGAGTGCGGAAGCGGGGGATCGGACATGCGGACTGTCAGACTGCCGTCGGGACGCGGGATGCCGGTGCTGGGGCTCGGCACCTGGCGCATGGGCGAGAGCGCCCGGGACGCGGGTGCCGAGGCCGATGCCCTGACCCATGGGCTCGACCTGGGCCTCAGGCTGATCGACACCGCGGAGATGTACGGCGAAGGGGGGGCGGAACGCGTGGTGGCGCGGGCCGTGGCCGGCCGGCGCGACGACGTGTTCATCGTCAGCAAGGTCTATCCCCACAATGCCTCGCGCAAGGGCGCGGTGGCGGCCTGCGAGCGCAGCCTGAAGCGGCTGGGCACCGACCGGATCGACCTCTACCTGCTGCATTGGCGCGGCAGCATCCCCCTGGCCGAGACGTTCGAGGCATTCCAGGCCCTGAGGACCGCCGGCAAGATCCTGGACTTCGGCGTCAGCAATTTCGACGGCGCCGACCTGGAGGACGCCCGCAGCCATGACGGGGGCCTGATGGCCGCCAACCAGGTCTACTACAACCTCGCCCGGCGCGAGGCGGAGGCGCAGGTGCTGCCCTGGTGCCGGCAGTACGCTGTCCCGGTAATGGCCTATTCGCCCTTCGACCAGGGCAGCCTGCTGGCCCATCCGGCCCTGCGGCGCATCGCCGACCGGCACGGCGCCACGCCCGCCATGGTGGCGGTCGCCTGGCTGCTGCGCGATCCCGATATCGTTGCGATCCCGAAATCAAGCCGGCGCGAGGGCGTGCGCGAAATCCATGCCGCCTACGGCCTGACCCTCGCCGACAGCGACCTGCGGGAGCTGGACGAAACCTTCGCGCCGCCGCGCAACGGCGCCCGTCTGCCGATCGTCTGAGGCGGGCGCCCGGCCGCAGTCGGCCACGATCGCGCCCTATCGCTGCCGGGGTTCGGCCCGACCTTCGCCGGAACCACGCACGAAAACTGCCGCAGACAGCGCCGCTGTGGCAGAGTAGCACACCCTGCCGGGACAAAGGGCCCGGCGCCGGATGAGAGGATGCGTGGATGGACAATATGCTGACCGGGTTCTCGGTGTTCGTGATCGCCATCGTCATTCTGGCGATCGTGCTGGTGTTGATGGGCGTCAAGTCCGTGCCCCAGGGGCGCGAATGGACGGTCGAGCGCTTCGGCCGCTACACCCAGACCCTGCGGCCCGGCCTCAGGCTGATCATCCCCTTCATCGACCGCATCGGCGCCAAGCTGAACATGATGGAGCAGGTGCTGGACGTCCCCAGCCAGGAGGTCATCACCAAGGACAACGCCATGGTGACGGCCGACGGCGTCATCTTCTTCCAGGTCCTGGATGCCGCCAAGGCAGCCTACGAAGTCTCGAACCTGGAGCTGGCGACCGTCAACCTGACGATGACCAATATCCGCAGCGTCATGGGATCGATGGACCTGGACGAGCTCTTGTCCAACCGCGACCATATCAACGCCCAGCTGCTGCAGGTGGTCGACCAGGCGACCAACCCCTGGGGCCTGAAAGTCACCCGTATCGAGATCCGCGACATCCAGCCGCCGCGCGACCTGGTCGATTCCATGGCCCGGCAGATGAAGGCCGAGCGCGAGCGGCGCGCCACCATCCTGGAAGCGGAAGGCGACCGCCAGGCGGAAATCCTGCGGGCGGAAGGCCTGAAGCAGGCGGCGATCCTGGAGGCCGAGGGTCGCCGGGAGGCGGCATTCCGCGATGCCGAGGCGCGCGAGCGCAGCGCGGAAGCTGAAGCCAAGGCGACCGAGATGGTGTCCACGGCGATCGCAGCCGGCGACGTCCAGGCGATCAACTACTTCGTCGCCAACAAATATGTCGAAGCCCTGCAGAAGATGGCGACCTCGCCCAACCAGAAGACCCTGATCCTGCCGATCGAGGCGACCGGCATCCTCGGATCGCTGGCGGGCATCGCCGAGATCGCCAAAGCCAGCTTCACGGAGCATCCGGCCGGCAGCACGCCGCCGCCGGCCCCCGGCGCCGCCCACCGGTCGCCGGGTGGGGCAGGCAGCCTGCCGCGCGGGCCGTGGAGCTCGTGATGGGCGATATCGTCATCCCGTTCTGGTACTGGTGGATCGCGGCCGCGGCCCTGCTGGTGCTGGAAATGATCGTGCCCGGCGTCTTCTTCCTGTGGCTGGGCGTGGCCGCCGGCGTCGTCGGGGCGCTGGCGCTTGCCATTCCCGATCTCGACTGGCGCATCGGCCTCCTGGTGTTCGCGGCGCTATCCGTCGCCACCGTGCTGGCCTATCGCGCCTTTCTGAAGCGCCGGCCCATCGAGACCGACCTACCGACGCTGAACCGGCGGGGCGAGCAGTATCTGGGCCGGACCTTCGCACTGACCGAAGCGATCGTGAACGGGGTCGGCCGCGTGCGTGTCGGCGACAGCACCTGGCAGGTCGAGGGTCCGGACACGCCCGCCGGCCGGTCCGTGCGGGTCGTCGGTGCCGACGGCACGGTGCTCAGGGTGGAGCGGGCGGACGAATAGCCTTCTGCACAGGTTCCGCCACGGTCCCAGACCCACAGGCAATTCCCAATGACCGACAAGTCGTCCGCCGCGGCCGTCGATGGCCGCGGCTCACCCAGCACCGTCGCCCCGCAGGCCATTGCCCTGCTGGGCGGCCTGACCCTGTTCTGGGGCATCAATTTCCCGATGATCAAGCTGGCGGTCAGCGCCATCGATCCCTGGACCTTCCGGGTCATCTGCCTGGGCGTCGGCGGCTTCGGCCTGCTGGCGATCGCCAAGGCCAAGGGCGGCAGCCTGCGCATTCCGCGGGGGGAGGTCGGTCCCTTGGTGCTGTGCTGCCTGCTGAACATCACCTGCTGGCACCTCTGTTCGGCCTTCGCCCTGACGCTGATCGAGGCCGGGCGCGCGGTGATCATTGCCTATACCATGCCGGTCTGGGCCTCCGTCCTCAGCGTCGTCATCCTGGGGGAGCGGTTTTCGTGGCGCCGCGGCGCCGGGCTTGCCCTCGGCATCGCCGGCCTGGCGATCCTGCTGGTACCGGACGCCGATGCCATCCTGGCCAATCCCTGGGGACCGGTGCTGATGCTGGGCGCGGCCGTCGGTTGGGGCAGCGGCACCGTGGCGCTGAAGGCGTTCCGCTGGACGCTGCCGGTGGTGCAGCTGACCGGCTATCAGCTGCTGGCGGGCGGCGTGCCGGTGCTGATCGGCATGGTGCTGGTCGGCCGGCCCGACACCCTGGCCGCCGCCGGAACGCAGCATTGGATCGGCCTGGTGTATGCGGCGACCATACCGATGATCTTCTGCCACTATGCCTGGTTCAAGACGGTGACGCTGCTGCCGGCCAACATCGCCGCGATCGGCACATTGGCCATACCCGTCGTCGGCGTGCTGTCCAGCACCATCGCCTTGGGCGAGCCGGTCGGCCCGGCCGAGATCGGGTCGCTGGCGATGGTGGTGGCTGCCCTGGCCCTGGTTCTGGTCCGCCCACAGACCCGCTGAGCCGCGCGATCCGGTGCTGCGACACCGGCCTGATCCGTAAGAGTGCCGCGGGTTTACCCGCTGTTTACCCTTTGAACTCCATGCTGAGTCCCGATTGGGCGGCGGCTTGTCGACCGCCGGGATCAGCGGGCTACGGCACGACAATGGTTCTAGTCGCCACTTCCGACGGCAAGACGGCCATCG
Organism: Rhodospirillaceae bacterium; assembly: GCA_020638595.1. Taxonomy (GTDB): domain Bacteria; phylum Pseudomonadota; class Alphaproteobacteria; order DSM-16000; family Inquilinaceae; genus JACKIG01. Next base: position 20,109 of record JACKIG010000007.1, on the reverse strand, counting down.
ACCAGCCGACGCTGGATCGCATGTTCGTGCTGCACGACCGCTATCTGGCCGGGGTCGAGGGGGGACGCCGCATCAACCTCGCGCTGTGCGACGCCTCGCACCTGAATTTCGACGGCATGTGCCTGGACGATGCGGAGCTGCGCGGCACGCGCTTGCAGCATTGCAGCATGGTCGGCACCAGCCTGCGGCGCGCCAACCTGTTCGGCGCGGACCTGCGCCACTGCGAGATGCGGCAATGCGACCTGACGCAGGCGGACCTGCGCGGCGCGATCATGCGCGGGTCCAACCTGGAATATGCGGTGCTGGAGAATGCCGACGCACGCAGCGGCCATCTGGTCCGCAAGAACGCGGGCGGGGAGCTGGAGGCCGTCAACCAGGACAGCCAGAGCGGGCTGATCGAGGGCAACCTGACCGGCGCCAACCTGACCGGGGCGAAGTTCGCGCACCAGTCGCTCTATGCCACCGACCTCACCAACGCCATCCTGCGCGGCGCCAAGCTGCGCGGCGCGGACCTGTCGTGCTGCACCCTGCGCGGCGTGCAGTTCGAAGGGGCGGACCTGACGTCGGCCAATCTCAGCAACTGCGTCATGCACGGTGCCATCCTGCGCGGCGCCAACCTGGCCGACGTCATCCTGGACGGCGCCGACCTGAACGCCGCCGTCTTCGACAAGGAAACGTTCGACCACTGCAGCACCCAGGCCACCCAGTTCCCGCAGAAGCTGGAAGGGCTGAACCGCAAGCTGAAGGACATCCTGAAGGCCCACGTCAAATGGATCGACACGCTGGGGCGCGAAGGCAAGCAGGCCAATTTCTCCGGCATCGACCTGTCCGATCTCGACCTTGACGAACTGGACCTGTCGGCCGCCGATTTCAGCCGGGCGCTGATGGTCGGCACCAATTTCCGCAATTGCAGCCTGTCCATGGGGCAGTTCAATTCGGCGAACTGCATGCATGCCAATTTCAGCCACAGCAACCTGCGGGGCGCCAATTTCCGCCGCGCCACGTTGAGCAAGGCCAATTTCCGGTACTGCGTGGGCGAATCCATGCCGATCGTCGGCGCCCACCACGATGTCCGCTGGGCGACGAATTTCAGCAACGCCATCCTGGACGGGTCGACGTTCGAACATGCCCGGCTGAAATCGGCGGATTTCAGCGAGGCATCGCTGCGCTTCGTCGACTTCCGCGGCGCCAACCTGAGCAAGGCCAACTTCCTGGATGCCGACGTCACCAACGCCGACTTCCGCGAAGCCGACCTGACCAACGCCGACTTCCGCGGCGCCATCGGGTTCCAGCCGCCGGAATGACAGGGCGCCGCCGGCCAGGGGCCGGCATGCGCGCCCCGAAGACATGGCCGAATGCAGCCATGCTCATTGTGCAACCGCAAAATCCGGAACAGGCTTTCATCTAAGGAAGAGCTGCTGCGGCCCGTCCGCTCCAGGCGTCGACGCTTAGGGAAGGCCAGCCATGTCCAGATTGCCCCCCGATATCAATCCCAGTGCCGGCCCCGCACCGCTGCCGGCCCATGGGGTACCCAGCCGCTGGTTCGTCGTGCTGGGTGCCATCCTGATCCAGCTCAGCCTGGGGGCGATCTATGCCTGGTCGGTCTTCACGCCGGCCTTGAGCGCCGAAGGGTGGTCGAAGCTGGACACCCAGGTGGTCTTCGCCGTCGGGCTGGCCGTCTTCGCCATCGTCATGGTCGGGGCCGGCCGGGCGCTGGACACCTTCGGCCCGCGCCGTCTGGCGATGGCCGGCGGCCTGACGCTGGGCGGCGGGTACGCGCTGGCGGGCCTTCTCGGCGCCACCGATTTCTGGGTCGTGTGCCTGGGCGTGGGGTTGATCGGCGGTGCCGGCATCGGCCTTGGCTATGTCGTGCCGATCGCCGTCGGCATGCGCTGGTTCCCCGACCGCAAGGGGATGATCACCGGCCTGGCGGTGGCCGGATTCGGCTTCGGCGCCATGGGCTGGGTCAAGATCGCCGGCGAATGGGGCTACCTGATCGACCGCTTCGGCCTGTCGGCCACCTTCATCATCTATGGCGCCGCGTTCGCCACCCTGATCCTCGTGGGCAGCATCTGGATGCGGATGCCCCCGCAGGGCTGGGCGCCGAAAGGCTTCAAGGCCACCGCACCCGCCGCCGCCAAGGGTCGCGAGAACTTCACCCTGGCCGAGATGCTGCACACGCCGCAATTCTACCTGCTGTTCCTGACCTTCGCGGTCAGCGCGGGCGGTGGGCTGATGTCCATCGGCCTGATGAAGCTCTATCCCATGGAGGCGCTGGAGGCAGCCGGCTATGGCCCCGTCGAGGCGAGCGCCATCGCCGGAACCGCCATGGCCGTGTTCTTCAGCATCGCCAACGGCATCGGCCGCATCGCCTGGGGACGCTGAGCGACCGGTTCGGCCGGCGCCGGTCGGTGGTGGTGATGACCGTCTCGCAAGCCGTCATCCTGTTCGCCTTCACCGCCATGGCGGGCAACGAATACCTGCTCTACCTCGGCGCGGCCCTGATAGGCTTCAACTTCGGCGGCAACTTCGCGCTGTTCCCGACGCTGACGGCCGACCTGTTCGGCAACAAGCGCATCGGCCAGAACTACCCGTTCATCTTCCTGGCCTATGGCGTCGGCGGCATCGCCGGCCCGATTCTGGGCGGCATGCTGGGCGATCTCGGCAACTTCCCGGAGGCGTTCGCCATCTGCGCCGTCGCCTGCCTGGTGGGGGCAGCCTGCACCGCCCTGATCCGCTATCCGGACCATGAAGAGGCCCACCGCCCGGCCAGCGTCCACGGCTTCCTGCACCAGATGCATCTGGAGCACCTGGAAGAGGTTGTCGAGCACGCCCTGCTCCGGACTCGATCTTCTTCTGGACCAATTCCGCCATCTCGTGGGGCAGGGTGATGCTGAACTGTTGGGTCGTCCGCATAGGCAAGCCCTTCTGTCGCGCGGTGACATCCATCGGATAGGATTAAATCCTATTCAACCCGATGTCCAGCGACAGGTCTGGAAGGGACATCATCGACCGGCACCCGACCGCCCGAGCCCGGGCGTTGCCGACAATTTTAGCAAAGCATCCGCGAAATAAATTATGTTGAACTGACGCCAAAGATGCTTCGTTATTTACGGATCGTCAAATCTCGTAGGTCAGACTAGGCCTCAACGCGCTCTTTCGGGCCTTTCGTGAACCGGTCGCCGGTGTGACGGCCGACACAGCGAAGGGGAGAATTCTGGCGGAGAATGCCGCCCAGTTCGAAAGCGTGAGGTTGAAGGAGAACCGAGATGGCTGTCTACATGAACGAGCAGGAACTGATCGACCACGCCCAGCTGCATGCCGAGTTGGCCGCCCGCGCCCGCGACGAGGGCAATACGGCCCTGGCGAAGGAGCTGGCGCATATCGCCCAGGTCGCCGAAGTGATGGCGGCACGTGCTTGCGAGCGCTATTTCCAGGTTGCCGTCTGAGCCGGACTTTCCTCAGCCGGCCGCCTTCATACGGGCCGGCTGTGTCTGGCATGGCCACCGCCGAGATAGCGGTCGAACACCGCAGCCACGGTCCGCAATAGCGGTCGTGCCGGTTCCGGCACGGTGACCACGCCTTCCCCCTCGATGGTGACGATGCCGTCCCCCGCGAGGGGTTCCAGGGCCTTCAGTTCCTCGGCAAAACCGGTCTCGCCGGCGCCGGCCGCTTCGGCCACGGCGCCGAGGTCGACGCGCAGGTCGCACATCAGCCGCTCGATGACGGCCCGGCGCACACGGTCTTCCGCCGTCAGCGCCCGTCCCCGCGCCACCGCCAGATCCCCGGACCGGATGACGTCGCGATAGGCGTGGATCGCCACCACGTTCTGCACATAGCCCTGCGGCAGACAGCCGATGGCGGAGGCCCCGAAGCCGATCAGGCAGTCGGCCTCGTCGTCGGTGTATCCCTGGAAGTTGCGCCGCAGGCGCCCGGCGCGCAGGGCTTCGGCCAGCGCATCGCCGGGCCGCGCGAAGTGGTCGAGCCCGATCCTCACATATCCCGCCGCCACCAGCATTCGGGCCGCCAGCTCCGCCTGGGCGAAGCGCGCGGACGCATCCGGCATTGCCGTCTCGTCGATCAGCCGCTGGTGACGCTTCATCCACGGCACATGGGCATAGCCGAACAGCGAGATGCGGTCGGGCTGTAGCGCCAGCGCCGCATCGACCGTCGCCGCGATCTCGGCTTCCGTCTGTTTCGGCAGCCCGTACATGAGATCCAGATTGATTTGCGCGATCCCGGCGGCCCGCAGCCCTGCGATGGCGTCGCGCGTGCCCTCGATGGGCTGCAGCCGATTGACGGCCCGCTGCACGGCGGGGTTCACGTCCTGCACGCCGATGCTCGCCCGCGTCACGCCGGCCCGGGCCAAAGCCTCGATCGTTTCGCTGTCGAAATCGCGCGGATCGATCTCCACCGACAGCTCCATCCCCTCCAGCCGGCGGAAGCGGCGGTCCAGCCGCCCGGCAAGCCGCACGATGTCGGCCGGTGTCAGGATGGTGGGGCTGCCGCCGCCCCAATGGATGCGCGACACCGCCATGACGTCCGGCAGCGCGTCGGCGACGCGGTCGATCTCCTGCTCCAGCACCTCCAGATAGGCGGCCACCGGCTCATAGCGCCGGGTGATCTTGGTATGGCAGCCGCAGAACCAGCAGAGGCTGTCGCAATAGGGGATGTGCAGGTAGAGCGAGACGGTTGTGCCGGGGTCGACGGCCCCCAGCCACTGCCGGTAGGTGTCCGCAGTGATGCCGGAGTGGAAATGGGGTGCCGTGGGATAGCTGGTGTATCGCGGCACCGGTCGATCGTAGCGTTCGAGCAGGGAGGTTTCCATGCCCGATCCTACGCATATTTCCGGCCTGCTTGCCAAGCCGGCTGCGCCATCCGGCGGACGGCGCAGCCCTTTGCCCGATCAGGACATCCCGCCCGTCTCGGTGAACAGCGTCGTGCGGACGGTCAGGAACCGCGGCACCTGGATATTGCGCACGGTGATCGCATGCTCGCGGCCATTGGCGGTGACCGCCAGTACCTGAACACTCTCCGCCCGCACCGGATCGGTGCTGCCGACCAGCTGCGACGGATCGTAGAAATTCCCGTCGAGCCCGAAGAAATCGCAGACCAGGACGGCCGCATAGATATTGCGCACGGCCTGGACACTGAGGTTGCCCTCCCGAACGACCCGCTCACCCGGTGAGGTCAGCGATCCCGCCGCGGGTGCCACCAGTTCGGTCAGCGTGTAGTGGCCGTCCGCCGACAGATGCAGCCGGCGCGGCTGGCCCCAGTCGCCATGGGCCGGCCCGATCAGATAGGTGACGGCAAAATCCGCCGGCACGACGTAGTTGCTGCGGTCGGGCTCGCTGCATGCGGTGGAGGCGACATCGTAGGAGACCGGCGCGCTCGGGTCCGGTGGTGCCATCCGCGCCAGCATGCGATCGAGCGAATGGCTGTCGACAGGGGTGACCGTCGCCGACGTCGCCCCCGGATCAACGACGTCACCCGAAGTGGACGGGGCGGCACTCTGCGGCGTGCCGCCACACGCCGCAAGACAAAGACACAAGACCACGCCGGTCCGCAATCCATAGGCAGTCCACCGCATCGCCATGCCCTCCGTCAGACAAGTCTCGCACCACAGATACTACCGCAATCGGTCGAATCTGTGATGGTGTGAAACAGAAACGGTGGCGTTGGGTGTCGGTTCCCGAAGGCGTGGCCGGGCGTTACTGTTGAAGACGGTTCTCCGGCACGATCAGCGGGCGGAAGGAAAAGGTGCTGGCGTCACCCGGATAGACGGTGACCGCCACGGCATGGACCTCTTGCGCCCCCATGACCTGCAGTCGCGTGACGTTTTCCAGTACCTGACCGTTTTCGTCACGCAACGGCTGGTCGATGATCATCACATGCGCGTCCCCCTGGACCAGCAGCACCGGCTTGCCGAAGTCCGTGGCACCCTCGGTGAAGGCCCGCAGCGAGTCCGTGAAGCCGCTATCGCCCCAATGCTCACCGTAGTAGTCGGGATCGGCCTGGAAGGCGAAGACGACAGCACCGTCGCCTTCGCGCTCCGCCAGCGCGAAGGCATCGGCGATCCAGGCGATGTTGGCAGCGTTGCGGGCGAAGTATTCCGCCGCCGCCTCCGGCTCCGTCTCGAAGCCGTTGTTGGAGCCGACGATGTGGACGGTGGCGAACAGGACACCGTTGTGGGTCCAGCGCAGGTTTTCCACCATGTCCGTGTAGTCGGAAACGTCGGCCTGGCGGGTCACCGGCATCGGATTGGCCCCCAGGCTCATGGCCTGCGAAAAATGCATCTCACGCACCCGGGCCAGCCGTTCGCGCGGGTCATAGCCGCCGGCGCTCGCCCGATGGCAATCGGTCCATTCGTTGTCGCCCGGCGTGTAGACCAGGGGCTGCTGAAACAGCATGAAGCGGTCGAGGGTCGCCTGCAGCATGGCGTCGGAACACTCGCTGCCGCCGCTCTTGGTATCGCCCACATGGATGGAAAAGACGGGTGCCGCCGCGTTGATGGCGTCGATCAGGCGCTCGAAGCGCTGATAGTCCTCCGGCAGGTAATACGGCATGTCGCCGAGCGCCACGAACGTGAACGGCTCTTCCTGCGCGGCGGCCGGGGTGGCCAGGACCAGGGCGACAAGGCCGCAGGCGGCGGCGAGCTGCCGGGTGGAACGACGGATCATGGGACGCGGGCTCCGGTTGCGGAAAATCGGAGATTCCATCCTACGCGCCGCGCGATCCGGGACGATCTCGGTTCGATGAAATCTTGCCCGCCCCGTCGTCAGCCGATAGGGGCGGAACCTCGGGGGATGCGCCCGCCGGCACACCCCCCGAAGAATAGCCAAGCCCCCATCAGATGCCGCACAGCGGCCAAGCGCTGTCACCGAACATGGAACAGTCGTGGTGGCTGCTGCCGCAGCCACCCAGGCTGAGCGTCGCCGCCCCCACCACAACGAACATCACCACAACCGACGCCATGCGTCTCAGCCGAAGCCAAGCGAACATCGCCATCCCCCCCATTTGATGCTGCCCGCGGGCTGCCCGCAGGGCTTGTTGAAACCGACGAGCTCACGCCGTCGCCATGGCGTCGTCGACGAAGGCGCCATAGTGGTCCGGCGTCATGAAGGCCAGGTATTCGGCCTGCATCTCCGGTGTCAGCACCTCGATCAGGAAAGTGTCCTCCACCCAGAACTCGACGACCCCGAAGGCCTCGCCGCGCCGGCAGTGGCGCGCCATCCACCCGTACTCCGCCGCCAGCGCCAGCACGTCGCTCACCGCCTGGTCGGTGCCGATGGCGAGATGGGTTTCGGTCGGCGCCGCCGGCCGGCGGACCTCCGCCTCGGCTTCCACCGGTCCGGGAACCAGCACCTGGCCGGCCGGGTAGAACTCGATCATCGTGCCCGAGCCATCGCCCTTCAGCGCGATGAACGAGTTCGGGAAAACGGGGAAGGGAAAGGACCGTCCCCGCCACAGACGCGCAACGGCCTCTGCCGCCCGCGCCGGATCGCGCGCCGGAAAGCTTGCATGGAAAAGCATGTCAGGAGTCCTGGGAGGATGTGATCGATCGCGGCCCGATGCCGTCGCCGTGGCCCGCCGCCCCTCCCGAGCGGGCACCCGCCTTGCGGGCCACAGCGAAGTTGAGAACGGGCAGATGCCCGTTCAAGCCCGCCCGCCGGCGGGGATGGGAGATGCCGTCCGGCATTTCCGTCATGCCTCCTAGCCGCCTTCGACCGGACCGGCACGCAGTTCGCTGCGGATCTGCATGAGGATCTGCCCCAGGCGGTTGGCGCCGGTGCCATCGGCACCGCAGCCCCAGTAGTGGTCGTAGGGCGAGGCTTCGACCAGCAAGGCCTCGCCCGTCTCCAGCAGCGTGCGGCGCACCTCCGGATGCGCGGCGATCTTGGCCTTCACGGCCGTGACCATCACCGCATCGCGCGCACTGTCCCAATCCGCACGGATCAGCACCTTGCGGCTCTGCCCCAAGGCACGCGCCTCGCGCACCGTCCGCGCCTGGCGGATGCGTTCCGTCCAGGCGGGATCGGCAAACTTGTGGGCCTGGTAGAAGTGTTCGACGCTGCGCCAATAGCGGCCGTCCACGGTGAACCCATGGTCTGACGTATTGGCGAAGCAGCCGTAGTCGTCGGTCTTGCCGTAGAAATAGATCGTCGTCGTCATCAACGGCCCCGACAGGAACGCGCCGCCCCCCGCCGGACAGTCCGGCAGGGGGAGGCGGCCTCGAGCAATGCTGGTCCGACAGTCGGGACGGACGGCCAGGTCCGCCCCGCTGCGGACGCAGGATCAGTAGCGATAGGCGTATTCGTCGCCGCAACCAACCTGGCTGCCCACCACCGCACCGGTGGCGCCGCCCAGCAGGCCGCCGGCGGCGATCGCCGTGGCATTGCCGCCGGCCAGCAGGCCGATGGCCGCACCACCGGCCGCGCCGACTGCCGAGCCGGCGAACGAGTTCTGCGTATGGCAACCGCGGGCGACACCACCAGAACCGGCACAAGCGCCAAGCAGAACGGCAGTGACGGCGATCACAGAAAGCTTTGTAACAAACTTGGTCATTGTCTTTCCCTCCACGCTTACTTGGCCCCATCCCGGGAAGCCGTTTGATTTGATGATCACAACATAAGCGGGGAGAGCGGTTGCTGCTGTGGCGGCCATCACAGGTCGAAGATTTTTTTCGCTACGGCGGAGGTCGTCGAATCCGATGGCTGGCAAACCGGTCGGCATTGCCCGGCGACCGGACCGCAGGATCGGACAGTTCGACGAAGGAGTTCCCTGAGAAATCAGGCCCCAGACCCCGTTTTCCGTTGTCGGGCCAACCCGCTTCCCATAGTGTCCGATCGGTGGGCCACTTCACCAACCAACGAAACCCCTCGAAAAGGCCCAAACGACAACGAAAAGGGAAAGACAACGATGGCGTGGCGGCAAATCAGCGAAGAAGAAGCTAAGCAGCATCCGCTCTACGGCGTTGGCGGCTGGCTGCTCGTTTTCATCATTCTTCTCATCCTTGGCATCGCGCTGAACGTCTACAGCCTGCTGGCCAGCGGCGGAAGCGTTGACGTTGGCGACATGCATATCGAAGCCGATATGGGCTTCCGCAGCATCCTGATCGTCATCGGCATCGTGCTGAACGCGATCGTCGTGATCTTCGCCTTCACCAAGAACCCCAATTTCCCAACGGTCGCACTCGCCGCCCTGTGGCTCGGCGTCGCTGTGTCGGTCGTCGGGATGTTCATCGCCCCCACCATCACCATCACCGGGGGCAGCGAGCAGATGAACCAGATGATCATTGACCAGGTCAATGCCAGCTATAAGAGCGGGGGAATCATCGGGGTCGTCGTTGCCGTGATCCTCGCAGGCCTCATCAGCTGGTACCTGACCGCATCCAAGCGCGTGAATGTGACCTACAGCCACCGTGTGAAGGGCTGACCAACGCCGGACCGCCCACACGGGTCCAGACGTTCGGAGACGCGCCTGCGCCACAGCGCAGGCGCGTTTTCTTTACCGCCGCGGATGGACGGCTGCGGCTTCGGGGATCGATGCCGACCATTGCTGCGGCCGGAGTCCTGGGCTCATATGGAACACGGGAAAGCTTCACCGGTCGGGACGCCCCCCCATGCGCTATGACGAACAGGACCGCGGCGATGCGGAGGCCTATGCCCGCTATTTCGCGGGCATGGACGTCACCATGCACCAGAAGCTGGCCTTCCTGGCCGGTCACGTCCTGCTGGACCCTGGCGCACGGGTCGCCGACATGGGCTGCGGATCGGGGTATGGGTCCTACCAGCTGGCGCTGGTGAACCCGTCCATCCGCGTCATCGGCGTCGATATCAACGGCGAGAGCATCGCCCAGGCGCGCGAGCGCTATCGGCTGCCCAACCTGGAGTTCCTGGAAGGCGATGCGGGCCACAGCCTGTTCGCCGACGCGCCGCTCGACGGCATCCTCACCTCCTCCGCTGCACCATCTACGCTTCAGCAGCTACGACGGGCGCTGTCACGGCGGCGCTGGCCGCCCATCTGGCCGACCTGAAGGACGACGGCCTGCTGATCATCCGCGACTTCGTCGCCCCGTCCGCGCCGGACTATGTGCTGCTGGAGGTCGACAACACCGCCACCGATCGGCAATCGCGCACCGGCATGTCCGACGCCGATCTGCTGGTCGACTTCGCGCTGACCGCCCGGCCGCTGGACACCCGCGCCGGTCCGGGCTTCTTCCTGGAGGAGGAGGACTGCGACCGCGCTGGCTGGCGACGGTTCCGGCTGCCCCACAAATGGGCCGCCGAGTTCGCGCTGCGCAAGGACTACCGCGACGATTGGCAGACGGAGCTGCTGGAGGAATACACCTATTTCACCGCCGACGAATTCGTGGCGACACTGGCCGAACTGGGTGCCCGGGTGGTGCGGGCCGGGCCCTACTGGAACCCGTGGATCGTCGCCAACCGCTTCGTCGGACGCCTGCGGCTGACGGACGAGCGGATGCGGCCGCTGCCCTGGCCGGCCACCAACTTCGTCGCTGCCGCCCAGCGGGTGCCGGCGCGCGCCAGCCTGCGGCTGTCGGAAAAGCGGCCTTCGACCGTGGCGCCGGCCTATCTGGCCCTGGAAGCCGCCGTCGACACGACCACCGGTCACGTCTTCGACCTCGTCCGGCGGCCCGGGCCGGTGACCGACCTGCTGCCCTGGCATCTGGATAACGCCGGGCGCCTGCGCGTCGTGGCGCGCTACGGCTATCCTCGACCGATCATCAACGCCGTCCCGCGCGCGACGCCGGATCTGGAAGGCGACCGCCGTTCCGGCCACGTCGTCGAGCCGATCAGCGTCGCGGCGCCCGACAGCAGCGCGCCGGACCCGGAAGCGACGCTGCTCGCCCGTGCCGGGCTGCCCGGCGATTGCATCCGGGACCTGTCGCCGGGCCTCACCTACTACCCGTCGCCGGGCGGCATAGATGAGCAAGTGGTCTCGGTCCTGGTGCGGATCGACGGCGATATTCCCGAGACGCCCATCGATGCCGTGGTGTCCGGCTTTTCCACCGCCGGCAGCGTCCGCACCGTCGACGCCCAGAGCCTGCTGCGCGCCGCCCAGGTGGGGATGCTGGCCGAGGCCCGCCTGGCACTCAACATCTACGCGCTGTTGGCCGATCTGGGGATGGCGCCGGAGCCGTGGATCGGCGACGCGGTGAGCCCGCGTCCCGGCACGCCGCAGCAGCGTGCCGGCCTTGCAGAGCTCACCGCCGGGTCTCCCGACCGCCGCTTTCGTCCCAGCACTGAGCGGGCAGGCTATCTGCGCGTCGTCCGCTCGACCTTCGCCGACCAGACGATCGAAGACGGGCTGCTGACGACGCTGGCGGCCGAGGAACGGGAATTCGTCCTGCCCACCGGTGTCAGCGCCAATACCGCCGTGGTGCTGCCCCATCTGCTGGATGCGTCCGGCGACGTGCTGGTGGGGCTGGAACGCCAGGCGCTGCCGGTGCCACAGCTGCAGGCGGGCGATGCGCGGATTCTGACCGCCCCGGCCTTCAGGCTTGCCGCTTCGCTGGATACGATCGAATCCGTTCGGGACCATATCCGCGACGTGCTGGCCCTGCCTGCCGATGCGGCCGTGGTGCGGCTGGGGGCATCCTATTTCGCCAGCGCCGGGCTGACACCGGAACGTGTCTTCGTCTTTGCGGCCGACGCCTCAGCAGCGGGTGCCGCCGACTTGGTCTACGTTCCCATCGGCGAGCTACTGGCCGGGCGGCGGCAGTTGCGCGATGGACATCTGCTGATCGCGCTCTTCCGGCTGGCCCATGCGCTGGCGGTCGGGCCGGGTCATTGAGGCTCCGACCGCCGCGCCGAGCGTCGGAATGCGGCTACTTGTAGTAGCTGTCGTAGCCGCTGTAGTCCTGACAGTTGACGGCCGAGCCGGCCACCGCGCCCGTAGCACCGCCCAAGAGACCGCCGGCGATGGCACCCGTCGTACCGCCGGCCAGCAGGCCGATGGCGGCACCACCGGCCGCACCGATCCCGGCACCGGCCAGCGAGTTCTGGGTGGTGCAACCCCGCGAGTTGCCCCCGCCGGTCCCCGCACAAGCGGTCAACAGAACGGCAGCGGCCACCATCACCGGGAGCTTCCTTGCGAACCTCGACATCTCCGCCTCCAATTCTTGATCCCCGACGCCCAGGCGCGGGGTCACTTCCATCCTCTAAATATAAGGCGGGGCGGCACGGCCGACTGTGTCGACCATCACAGAGCGCTACGATCAGAAAGGGGGGCAGCTGCTCCCGGCCAGCGGCCGTCAGCGCGAAAGCCGCCGCACCATGGTGATGGCGTCCGACCGGCCTTCGGCGATTTCAATGCGCCGGACGACGTCCGCCAGCCGGTCGCAGGACACCGCCATGGCCGTAGCATTGGCGTGCAGCAGGGTGGTGGCATCGGCCATGAACCCGACATGGCCGGGAAAGAAGACCAGGTCGCCGCGCTGAAGTTCGTTCCACCGGTCGGCGGGCACGGCATCGCCGACGGCCCGTTCCTGTTGGTACGAATCGCGCGGTGCCCCTATTCCGGCGGCCGCCAGAGCCACCTGGACAAGACCCGAGCAGTCGAGGCCGGCGCTGGACCGTCCGCCCCACAGATAGGGCACGCCGAAAAAGCGCGCGGCTGTGGCCACATAGTCGGGGGCCACAGTGTCCGGGGCGGCCAGCGCCACGCAAGCCAACCAGCCGCCGTCGGCGAGCCGGGCATATTTGCCGCTGTGATCGACAACGGTGACCCGGGACCCGAAGCTGAGGGTCGCAACCGGCTCGCGCTTCAGGTCGGGCTCCGGGAACACCAGCGCGGCCAGCGCTGCAACGGCATGCGTCGGTGCAAGCCCTGCGTCACCCAGGCCATCGTCGCGGACATAGCCGACATAGTCGTCGGCCTCAACTTGCCCCCAGGCCCAGCCGTCCTGCCGATCGTAGACGACGAAGCCTTCGCCCATCAGCAGCTCCGACGTCCACGGCGCCCTGTGGTCCGGCGTTTCGCGCACCGCCAGCCGCGGACACAGCACGCGGGTCGGCATTCCTTCGGCATAGCGATCGGCGACAACGCTTCCGCGCAGATCCGCCGCCGCCAGATCCGGACGGTAGGCGGTCATCCTCGGATCGAGTCCGGGCGACAGGGTCATGATCCCGCCTCTTCCACCTGCCGCATCGCCCGACGCACGACCTCGGCGAATTCCGTCAGATAGACCGAACCCTTGACGGTGCGCTGGACCAGCACATTGCGTCGGTCGGTCTGATCGACCTTGCGGCGGATGTAGCCGAGGCGGCCGAGTCGGTCGAGCGCCCGGGTGATCGCCGGCTTGGAGACGTTGAGATGCTGAGCCAGGCCGCGAACCGTGTGCGGCGGATCGGTCATGTAGACGGTCAGCAGCAGCGCCATCTGCCGGGCGGTCAGGTCGGGCGTATCCTGGCGGACGGTATCCGTCAGCGCCAGGCGCCAGAGGGCGAGCGCTGAACGGCTCTGCAGGCCAGTCGCGGTTGCCGGGTCCGCTGGTCACGGTCCCCATCCGTTGCTATCGCGGGTTGAGTGCCGCGACGGTTCTTGGGTGGCAATACAGCCGCAGTCGCCGGCACACGCATCTGACTGGATCGCGCCCAGATCGCCGGCGCAACAGCGCGAAGACCACCACAACCCATGGCCTCACCACCCTTCGGTCGTCCCGGACGGTCGCCACTGTTCACGCATACTGATCGATATGCCCAGGGGACGCCCTTGGCGACGAAGCGCTCCAGGAACAGCGCCGCGGTGACGGCACCGCCCAGCGATCCTTCGCCGACATTGCTGAGATCGGCCACCGGGCTGCGCAGCAACCGCCCGTAGGGCTGCCACAGCGGCATCCGCCACAGGGGATCGCCGACACGTGCCCCTTCCGCCGCCAGCGTTGCAGCGACACCATCGTCGTTGCAGAACATGGCCGGCAGGTCCGGCCCCAAGGCCACCCGGGCAGCACCGGTCAGCGTGGCGAAATCGACGGCGAACGCCGGCTCGTCCTCCATGCCCGCCGCGAGCGCATCGGCGAGAATCAGCCGGCCTTCCGCATCGGTGTTGCCGATTTCCACCGTCAGGCCCTTGCGGCTCTTCAGGATGTCCATGGGCTTGAAGGCATTGCCGGCCACCAGGTTTTCCACCGCGGGGATCAGCAGTCGCAGCCGCACCGGCAGACGCGAGGTCATGATCAGCAGCGACAGACCCAGGGCATGGGCAGCCCCGCCCATGTCCTTCTTCATGTTCAGCATGCCGGACGACGGCTTCAGGTCGTAGCCGCCGGAATCGAAGCAGACGCCCTTGCCGACGACCAGCACCTTCGGGGCATCCGGCTCGCCCCAGCGGATGTCGATCAGCCGCGGCTCGTTGGTGCTGGCCCGGCCGACCGCATGGACCAGCGGAAAGTTGCGGGCCAGCAGGTCGCCGCCGCTGACCACATCGATGGCGGCACCGAATTCCCCGGCCAGGGCTGCGGCTTCGTCGGCCAGCACCGCCGGCGTCAGATCGCCGGCCGGCAGGTTCACAAGATCACGGATCCAATGGGTGGCGCGCGCCAGGCACGCGACCTCCGCCCGATCCGCACCCTCCGGCCAGATCAGCCGGGCCGGGGCCCTGTCAGCCTGTGATTTGAACCGGTCGAACCGATAGGCACCCAGCGCCCACGCCAGCGCCAAACGCCCGGGCAGCCCCGGCTGACCGCTTTCGTCCACCAGCCGAAAGGTCAGCGGCGGCAGCGAAAAGGGCAGGCCGGCGAGCACCCAGGGGTCGGCTTCGCGGCCCGGCTGGGGGTCGCCGACAACGACCAGCGCTTCCGCCGCCCCGGCCTCATCGCCCGGCACCAGCGTCGCCGCGCCGTCATCGGGCCTGAAACCCGTCGTCTCGAGCCATTTGCGCACGCCATCGCCGCAGGTGCCGCGCCAGCGATCGAATCCCTCGACACCGACGCAGCGCAGGGGAATGGCGCGTTCGCCCCCCTCATCCGGATCGACGAGGGCGCGCACGGCGGAAGAGTGATCGATCATTGCGGCAACCTGGCAAGAGGGGGTAATCGACTGCGGATCATAGGCAGCCGATCGTTGCCTTATCATTGATCTGCCACCCCGGCCAGGGCCGGAATGCACAGATGTTCGGCGTTTCGTTGCGATGGCGGAAACGTGATGACGTCCCCACCGCGGCCGACACCGGCGATGATCGGCACACCCCCTCTTCGGCTACGGGAAGGATGACGGAACCATGGCACCGCTGAAGCTGATCGTCGGCAACAAGGCCTACTCCTCGTGGTCGTTGAGGGCGTGGCTCGGCGTCGCCGTCACCGGGGCCGATTTCGAAGAGGTGGTGGTGGCGCTGGACCATGCCGATACGCATGAGCGCATCCTCAGCCAGTCGCCGAGCGGCAAGGTCCCGGCCCTGCACATCGACGGCGTCGTGGTGTGGGAGAGCCTGGCGATCCTCGAGGTCCTGGCCGAACGCTTCCCCGCCGCCGGCCTGCTGCCGGAGGAATGGGAGGCACGGGCCGTCGCCCGCGCCGTGGCGGCGGAAATGCATGCGGGCTTCGCCCCCTTGCGCCGCGATATGCCGATGGACTTGAAGCGCATGCGCCACGGCGAAGGCAAGACGCCGGACGCGCTGGCCGACGTCCGGCGCGTCACCGAGATCTGGTGCGACTGCCGGCGTCGCTTCGGCGCCGACGGCCCCTTCCTGCTCGGCGGGTTCACGCTCGCCGACGCCATGTATGCGCCAGTCGTCACCCGGTTCCACACCTACGGCGTGACGCTCGACCCGGTGTCGCAGGCCTACTGCACGGCGATCGAGGAGCTTGCCGCCATGAAGACCTGGCGGCATGCGGCAGTGGCCGAACCCTGGACCCTGGAACGGCCATAGGCCGCAATCCTGCGGTCAAGGGTCGCACCCACGACAGTACGGCCTCTTACGATTGCGGCAGGATCGACTAGACTTGCGTCATCGCATTCTGGTGGCGAGCGCGCAGCCGTAGGCCGACGGACCTCCGGCATTGTCTTTCCGCTGCCACTTGCCGCCATCCCGCCGCCGGCGCCGCTTGCCGCGCCACGAAAGAAGGAACCACCGCCGCCCGGAAACCCGACCCAAGGAGCAATCGCATCATGTACAAACACATCATGGTCCCTGTGGACTTGGCGCATGCCGACCGGTTGGACAGGGCACTGACCACGGCCGCCGATCTCGCCAAGCACTACGGCATCCCGCTCACCTATGTCGGCGTCACCGCCACCACGCCCGGGGCCGTCGCCCACAATCCCGAAGAATTCCAGGCCAAGCTGGACAGGTTCGCCCAGGCCCAGGGCCTCAAGCACGGCCTGCGGCCCGACATGGTCGCCTACACCAGCCACGACCCGGCCGTTGACCTCGACCAGACGCTGATGAAGGCCATCGACGAAACGCAGGCCGACCTTGTGGTCATGGCCAGCCACGTGCCGGGCCTGGCGGATCATCTTTTCGCGTCCAATGCCGGCCACCTCGCCATGCACGCCAAGATATCGGTGTTCGTTGTCCGCTAGGCGCAACGCGGTCCTTCGGCAACCGATTTGAAGTACAGGGAGACAAGACGTGACCGATATCCTCAAAGACGGCCCGGACGGGCTGACCAACCCCATCGAAACCGACTACGAGATTGGCCGGGACAATATTCAGGCGCGTGTTGGGCCCTTCGGCCTCGACATCCACAATCCGGTTTTCCTCATCTCCGGCCTGACCATCGTCGCCTTCGTCCTCGCCACTCTGGCCTGGCATGACGAAGTCGAGCCGCTGTTCAACCATCTGCGGGTCTGGCTGACATCGACGCTCGACTGGTTCTTCCTCAGCGCCGCCAACGTCTTCGTCCTGTTCTGCCTGGTGCTGGTGGTCTCGCCTCTGGGCAAGGTCCGGCTGGGCGGCACCAATGCCAAGCCGGACTATTCCTACTCGGGCTGGTTCGCGATGCTGTTCGCGGCCGGCATGGGCATCGGCCTGATGTTCTTCGGCGTGGCCGAGCCGATCTCGCATTTCAGCTCGTCCCTGGGCGGCACCGCGGTCGAGGGCGGCGTGCGCACCGACTGGGCGCCGCTGGGGGCGGCGGCCGGCGACGCCGAGGCCGCGGCCCGGCTGGGTATGGCGGCGACGATCTTCCACTGGGGACTGCATCCCTGGGCGATCTACGCCGTGGTCGCGCTGGCATTGGCACTGTTCAGCTACAACAAGGGCCTGCCGCTGACCATCCGCTCCATCTTCTATCCGATCTTCGGTGAGCGCGTGTGGGGCTGGACAGGCCATATCATCGACACCCTGGCGGTGTTCGCCACGCTGTTCGGCCTTGCGACCTCGCTCGGCTTCGGCGCCGAGCAGGCCAATGCCGGTCTCGACTTCCTGTTCGGCTGGTCGGTGACCGACACCTCAAAGATCCTACTGATTGTCGGCATCACCGCCATCGCCCTCATCTCGGTGCTGGCGGGTCTGGATGCGGGGGTGAAGCGCCTGTCGGAAATCAACATGGTGCTGGCATTGGCCCTGCTGCTGTTCGTCGTCTTCGCCGGACCGACGCTGGAACTGCTGGGCGGCTTCGTCTCGGGCCTGGGCGCCTATGCGGAAAACCTGATCCCGCTGTCGAACCCCGTCGGCCGCGAGGACGCCAACTTCTCGCAGGGCTGGACCGCGTTCTACTGGGCGTGGTGGATCTCCTGGTCGCCGTTCGTCGGCATGTTCATCGCCCGCGTGTCGCGCGGCCGCACGGTGCGCGAATTCATCATCTGCGTGCTGCTGATCCCGACCGTGGTCTGCGTCTTCTGGATGACCGTGTTCGGCGGCACCGCCATCGACCAGATCGTCAACGACGGCTACCAGGCCGTGGCGGACGCGGATCTGGAACTGAAGCTGTTCGCGATGCTGGAACATCTGCCGCTGACGGCCGTCAGCTCGATCATCGGCATCGTCCTGGTGATCGTGTTCTTCGTCACGTCGTCCGACAGCGGCTCGCTGGTGATCGACACGATCACGGCAGGCGGCAAGGTCGACGCGCCGGTGCCGCAGCGGGTGTTCTGGTGCACCTTCGAAGGCCTGGTGGCCATCGCGCTGCTGCTCGGTGGCGGCCTCGGCGCCCTGCAGGCGATGGCGGTGTCCACGGGCTTCCCGTTCACCGTGGTGCTGTTGCTCGCCTGCTATGCGACCTACAAGGGACTCGCCAGCGAACCGCGCTGACATCCCGCCATCCATTCGCCATCCCTGCGAGAGGGGCCGCCATCCGGCGCGCCCCTTTCCTTTTTCGTCGGCCATGCCGTCCGCCCCCTGGCAGCCGTGCCTGCAAAAGCGCTATGTCCGGCCTGACGCACTGATGATCGAGGATCCCATGCACAAGGACTGGAAAGAGCTGACCCAAACCCTGTCGAAGGCGATGGCCGAGGTGCGCAAGGGCGCCCCGGATATGGCCAAGGGGTTCACCGCGCTGGCACGCGCGTCGACGGCGAGCGGGGCGCTCGACACCAAGACCAAAGAGCTGATCGCCGTGGCCATCGCCATTGCGGTGCGTTGCGACGGCTGCATCGGCTTCCATGTGAAATCCGCCGTCGACGCCGGCGCGTCACGGGAGGAGATGATCGAAACCGTGGCGATGTCGGTCTACATGGGCGGCGGGCCGTCCTTCGTCTACGGCGCCCAGGCGCTGGAGGCGTTCGACCAGTTCACCGCCTGACCGCACAGCGGTCGGCCAGGTTCAGCGCAATAGCGTCCGTCGTCGCCCGCGGCGGCCGCTATTGCGGTTCCGTCGGCCCGAACAGGTTGATCTCGCTGTAATAGCGGATGGCCCCGGGATGCAGCGGCACCGCCAGGCCGTTCAGGGCGTTCTCCACCCGGATCTCGCGGCCGCGCGGATGGGCGTTGGTCAGCAGCGCCTCGGTGGACGGATGCCAGAGAGCTTTCGTGATGCCGTAGACGATGTCGGCGTCAAGGCTCTCGACACCCAAAAGCACGGCACTGACGCCGATGGTCGGCACTTCGCCGACGCCGTCATAGGTGCCCTCTTCCAGCTCCGCCTCTGCGAAGAACGGCTGTTCCTGCAGCAGCAGCTGCGCGCCTTCGCCATTGATGGGAATCAGGCGGATGGGGACGCGCCTCGCCAGGTCGGCGATCGCCAGCATCGGGGCACCGGCCACGGCGATCATGGCGTCCAATTCCCCGGCCTCGATGCGGTCGGCCGAGACCTCCGGATCCAGATAGGCCGGCTCGATGTCCGCTTCCGACAACCCATAGGCGTCGAGAATCAGGCGCGAGGCCACCAGGATCCCCGATCCTTCCTCGCCGATCGAGACGCTGTGTCCCGCCAGGTCGTCGATGGACTGCACGTCGCTGTCGGCGCGCACCACAAGGTGAACCTGTTCGACATAGAGACTGGCGATGCCGCGCAGTGACAACATCGGGCCGGTATCGGCAAACACACCGGTGCCGGTGAAGGCGTAGAAGGCGACGTCCGACTGCGACAGGCCCAGTTCGATGGAGCCGGCCGCCAGGTTGCGGACATTCTCCACCGAGCCGCTGCTGGCCTGGGCCACGGCGATCAGCCCGGGCACGCCGCAACTGCCGCCCAACTCGCAGGGCGGCGATCCCGGCGGACCGGAGATCGCACTGGCGATGATACCACCGATGGGAAAGTAGGTGCCGCCGGTGGTGCCGGTGCCCATCCGGAAGAAGATCAGCTCCTGCGGCAATGCGGGACCGCCCGCCGCGAGCGTTACACAGGCCAGCAAGGCACAGCGCGCCAGCATTCGTAGAAGAGCGCGGCCCGTGCGGCGTGATCGCTGAAGTGAATTCGACGGCATTTGCGGGTGAATGGTGTCAAGCACGACTGGCATTACATCACGAACAGGCTCGCGGGGAAATGCGGTTGCAATATGAAATATTCGAGGCGCCTGTCCGGCATGGTGGCAACGGCTGGCGCCATGGCGAGCTGTCTTCCCTACGCCCCGCCGCGGCGTGTCGCCGCGCGCCGCCACCGGGATTCCCGCAGTGCAAAACGGGCTGGACGTTGCATTGCAATTGCCGTACTTCAGCTATGCTGCATTGCGATATCAAAGGGCCGGAATCGGTCTTGAATTCGCG